>JANRIO010000049.1:0-134109 GCA_033764875.1 Hyphomicrobiaceae bacterium | reverse complement strand
CGCGAGGCGGCGTCCGGGAACATCGCCAGCCACTCGGCGTTGACCGCCTCGCGCTTCCCGCGGTCGACCATCCACAAATTGAGCTTGAGGATGTCGTCGACGCTGCCGCCTGCCGCCTCCACGATCGTCTTGAGGTGCTGGAACATCAGCCGCGCCTGCTCCTCGAGGCTGGCCGCGGGCTTTCCGGTCGCCACGTCGAGCCCGTAGATGATGCCCGACGCCACGATGTTGCCGATGCGGGCCGCCGCCGGAATGGGGTTCTTGTGGCCGAAGCCCTCGACGTAGATGCTGGTTCGCCCGGTCATGGCGGTCCTCACGCGAAGTGGCACGAGACGGTGCCGAAGGCGCCGTAGTCGGCGTGGAAGGTGTCGCCCTTCTTGGCGTCGATCGGGCGGATGAAGGACCCCGACAGGATCAGCTGGCCCGGCTCTAGAGCGACGCCGTAGGGGTGCAGCTTGTTGGCAAGCCACGCGACGCCGTTGGCGGGATGGTTGAGCACGCCCGCCGCCACGCCCGTCTCCTCGAGCTGCCCGTTGCGGTAGACCAGCGCCGCGATCCAGCGCAGGTCGACCTCGTTCGGCTTGAACGGGCGCCCGCCGACCACCAGGGCCGCGTTGGCGGCGTTGTCCGATATCGTATCCACGATCTTGCGGGTGGCGCCTGAAGGGTCCGTGCGCTTGACGCGCGTGTCGAGGATCTCGAGCGCCGGCGTGCAGTAGTCGGTGGCGTTGAGCACGTCGAAGACGGTGCACTCGGGTCCCGTGAGGCGGCTTTTCAGCACGAACGCGAGCTCGGCCTCGATGCGGATGGTGATGAAGCGCTCGGCGGGGATCTCGGCCCCGTCGGCATAGAACATGTCGTCGAGCAGCGCGCCGAAATCGGGCTCGCGGATGCCGACCGCATTCTGCATGGCCTTCGAGGTGAGCCCGATCTTGTGCCCCTTGATGCGGCGCCCGTTCTTCAGCTTGAGCGCGACCCACGCGCGCTGGATGGCGTAGGCCTCCTCGATGCTCATCTGCGGGTGCTCGAGGCTGAGCATGCGGATCTGCTGCTTGGTCCGCTCCGCCTCCTCGAGCCGCGCGGCGATGGTCTCGATCTCGTCCTTGCTCAGCATTTGTCTCCGTCCCGCGGTCATTCAGCGTTCTATTGGGCACTGCTGCTCTGTGCTTGCCCCCTTCTCCCTCTCCTCGCTTGCGGGGAGTGGGCCGGGGTGAGGGGCAGCGGCACACTCCGCGCCCTGCGCAAGCTTCTCGCCCTCACCCTAGCCCTCTCCCCATGCAGGATAGGGAGAGGGGACCTGGCGCATTTCGTTCGAGTGTCGCGACCGCTTCTCCGTCCTGGCGGCATGCGTGCTTGCGGGCCGCTAGGCCTCGTCGGTGATGCCGTTGCGCAAGGTGCCGATGCCCGAGCCTTCGACCTCCACCACGTCGCCGGGCTTGAGCCAGCGCGGCGGGTCGAAGCGCACGCCGGCCCCGGTCGGCGTGCCGGTGACGATGATGTCGCCGGGGACCAGCGTCGCGAACGTCGAGAGATAGTGGATGAGATAGTCGAACGGGAACATCAGCCGCTCGGTCGAGTCGTCCTGGCGCACCTCGCCGTTGACGCGCGTCGTGAGGTGGATCGGCTTGGCCGGATCGGCCTCATCCCGCGTCACGACATAGGGGCCGAGGCTTCCCGAGCGGTCGAAGTTCTTGCCCTGCGTGACGTTGAACTTGCCGTGCCTCAGCCAGTCGCGGATGCTGCCCTCGTTGCACATGGTCATGCCGAAGATGTGGGAGAGCGCCGCCTCGCGCGGGATGTGGCGGCCGCCCTTGCCGATCACGAGCGCGATCTCGCCTTCGTAGTCGAGCTGGGTCGACACCTTCGGCCGCTCCAGCGGCTGGCCGTGGCCGACGAACGAGGTCGGCGCCCGGCAGAACAGGCTCGGGTATTTCGGCAGGTCGGAGTTGTCCTTGTACTCCTCGTTGCGGTCCTTGTAGTTGACGCCGATGCACCAGATCTTCTGCGGCTCGACGACGGGCGGCAGCAGCACCACGTCGGCAAGCCCGCGGTCGGGCTTGGCGCCGTCGGCGGCGGCCTTGGCCTCGGCAAGCGCATCGGCTGCGATCAGCGCGCGCAAGGTGGCATGGCGTGGGAGCCGTGGGCTGAGGTCGACGAGGCCGTCGCCGACGACGGCACCCCAGTGCTCGGCCGCGCCGACGCGGTAGCTCGCAAGCTTCATGCAGTCCTCCCGAGGATGGCCGCTCGAATTGGGCGCTTCATCATTGCCCGCGGCGCCGGCCATTTGATAGGGCTCTTTGCGGCCCAGGCTTACCTGCTCGTTACTGAGCTTGCGCCCGGGACTTGCCTCGCGGCAATCGAAATCGGACAACTGCTTCCACATTGTGGAATGGAGGCGATCCCCTTGCACGGACGATCAGGATTTCGCGCGCCGCCCCGCGACGGCGCCCAGAGCATCGCGCGGGCGATCTTCGTCCTGCGCATCCTGGCGAGCGCCCGCGGCGCCGGCCTCGGCCTGTCGGAGGTGGCGCGCCAGGCGGGGCTGACGCCGCCGACGGCGCGCCGCATCCTGTCCGTGCTTGTGCGCGAGGAGATCGTGGAGCAGCGCTCCCAGACGCGGCGCTACCGCATCGGCCAGCAGATCTCCCTGTTGGCGCTGGCGCGGCCCGCGACCACGCCGCTCATCGCCGCGGCCCTGCCCGTCCTGGGCGAGGTCGTGGAGGACCTGGGCGACACGGGCTTCCTGACGCTGCGCACCGGCCTCGATACGGTCTGCCTCGGCCGCCGGCTCGGTGCCTATCCGATCCAGGTGCTCTCGATCGACGTCGGCGACCGCCGGCCGCTAGGAGTGAGCAGCGCCGGCATCGCCGCGCTCGCGGGGCTCCCCGCTGTCGAGGCGCGCCGCATCCTGCAGCAGAACACGGCTCGCCTTGCGAGCTACGACGTGAGCCTGCGTGAGGCGCAGGCCGCCGTCGCGGCCGCGCGCGGGCGCGGCTTTGCGCTGCGCGAGCGGGGGCTCGTGCCCGGCACCAGGGCCGTCTCGGTGGCCTTCGCGGTCCCCTCGGGTGAGGAGCAGGTGCTGGCCGCGCTCACCATCGCGGCCGTGGCCCGGCGCCTGTCGCGCGACCGCATCGGCGAGGTCGTCGCGCGGCTGCGCCGGGCGGCCGATGCCATCGCCGTGCCTCTCGCGGGCAAGCCTGCGCCCGCCGCGCGGCCCGCCCGCCACCGGCGCCTGCCGGCTCAATAGATCGTCTGCTTCAGCCGCTCGGGGTAGTTGGCGTCGTAGGTCCTGCCGTCGAAGTCCGCCTTGATCGACTGCATCATCTCCCCGACCGTGGGCAGCTCCGATCGCGCGATCTGCTGCTTGGGGTCCCACAGCTTCGATCGCACCAGCGCCTTCTGGCACTGCGGATAGACGCTCTCGGCCGTGACCACGATCACGCAGGCCGGCGTCTTGCCCTGCATCTCGAAGCTGCGGCACAGCTCCGGATCGCGCGACAGCGCCGCCCGGCCGTTGACGCGCATGGTCTCGCCCACGCCCGGCACCAGGAACAGCAGCCCCACGCGCGGATCGCGCACGATGTTCCTCAGGCTGTCGACACGGTTGTTGCCGCGCCGGTCGGGGATCATCAGGGTCTTGCGGTCGGCGACGCGCACGAAGCCCTTGGGGTCCCCGCGCGGCGAGCAGTCGAGGCCCTCCGGCCCGCTGGTGGCAAGGATCATGAACGGCGACGCCTCGATGAAGCGGCGGTAGTGGTCCGAGATGTGGTCGAGCTCCTTGATGATGGCGGCCTCGGGCGAGGGGCCGTAGATGGCGTCGAGCTCGGCCTCGCTGGTGATCAGATGGCTCATGGGTGCCTCCGCAGGTTGCCCGCAACCATACGCGAACCCGGGCGGAAGGCGAGGGGGGCGGCGGGCGCAGCTGATTTGCCGGCGGCGTCACCGGCCCAACGATTGGTAAGTTTCGGGTAAACACTGGCGCGTAGACTGGACAGGGCAGTACCCGGAGGTTTCCCGTGCTCTCGACCTACGCGTCCTACAACCTGATCAGCAAGGACCTGACCAAATCCCTGGCGCGCACCGCCAAGGAGCCCGAGGTCAAGCGCGAGACCGACTACTACAAGGCGCACGTCGGAAACATCAAGTCGGTCGACGACCTGATGAAGAACGAGCGCGTCTATCGCTACGTCATGAAGGCCTATGGCCTGGAGGATCTCACCTACGCCAAGGGGTTGATCCGAAAGGTGCTTGAGGGCGGCACCAGCGACGAGCGCTCGCTTGCCAACCAGATGAGCGATCCCCGCTTCAAGGCGCTGGCCAAGGCCTTCGACTTCGAGGCCTTCGGCGAGGCCACGGCCAGCACGGAGGCCGTGCAGACGGAGACGGTCGACAAATACATGCGCCAGCAACTCGAGGCCGAGGCTGGCAGCGACAACGAGGGCGTACGGCTCGCCCTCTACTTCAAGCGCAACGCCGCCAGCGTCACCGGCCCCTACGGCATCCTTGCCGACAAGGCCCTGCTCCAGGTCTATCAGATCGCCTTCGACATCTCGTCGGCGACGTCGGCCCAGGAGATCGAGGTGCAGGCGGCCAACATCAAGAAGAAGCTGGACATCGCCGACCTGCAGGACCCCGCCAAGGTCGACAAGATCATCGAGAGGTTCATGGCCAAGTACGATATCGCCAACAACCAGAACAGCGACCCCGTGCTCAGCCTGTTCTCGAGCCAGAGCACGGATACGAGCCCCGTGACCTTCAGCACGGACCTCTACATGAGCATGTTGAACCTGAAGCTCGGCGGCGTCTGAGGCGGCGGCTCAGGCCTGGCTGCTGGCGTCCTTGGCCTTCTTGCCCGCCAGCGACAGCAGCACGAAGCTCAGGCCCGTCGACAGCAGGTTGACGCCGACCAGGAGGCCGATCGCCCATTCGGCGGACGACGGCAGGCTGAGCGCGATCAGCGCGCCCGCGACCATCGCCACGACGCCGCTGACCAGGAGCCACACCCATCCCCCGTGCCCCCTGAGGCGCACGCCCATCACCACCTCCATGATGCCCTCGGCGATGAACAGCGCCGCCAGCAGGGCCGTCAGGGTGATGATGCCTGCCAGCGGTAGGAAGGCGAGGTAGGCGCCGGCCAGCACGTACAGCGCCCCGATCAGCAGGTTGAGCAGCAGCGCGCCCCACCGCGAGATCGAGAACGAATGGATCAGCACCGCCACGCCGCTGATCAGGAATATCCAGCCGAGCGCGATCTTGGCGGCGATGGTCGACACCAGCGGGAAGGCGATCGCGGCCATGCCCGCAAGGACGAGCACGATGCCGACCCCGAGGAACCAGCCCCAGTGCTCGGAGATCTGACGTTTTGCCTCCACCACGGCCGCACGGTAGTCCTGTGGCGTGAGGTCTGTCTGCTCGCTCATGGACGCCTCCTGTTGGGACGCGGCGGCCTCATATCGGACCGCCTCGCAGTATCGCGCGTCTCGTCACTCCGCTGCCGCCGCCGCCGACGACGGCGGCCGCTTGGCATAGAGCTGCTGCCGCACCAGGTCGATGTGACCGCGCAGGTCGTACAACCTGTCTGAGAAGTTGAGGGGGACCCTGATGCGCCTCACACCCGCGTCGATGCGCTCGATCTCCTCGCGCGACCTCTCGATATGGTGGAAGGCCTCCGTCGAGTCGACCTGCCGCTCCAGCTCCTTGAGCTGGCGGTACCAGTAAAGCAGGCGCCGGCGCACGAACCAAGCGTAGATCGCCGGCAGGGCGCGCATCAGCGGCAGCAGCACGGCGAGCACCGGGATCAGCAGCACGAGCTTCGCCCCGTGCGCCGCCATGAACGCCGTCACCGAGAACGGCACGCCGACGCGCTTGTTGGCCGGCGCCGCAAGGCGCAGGATCAGTGGCATCTCGCCGGTCTTGTAGAATAGGCGGGCCTCCTTGGAGACGGCGAACTCGGGGTCGCTCGCCGAGGGGAACTCGCCCGCCTTGTAGAACAGGACCGGATCGCCGTTCCGGTCGAAGCCCGAGCGCGGGTGATTGACGACGGCGTAGGTGAGCAGATTGACGAGCGCGGGGTCCATGTCGGCCCGCACCACCAGCGCTGCCGTGGTGGCGAGCAGCGTGATGTCGGCCGAGGGGATCAGCGGGTTGAACCCCACCGATCCCGTCGGCATCACCACCTTGGTCAGCGCCGGGAAGCGGTTGACGTAGGCCGTCGCCTCCTCCTCGAAGTTCATGAGGCGGATGTTCCCGAGCCGCAGCAGCGCCTGGATGCGGTCGGTGTCCGGTGGCTCGATCAGGATGCCGACGTCGGCCTTGCCGTCCTTGAACTGGGCGGCCTCCGGTGTCAGCTCCTCCTCGATCAGCGTCACCGAGTTGCGGTCGAGGCCGTTGGCGCGCAGCAGCTGCATCGCGATCCGGCGCGAGCCGCTCTGGCGTGTGCCGACTAGCAGCCGTCTTCCCTTGAGCTCGGCCAGGCGCGTGATGGGCAGGTCTCCGCGCGAGAAGACCCAGATCGGCTCGTAGAACAGCCGCCCGACCGAGCGCAGCTTGTCGAGCTCGGCCGACCGCCATTCCTTGGACCTGGCGCCCGCGAGCTTGCCCTGCATGCTGCCGACGACCCCGCCCTTGATGAAGCCGGCATTGACCGGCGAGCCTGGATCGATGAGCGCCTTCAGCGTGTCGAAGCCCTGCAGCGTGCCCCTGAGCTCGAGCTGCACGCCATTGCGCTCGAGATCCTCCCGCCAGGTCTCGGCGAGGGAGTGATACATGGTGTTGCCCGTGGCCATGACAATGCGGCCCGGCACGTCGGGCCTCGCCTGGAAAGCGGCAAACAGCGACCCGAAGAACGCCGCGATGACGCCGAAGCCGATCGCGATCGTGCGCCCGATATTGGAATCCATGCCCTGACCCAGTCGCTTGGAAACTCAGTCCACTTCGAAAACCCTAGAGGACGCAGCCGCGTCCCGCTACGCCGACGGCCCTAGCGCGCGACGGCGGCATCAGCGTGACAGTGGCCGCCCCCGGGCTCCGGCCCGGGGCTGGGCCATACGCTGCGCGTGCCCGCAACAGCTTGGCAAGGCTCGAGGTTCGCGCTTGCCCTTGGCGAGCGAAAATGCCAATCAGCAGGGGCAGACGCCCTGCGGCATGCTCCGCAAGGGCACGGCCCGAGCAAAATATTCCAAGAGTTGAGGCGTCGGGTGGCCGCCGCCAGGGGGAGGGGGCTCCCCCGGAGGGAGATCCATGTCCGAGCCCAAGCCGGAGTTGGCCGAGCGCATCCAGCGCCGCAACATCACCGTGCTGGCGCTGTCGCAGGCGCTGTTCATGAGCGTGCAGAGTGCCGGCATCTCGGTGACGCCGCTCGTCGGCCACGGCCTGCTCGATGCCGAGCACAAGTGGATGGCGACGATGCCGGTGTTCCTTGTGCATTTCGGCGTCATGCTGAGCACCATCCCGGCGTCCTACCTGATGGCCGCGATCGGCCGCCGCGCCGGTTTCACGCTGGGCGCCGTGGCCGGCCTGGGGTTCGGGCTGTTGGGCTGCACCGCCGTTCTCCTCGGCTCCTTCCCGCTTCTGTGCGTCGCCTCCCTCCTGCAGGGCGTGCAGGCGGCGTGCTTCTGGTATTTCCGGTTGGCAGCGGCGGATTCTGCGCCTCCCTCCGGCCGCGCGCGCGCCATCTCCCTCGTCATGGCCGGCGGCGTCCTGGCCGGCTTCATCGGTCCCCAGACGGCCAAATGGACCGTCGATGCCCTCTCGGTGGCGTTCGCGGGGGTCTATCTCGCGACCGCCGTGTTCTCCTTCCTCGTCATCATCCTCGTGCAGTTTGTGAGCATTCCCCGCCTGACGGCCGAGCAGCGCGCCGAGCCAGGCCGCCCCATGCGCGAGATCGCCCGCGCGCCGGCCTATCGCGTGGCGCTCGCCTCGTCCGTTCTGGGCTACGCCGTGATGACGCTCACCATGTCGGCGACGCCGCTCGCCATGCTCGCCTGCGGCTTCGGCTTCCCCGACAGCGCCACCGTCATCCAGGCGCACGTGGTGGCGATGTTTCTGCCGTCCTTCTTCACCGGCTCGCTCATCGCCCGCTACGGCGTCCTGCCGGTGATCGCCGCCGGCGGCGCCATCCTGCTCGGCTGCGCGCTCGTCAACCTGGCGGGCGTCGCCTTCGCCAACTTCCTCATCGCCAACATCCTGGTCGGCATCGGCTGGAACTTCACCTATGTCGGCGGCTCCACGCTGCTCACCTCGACCTACAGCGCCTCCGAGCGCGCCAAGGTGCAGGGAAGCCACGACTTTGCCGTCTACGCGGCGACCGCGACCGCCGCCGGGCTGTCCGGCCTGCTGGCCGAGAAGGCCGGCTGGATCGCCATCAACCTGGCCGCCGTGCCGCTGATGGCGCTGATCATGGCCTCGGCTTTCTGGCTGATGCGCCGGCAGGACCGCGGGCTCGCCCATCCGGCCGAATGACGCAAGGGCCGCGTCGCCGACAGTGGCGTGCTATGCTCGCCCTGCCGCGATACGTCGGCGTCGCTTTGGCAGGTGCGCCATGGTCCATCCCGTCCCGATGCCCCCGCAGCCCGGCTACGAGCTGTTCCTCACAGGCGAGACGCGCGCCTTCGGCGCCGTGATCGCCGTCGCGCCGGCGTTGCGCATCTATGTCGAGAACGCGGGCGAGTTCGATCTTCCCGTCGACGCCGTTGTCGGCGTGCACGACGAGAAGGTCATCATCGACCCCGCGAAGGTCGACGCCGCGCTGCTGCGCGCCGTCCGCCACGCGCACGACGCCGAGGATCGCGACTGAGGCCGCGGGGCGCGGCAGCAAGAGGCCCTCTTCCCTGGGGAAGAGGGCCCGGACATGAGAGCCGCGCTTCGCTCACTTCTTCTCGATGTTCCAGAACACGGTCGCGGGCGACAGCAGCACGCCGGTCACGTTCTTGCGGATCGCCGCCGGCGCGATGTACTCGCCGAGCGGAATGTGCGTCGTCACCTGCGTGTCGCGCACCTGCGCGGCGGCCGCGATCTCCTTCTGCTTGGCCGGATCGCCCTCGCGCGCGAACTGGTCCCGCAGCTTCTCCATCTCGGCATCGCACGGCCAGCCGAACAGCGCCTTGTCGCAGGCGGAGTTCATGTAGGCCATGGCGACCGGATTCAGGATGTCGGCCGCGACCCAGGCGGTGAGGAACGCGTGCCAGCCGCCCGCGGCCGGCGGGTCCTTCTTGGTGCGGCGCGCCACCAGCGTCTGCCAGTCCATCGACTGCATGTCGACCTTGAAGCCCGCCTTCTCCATCAGCGACTTCGCGACCGGCGCCAGGTTGGCGAGGATCTTGAGATCCGTCGAGTGCATCAGCACGATCGGCGTGCCGTCGTACTTGGCCTCCTTCAACAGCTCCTGCGCCTTCTTCGCGTTGGAGCTGAGCAGGCCGTCCATGCCCGCCTGCGTCGCGTACGGGGAGCCGCAGGGGTAGTAGCTCTTGCACGTCTTGATGTACTCGGCGTCGCCGACCGTCGCCATCAGGAAGTCCTCCTGATTGAGCGCATACCACAGCGCCTGCCGCACCTTCGGATTATCGAAGGGGGGTGCCAGCCAGTTCGGCCGCAGCGTGTATTGGCCGATGCCGGCCGGCGTCGACAGGATGTAGACGTTGGCATCCGCCTTCAGCAGTGGCAGCAGATCGTGGCTGGGCTGCTCGATCATGTCGAGCTCGCCCGCCTGCAGCGCGTTGACGGCCTGCTGCGCATCGGCGATGGCGCGCCACTCGACGCGGTCGACCTTGACGACCTTGCCGCCGGCGAGCCCCGAAGCCGGCTCCGCGCGCGGCTTGTACTTGTCGAACTTGACGTAGACCGTCTTGTCGCCGGGCTTCCACTCGTCGCGCTTGAACACGAACGGGCCCGACCCCGTGAAGTCCGAGATCTGCGTGTTGGGATCCGTCTCGGCGACGCGCTTGGGCATCATGAACGGCACGTTCGAGGACGGCTTGCCGAGGCCCAGCAGGACGAGGCCCGTCTTCTCCTTGAGCTTGATCGTGAAGCTCTTGGCATCGACCGGGGCCATCGTCTCGATGAAGCCCATCAGCTTCTGGCCGATGCCGTCCTTGGCGCCCCAGCGCTTGATCGAGGCGACGCAGTCCTCCGCCGTCACCGGCGCGCCGTCGTGCCACAGGAGCCCGTCGCGCAGCGTGAAGGTGTAGGTGAGGCCATCCGCCGACACCTCCCATTTCTCCGCCATCTGCGGTTTGATCTCGCCCTTCTCGTCCTGGGCGAGCAGCGTGTCGTAGACCATGTAGCCGTGGTTGCGGACGATGTAGGCCGTCGTCCAGATCGGATCGAGGATCTTCAGATCCGAGTGCATGTAGACGCGCAGCGTCGTCTGCGCGAGCGCACTCGTTGCACTCAGGGCGAATGCCGCGAGCGCGACGACTGCCGTCAAGAGGGAAGGTCGGCGGCGCATGCTTGGATCTCCTCGGTTGCTGGCTGGGACGGAAGGCTCAGGGTGAACGGGGATCGATGGGCGTTCCCGGGAAATTGACGGCCGCCTCCACCGCGCGGGCCACGGCCAGTAGCTTGGCTTCCCCGCGCGGCGGACCGATGAGCTGCAGGCCGACCGGCATGCCGCTGGCTGTGAGGCCGGCGGGAACCGAGATCGCAGGCAGGCCGGTGGTGGTGGCGAGGAACGAGTAGCGGAGCCAGTCTATGTAGCTCTCGAGCGGCCGGCCATTCACCGTGCCCGGAAACTCTTGTTCGACGCCGAGCGGCTCCAGGCCCACCACGGGGCAGGCCAGCACGTCATGCGTTTCCAGGAACGCCTGCATCCTATAGTAGAGTGCCGCGCGCGCGTGAAACGCCTTGTAGATCTGCTCCGGCTTCAGTTTGTTGCCTAGCGCGATGTTTTCCCGAAGCGTTTTCTTGAAGTGCCTCTGGATCTCCGGCGGCAGCGATCCCGGCAGGGAGGCCCAGGCCATGCCGCGCAGGGTGACGAAGGTGGGGAGGAGGTCCGGCAGCTCGGGGCAGTCCTCCTCCACCCGCCCGCCCGCCTTCTCGACCTGGGTGAGCGCCGTGCGCAGAACCGAATCGATCTCCGGCTCGACCTCGGCGAAGCCGCCCAGGGTGGGCGCGTAGGCGATCCGCACCTTGCCCGTGGCCTTGCGCACGGCCGCCTGGAACGGTACGGCCGGCGCCTCCAGCGTGATCGGCATCATCGGGTCGAACCCCGCCATGGCGTCGAGGAAGAGCGCGACGTCGGCGACGGTGCGCGCCATCGGGCCCTGCACGCCCTCGGTATGGAAGGCGAGGTCCTTGGGCGCCCCGCCGGCCCGCCCCGGCGAAGGGCGCAGGCCGACGACGCCGCAATAGGCGGCGGGCGTGCGCAGCGATCCGGCGAAATCCGACCCGTGGCTGAGCCAGACCTCGCCGACAGCCAGCGACACCGCCGCCCCGCCCGAGGAGCCGCCGGCGTTCTTGCGCGTGTCCCAGGGATTGCGCGTCATGCCGAACACGTCGTTGAAGGTGTTGGCGCCGGTGCCCATCTCGGGCGTGTTGGTCATGCCGACGACGATGCCGCCGCGCGCCTCCAGCATCAGCACGAGCGGGTCGCTCGTCTCGGCGATGTTGTCCGCGAAGCCCTTCGTGCCCCACGTCGTGCGCACGCCCGCAACCGGTGTCAGGTCCTTGATGCCGATGGGCAGGCCGGCCAGCCAGGCCACGTGCCGGCCGTTGAGGCGCTTCCTCTTGCCGAGATCCTTCAGGGCGGCGCGCGCCCTGTCCGCGCACACCGTCGGCATGGCGTTGACGGCGCCCTCCACCTGCGCGATGCGCTGCAGCGACGCCTCGAGCGCCTCGGATGCCGCAATCTCCCCCTTGCGCAGAAGGCCCACCACCTCCGTTGCCGTCAACCGGCACAGCTCCGGCCCTGTATAGGCGGCTGCGGCCTTCCCCTTTCCGGTGTTCCTCTTGGTCGTCCTGCTCGCCATGTCGGCGCGGTCCCCTCGCGTTGGCGCTTGACCCTTGGGCTGCTGTCGTGCGGCAGCGCGCTCAGTCGCAGCAGCAGGCGCCGCCGCGCTGGTCCTTGCTCTTGTCGTTGGCATCGGGCGCCAGGTCCATCGCCGGGTTCTCCGCGAAGAAGCCGTTGGGCTTGAGCATGAAGCCCGCGTACTCCACCGGCATGATGGGGAAGTCCTCGGGCTTGCACACGTGCGTGTGGCCGAAGGTGTGCCACACCACGATGTCCTGGTTCTCGATCTCGCGGTTCTGCGCGATGAACCTCGGCAGCCCGTCGCCGCCGGCGTGCTGGTTGGGGAACTCGCCGCTGGCGTAGCGCTCGGCCGGATCGAAGCGCGTCACCCACACGTGCTTTGTCGCAAAGCCCGCGCGAGAATGCACCGAGCTTCCCTCCTGCGCCAGCATCAGCGGGCTGGCGTTGATGGCGAGCTTGTAGCCCGGCGCATTGCCGACCGCGTTCTTGACGTTGGGATTCTGGATCTTCCAGTAGCGGCCCGTGCGGCCGTCGGCCTCGCGCGCCGCGTCCCGCTCCCGCGCCAGCACGCGGCTGGTGGTGTCGAACACGTTGCCGTAGGGGTTGTCGCGCCCGTAGGGCCGCGGCACGAACTCGTGCTCGGTGACGGTGTTCTTCTCACCGTCGACCATCATGTGCAGCCGCACGTTGAAGAAGTGCTGGTGCGTCGGGCCGCCGAGGCCCTCAGACACCATGCCGCCCCACGGATACGGCTTGCCCGGCGCCACGGCCGCCGTCTGGATGATGCCCGTGAGCTTCGCCTCGAGCTGGATGGTTCCGTCCTGGTAGAGGTACCAGTAGAAGCCGTAGTCGTAGTTGCCGACGGTGGCAAAGAAGCTGATCACGAGGCGCCGCGAGCGGCGCACCTCGAAGGTGTCGTTGCGGAACTCGTAGTGCTTCCACAGCACGCCGTAGTCCTCCTCGTGCATGCAGATGGCGTTCTTCATCAGCATGGGCTGGCCGAGGTCGTCGGCGGCGGGCACGTCGAAGTAGTGGATCTGGCCCAGGCAGTCGCAGCCGAGCTCGAGCGCGTTGGCGAGCTTTCCGAGGCCGTACTCGCCCGCGTCGAAGGCGTTCTTCCAGAAGTGGTTCGCGGTCGGGTCGGCGTAGGGAACCACCATCTCGGTGACGCTGGCGCGGTAGATCACGGGGCGATCCTTGTCCCCGTCGCGGAACGCGAGCTGGTTGAGCACCAGTCCCTCGCGCGCGGTGAAGCCGACGCGGAACGACCAGTTCTGCCATGCGACCTTCCAGCCCTCGACCGTGAAGCTCGGCCCTTCCGCCTGCACGATGTCGAGCGGCTTCACGGTTGTGCCCGTCTGAGGGTAGGCGGCGCGGTTGTAGTTGCGCTTCCTCTTCGGGATCGGGATCACCTCGGGCTCGTCGACCAGATCGACCACTTTGCCCTCGTTGAGATCGACGAGCGCCACCACGCCTTCGATCGGGTGCGCGTAGCCGTTGTCCTTCTCGTCCGCGCGGTAGTAGGAGACGGCGGAGACGAGCCGGCGGCCCTTCTCCACCTCGCGGTTGAAGAAGCCGGCCGAGAAGGGGTCGACCTGCACCAGCTCGATGTCCTTGTCCGTGAGGCCGCGCCGCTTCACCGCCGCACGCCAGCCCGGATCCTTCTTCACCACCTCGCCGACCAGGAAGAACTCCTCGATGATGACGGGCGGCTGGCCGTAGGGTGCGCTTTTTGTCGGGTGCTCGATCCAGCTCACGATGCGCTTGTCGCCGATGTCGACGACGCCGTTGTAGGCGGCGCCCGAGCGGCGGTCGAAGATGGTTGCCGCCGCCCGCCGTGCGACGGGAGCCCCGGGCGTATGCGCGAGCACTGTGGCCTTGTCGGGCTCGGCGAGCTGCACGAAGCCGAAGCGCGTGTCGGGGCCGAGGCCCTTGAGCTCCTTGAACAGGGTGCAGGCTTGCGCAAGCTCCGCCTCGCTCAGGGGATCCAGCGGATGCGTCGTGGGGGTCTGGGACATGGATGCCGACAAGATTGCTCTCCTGTGCCGTTGTGCGCGCGTCTGCGGGCGGGCTGCCGCCGGAAGCGGCCGGATGCCCAGAAGCGAGCCAGATTGCTGCTGCGCACCCGCGATTGGCTGCGAGCCTAGCCTGCCGGTCTCGGGGGCGGTTATCGAAATCCCGCAATTTGCCTCCCTTGTCCCTGCAGGCAGGCTTGGCTAGGCTTTGCCTCCGCCGCCTTGCCGCAGTGTCTGGATCATGCCGAGCCAAGCACCCTTGCCCAGAGCCGACACGGCATGCCGCTCGGGCGACGCGCCGGACGGCGTGCTGTTCCAGTACGAGAGCAACGACGTGCACGAGTACGGCGCCAGTCTCGCCTGTTGGAGCCTCGTCTACGATCAGTTGAGCCCGGGTGCCTTCCGCGGCAGCCTGTCGGGCATCCGCCTGTCGCGGGTCGAGATGTTCCGGGAGGTGACGACGCGCAGAACCCGCCAGTGCGGCACGCTCGGCCCGGACACGTTCACCATCGGCATCCCCTGGGCGGAAACGGCGATGGCGCACTGCAATGGCGCGTGCATCGCCGGCCCCGACACCTTCCTCGTCAGCCACGATGCGGAGATCGAGCTGTTCACGCCCGAGCACTTCGAGGTCTGGGGCGTGTCGACCAGCGCGCGCACGCTCGAGGGGCTTGCGGCGGCGCTCGGCCTGGAGTGGCCGCGGCACTACCAGCGCCGCATGCTAGGCCTGCGGGCAAGGGCCCAGGGTCTCAACCGTCTCAAGAGCCTGCTGGTGCTGGCGCGCGAGACCACCCGCGCCCGCCGCGATCTCGGCCGTGAGACGCCGGCGGCCCGTGCGCTCGAGGACGGCCTGCTGACCGAGGTCCTGAACCTTGCCGTCGCGAGTGAGCCGCTGGGCCTCTCGCCGCGGGCGCGCAAGCAAACCGTCGACCGCGCGCGCGATCTGATGCTGTCGCTCGACGGCAAGCCCATGACGCTGCTCGACGTGTGCCGCGAGGTGGGGGCAAGTCCGCGCAAGCTTGCCTATTGCTTCCGCGACCAGCTGGGCGTCAGCCCCGGCAACTACTGGAAGGTCATCCGCCTCAATCGCGCCCGCAAGGATCTGCTCGCCGGCGCCGCGCAGGGCACCGATATCTATACCGTGGCCGCCCGCCACGGCTTCTGGCACTTCAGCCAGTTCTCGCAGGACTACAAGCGCCACTTCGTCGAGCGGCCGTCCGAGACCGTGCGCAGGGCGCGCCTGGCCTCGCCGCGTTGAGCGGGTCGCAGCGTCCCGTCTCGCACTGCGAGATGCCGCGATTGAACCTGCAAGGCGAGATGCTAGCCTGCGGCATGGAGACGGCTCCAACGCGCGTGATGCCCTGGGCGCCGCGCACAAAGGAAATTCCCTGGAGGACGCCATGAAGCTGACGGATGCCCAGATCGCGCACTTTCACGCCGAGGGCTGGCTGTTCCTGCCCGAGCTGTTCGCGCCCGAGGAGGTGGCCGTGCTGCGCGAGGAGAGCGCCCGGGTGCTCGCCAGCGATCGCCCGGAGGTCTGGCGCGAGAGGAACGGCGCCCCGCGCACCGCGTTCGCCGCCCACACCTACAACGAGGCGTTCGCGATCCTGGGCCGGCATCCGCGCATGATCGAGCCCGTCGAGCAGGTGTTCGGCGAGCCCGTCTACATGCACCAGTACAAGATCAACGCCAAGGCCAAGTTCGACGGCGACGTCTGGCAGTGGCACCAGGACTACGCCACCTGGCTGCGCGATGACGGCATGCCCGAGCCGCGCGCCATGAACATCTCCGTCTTCCTCGACGAGGTGCTGCCGGTCAACGGTGCCTTGATGCTGGTGCCGCGCTCGCAAAGGCACGGCAACCTGCAGGCGGGCCACGACACCGCCACCACGGCCTATCCGCTGTGGACCCTCGACAACGCCACCGTCGAGCGCCTGGTGCAGGACGGGGGCATCGTCGCGCCCACCGGCAAGCCGGGCGGCATGCTGATGTTCCATGGCAACCTCGTGCACGGCTCCGCCGGCAACATCACGCCGTTCCCGCGCCGCATCGTCTACCTAACGCTCAACGCCTGCTCCAACTCCATCCGCAAGCCGACGCGCGCCGAGTGGATCGCACACCGTGATTTCCGGCCCATCGAGAAGGTGGCGGACGACGCGCTGCTCGCGTACGCCCGCCGGCACCGGCAGGCGGCCGAGTGACGGACGGGCGATGAACCTCACCCAGCTCCTGGCGGCACGCAACGCGGATGGCAAGCCCGTCCGCGTCGCCCTCATCGGCGCCGGCAAGTTCGGCTCCATGTTCCTGTCGCAGGTGCCGCACATCGCGGGCCTCGAGGTGGCCGTGATCTGCGACCTCTCCCCGGACCGTGCCCGGGCCGCCTGCAGGGCGGTCGGCTGGGACGGCGCCCGCATTGCCGCCACGCGGTTCACCGACGACACGCTGCGCGCGCTCGAGGCCGCCGATATCGAGGTTGTGGTCGAGGCGACGGGGAACCCGTCCGCCGGCATCTGCCATGCCCGCGCGGCCATTGCCGCCGGCCGGCACATCGTCATGGTCAACGTCGAGGCCGACGTTCTCGCCGGCGCCCTGCTGGCGGAGGAGGCGCGCAAGGCCGGCGTCGTCTACTCCATGGCCTACGGCGACCAGCCCGCGCTGACTGCCGAGATCGTCGACTGGGCGCGCGCGGCGGGCTTCCGCGTCGTCGCCGCCGGCAAGGGCACCAAGTACCTGCCGGCCTACCACGAGGTGACGCCGGACGACGTGTGGACCCACTACGGGCTCACGGCCGCCGAGGCCGAGGCGGCTGGCATGAACCCCCAGATGTTCAACTCGTTCCTCGATGGCACCAAGTCGGCGCTGGAGATGTGCGCCATCGCCAATGCGACGGGCCTCGACGTGCCGCGCCGGGGCCTGCTGTTCCCGCCCTGCGGCGTCGACGATCTCGCCCACGTGCTGCGCCCGCGCTCGGCCGGCGGCGTGCTCGAGCAAGCCGGCATGGTCGAGGTCGTCTCCTCTCTCGAGCGCGACGGCCGGCCCGTCTATCGAGACCTGCGCTGGGGCGTCTATGCGGTCTTCGAGGCGCCCAACGACTATGCGGCCGCCTGCTTCCGCCAGTACGGCCTCAAGACCGACGCCAGCGGCCGCTACGCCGCCATGTACAAGCCCTACCACCTGATCGGCATGGAGCTGTCGATCTCGGTTCTGTCGGTGGCCCTGCGCGGCGAGGCCACGGGCCAGACCCGGGCCTTCAAGGGCGACGTGGTGTCGGTCGCCAAGCGCGATCTGAGGCAAGGCGACAGGCTCGACGGCGAGGGCGGGCACACGGTCTGGGGCCGCGCCATGCCGGCGGCCGACAGCCTCGCGGCCGGCGCGCTGCCGATCGGCCTTGCCCACCACCTGACGCTGAAGGCGGGCGTCGCCCGCGGCGCCGTCGTGCGCTGGGGCGATGTCGTGGTGCCCGACGGCGACGACGCCATCGCCTACCGCCGCCGCATGGAGCAGCGCTTCGCTGCGGCTTCGCACTGAGCCCTGCGGCGCTGCCGCTGCCCTGGTCGCGAGTGGGGCGCGACGTGCCGGTCGGGGTGAGACGAAGGCGAAACCCGACATTGTTGCTGTGCTGTTGCGGGTGTCGGTTTGCGCGGCGCTCTATCCGACCTTGTCTCTCGCGACACCTTTTTGCTTTCCCGGACGTCGCGCCATAGCGCGGCGATCCGGGATCTTTCCGGGTTTGGATGGACCTCGACGGGCAAAGGTCCCGGGTCTCGCTGCGCTCGCCCGGGAATGCACAAGGGGAGAGGACGGTACGCTGCCTGAGCGGTGTGCGCCGATGGTCGCGTAGAGCGTATGCGAAACCCGACGCGTCGGAATGGTTTGCGATGCATGTCGGGTTGCGCGGCGCTCTACCCGACGGCCTACCCGGGCCTCGGCCAAGTGGCGCCATACGGACTGCGCCCGCCTCACAGCGCCACGGGGGCCCCGCTGGCATCGAGCCGCGCGATGCGGATCATGTTCGTCGTGCCGGGCGAGCCCAGCGGCACCCCGGCCGTGATCACGATGCCCTCGCCGGGCTTGCAGAACTCCTCGCGCGCGGCCGTCTCGCAGGCCTTGCGCACCATGTCGGCCTGGTCCTCGGGGTCCTTGGTGAGGACGCAGTGCAGCCCCCAGGCGACCGCCAGCCGCCGCGCGGTAGACAGCACCGGCGTCAGCACCACGACGGGAAGGTTGGGCCGCTCGCGGGCGACGCGCAGCGCCGTCGAGCCGGTCGCCGTGTAGCAGACGATGGCCGCGAGGTTGAGCGTGCCGGCCACCGCGTGCGTGGCGGCCGCGATGGCATCCGCGCCCGTGGCGAGCGGCGGCGTCTGCGTGGCGTGCACCAGCGGCGTGTACATGGGGTCGCGCTCCGCCTCGATGGCGATGCGGTCCATCATGGCAACGGCCTCGATGGGGAACTGGCCCGCCGCGCTCTCGGCCGACAGCATCACCGCATCCGCCCCGTCGAACACGGCGGTGGCGACGTCGGAGACCTCGGCGCGCGTTGGCACCGGCGAGGCGATCATGCTCTCCAGCATCTGCGTCGCCACCACCACCGGCTTGCCGGCGGCGCGGCAGCGGCGCGTGATCTCCTTCTGCAGCAGCGGCACGCGCTCGATCGGCATCTCCACGCCGAGGTCGCCGCGAGCGACCATCAGCGCGTCCGAGGCCGCGATCACGTCGTCGAGGTCGGCGATGGCCGAGGGCTTCTCGATCTTCGACATGATGGCGGCGCGGTCGCCGATCAGCTTGCGGGCCGCGCGCACGTCCTCGCCGCGCTGCACGAAGCTGAGCGCGATCCAGTCGGCCCCGAGCCGCAGCGCGAAGTCGAGGTCGGCCTTGTCCTTCTCGGTGAGCGGGTCGATCGGCAGCACCGTGTCGGGCATCGACACGCCCTTGCGGCTCGAGATCGGGCCCGGCACGTCGACCCTGGCGTCGATGCTGCCGGCCTTGCGGTCGATCACCGTCATGCGGATCTTGCCGTCGTCGATGAGCAGCGTATGGCCGGGCTCGATGGCGGCGAAGATCTGCGGATGCGGCAGGAACACGCGGGCTGCCGAGCCCTCGCTCTCTGTCTCGTCGAAGCGGAACGTCTGGCCCTTGGCGAGCTCGGCCTTGCCGCCGCCGATCTCGCCGACGCGGAACTTCGGCCCCTGCAGGTCGCACAGCACGCCGATCGGGCGCGAGAAGCGCGCCTCCGCCATGCGGATCGCCTGGTAGGCGGCCTTGGCGGGCTCGTGGGGGGGACGCGAGTGGCTCATGTTGATGCGGAACATGTCGACGCCGGCGGCGTACAGCCGCTCGATCATCTCCGGGCTGTTGGACGCCGGCCCGAGGGTGGCGACGATCTTGACACGGCGGTTGCGGCGCATGGGAGGTCCTGCTGGAGCTGAAAGGCAGGGGGGACCTTACTCCGGCCGCAGGCCAAACGTGATGGGCAAAAGCGGGAGCCGCGATCCGGTTTCAACAGGACAGTGTAAGACCCTGCGCAACCTACGCATCCCGGGCGACGCCGATGCCCTTCGTGCCATCGCCGCGTGTCCAGGTCTGGTCGCGCTTGAGGAAGTCGTGCAGCGTCTTGCCGGGCTCCGGCCGGAACCGCTCGCTCTCAACGGCGAAGCCCTCGATGCGGTCGAGGCGGAAGGTGCGGAAGTCGCCGCGCAGCTCGCACCACGCCGACAGCAGCCACACCGGCCCGAAGTAGGCAAGGCACAACGGCCGCACCGTGCGCACCGACGCTTCCGCCAGGGCATTGCGATAGCTGAAATGCACCTTGAGCTGGCTGCGCACCGCGCGGCGCAGCTCGGCGACATCGAAGCGGATGGGCTCCATGTAGTGGTGCGAGGGGGCGAGCAGGGCGGTATTGGCCATGTAGCTGCGCAGGCGCTCGGGGATCACCGCCTCGACCTTGGCGATCACGTCGCTGGCGGCGCGCGCAAGCTCGGGATCGGCCCACGATTCGACGATGCGGGCGCCCAGCACCAGCGCCTCGATCTCCTGCTCCCGGAACATCAGCGGCGGCAGGTCGAAGCCGGCCTTCAGCACATAGCCGACGCCCGCCTCGCCCTCGATCGGCACGCCGCTCGTGATCAGGTCCTGGATGTCGCGGTAGATGGTGCGCTCGGACACCTCGAGCTGCTCGCTCAGGTCGCGGGCGCGCACCACGTCCCTGCGGCGCAGGAACTGGATGATCTCGAACAGTCGGTCGGCGCGGCGCACGCTGTCTCCCATCGGGCTGGCCTGGGCTGCAGCCTACCTAGCCTACCGCTCCTGACACGCCGTGTCAGGAGCTGTCAGGGCTCCTGACAGCAAGCTGTCAGCTGGCCTCCGCCATGGTCGGCGCCCACAGCCGATCCGTCCTCCGGGCGGACGCGCGAGCGAGCGACAGGAGAGGGTTCATGAGGCACGAAAGATCATTCCCGAGAGACTGGGTCCCCGCCGATGGCGCCGAGCCGCGGTGTTCCGGGAGGGCGGGGCCGGTCGTCCGCCGGTGGCGCGCGTTCCAGGAGTGGCGGGCGCGGCGTGCGGCGGAGGCGTGGCTGCATGCCCTCGACGAGCGCATGCTGAAGGACATCGGCCTCTGCCGCGCCGAGATCGGCTCGGCCGTGCGCGGCGGCGGGTGGCGCCATCCCAGCTACGAGGACGCCTGGCGGTGGCCGCACAGCCCCTGACCGGCGATCGCGCAGCTACACCCCGGCCGGAAGCTTGGAGGCCATCATCGTCCGGCGGTCGAGCCTGCGGCCGTCGGCGATGAAGGTGCCGTCGCCAACCGCGTGCAGCATGCGCTGCTCCTTGCGTGCGTGATCCCGGTGGGCGGCCACCCCCTGCAGCACGACGATGCTGTGCCTGTCCACGAGGTCGACCACCTTGCACTCGATGTTGGCAAGGCACTCCTTGATCAGCGGCGCGCCGACCTGCTTGGCCGGAAGCGCCGTCAGCCTGAATTTCTGGAACTTGTCGGTGTCGGCGCCCGTCGAGGTGCCGATGCCCACCACCTTGTCCAGGAGATCGACGGTGGGGATGGCGATCACGCACTCCCGCGTCTTGCGCAGGGCCGCGAACGAGTGATTCCACGGCCCCGTGGTGATGGCGAGGAGGGGCGTGAAGTCGAGCACCATGGTCCACGAGATGGTCATGATGTTGCACGCGTCCCCGTCCCGCGTGGCCACCAGCACCACGGGGCCCGGCTCGATGAGCGTAAAGGCGCGGCTGAGCTTCATGGGCCGCATCGATGCGCCCTCCCGGACAGGTACGGTCGGGCGCAGCATAGCCTTCCGTCGTCCCGGCACGACATGCGACATGCGGATGATCCGCAAACCACAGGTCGCGAGGTGGAGGGCACCTGCGGATCAGGACCTCGAGCTCTGGCGCCGACGGTCGTCCCCGGGATTGTCCCACGGCCATCCGGTTGGCATGGCCGCCGATGAGACAGCACACGCCACAGCCTTGGAAGGACGGGCGAGAGGCAGCGCGATAATTGCGGATGGATCTCGAGCTGGCGGGACCCCCGCCGTCGCGGAGGTGGCGCTGGTGGGGCGGCAAGCGGGCTCGCCACAACTCCCGTCATGCCCGCGAAGGCGGGCATCCACGCAAGCCGCAGTGGATCGCAACGCGGAGGATCCAGCCGTCCGCATGCGCGAGGCGCAAGCTGTTGCGTGGATGGTCGGGACGAGCCCGACCATGACGAGCGGGTGCTACGCGTTGGCCTCCGACAACTAGGGAACGATGTTGGCCTTCCGGATCACCGGCCACCACGTCTCGGCCTCGGCCTTCTGCAGGGCGCGCAACGCTGCCGGGGACTGAGCATCCTCCGGAGCGATCTCCTGGCCGAGCTGGCCCAGCTGCTTGCGCACGCCGGCATCGGCCAGCGCGGCCCGCAGCGCCGCGTTCAAGGCCGCGATCACCGGCGCCGGCGTTCCCCGTGGCGCCCACATGCCATGCCAGACCGACATCTGAAGGTCGGGAAACCCTGCCTCCCCGGTGGTGGGCACCGACGGCGCAAGCTCCAGGCGTTTCTTGGCGGCCACCGCGAACGCCTTGATGGTGCCGGCCCTGAGCTGGGGCAGCGAGTTGCCGGCCTGATCGAACATGATCTGGATGTGCCCCGCCACCATGTCCTGCATCGCCGGGCCGGCGCCGCGGTAGGCGACGAACTGGAACTTGGTTCCCGTCTGCTCCTGGAAGGTGACGCCCATCAGCCGCGCCCACACGGCGAACACGCCCGCCGAGGCGCCGTCCGGGTTGGCCTTGAGCCACGCGATCAGGCCTTTGAGGTCGTCGGCCGGCAGCGACTTCGTCCCCACCACCAGCGCCGGCGCCGTCACCATCTGTCCGATGGGCTCGAAGTCCTCGATGAGATCGTACGGGAGCGGGTAGACGGCGGCGTTGAAGACGTTCGTGCCGTTGTTGCCGATGCCGACGGTGTAGCCGTCGGGCTGCGCGCGCGCGACGCGTCCGGCGGCGACGGTGCCGTTGGCCCCGCCCACGTTCTCGACGACGATGGTCTGGCCGAGCGCCGTACGCATGCGCTCGGCGACGATGCGGCCGATCGCATCCGACGGCCCGCCGGCGGCGAACGGCACGATCAGCGTCACCGGGCGGCTCGGATACGCCTGGGCATGCGCAAGCGGCGCGAGCGCGGGCCACAATACGGCAGCGAAGGCAAAAAATAGTCTTTTCACGGATGACCCTCGGGCTTTGCGCGCTCCAGCCAAATGCTGGAGGGCCCGCGGCGCTTAGCAAGGTTCATGCAAGCCGCACAACGGCGGCGCCGGCCGCCGGGAGACAGAGCGCCGGCCCGCGGGCTGCCCAGTTATTCGGCGCGGCGGTGCCCGCAACGGCTGCAGCCCTGGCCTCGCTCAGGCAGGAGCCTGTGCGCAGGCAGGACGCAGCACCTCACGCCTCGCGCAGCTTGTACCTCTGGATCTTGCCGGTGGCTGTTTTTGGCAGGCCGTCGACGAACTCGATCCAGCGCGGATACTTCCACGGTCCGGCCTTGGCCTTCACGTGCTCGCGCAGCGTGTCCTGGGCAGGCGCCGCCTCGCCGGGCTTCAGCACGATGAAGGCGCGCGGCTTCAACAGGCCGTCGGCGTCCTCCTTCGGCACCACCGCGGCCTCGAGCACGCTCGGGTGGCTGGCGAGCGCGTTCTCCACCTCGAACGGCGACACCCAGATGCCCGACACCTTGAACATGTCGTCGGTGCGGCCCTGGTAGACATAGTAGCCGTCGCCGTCGCGCACGTATTTGTCGCCCGAGCGCGTCCAGGCGCCCTCGAAGGTGGTGCGCGACTTCTCGCGCTGGTTCCAGTAGCCCTCGGCGGAGGTGGCCCCGCGCACCAGCATCTCGCCGACCTCGCCGTCGGCCACGTCGCGGCCCGCCTCGTCGACGAGGCGGATCTCGTAGCCGGGCACCGGCTTGCCGCTGGTGCCGTATCTCACCTTGCCCGGCTGGTTGATCACGTACTGGTGCAGCATCTCGGTGGAGCCGACGCCGTCTAGGATCTCGACGCCGAAGCGCGCCGTGAAGGCGCGGCCGACCTCCTCGGGCAGCGCCTCGCCCGCCGAGACGCAGATCCTGAGCCGGTCCGATGCGGCCTCCTTGCTGCCGCCGGGGTGCGCCAGCATCGCCGCGTAGAGCGTCGGCACGCCGTAGAAGATGCTGGCGCGGTGCTGCTTGAGGGTGGCGAAGACGAGCTCGGGCGTCGGCCGCTCGGGCCGCAGGATCGTGGTCGCCCCGACCGACATCGGGAACGACATGGCGTTGCCCAGGCCATAGGCGAAGAACAGCTTGGCGGCCGAATAGACCACGTCGGCCTCGCCGATGCCGATCGAGGCCTGGCCGACGAGGCGGGCCGTCTCCATCAGGCTCGAGTGCACATGCCGCGCCCCCTTGGGCATCCCGGTCGACCCCGACGAGTAGAGCCAGAACGCGATCTCGTCGCAGCAGGTGTCGGCGGCCGTGAACGCGGTGTCGTGCAGGGCAAGCTCGTGCCGGAACGAGAGGCCGTAGGGCGGGGCCTCGCCGCCCGAGACGAACACGTGCTTGAGGCTCGGCAGCCGGTTGAGGATCGGCTGCACGACGGGCAGCAGCACGGCCGAGACCACCAGCGCCTTGGCGCGCGCGTCCGCCAGGATGTAGGCGTACTGCTCCGGGTTGAGCAGCGTGTTGAGCGGCACCGGGATCACGCCTGCCTTGATCGCGCCCCAGAAGGCGACGGGGAAGTCCACCGTGTCGAGCAGCATCAGCGCCACGCGGGCCTCCCGCTCGATGCCGTAGGTGGCGAGCAGGTTGCCCATCTGGTTGGCGCGCGCGGTCAACGCGCCGTAGGTCAGCGTCTCCGCCGGGTCGATGAAGGCCGGCTTCTCGGCGCGGCCCGCCTCCAGGTTGAGCTGCAGAAAATCGGTGGCCGCGTTGTAGGCGCGCGGATAGGCCATGGTCTCCTCCCCCCTTGGCAGCCGTCTTCAATCGCGGCCTGAGTGGCATTGCAGCAAGGCTGCGGCATCATGTGCATCATATTGCAAGTCCCGCGGCAATAAAGATCCGGCCTGGGCCTGCAAATTTGCCGACGATGTACTATAGTGCATGGCAAATCGGCAACCTTCAGGATCCATGGTCGGGATCACAGACAACTCTTCCGAGGGCCGCCGCCGGGCGCTTCCGGCCCACGACGCCTACCTCAGGGCCGTGGGTGAGCGCGTGCGGCTGGTGCGGGCGCGCCGTGGCATGTCGCGCAAGGCCCTGTCGCTGGCCTCCGGCGTCTCCGAGCGCTACCTGGCCGAGCTCGAGCGCGGCGCCGGCAACGCCTCCCTCCTCGTCCTGCACCAGGTGGCCGATGCGCTGGGCATCAACATCGCCGATCTCGTCGCGGGCGCCGTCGAGCGGCCGGTCGATCTGACCTTGATCCTGCATCAGCTCGAGCGGCTGTCGCCGGCCGAGCTGGCCTCCGCCCGCCAGCTCATCGCCCGCACCTTCGGCGCCGCCGGTCAGCCTCCGAGCCGGCGCGTGGCCCTGATCGGCCTGCGCGGCGCCGGCAAGACGACGCTCGGCGAGCGGGCGGCCAAGGCGCTGGGCGTGCCGTTCGTGGAGCTCGACCGGGAGATCGAGCGCGCCAGCGGCATGGAGCTGTCGGAGATCTTCGCCACCCACGGCCAGGCCATGTTCCGCCAGCTCGAGCGGCAGTGCCTCGAGACGGTGATCGAGCGTTTCGAGGAGGTCGTGATCGCCACCGGCGGCAGCCTGGTCACGGAGCCGGCGACCTTCGACCGCCTGCTGAGCGCTTGCTACGTCGTCTGGCTCTCTGCCGCGCCCGACGAGCACATGAGCCGCGTGCTGGCGCAAGGCGATCTGCGGCCGATGAAGGACAGCCCCCAGGCCATGGACGATCTGCGCAGCATCCTCGACAGTCGCCGGCCGCTCTACGCCAAGGCCGACGCCGTCGTCGACACCAGCCGCAGGAGCGATGCCGAGGCCCTGGAGCTGCTTCTCGCCGCCATCGCCGCGGGTCCGTCGCGCTGAGGTGCGGCCCGTTATCCGGCCGTTAACCCTGGCCGCGCGCTCAAGTCTCCGTTAAGGCTCGGATTAATCTGCCACCGCTATGGTGCACCAAAGGTTTGGGCACTGGAAATGCGGTTGAGACTTCTCCTGTCAGTGGCGTTGCTCGCGGTCTCAGGCTTGGGCTGCGCGTTGCGGGCGCAAGACCACCCTCGACCGCTGTCCGTCACCTTCGTCAACCCCGGCAAGGCGGGCGAGGTGTTCTGGGAGCTCGTCAGCGACAGCATGCGTGCCGCAGGCCGCAGCCTCGGCGTGGAGGTCGAGACGCTCTGGGCCGAGCGCAGCTTTCGCCGCATGCAGGAGCTCGGGATCGAGGTCGTGCGTCGTCCGCGCAAGCCCGACTTCCTGATCATCGTCAACGAGGAGGCTGCCGGCGCGCCGATCCTCGAGGCGGCCGAGGCGGCAGGCGTCAAGACGCTCATGCTCTCCAATACGCTGACCGGCGAGGACGCCGCCCGGCTCGGCGAGCCGCGCCAGAAGCTCAAGACCTGGATCGGCAGCCTCGTGCCCGACATCGAGGAGGCCGGCGCCCGCATGGCCCGCGCCCTGGTCGACGCGGCCCGTGCCAACGGCCTGCGCTCCGCCGACGGCAAGATCCATCTGCTGGGCCTTGCGGGCGACGAGAACACGCCGCTCTCCCTCGCCCGCAACAGCGGGCTGTTGCGCGTCGTGTTCGGCGAGCCCGATGTGGTGCTCGACAGGCTCCTCAACGCCAACTGGAACGAGACCGAAGGGGGGCTCCTTGCGGACAACTACCTGCAGTGGGCGCAGCGCAAGGGCATCGTCCCGGCCGGCATCTGGGCCGCCAACGATCCTATCGCGCTCGGCGCCCTCAAGGCGGCGCGGCGCCTCGGCCACATGCCAGGCCGGGACATCTTCATCGCCGGCCTCAACTGGTCGCCGCCTGCGCTCGACGCGGTGCGTCAGGGCGATCTCCTGCTCACCGACGGCGGCCACTTCCTCGGCGGCGCCTTGAGCATCCTGCTGTTGCGCGACTACGCCGACGGTTGCGACTTTGCCGGCCCGACGCCGATCCGCACTTTCAAGACGTCCGCTGTGACGCGCGAGCGCGCGGAGGTCATGCGCGCGTTCGTCGCCGGCCGGCAGTTCGAGCGGCTCGACCTCGCCCGCCTGCGGTCGCGAACGGGGGCTGCCTGCGCCAGCCGCGACCTGTCGGTCGACGCACTCCTGTCGGCACTGTCCATTGCGGGCGACGGTTGATCATGGGCCACCGCATGCTTTCCCACGCCGACGCTCCCGGCGACGCCCCGATTCGCGCGGTGGTCAGCGAGTTGCTCTGGGTGATCGTCCCCGTCGGGATGGTCATGACCATGCTTGCCATGCTGCTCCTCGGCTACAGCCATGCCCTGACGCTCGAGGAGCGTCTCGTCACGCGCATGCAGCAGGTCGTGACATCGCGGGCCCGCCTGGCCGGCGAGCCGCTGTGGAAGATGCGCCACGATCAGGTGGCGGCCATCGTGGAGGAGATCCTTCAGGTCGACCCGGTCGTCACCGGCACCGTCTACGACGACACCGGCGCCGTCATTGCCACCGCGGCCAAGCACGGCGTGCCGCCGGCCAATCGCGAGGTCGCTGCGCCGATCCGCTACAAGAACGGCCTGATCGAGGTGGCGGCGGGCCGGTTGCAGATCACCTATTCGCGCGAGACCCTGTGGAGCCAGATGCGCAAGGAGTTCGCGCTTCCGGCCATCCTCGCCGTTGTCACCGGGCTGGCGGCCATCCTCGCCCTCAAGCTCGCGGCCCACGTCTATATCGGCAGGCCTCTCAAGAACCTCACCGACACCATCGTGCGCAGCCGGCGCGAGGGGCGCCACTACCGCGCCGTGATCACGACGCAGAACGAGCTGGGGGCTCTGGCGCGCGCCTTCAATGAGCTGCAGGAGGCGAACGCTGCCGCCCTCGCCAAGCTCGCGTCGCTCGCCAGCGAGGATGCGCTGACCGGGCTCCCGAACCGGCGCGGCCTGCACGAGCAGTTGAAGCGCGCCTCCGGCGCCGATGCGCAGGAGCGCTGCAACATCGCCGTGCACTTCATCGATCTCGACGACTTCAAGGCCATCAACGACACCTTCGGCCACGAGACGGGCGACAAGTTCCTCATCCACGTCGCCGAGCAGCTGCGCCTCGTCATCGGGCCCAGGGACTGGATTGCCCGCCTCGGCGGCGACGAGTTCATCGTCGTGCAGCGCGACGCGGCGGACGAGGCGACCGCCCGTGCGCTCGCCCGGCGCATTCTCGATGCCATCTCGAAGCCCTTCGCCATCCACGACAAGAAGATCTCGGCGCGCGCCAGCATGGGCATCGCCCTCGCCAGCAGCGTCCAGGACGACCTTGAGCAGCTGCCGGCGCTGGCCGACATTGCCCTCTATCACTCGAAGGCGCGCGGCACAGGCACCGTGTCGGTCCTCAGCCGCACGCTGCTTCTTGCCCATTCGCGCGCCCGCGAGCTTGAGATGGCATTGCAGCAGGCCTTCGCCGAGGGCCAGTTCGAGGTCTGGTTCCAGGCGCAGTTCGACATGCAGACCGGACGGGTCTCGGGCTTCGAGGCTCTTGCCCGCTGGCGCCATCCCGACCACGGTCTGATCTCGCCGGCGGAGTTCCTGCCGCTGGTCGAGAAGACCGGCAACAGCGGGCGGCTCGCCAGGTTCGTCATCGAGCAGGCCTGCCAGGCGTCGGCGCGCCTGCTGGCCCTGGGGCACGCGGGCCTCAAGATCGCGGTGAACCTGTCGCCGTCCGAGCTCGCCGACAGCTCCCTCGTCGATCTCGTGCGCCTACTCTGCGAGCGCCACGCGGTTCCCCCGAGCGCGCTCGAGATCGAGATCACCGAAGGCACGCTCATCAACGCGGTGGCCGATACCTCCGCCGTGATCCAGTCCCTGCGCGGCATGGGCGTCTCGATGGCGCTCGACGACTTCGGCACGGGCTACAGCTCGCTCGCCTACCTGCGCCGCTTCCCGATCGACAAGCTCAAGATCGACAAGGCCTTCATCCGCAATATGCCGGGCGACAAGGGCGACGTCGCGGTGGTGGAGATCATCGCCATGCTGGCGAGCACCCTGGGCCTCGTGGTGGTGGCCGAGGGCATCGAGCGCGAGGAGCAGATCCGCGCCGTCAGGTCCATGGGTCTGCAGATCGGGCAGGGCTTCGGCCTGCATCGGCCCGAGCCCTTTGCCGGGATCGAGGGCTTCCTGGCCGCGTGCGAGGAGGAGACGACCGCCACGCATCTGCGCGCGGCGGGCTGAGCCCTCACGCCGCCTCGGGCAGCCGCTCCACCAGCCCCACGATCTCGCGCATGATGGCGTTGAGCTCGAAGTTCTTCGGCGTGTAGACGGCGGCGACGCCGAGCCCCTTCAGGACGCTCTCGTCCTGCGGCGGGATGATGCCGCCGACCACGACCGGCACGTCGCCGAGGCCTTCCTTGCGCATGCGCTCCATGACGTCTTTCACCAGCGGCACGTGGCTGCCCGAAAGGATCGACAGGCCGACCACGTGCACCGCCTCGTCGAGGGCGGCCCGCACGATCTGCGCCGGCGTCAGGCGGATGCCCTCGTACACGACCTCCATGCCGCAGTCCCGCGCCCGCACCGCGATCTGCTCGGCGCCGTTGGAGTGGCCGTCGAGCCCGGGCTTGCCGACCAGCAGCTTGACGCGGCGGCCGAGGCGCTCGGACACCTTGTCGACGTCGGCGCGCACGGACGCGAGGTCTCCGTCCCCGGTCTGCGCCATGGCCCGGCCGACCCCCGTCGGGGCCCGGTACTCGCCGAACACGCCGCGCAGCGCCGCGCCCCACTCGCCGGTGGTGACACCGGCCTTGGCGCAGGCGATCGAGGGCTCCATCACGTTGCGGCCTTCCTTGGCGGCGCGCTCGAGGTCGGCGAGCGCCGCCTTCACGGCGCCGGCGTCGCGGCCGGCGCGCCAGGCCTTGAGGCGCTCCACCTGCTCGGCCTCGATTGCCGGGTCCACGGCCTCGATCATGACCTCGCCGGTGGACAGCGGCGAGGGCTCCGTCTCGGTCCAGCGGTTGACGCCGACCACGACCTGCTCGCCGCTCTCGATGCGGGCAAGCCGCTCGCTGTTGCTCTCGACCAGCGCCCGCTTCATGTAGTCGATGGCGCCGACGGCCCCGCCCATCTCCTCGATGCGGGCGAGCTCGGCCCTTGCGGCGGCCTTGAGCTCGGCGACCTTCGCCTCGACCACGCGCGAGCCGTCGAAGATGTCGCCGTACTCCAACAGGTCCGTCTCGTAGGCGAGGATCTGCTGCATGCGGATCGACCATTGCTGGTCCCAGGGCCTGGGCAGGCCCAGCGCCTCGTTCCACGCCGGCAGCTGCACGGCCCGCGCGCGTGCGTTCTTGGACAGCGTCACGGCCAGCATCTCGAGCAGGATGCGATAGACGTTGTTCTCCGGCTGCGGCTCGGTGAGGCCCAGCGAGTTCACCTGCACGCCGTAGCGGAACATACGGTGCTTGGCGTCCGTCACGCCGTAGCGCTGCGCCGTGATCTCCTCCCACAGCTCGTTGAAGGCGCGCATCTTGCAGATCTCGGTGATGAACCTGAGCCCCGCGTTGACGAAGAACGAGACGCGCCCGACGACGACGCCGAACCTCTCCGGGTCGACCTCGCCCGAGGCCTTCACGACGTCGAGCACGGCCTGCGCGGTGGCCAGCGCGAAGGCGAGCTCCTGCACCGGCGTCGCGCCGGCCTCCTGCAGGTGGTAGGAGCAGACGTTGGTCGGGTTCCACTTCGGCATGGCGCCGGTCGTGAACAGGATGGTGTCCTTGATCAGGCGCAGCGAGGGGGCGGGCGGGAACACGTAGGTGCCGCGCGAGAGATACTCCTTGATGATGTCGTTCTGGATGGTGCCCGTGAGCGCGGCGCGGCTGGTGCCCTGCTCGTCCGCCGTTGCCACGTACAGCGCCAGCAGCCAGGCGGCGGTGGCGTTGATCGTCATGGAGGTGTTCATCTCGCCGAGCGGGATGCCCTCCAGCAGCGTGCGCATGTCGCCGATGTGCGAGACCGGCACGCCGACCTTGCCCACCTCGCCCCGGGCGAGCTCGTGGTCGCTGTCGTAGCCGGTCTGGGTCGGCAGGTCGAAGGCGATCGACAGGCCAGTCTGCCCCTTCGCCAGGTTGCGGCGGTAGAGCGCGTTCGACTTCGCCGCCGTCGAATGGCCCGAGTAGGTCCGGATGAGCCAGGGCTTGTCCCGCTCGCTTCCCGCCTTCGACTGATCCTTGCCCGTCATGGCAATCCCGCTCCTTTCGCAATCGCGAACGTCACATTAGGTCATGACGGAGCCGGATGGAAAAGTGTTTTGCACGTGCGTGGGCTGGATTCGGAGCCTCGCCCGACCGGTCAGTCGCGCTCGCCCCGGCCATGCACGCTGACGTGGCGGATGCTGACGGGCGGCGACAGCGCGCGCACGCGCCAGGCGACGCCCATGCCGGCCAGCCGGTTGCCGGCGACCAGGGTCAGCAGCGCCGCGCCGACGCCGGCCGCCGCCGACAGGATCGAGAGCAGCAGCCAGGCCGCGAACGGCTTCAGCGGGATCAGGTGCAGGTCGTTAAGGACGGCCATCAGGGGCAGCGCCGTCGCCAGCGAGACCGGGTACAGCAGGACGCCGACCAGGAGGTTCGGCAGCACGGCCATGAGCGCCACTAGCGATAGCGCACAAATGATTGAAATCAAATGGATTGTGCCAGGGGTGAGATTGAGGGTCTCGCTCGCGAGCTGCATGCCGACATCCCTGGGACGCGCGACCGCCGCCGCGGTGCCGGGGGCGTGCCAACCCGACACCCCTAGCACGGGAGCCCTTAAGGCTTTCCCAACGCCCCGGCCTTCGACGAAAAACTGCTTGTGTGGTTGCGAAAACTGTTCGACCTTCGGCACTGCAACATATGGGCGCGCGCACCGTTGCCGGTGCAGCAAGCCCCAAATCTCGCACGTTAGGGAGACAAAAGATGGCGTCGCGCGCGAAGGCCACCGCCAATTCCGCAGCCTCAACTGCCGCTGCCAAGGCTGCCAAGCCGGTGAAGCTTGTGGAGCCCGCCGCCGACGTTGCCGCGCCTGCGCTCGCGCCTGGCCTCGCCAAGAAGGACCTCTACGAGGTGGGCGAGATTCCGCCGCTGGGCCATGTGCCGAAGACCATGTACGCCTGGGCCATCCGCGCCGAGCGCCACGGCGAGCCCGACACCGCCATGCAGGTCGAGGTGGTGCCCACCTGGGAGCTCGACAGTCACGACGTGCTCGTCCTCGTGATGGCCGCGGGCGTCAACTACAACGGCGTCTGGGCCTCGCTCGGCATCCCGATCTCGCCGATCAAGCACGTGCACAAGCATCCCTTTCACATCGCGGGCTCCGATGCCTCCGGCATCGTCTGGGCCGTCGGCTCGAAGGTGAAGCGCTGGAAGGTTGGCGACGAGGTCGTCATCCACTGCAACCAGGACGACGGCGACGACGAGGAGTGCAACGGCGGCGATCCGATGTTCTCGCCCTCCCAGCGCATCTGGGGCTACGAGACGCCGGACGGCTCCTTCGCCCAGTTCTGCCGCGTGCAGGACCGCCAGCTCCTCGAGCGGCCCAAGCACCTCACCTGGGAGGAGAGCGCCTCCTACGTGCTCGTGCTCGCGACCGCCTACCGCATGCTGGTCGGCCACCGCCCGCACGTGCTGCGGCCGGGCCACAACGTGCTCGTCTGGGGCGCCTCGGGGGGGCTGGGCTCCATGGCCATGCAGCTCATCGCCACCTCCGGCGCCAACGGCATCGGCGTCGTCTCGGAGGACGACAAGCGCGATTTCGTCATGCAGCTCGGCGCCCGCGGCGTCATCAACCGCAAGAAGTTCAACTGCTGGGGCGAGATGCCGGCGGTCGGCACGCCCGAGTACGACACCTGGCTCAAGGAGGCGCGCAAGTTCGGCGGCGCCATCTGGGAGATCACGGGCAAGGGCAACAACGTCGACTTCGTGTTCGAGCACCCCGGCGCCTCGACCTTCCCGGTGTCGGTGCTCGTCGTGAAGCGCGGCGGCATGGTGGTCATCTGCGCCGGCACCACCGGCTACAACCTGACCATGGACGCGCGTTATCTCTGGATGCACCAGAAGCGCGTGCAGGGCTCGCACTTCGCCAACCTGCTGCAGGCGGCGCAGGCCAACAAGCTCGTCGTCGAGCGGCGCATCGACCCGTGCATGTCGGAGGTGTTCCCCTGGGCGCAGATCCCCAAGGCCCACATGCGCATGCGCCGCAACGAGCACAAGCCCGGCAACATGGCCGTTCTCGTCTCCGCCCCGACCACCGGGCTGCGCACCATCGAGGACGCACGCGAGATCAGCGCCCAGCGCGCCAGGTAGAACGCGGGGGCATCGCCCGCACTCGGGACGTCACGAGCGAGCAAAGGGGTGCCGAGCGGCGCCCCTTCTCTTGTGCTCACAGGCGCCGCAGGTCCGCAGCCTTGCGCGCCCGCGTCATCAGCGCCGGGCTGACGGGCTTCGCCGGCTCGCTCTTGAGCACCAGCGACGTCGTCACCGCGCCGAACGCGCCGATGGCATCGACGATGCTGGCAAGATCCTCCGGCGCCGGCACGATGGCCTTCAGCACGAAGCAGTCTTCGCCCGTCACGCGATGCACCTCGACGATGTTGGGCAGCTCCGCGAAGCGCTTGAGGCACGCCTTGATGCTGGCGTGCTCCGTCCTCAGCCGGAGGATCGCCATCATGTTGAGGCCGAGCGCGGGCAGGCTCAGCTTGGCCGCGTAGCCCGTGATGATGCCCTGCTCCTCCAGGCGCTTGACCCGCTCCGAGATGGCGGGCTGCGACAACCCGATGCGTCGGCCCAGCGCGGACAGCGGCTGGCGGCCGTCCGCCTGCAGGGCCTCGAGGATGGCGAGGTCCTTGGCATCGAGGCGTGCAGTGTGCGGCATGGGGGTCGGTCTCACCTTGAAGTCATCGCCTGGGATGCGCCGGCGCCGATGACTTCCCATGTCGGGCGCGCCGCCCCGCCGCTACTATCGGCGCATGCGTCCGCCACGTGCAAGCAGGATGGAGCCACGACATGCAGCTGATCGGGATGTTGGATTCGCCCTATGTGCGCCGCGTGGCGATCGCGCTGCGAAGCATGCAGTTGCCCTTCGAGCACGCGTCCATCTCGGTGTTTCGCGGCTACGACGCGTTCGCGGCCATCAATCCTGTCGTGAAGGCGCCGACGCTGGTCACGGACGAGGGCGTGGTGCTGATGGATTCGCAGCTGATCCTCGACTACGCGGCGCGGCTTGTGCCCGCGGCGCAGCGCCTGCCGCCGCAGGCGCTCGCCGACTTTGTCCGGCATCAGCGCCTGATGGGCCTCGCGCTCGCCGCCTGCGAGAAGTCCGTCTCGCTCGTCTACGAGCGCGACCTGCGTCCCGAGGAGCGGCGCCATGCGCCGTGGATCGAGCGCGTGGAGGGACAGCTTGCGCAGGCCTGCGCGCTGCTCGAGGCTGAGCTTCCGGCCACAGACGCCTGGCTGTTTGCCCCGCGCGCGAGCGAGGCCTGCATCACCGTGGCCGTGGCGTGGGGGTTCATCGCGGCGTTGCTGCCGGAGCGGGCGGCCGCGCTGGCCGGCCCGCGTTTGCGCGCCTTTTCTGCCTGGGCCGAGGCCACTCCGGCGTTCGCCGCCACGCCCATGTTCTAGCGCCGATCGCGTTTTTGCGCGTCAGCGGGTGCCGCGTGCAGGTGCCCGCACGATCAAGTGCACAGAGCGCGCATCCGATTCCGAGAGAACGGAATGCGCACGAGCGTCGCGTGCCTCGCCTTTGCGCCCGAGGGTGTCATGGTCGGGCTTGCCCCGACCATCCACCCGACCGCTTGCTGCGGCGATCGCGGAGGGCTGGATCCTCGGGACAAGCCCACACATGTCCGGTTGAATATGGCCGCCGTTGAGACGGCACGCGCCACGGCGGTGAAGGACGGACGGAGCACGGGCGGAGTGAGCGCGGCTGTTGCGGCTGGCTCTCGGACTGGCGTGGACCCCCGCCTGCGCGGGGGTGACGTCGGTGGTGTGGCAAGCGGGCTCGCCACAACTCCCGTCATGCCCGCACGCCTGCAGCGTGCCGCGACGCTTCGAAGAGCTCAGCCGGACGGCCGTGGGACAAGCCCGAGGATGACTGCGATCGGGCCGGCATCGCGTCAGGGCAGCGCCGGGGCGAGGAACAGCTTCACCCGTAGGCCGCCGTGGGCGATGGGCGGGCCGGGCGGCGCGAAGGCGAGGCCCGTGGCGTGCGCGAGGCTCGCGTCCGCCGTCACCAGCGCCACGCGCCAGCCTGAGAAGCGGCCTTTCAGCGTGGCGCCGAAGGCGCGATAGAGGCCTGCGAGCCGGGACTTGTCGCCGAGGCGGGCGCCGTAGGGCGGGTTGGCGATGACGAGCCCGGGCGGTCCCTCAGGCGGCATCACCGCGCTCACCGGCTGCTGCACGAACGTCGTGAAGGCCGCGACACCGGCGCGCTCGGCGTTGGCCCGGCTCATGGCGATGGCCCCGGCATCGCGGTCGCTGCCCAGGTGGCCGCAGGCCGGCACGCGGGGGCGGTGCGCGGCCCGCATCGCCTCCCACGCGTCGCGGTCGAAGGTCGCGAGGCTCTCGAAGGCGAAGACGCGCGCGCGCCCCGGCGGCAGCCCCGCCGCCATCTCCGCCGCCTCGATCACGAAGGTGCCGGACCCGCACACGGGGTCGAGCACCGGCTCCTGTCCGCTGAAGCCCGCCTGCCGCAGCAGCAGCGCCGCCATGGTCTCGCGCATCGGCGCCTTGGCGACGGCGGTCTTGTGGCCGCGCTTGTGCAACAGCTCGCCCGAGGTGTCGACGCCGAGGATACACAGGTCGTTCTCGATGCGGGCGCGGATGCACACCTCCGCCTCCCGCGCAATCGGCGCGCCGAGCTCCTCCGCGATCGCCCGCTCGATGCGTTGCTGGGCCGCGCCCGAGTGATAGATGCGCGAGCCCTTGCAGCTCGCCTCGACGCGCACCGGCGTCTCGCGCCTCAGCACCTCGCCCCAGGCAAAGCGCCGCGCCCGCTTGTCGAGCTCGGACAGGTGCGAGGCCCGGAACGTGCCGATGCCGACGCTCACGCGGCCCGCCCCGCGCACCTCCAGGTTGGCGCGCCACACCTCCGGCCAGCCGCCCTTGACGGTGACGCCGCCGGCCACTGCCCGCGCCGACGCGAAGCCAAGCTCCTTCACCTCGTCGAGAAGCACCGCCTCGAGACCGGGGAAGGTGGCGAGGAAGATCTCGAGGTCGGCTGCCGTCGTCATGGCGCCTCCTTATCGGGAAACCGCGGGCGCTTCGAGCACTTTCTGCCCCGCAGGCGGCGGGCGGGCGCCCGCGACGTCCCGACCACCGCCTCGCGCAGGGCTGGCAGACGGACGTCTCCGCCTGGGCCGCCGGAGCTGCCTGAGCCGAAGGCGCGACGGCTGCGGCTGGATCTCGAGCTGGCGTGGACCCCCGCCTTCGCGGGGGTGACGGTGGTGGCTGCATCGAGCGGGCTCGCCACAACTCCCGTCATGCCCGCGCAGGCGGGCATCCACGCAAGCCTGCAGTGGATCGCGACGATGCCGAGAATTCAGCCGGGCGAGCCGTGGGACGACGCCTGCGGCTCGCTCAGGAAAGGCGCACGCAATAGACCGGCGGCAGCGTGTGCGTGAGGCAGGTCCAGCTCTCGCCGGCCGTCTCGCTCACCCACAGGCCGCCCGTGGTCGAGCCGAAGGCGAGCACCTTGCCCGTGTCGTCGAGCGCCAGCGCATGCCGGTAGACGACGTCGTAGGCATGCTCCTGCGGCAGGCCCTCGCTGAGCGTCTCGAAGGTCTTGCCGCCGTCCTGGGTGCGCGTGACGACGAGGCGGCCGTCGGCGGGGATGCGCTTCTCGTCCTTGATCTCAGGCACGAACCAGGCGGTGTCGGGGTCGCGCGGGTGCGCCGCCACCGCAAACCCGAAGGCGGACGGGCACACGTCCGTGATCTCCCGGAAGCGCCGGCCGCGGTCCGATGAGACGAAGATGCCGTTGTGGTGCTGCACCCAGACCCGCTCCGGGTCGGCCTGGCACTGCGCCAGGCAGTGCACGTCCTGGGCGATGGGGTCGTGCGTCAGCTCCGGCGGCACGTGCTCGGCCCGCATGCCGTCCCCGCGCTGGCTCCAGCTCTCGCCGCCGTCCTCGCTGTGCCACAGGCCGCCGGTGGAGACGGCGACCGTCACCTGCCGGCTGTCGCGTGGATCGACGATGATGGAGTGCAGCCCGGGCAGGTCGGCCCCGCCTCCCATCCACTGCCGGCGCTTGGGATGCTCCCACAGCGCGCGCGCAATCTGCCAGCTAGCCCCGCCGTCACGCGACTTGAACAGCCCGCCGGGAATGGTGCCGCACCACAGCGTGCCGGGCTCGTCCGCCCCGCCGGGCTCCAGGGCCCACACCCGGACGGTCGACCAGGGCAGCGGCCGGCCCCACATATCGTTCTCCTCGAGCCCCTCGGGCTTGGGCGGATAGGCCGGCGCCGCGATCTCCTCCCAGGCCGTCCCCTCGCGCCGGTGCAGCTTTACGCCGAAGTGGCCGTGATCGAGCGCCGCGTAGGTCGTCCCCGTGCGCGGATCCTCGAGCACCATCGAGACGTTGTCGCCGAGGAAGGCGGTGTCGGCGACGCGCCAGTCGCCCTGGCCCCGGCGCTCGTAGCGGAACAGTCCCTTGCGCGTGGCGACGAGGAGCTGCATGGCTCAACCTCCTGAGAGCGATTGGAACACGTAGACCGTCCCGTCCGCAGCGACCGTGTCGCTGAGGCGCGTGCGGTCCTTGATGGCGACGCCGTCGACGAAGATGATCATGTGCCGCCGCAGCGCCCCCTGGTCATCGAGGACATAAGCCCTGGCGCGCGGATTGTCCGCGAAGGCTGCGGCAAGCACCTCCGCCACGGTGGCGCCCGCAACCGTCATGGGCGGGCAGGCCACGTGGCGCTGGATGTTGGGTGTGAACGCGATTTTTGGCATCGGCCTTGGGCTTTCCCTCCCGCAAGGACGCGGGACCCTGGCGCGCGCCGACACCGGGCGCAAGAATTAAATATGGCCTCGCATGCGCGCGAAAATTCGGGCAGGTGCTGTCGGAATGCGGGCTGCGGCCCCGTCCTTGAGCCAGCGAAGGAGACCTGAATGAAGTACGCCATCCTCTGCTATCACGACGAGAAGGTGACCTGCGCCTGGAGCAAGGAGCAGGACGACGCGGTGATGGCCAAGCTTGGCGCGGTCACGGAGAGGCTCGAGCGGCAAGGCAAGCTCGGCCCGGTCGCGCGCCTCCTGCCGACGACGGCGGCCACGACCCTGCGGAAGGACCGCGAGCCGCCGCTAATCGTCGATGGCCCCTTCGCCGAGACCAAGGAGCAGCTGCTCGGCTTCTACGTCGTCGACTGCGCCAACCTGGAGGAGGTGCTGGGCATCGCCAGGGATCTCGCCGCCGCCAATCCGGGCGGCGCCTACGAGATCCGTCCCGTCGGCATGCTGCGCCCGGGGGGAGACGCGGCGTGACCGACCCGGTCTGGATCGGCGATATTCTGGCGGCGGCGCGGCCCCAGGCCATGGCCGCGCTGCTGCGCCAGTTCCGCGATCTCGACACCGCCGAGGAGGCCTTCCAGGAGGCCTGCCTGCGCGCCGTGCGGACGTGGCCGGGCAACGGCCCGCCGCGCGATGCCGCGGGCTGGCTCATCATGGTCGGGCGCAACGTGGCCATCGACGGCCTCAGGCGCCGGTCCCGCCTCGCGCCCCTGCCGGCGGAGGAGGCGGAGATCTCGGACCTGGCCGACCGCGAGACCGCCCTCGTGCAGCACCTCGACGAGGCCGGCTACCACGACGACATCCTGCGCCTGCTCTTCGTGTGCTGCCATCGCGACCTGCCGCAGACGCAGCAGATCGCGCTGGCACTCCGCGTCGTCTCCGGCCTGTCGGTCGCCCAGATCGCGCGCGCCTTCCTCGTCTCCGAGGACGCCATGGAGCAGCGCATCACGCGCGCCAAGCGCAAGGTCGCCGCCGCGCGCGTCCCCTTCGAGCCGCCGGGCGCCATCGAGCGCAGCGAGCGCCTCGCGGCCGTGCTCGCCATGGTCTATCTCGTCTTCAACGAGGGCTATACCAGCGATGTCGCCGCGCAGGGTGCCAAGGCGGTGCTGTGCGAGGAGGCGATCAGGCTCGCCCGGCTCCTGCTGCGCCTGTTTCCCGTCGAGCCCGAGGTGATGGCGCTGGCCGCCCTCCTCATGCTGCAGCACGCACGCGCCGCCGCCCGTTTCGACGCCGCCGGCCAGGTCGTCCTGCTCGAGCGCCAGGACCGCGCGCTCTGGGACCGCAGGCTGCTCCTCGAAGGCCAGGCCCTGATCGACAAGGCGGTGCGCCACGGCCGTCCCGGGCCCTATCAGATCCAGGCGGCGATCGCCGCGCTGCATGCCGCCGCGCCCTCCGCGGAGGCGACCGACTGGAACGAGATCAGCCTGCTCTATGGCACGCTCGAGCGCATGCAGCCCTCCCCCGTCGTGACGCTGAACCGCGCCGTCGCCGTGGCCAAGGTGCACGGTCCCGAGGCGGCGCTCGCCATCGTCGAGCCGCTGGCCGCGCCGCTGGGCGGCTACTTCTACTACCACGGCGCGCGCGGGGCGTTCCTCAAGCAGCTCGGCCGGCTCAGCGAGGCGCGCGCCGCCTTCGACCGGGCCATCGCGCTCGCCCGCTCGCCGGTCGAGGCGGCCCACATCCGCGACGAGATCGAGAGCCTCGCCTGCCCGTGAGCCGCCACCAGCGTCGCACCCGCGGGCCTCTGGGAGGGGCTGCCGACGTTCCTAGCGCGATTGTGATCGGCACGGGCTGGCCGCCCGTCGCGCGTGCACGGCCTGGCGGCGTCCGGCCTCGGCGATCGGGTTTGCAATCCGGCACCACCGCGCCTACATCTGCGGCACCGGCAGCAAGGAGATTGCCCATGAAGGCCATCCTTACCGCGACGCTTGCCTCGGCCCTGCTCGTGGCGTTTGCAGGCACGAGTCTGGCGGCGCAGAAGAAGCGCGGACCGAAGCAGACCTACGATGCCTCGAGCGCCTATGCGGCCAGATACCCGAATGCGACGCCGCGCCAGCGCGCCAACTCCGAGGCCTTCGAGCGGGGCGGCTACTACGAATCGATCTCCGAGCAGCACGCCTTCGGCAGCCGCTCCTGGTGGTACCTCAAGGAGCGCGAGTTGGGTGGCGCCGGCCGCAACTGAGCCTCGCAAGCCCGGCGCGAACTTTCTCGCCGCCCTTGGCACCAATTGCCAAGTGGGCGACTCTGCTCTCTCCACGCATGCGGGGCGAGAGTTGCCTGCGCTTTCGGCTGGCGCTGCTCGGGTTGGTGCGGCGCGTCGCGTGGCGCGCCGCTAGATCGCTATGGTCCCGACGCTGGCCCCGCCGCACACGTAGAGCAATTGCCCGGTGACGAAGCCCGCCTCGGGAGCCGCAAAGAACATCACGGCGTTGGAGACGTCGGCCGGGGTGCCGAGCCGCTTCACGGGGATGGCCTCGGCCAGCTTGGCGATGCGCGGGTCGCCCTTGGGCAGCACGTCGTGGAACATCTCCGTCGCCTCGATGGGCCCGGGCGCCACCACGTTGACGGTGATGCCGTAGGGCGCAAGCTCCAGCGCCCAGGTGCGCGCCATGCCGACCATGCCGGACTTGGTCGCCGCGTAGGCCGTGCGCGTCGCCAGCCCCACCGCCGCCCGCGACGACATCAGGATGACGCGCCCGAATTTGCCGGCCTTCATCGCCGGCAGGAAGGCCTGCGTCAGGATCAGCGCGGCGCCCAGATGCAACTGGCCGAGCGCGGCGAGATCGGCAACCGGCGTCTGCTCGACGAGATTGGCCTTCACCACGCCGGCGTTGTGCACGAGGTGGGTGACCTCGAAACGCCTGGCGATCTCGGCCGCCGCCTCCTGCGTCGCCTGGGCATCGAGCAGGTCGCAGGCGACGTGGCTGACGCGCGCGTGCGCCTCTCCCGCGCGCCGCGCCACCGACACGACGTGATAGCCCGCATCCGCCATCCGGCGGCAGATGTCGGCGCCGATGCCGGCGCTGCCGCCCGTCACCACCGCGGTGTGCTTCGCGCTCATGCTGCTCCTCCCGTTGCTTTGCGCTCGACGAGGGCCAGCACCCTGAGCGGGCTTCCCGAGCCGTGCCGGATCTTCAAGGGCGGCGCCACCACCAGCGCGCCCGTGGCCGGCAGCCTGTCGAGATTGGCGAGGCACTGCAGCCCGTAGCGGCCCGCCCCGTGCAGGATGGTGTGGGCGGGGTAGGGCGGGTCCAGATGGTGCGCCTGGCCGGCGTCCGTGCCGATGGTCTCGGTGCCGAAGCCGAGGATCGCCCGCTTCTCGACCAGCAGCCGGATGGCGGCGGGCGAGGGCCCGGGCGTGTGCGCGCCGTCCTCGCGCAGGTTGGCGTAGGCCCCCGCATCCCGCTTCGACCAGTCGGTGCGCATCAGCACCCAGCACCCGGCGGGAATCGTGCCGTGCCGCGCCTCCCAGGTCTCGATGTGGGCGGGCTCGAGCAGGAAGTCGGGGTCCGCCGCCGCCGCCGCCGCGCAATCGATGACGCACGCGGGCGCGATCTGCTTCTGCGCCGGGAAGGCATCGACCGTGTTGTTGGGCAGGTCCCGGCCCGTGATCCAGTGCACCGGCGCGTCGAAGTGGGTGCCGGTGTGCTCGCTGAGCGTGATCGTGTTCCAGTACCACGCCGGCCCCCGCTCGTCGTAGCGCGAGATCTCCTCGATGCGGAAGGGCGTGCACTGGCCGAGCTCCGGCGGCAGCACCAGCGTCGGGAAGTCGGGCGACAGCGTTTGCGTGAGGTCGACGATCTCCACCGCGCCGGCCGCAAGCGCCGTAGCGAAGGCGGCAAGTCCGCCGCTCGCGGTGGCGTCAGCGGGCGTCTTGGCAGCTTTCGTGCGTCTGCTCGTCATGGGCTCAGCCTTTCACAGCTCGCGCTCGATCGCCTTGGGGTTCGCGGCGAGTCGGCTGCGCACGTCCTGCGCGATGTCGCCGACCCACACGTCCTCGAGGCCCCGCTGCAGCGCGTCGATGGTGGCTCCGGCGACCTGCGACGGCGCCACCTTCGGCGGCGGCACGGCCTGGTACCACTCCGTCTCGAGCGGGCCCGTGAAGACGTTGATCACGCGCACGCCGCCCGGTCGCAGCTCCGCCCGCAGCGACTGCGCCGCCGACAGCATGGCGGCCTGCGAGGCCGAGTGCGCGCCGAACTGCGGCCAGTTGACCTGCGCGAACACGGAGAGCACGTTGACCCAGGCGCAGGCGCTGTTGGCCCCGTCGGCGCCGCGGAACCGCATCGTCGGCCCGAACGCCTGCGCCAGCCGGATGAGGCCGAGGTAGCCGGCCTCCAGCTCCTCCCGCGCCACGCCGACGCCCTTCCTCTCCATCAGCCCGCCCGGCCGCACGTGCTCGGCCGTGTTGATCAGGATGTCGACCTTGGCCCCGATCTCGCCGGCAAGCTCGTTGACGCTGTCGGTGTCGGTGACGTCGATGGGCACGATCTCGACGCCCCTGATCCGGGTGAGCGCCTCGCGCGCCGGCGCCGGCTTCCACGGCTCGGCGAGCCCCGCGAACACGATGCCCGCGCCGGCCTTGCTGAGCGCGCTGACCATCGCCTGGCCGAGAGCCGTGCGCGCGTCCGTCACCAGCACCCGCCGGAATTTCGGGTCGAGCGTCATCTCGCGCAACTGTGGATCGTCCGCCATGTTGGCCGTCTCCGTCTGCGGCAGCGCGAAGGCCACCGCCTGCCCGCTCTTGTCGAGCTTCCATTCAAGGCGCGTCCGGTCGCCCGCGCGCACATCCCCGTGCAGATGCGCGATGACCGACGGCCCGGCGTCGAGCACGACCGTGCCGATGCGCCAGGGCATGCGCTCGCGAAAGTAGGGATCGGTGGAGGTGCGGATGGCGGTCTCGGCGGCCACGCGTCCCCCGCCGTCCGCCGCCTGCGCAGCGATCCGCGCCGACAGGCACTTCGGGCAGGCGTCGCGCGGGGGATAGTGCACGGCCCCGCAGTCAAGGCACGTCGGCAGCGCGAACCAGCCCTCGGCCGCCGCAAGCGTCAGCATCTGCGCCGTGCGGCTGCGGATGGCCGACGGCAGCAGCGGTGCCCGCGTGCGCTCAAGTGGGTTCTTGCGCTTTGGCGGAGTGAGCGGCTCGGTCATGGATCAGGCCTTCCCCAGCAGCGCCGCGCACGAGGCGAGCCCGCGGTCGTAGGTGATCATGCCGAAGCCCGAGACGAGCCCCGCCTTCGCATCCTTCACCTGTCCCCCCAGCGCCTGTCCCGTGAGCTGCCGGATGGCTTCCACGAGGCCGAGGAAGCCGCCCGCGCAGCCGGCCTGGCCCACCGAGAGCTGCCCGCCGCTGGTGTTGTGCGGGCAGCTGCCGTGCGTGGTGAAGGTGCTGGCGCGCACGAACTCGACGACCTCCCCGCTCTTGCACAGGCCCAGCTCCTCCAGCTGCATCATCGAGATCACGGGATAGTCGTCGTAGGTCTCGACGAAATCCACGGCGCCGCGCTTCAAGCCGGCCATGCCGTAGAGCTCGTCGAGATCGCGCTGCCAGCCGCCGCGCTCCTGGATGGCGTCGCCTGGAAAGGCATTGTGCCGCTCGATGGAGCCGAGGATGCGCGCGTAGGGCAGCTTCAGGTCGCGCGCGATGTCCTCGCGCAGCACCAGGAACGCCTCCGCGCCCGCGCACGGCATCACGCAGTCGAAGAGGTGGATCGGATCCGCGATCGCCCGCGCGCCGAGATAGTCGTCGAGCGTCAGGGGCTTCTTCATCAGCGCATGCGGGAAGGCGAGCGCGTTGTCGCGCTGCGCCACGGCGAGCTTGCCCATGTCCGCGCGCGTCGCCCCGGTGCGTCCCATGTAGTTGGCCATGATCAGCGCGAAGTTGGCGTTGGGCCCGCCCGAGCCGTAGGGATAGACCGCATCCTGCGCGAAGCGGCTGAAGGTGGAGAGCGTGCGCCGGAAGCTGTCGACGTGGTTGGTGTCGCCGGCCACGCACGCGGCGATGTCGCAGTCGCCCGCCTGCACGGCGCGCGCCGCCTTGCGCAGCGCCATGACGCCGCTCGCCCCGCCCATGGGGACGTGGTCGAGCCAGCGCGGCGACAGCCCGAAGTGCTGCGTCAGCCCGATGGCCGTGTCCGGGGCGAGCGTGAAGCTCGAGACCGAGAGCCCGTCGATGTCGCCGGGACCTATGCCGGCCCGGTCCACGAGCCCGCGCAGCGCCCGCCCGATCCACCAGTGCGCGCTGTTGATCGAGTAGCGCCGGTAAGGCACCGTCACCGGCGCCGCCACCGCCACGCCCTCGTAGCCCTGGCGCTTGCCCTTGTGGATCGCCGTCATCGGCTAAGGTCCGGGCATGGTCATGCGGCGCGCCTCTTCATCGCCCGCGTGTCGATCACGTCCGGCCCCGCGAGCAGCGTCGCGACGAGCTCCTTCAGCGCGCCGCGCTGGATCTTCTGTGTCGAGGTCAGCGGCAGCGCGTCGACGAAGGCGATGAAGCCCGGCGCCTTGTAGTAGGCAAGCTCGGCGAGGCTGTAGCGCACGATCTCCTGCGCCAGAGCCGCGCGCGCCTCGAAGCTGCCCGGAAGCGCGCGCGCCACGACCAGCGCCAGCACCTCGTCGCCACGCACCGCATCGGGCGCCGCGGCCACCGCCACTGCCGCGATCCCGGGATGCCGCTGCAGCACGCTCTCGACCTCGACGGCAGAGATGTTCTCGCCCGAGCGGCGGATCACGTTCTTGCGCCGGTCGACGAAGCACAGATAGCCCTCGGCGTCCTGCCGCACCACGTCGCCGGTGTGGAACCAGCCGCCGGCCCAGGCTTCCGCCGTGGCCTCGGGGTCCTTCAGGTACGCGGCGAGGAAGCCGTGCCGCGGATCGGGGCCCGCGCGCCGCACCAGCAGCTCGCCGTCGGCGCCCGGCGCCACGTCGCCGCCCGCCTCGTCGACGACGCGCACTTGCGCCTCGGGACCGGGCTTGCCGAAGCAGCTGGTGCCGACGTGGCGGGGCTCGTGGCTCGCCGCGATGACGACGGCGCCGCCCGTCTCCGTCATCGCCCAGGCCTCGATCAGCGGAAAGCCGAAGCGCGCCTCGAAGGCGGCGTGCAGGCGCCGGTCGACGCCCGCGCCGAAGCCGAAGCGCACCGCGTGCGCGCGATCGTCCGGGCTCTCGGGCAATCCCATCAGCATCGGCGGCATCACGCCGAGGTAGTGCACGATCGTGGCGCGCGAGGCGCGCACGCTGTCCCACCAGGTCCTGGGATGGAAGCGGTCGAGCACGGAAAGGCAGCCGCCGCACGCCATCATGGTCACGGCCGAGAACGCCATCGCGTTCATGTGGAACAGCGGCAGCGGCGTCAGCATGCGCTCGCAGCCCTCCCGCATCGCCATCAGGCCGCCGGCGCCGAGATACCACTCGGCGCTGTTGAGGTAGTAGGTATTGGTGAGCACGCACCCCTTCGGCCGGCTGGTCGTACCCGACGTATAGAGCAGCGCGCATTCGCTGTCGCGCGAGGCCGGCGCCCGAGGCCGCGGCGCGCCGATGCGCGGCACCGCGGCGTTGGGCGCCAGGACCGGCAGGTCGCGCCCGCCGGCGCGCGCCGCCGAGCGCAGATCGTCGATCCGCTCGGGAATCGCCACCGCCGCCACCATCTCCGAATGCGCCACGACGTACTCGAGCTCCGAGGCGCGCAGGTCGGGATTGATCGGCACCACCGAGGCCCCGATGGCATTGAGCGCCAGCCAGTGCCGGAAGAACGACGGCCGGTTCTGCAGCAGCAACCCGACGCGGTGGCCGGGGCCGAAGCCCTTCGCCGAGTAGACCATCGCCAGCGCGTTGGCGGCGTCGCGCAGCTCGCCATAGCAGATCTCGCGCGCCGTGATGCCGTACGCATCGGCCGTCTCCGGCAGCACGTTGAGGAACGGCCGCTCGTCGAAGCGCGCCGCCGTCGCCGCGAACGTCTCGAACACCGAGTTGGGCTTGTCTGCCGCCATGCCGGTCACATGAACAGCTGGATGTTGCCGAACGCCGCGTCGCAGTTGACGAGGTCGACGCGCTTCATGCGGATCTTGAGCCGGCCCTCCTCGACCGTGAGCGTGTGGCGGGCCCACCCCGCATAGAGCTGCTGCTCGTCGAGCCGCGTCTCCACGTAGTGGAACGGCGTGTAGGTCTCGTAGACGCTGCCGCCGGCATCCCGCGTGTCGATCTGCGGCGCCTGCAGCACGTGGTGGCAGCGGCTCTTGGGCTTCTGCGAGAATGTGCGGTTGCCCTTGAGGCGCTCCACGCGCACGCGCAGCAGCAAAAGGTCCTCGTCGAGCAGCGAGGCGGTGAGGCGGCGGTCGGTCTGCCCCCACTCGAGCGGCATCCAGTAGCGGCCGTCCTGCGTGAACAGATCGAGCCATTCCTCAAAGCGGTGCTCGTCGAGGAGGCGGGCCTCCCGGTAGACGAACTGCACGAGGTCGGCGTCCGTCGGGATCTCGATCGGGGTCATGGCGCCCTCACATCGTCATCGTCATGTACTTCGACCAGGCGCGGAACTGGTTGCGCATCTGCCATTCCGTGGTGCCGTTGGTGACGGCCTGCGCCTGCTCGGCCTCGTGCGGATCGTAAAGCCGCTGCACGTTGACCCACGAGCTGCCGTCCGAGTGCAGCCCCTCTTGCGCCCGCTCGTACATCTCGAGGTCGTCGTGGCCGACGACCGACGTCGGCGCGTTGATGAGGCGATTGTAGACGAGCGTCCGCTCCAGCAGCAGATCGGGCGCATCCACCAGCCGGTACGTCCAGCTCTCCACCAGCGTCCTGTCCGGCGCGATCGGGCGGAAGATGCGCAGCAACTGGATCGGCCCCTTGATCATCACGTTGGGGAAGTAGACCGTGTTGTGGCGTGCCTCGTCCAGGATCGCCTTGGCGCGGGTCTCGCCGTAGGCCGCCACCATCTTCTCGAAGTAGCCGGGCACGGCGGAATAGTCCGAGTGGATCGAGTGCGACACGCCCGTGTGCCCGTGCCCGTTGGGCCAGATGCGGATGCCCATGCCCTCGAAGAACTCGTAGGGGCTGACGAACGGCGCGAAGATCTCGACCGCCATCGGGCGCTTGCCGGCGGCCCCGTTCGAGACCTTCTTCCACACCTCGACCGCGGTCCCGGCCGAGCTCTCGTGCGCCACCATCGGATGGCACGTGTCGGTCTGGTTCTCGACCAGCATCTTCCAGTTGCACTTGTGCATGTAGCGCAGCACGCCGCCCGCCACCTCCAGCCGGCCCGCGGGTGAGCGGTCGATCATGTTGTCGAGGCTGGACAGGCTCTCGCCGAAGAAGGTCTCGAAGTCGGGGCCGGCGTCGGAGATCTTGGCGAACACGAAGCCGCGGTAGTTCTTCACGTGGCGCACGGGCGCCATGCCCTTGGCCGCCTCGCTCGCCTCGAAGCCGGTCTGGTCGTAGCCCTTTTTCAGCGGGATCGCGAGCAGGCTGCCGTCGGTCTTGAAGGTCCAGGCGTGGTAGGGGCAGCGGAAGAACTTCCCCGCGTTGCCGCAGCCGTCGATGGCGATCTTGGTGCCCTTGTGCGGGCAGCGGTTGAACAGCACGCGCACGCTGTTGTCCGTGTGCCGCACCATGATCACCGGCTGCGCGCCGATCGTGGTGGTGAAGTAGTCGCCGACGTTCGCCACCTGGCTGTCGTGGCCCACGTAGTTCCAGGTGTTCTGGAACAGGTGCTGCATCTCCAGGTCGAACACCTCCTGGTCGATGTAGACGTCGCGATGCACCTCCGTCTCGCGCACCAGCGCGCTCACGGCCTGCGGGTTTCCGGCGTATCGGGTCATGGCTACCTCCTCACCTAGAGATCGAGCACCAGCCGCGGCGACTTCGATCGCGAGACGCACACCTGGATGAGCTTGCCGGCCGCGCGCTCGGCGTCGCTCAGGATCACGTCCTTGTGCTCCGGCGTGCCCTCGATCACGCCGACCTGGCACACGCCGCACTCGCCCTTGCGGCAGTCGGAGAGCACGTCGGCGCCGGCCTCGATCAGCACGTCGAGGATGCTCTTGTCGCGCGCCACCAGCAGCGTCTTGCCGGAGCTCTTCAGAACCACCTCGAAGGCGCCCTCGGGCAGGCCGGGCTTGGCCGCCGGCTCCGGTCCCTTGACGCTGAAGAACAGCTCGAACTTGACGCGGCCGGCCGGCCAGCCGAGCTTGCGGCCGCCATCGATCGCGGCCTTGATCATCGGCTTCGGCCCGCACACGTAGACCGTCGTCTCGGGCGGCAGGCTGCCGAGGAAGCCCGCCATGTCGAACACCTTTCCCCCCGGCTGGTCGAGGTGGAGGTGGAGCCCGTCCCCGCACAGCGCCCTGATCTCGTCGCCGAACGCCATGTCCTGCTGCGAGCGTGCCGCATAGGCAAGCTTGAACGGCAATCCTTTGGCCATCAGCTCGGCCGCCATTGACAGCATCGGCGTGATGCCGATGCCGCCCCCGATCAGCACCGTGCCGCCGGGGCCCGGCACGCAGGCGAAGGCGTTGGCCGGCGGCTCGATCTCGACCGCGTCGCCGGCCTTCAGGCCGTGCACGTAGCGCGAGCCGCCCTCGCTCTTCTCCTCGAGCCGGACGCCGATCTGATACTCGGTCGGCGCCTCCGTTGCCCCCGGTGCCGCGCTGGCGTTGATCAGCGAATACTTGCGCACGCCGACGCCCGGGACCGTCAGCGTGATGTGCGCCCCGGCCGTGTAGCCTGGCAGCACGCCGCCGTCGGGGCGCTTGATCCAGATGCGGCGGATCAGGTCGGTCTCGGTCTTGACCTTGGCGACGACGAGGGCGAGGTGGGTCATGAGGATGCCTTTGCGAGAGGCCTGTCTGGCGTGGCGGCCTCGAGGGTTTGGATCGTCTGCAAGGCACCGTCGAGCGCTTCGCCGTCTTCGTCGAGAAGGGCGGACTGTCGCAGGCGGGCGACCCAGGCCGCCGCGTCCGCGCGGTGCGCCACCATCGCCGCCCCTGCCAGCACCCGATCGTACTTGGACAGCCCCCGCGACATGGTATCGGAGTAGCCCTTGACCAGCCGCCGCGTCCTGGCGATCTCGAGGGCGAGATCATAGTCCGACCGGGCGGTCTCGAGCACCCGGGCGAGCCAGGCCGACACGTGCGCCATCTCCCGCCCGTGCCGCAGCGTGCCGCGCCGCTTGCGGCGCCTGAGCGCGATCACGTAGAGCTGCAGGAAGCCCGCGATGCTGTCCGTGCGCACGCGGCGGCCGCGCCTGGTGAGGACGCCGAGCATTCTCATGAGCCGGGGCCGGCTCTCGATTGCCTGGCCAAGCGCCTTGGGCAGCGTGGCGCATACCTCCTCGGGCCGCGGATGCAGGAACTCGGTCGCGTGCAGCACCTGGGTGCCGGGATCGAGGCCAACCTCCCGCGCCAGCCGTCCGCTGCGGGCCGCCCGCGTCTTCAGGTCCGCGATCCGGATCACGTCGTCGTAGGCCATGGCGCGGGCCAGCTGCCGCGCCGTCTCGATGGCGAGCGCGTGCCCCTTGTCTTGATGCAGCGCCTCGATCGCCGTCAGCGGGGCGAGCCTGTCGAGGTACTCCTCCGCGTACGCTGGGTCCTGGTAGTCGACGAGATGGCGCACCCCGGCGTAGGCCATCGGCTGCACCGCCGCCGGCAGGCGGTGGATGCGCTCGAGCAGGGCATCGAGGCGCGGCTCCCCGACCGAGACGGGCGGCGGCGGCAACCGCTTCGCGGGCTTCGCCGGCATGGCGTCCGCGCCATCGGCCCGCGTCGCGCCCTCCTGCGCCCGCCCGAACGCCGCCTCGAAGGCCTTGAGGCTCGCCGCGACGCCGACGCCGCCGGCCCTGATCGCGTCGAGGAACGCCAGCCGCGGGAAGGGCAGGGCGCCTGATGCGGCTAGCGCGCCGAGCAGGCTCGCCGAGATCACGCTGCCGTTGGCCTCGGCGAGCGCCGCGAAATCCGCGACGATGGCGCGCCGGGCGGCGACGCCGATCGCCTCCAGCACCGCCCCGCCGTCGGCCGTGCCGTCGCCCGGCTTCTCCTTCTCCGCCGTCGCATAGGCCCGCTGGCTCGAGGCGATCAGCGTCGTGCGGTCGGGCGTGACGAGCCCGCGCAGCAGCGAGCGGCCGGCCTCCATCAGCTCCGCCGCGATCACCACGTCGACGTCGCCCGGCGTCGGCATCAGCGCCAGCACCGGGGCCCTGGCGCCCGGCAGCGGCCGCATCATCTCGAGGTAGTAGATGGTGGCGCCCGTGCGCTGCGCGACACCCGGCACCGAGGTCGCCTGCACGACGTGCCCGCTCGCCCGTGCCGCATCCGCGATCCAGCCGCTGAGCACGCCCCCGCCCTGGCCGCCCATGGCCACGATGGCCACGCTCAACGGGCGGCTCACGGCGTCGGCGAGGCTGTCTTGCGCCATCCCCGCCTCACCCTGCAAAGCCGACGAGGCCGCGCTCGCGCCGGGCCTGCAGCCAGCCGATCACGGCCGCCCGTACGCGGGCCAGGAGCCGGTCGAGCGCATGGGGGTTGTGCACGATGTCGGCGCGGTAGAAGGAGGGGCACAGCACGGCCGCGTCCGCCACCTCGCCGCAGTTGCCGCAGCCGACGCAGGTCTGGTCGATCGCCGCGACCGGATCCTCCTTGAGGGGATCGTCCGTATGCTTGACGCTGAGCGAGGGGCAGCCCGAGAGCCGGATGCAGGCGTGGTCCCCCGTGCAAACGTCCTCGTCGACGCCGAAGCGTGGCCGCACGACACGCTTGCCGCCCTTGATCGCCTGCTGCAGCAGCGGCCGCTCGCGCCGCTGCCGGTTCAGCATGCACTCCGAGGAGGCGACGATCACCTTCGGGCCCTTCTCCCGGGTCGTCAGCGCCTCCCTGATGGCGTCGCGCATGCGGCCGACGTCGTAGGTGCGCGTGATCTGCCGCACCCATCTCACGCCGACGCCCTCGACCGCCCTGGCGATCGGATGCTGCGTGGCGCGGCGCGCGTTGTCGGCGCGCGAGGACAGGATGTCCTGCCCGCCCGTCGCCGCCGAGTAGTGGTTGTCAACCACGATCGTCAGCCCGTCGGACTTGTTGAACACGGCATTGCCGATGCCCGACGTCAGCCCGTTGTGCCAGAAGCCGCCGTCACCCATGATGGCGATGGCCTTCTTGCGCGCCGGCACGTTGAAGGCGGCGGCGGAAGCCGGTCCCAGCCCGTAGCCCATCGTCGTGGCGCCGATGTTGAACGGCGCGTTGATGGAGAACAGGTGGCAGCCGATGTCGGCGGCGATGTGATGCGCGCCAAGCTCCTTCTCCACGAGCTTCAGCGCCGAGAAGATCGGCCGCTCCGGGCATCCCGTGCAGAAGCCCGGCGGCCTGGGCGGCACCACGTCGGCGAGCGCTTTCAGCTTCGGGTCGTCCAGGAGAGCCTTCACGTCCGGCGGCCGCGCCTCGTTGCGCAGGAGCCCGCGGGCGTTGTCCGTCATGAACGTCCGGATGCCGGCGAGCAGGACGGCCGTGGTGTACTCGCCCGCCAACGGCAGCGGGTCCTTGCCGAGCACGGCCGCCGTCGCCCGCGCCTTGTGCAGGATGGCGCGCACGGCCGGCTCGATGAAGGCGGGCTGCCCTTCCTCGACCACCAGGATCGCGCTCTTGTCGCGCGCGAAGTCGATGATCTCGGCATCGACCAGCGGATAGGTGACGTTGAGCACGCAGAGCGGCACGCTGGTCTCGCCGGCGACGTCCGCAAGGCCCAGCAGGTTGAGCGCGCGCACCACCCCATTGTACAGGCCGCCCTGCAGGATGATGCCGACATCCGCCCGTCCGTTGCCGAACAGCTCGTTGAGCCCGTTGCGCGTGATGAACTCGATCGCCGCCGGCCAGCGCCGCTCCACCTTCTCCCGCTCGTGCACGAACGAGGCGGGCGGCAGCACGATTCGCCCCGTGTCGCGCCGGGGCGCCTCCAGCGCTTGCGCCAGCGTGAAGGCGGGGCGCACGTTGTCCTTGGCGACGAAGCTGCCCGTGACGTGGCAGGCGCGGATGCGCACCTCCAGCATGACGGGCGTGTTGGACGCCTCCGACAGTGCGAAGCCGTTCTCCACCGCCTTCACGATCGAGGGCAGGTTGGGGCGCGGGTCGAGCAGCCAGATCTGCGACTTCATCGCATAGGCGTGGCTGCGCTCCTGCATGATCGAGGAGCCCTCGCCGTAGTCCTCTCCGACGATCACCAGCGCGCCGCCCGTGACGCCGCCCGAGGCGAGGTTGGCGAGCGCGTCCGCCGCCACGTTGGTGCCGACGGGGGCCTTGAACACCGCCGCTCCTCGGATCGGGTACATCACCGAGGCGGCCAGTGTCGCCGCCGCCGTCGCCTCGCTGGCGCTGGCCTCGAAGTGGACCCCGTAGGCGTTGAGGATGTCCTCGGCGTCGGACAGCACGTCCATCAGGTGCGAGATCGGGGCGCCCTGGTAGCCTGCGACGTAGCCGACGCCGCACTCGAGGAGCGCCTTGGTGATGGCCAGGATCCCTTCGCCGTGGAACACCTCCCCGGCGCCCAGGCGCAGGTCCTGCACTTCCTTGGCGAACGAGCGCTCTGCCATCCCTTGTGCACCTTGCGGGTCGAAGCCGCCCTTGCGACGATCGCCGCCCGTCGCTCGCCGGCCTCGCGACCGGCTGGTCGTATTGCTCTGGGCGCGCGTCATACTGCGCCAGCCGCCGGCGGCCCGCAAGCATTTTAAACATGAAACTTCTAAGCTTGAAGCAAGGCGCCCGCTGCACTATTGTCGAGCGCGAGATTGCCCTGACCGCGTTGTGAAAGCGAGAGGAAACGTGACGCGCAAGACAGCGCCCGACGCTGCGGCCGACGCCATCTCCAAGCACCGGCTTCGGCTGTGGCTGCGCCTGCTCAAGGCGACGCGGCTGGTCTCGGCCGAGCTGCGCGACCGTCTGCGCGAGGGACATCAGACCACGCTGCCGCGCTTCGACGTGATGTCGGCCCTCTACCGCCACGAGAAGGGCCTGCGCATGAGCGACCTCTCGAGCGTGCTCAAGGTCTCCAACGGCAACGTGACAGGCATCGTCAACCGCCTCGCCAGCGAAGGCTACATCGTGCGCGTGCCCGTGCGCGGCGACCGGCGGGCGACCGTCGTGCGGCTGACGCGCAAGGGGCGCGAGCACTTCGCCGAGTTGGCGGCGCTGCACGAGGGCTGGGTGGACGAGCTGTTCGGCGTCCTCGATCCCGAGGAGACGCGGCTGGCGAATGCCCTCCTCACGCGCCTCGACGACGCCCTCGATGCGCGCCGCGCCGGCAAGGAGGACGCGGCCGAGGCGGAGGACTAGGCGCCGGCGCAGTCCAGATGCGTTTCAGGACACGTCTGGCTTCACCGCAGGCTTGCGTGGGTGCCCGCCGCCGCGCGGATGACGAGGAGTGTGGGCCTCGTGCCGCCTCACCAATGCCGCCCCCTGCGAAGGCGGGGACCACGCCAGCTCGAGAGGCGATCTTGCACGCAGCACCCGTAGGGCGGGCCCGAGGGGGGGGGCCGCCTAACGCGCGGCTGCCCGCGGCTTCACGTCCTCGCTGAGCGGCGAGATCTCCGACAGCTTCTGCAGGTTCAGGATCTCGAAATCGGACCGCCCGTGGAACTCGATCAGCCGGGCCTTCCGGAAGCGCGTGAAGATGCGGCTGACCGTATCGGCGTTGAGGCCGAGGTAGTCGGCGATGTCCTCGCGGCTGATGGCGAGCGGCACGTTGATCCGGTCCGAGATGCGCTGCCCGAGGCGCTGGGCGAGCTGCAGGAGCAGCGTCGCAAGCCGCTCCTCCCCCGACAGCCGGGTGAGGATGGCGCAGTGCAGGCGCGACTGCTCCGCCTGCCGCGTCACCGTCGCCATCAGGGCGCGCAGCGCCGTCGGATCGCCGCCGACCGCCCGCTCCAGCGCCGCCACGGCAAGCCTCTGGATCTGCGTCTGGGCAAGCGAGAACACGCGCACGCCCGGCCGTCCGAAGCGATCGCTCGAGATGATGTCGCCGGGAAAGTGCAGCTCGATCAGGCACCGCCTGTCGCCCGCAAGATGCAGCGACGTGGCAAGCAGGCCCTGTTGCACCATGAAAAGACACGGCTCGCCGGTGCCTTCGAACAGGATCTGCTGGCGCTTGCGCAGTCTCTGCGTTGTGCCGGCGTTGAACAGGCTGGCAAGTGCGCTGTTTCCGCTCTGCGTCGGAGTTGCGGCCGCGGGCGGGATTGCGCGAGCGATTTGAGATGGGTGCATCGCGGTTGATCGGTCCAAGTTGGGCGAGCCCGGGAGCAGCACGCACACGTCGGTGCATTGTCGGAAGCTCTGCGCGAGCATTCCATGCCGATGCGTGTGGAATCTTGATCCAGATCAAAAGGCTGTTTCGCCGCACAGTGGCCGGTGAGTCACACGGCGCGGACCGCCCGCACGAAGCTGATGCGCGTCAGAGGATATCCTCAGTTTGATCTCGAACATTCGAAATGAATCGCCAAAGTTGCGGCCAACGGCAATCAGGCTAAAAATTGAAAGGAAGCCCGAATGTTGAAACGTATTAAAATGGCCATCGCAGCTCTTGTCGTTGGTGTTTCGGCTTCGGGAGCTGCCTTCGCCGACGGCATGCCGAAGAGCTACGCGCCGCAGACGTCGGATCCCTTCGCGAACTTCCAGATCAAGGTCGGCGCCACCGGCGTGTTCTGGAACAACCACAACGACGGCATCTACGCCAACGGCTCGCTGGTGCCGAGCTACGATGCGGCCGTCGGCAACGTCTGGCTCCCCACGGCGACGCTGACCTACTTCTTCAATCCGAAGCTGTCGGCCGAGCTGTTCTGCTGCTTCGCCCACGTCAAGGTGGCCGGCAAGAACGGTCTCGACGGCGTCGATCTCGCCAACACCTGGGCCTTCCCGCCGATCGTCACGCTGAAATACCACTTCGACAAGGTGGGCGGCATTCGTCCCTATGTCGGCGCCGGCGTGCAGTACATCCACTATTTCTCCTCCAAGTCCGACCTCGCGGGCTACGACAGCGTCAGCTTCAAGGACAGCTGGGGCGCGGTCCTGCAGGGCGGCTTCGACCTGGAGCTCGGACGCGGCTGGTCGGTCGGCCTCGACGCCAAGTACGTCTGGGAGAAGACGGACCTGACCTTCACGGGCGGCGGCAACACCATCACCACCAGCCACCAGCTCGACCCGCTGCTCGTGACGGTGAACCTGGGCTATCGCTTCAATCTGGAGGACATGTTCGGACGCCGCGCCTCCTACGAGCCGCTGAAGTAGCTCCCTCTGCCAGTGCGGGACGCGACAGCCCCCGGGTCGAGGCCCGGGGGCTTTGCATTCGGGAAGGCTCAGCGCTGCCGCGGGTAGATGATGATGGAGAGGTACTGCATCGGCGCCTCGACCAGCTCCTCCGGCCCGTGTCGCGCCGCCGCGTCGAAGAACAGCGCGTCCCCGGGCTCGAGCAGGTAGAGCCGATCCGCATGCCGGTAGGTGACCCGGCCCGAGAGCATGTAGATGAACTCCACGCCCGCATGGCTGAAGCTGGTATAGGGCGCCGCGTCCGTGCGCAGCGTGATGAGATAGGGCTCGACCCCGATGTCGCCGGCGAGGCTGTGGCCCAATAGATCGTAGAGGTGCCCGGCCTTGGTGCCGCGGCGCTCGATGCGCACCCCCGTCCCGCGCTTCACGTACGAGCAGTCCCGCCGCTCCTCGGGCTCCTCGAACAGCTGGCTCATCGGCACGTTGAGGCACTGCGCCAGCGCCCGGAGCGTGGCCAGCGAGGCCGAGATCGTGCCGTTCTCGATCTTGGACAGCATGCCGCTCGAGATGCCGGCCGCCTGCGCGAGGCCTGCGACCGTGAGGCCGAGCGCCTTGCGCTCCTTGCGCACCCGGGCGCCGAGCAGCGCCTCGATGGAGATGTCGCTTTGCGTCGGGGCCAGCGATCCGGTCCTGAGCTCGGGGCTGGCGCCGGCCCCGACCAGGGCCGGCATGTCTCGCCGGGCGCTGCGCCGGCCGCGCGGTTTCCCACCCTTGTTCTTTGCCGCCGTCTTCATCGCTTCGCTCTTCGCTGTGTCACGGGCGCTAGATGCACGCCCTGGCCATGTTTCTTGTCAAGAAACAATTGTTCGCCACGGTTGACATGGCTTCGGCCCGGGTGGCAGGGTCGCCGCCGTGGCTTGGGCACCATGGGCATATTGCCAAAAGCAAGCGTCGGAGGCGGAGCAAGGGGATGTGCGGGATCGTCGGTCTCTTCCTGAAGGACGCGAAGCTCGAGAGCGGGCTGGGTGAGATGCTCGAGGGCATGCTCGTCACCATGTGCGAGCGCGGGCCGGATTCGGCCGGCTTTGCCGTCTACGGCCGCGAGGTCCCGGGCAGCATCAAGCTCACCCTCCGCGCGGCAGCCGGCACCGACCTCGAGGCCCTGGCGGCCGCTCTCGGCACGGCGCTTGGCGTGCGCATCGAGACGGCGCTGCACGACACCCATGCCGTGCTGAGCCTGCCCGCGGAGAAGGAGGCCGCCGCCCGCGCGGCGCTGGCCGAGATCGCGCCCGATGTCGCCATCGTCGGCAGCGGCCGCCGCATGGAGATCTACAAGGAGGTCGGCCGGCCCGACGCCGTGGCCGAGCGCTTTGCGCTCTCGCGCATGCACGGCACGCACGCCATCGGCCACACGCGCATGGCGACCGAGTCGGCCGTCACCACCAACGGCGCGCATCCCTTCACCACTGGTCCCGACCAGTGCCTCGTGCACAACGGCTCCCTGTCGAACCACAACGCCCTGCGCCGCGAGCTCGTCCGCGAGGGGCTCACCTTCGAGACGGAGAACGACACCGAGGTCGCCGCCGGCTATCTCACCTACAAGCTCGGCCAAGGCGTCGGCCTGCGCCAGGCGCTGGCCTCCACCCTCACCGACCTCGACGGCTTCTTCACCTTCGTCGTCGGCACCGATACCGGCTTCGGCGTGCTTCGCGACCCCATCGCCTGCAAGCCGGCCGTCATGGCCGAGACCGACCGCTGGGTCGCCTTCGGCACCGAGTATCGTGCCCTCGTCGACCTGCCCGGCATCGACGCCGCCCGCGTCTGGGAGCCCGAGCCCGCCACCGTCTATCTGTGGGAGCGCCGCTGATGGCGACGGTCGACCTGGCCACGGCCTCCCTGCGCGACCTCAACGGGGCGCTGCATCGGCTCTCCCCCGACAGCAACGACCGGCATTGGCGCGTCCTCAATCCGCGCGGGCGCCATGCTCTCGCCGTCGGCCTCGACGTCCCCGTCACCGTCGAGATCGAGGGCAGCGTCGGCTACTACTGCGCCGGCATGAACAAGCAGGCGACCGTGATCGTCAACGGCAGCGCCGGCCAAGGCGTCGCCGAGAACATGATGTCCGGCCTCGTGCACGTGAAGGGCGACGCCTCCTCGGCTGCCGGCGCCACCGCCTGCGGCGGCCTGCTCGTCATCGACGGCAATGCGTCCGCCCGCTGCGGCATCTCGCTGCGCGGGCTCGACATCGTGGTGAGGGGCAGCGTCGGCCACATGTCGGCGTTCATGGCCCAGGCCGGCAACCTCGTCGTGCTGGGCGACGCCGGCGAGCATCTGGGCGACAGCATCTACGAGGCCCGCCTCTACGTGCGCGGCGCGGTGAAGAGCCTCGGCACCGACTGCGTCGAGAAGGAGCTGCGGCCCGAGCACCTGGCCGACCTGCGCCGCATCCTCGATGCCGCGGGGGTCACGGACGTCGCCCCGTCCGAGTTCCGCCGCTACGGCTCGGCGCGCCGGCTCTACAACTTCCATATCGACAACATCGGAGCCTACTGATGACGGGCGACGAGCGCTGGATTCACACGCCGCCGCGGCACTCCGCGACCTTCGATGCGCATGCCATCGCCGAGATCCACCGTGCGGCGGCGACCGGCATCTACGACATCCGCGGCTTCGGCGCCAAGCGCAAGGTCCCGCACTTCGACGACCTGCTCTTCCTCGGCGCCTCCATCAGCCGCTACCCGCTCGAGGGCTACCGGGAGAGGTGCGATACCTCCGTCACCCTCGGCACGCGCTTCGCCAAGAAGCCGATCACCCTCAAGATCCCGGTCACCATCGCCGGCATGAGCTTCGGCTCGCTGTCGGCGCCCGCCAAGGAGGCGCTGGGCCGCGGCGCCTCGCTGATGGGCACCTCCACCACCACGGGCGACGGCGGCATGACGGAGGAGGAGCGGGCGGCCTCGAGCCTGCTCGTCTACCAGGTGCTGCCCTCCCGCTACGGCATGGACCCCGACCAGCTGCGTCGCGCCGATGCCATCGAGATCGTCATCGGCCAGGGCGCCAAGCCCGGCGGCGGCGGCATGCTGCTCGGCCAGAAGATCTCCGAGCGCGTTGCCCGCATGCGCACGCTGCCCGAGGGCATCGACCAGCGCTCCGCCTGCCGCCATCCGGACTGGACCGGCCCCGACGACCTCGAGATCAAGATCATCGAGCTGCGCGAGATCACCGACTGGGAGAAGCCGGTCTACGTCAAGGTCGGCGCCGCGCGCCCCTACTACGACACCGCGCTCGCCGTGAAGGCCGGCGCCGACGTCGTCGTGCTCGACGGCATGCAGGGCGGCACGGCGGCGACGCAGGAGGTGTTCATCGAGCACGTCGGCCTGCCGATCCTGGCGGCCATCCGCCCGGCCGTGCAGGCGCTGCAGGATCTGGGAATGCATCGCAAGGTGCAGCTCATCGTCTCGGGCGGCGTGCGCAACGGCGCCGACGTGGCCAAGTGCCTGGCGCTCGGCGCCGATGCGGTGTCGATCGGCACGGCAGCGCTGATCGCGCTCGGCGACAATCATCCGCGGCTCGCCGCCGACTACGCCAGGCTCGGCACCGAGCCCGGCGCCTACGACGACTGGCACGAGGGGCGCGACCCCGCCGGCATCACCACGCAGGACCCCGAGCTGACCAGAAGGCTCGATCCCGTCGCCGCCGGCCGGCGCCTCGCCAACTACCTCTCGGTGCTCACCCTCGAATGTCAGACCATCGCGCGAGCCTGCGGCAAGAGCCATGTCCATAATCTCGAGCCTGAGGATCTGGTGGCGCTCACCGTCGAGGCGGCCGCCATGGCGCAGGTCCCTCTTGCCGGAACCGGCTGGATCCCCGGCAAGGGCGAGCGCGGATGGTAGGGAGCGGGCCGAGCCGTTGTTGCAACAGGGGGAGCGTATGACGCAGCTGAGCAAGATCGCGTCCGAGCGTGGCATCAAGTATTTCCTGATCTCCTTCGTCGACCTGTTCGGCGTCATGCGGGCCAAGCTCGTGCCGGCCACCGCGATCGACGCGGTGGCCGCCGCCGGCGCCGGCTTCGCGGGCTTCGCCGCCTGGCTCGACATGACGCCGGCCGACCCCGACGTGCTGGTGATCCCCGACGCCGACAGCCTGATGCAGCTTCCCTGGCGGAAGGAGGTGGCCTGGATCACGGGCGACCTGTTCATGGCCGGCGCTCCCGTCGCCCAGAACCCGCGCCAGGTCCTGAAGAAGGCCGTCGCCGCGGCGGCCGCCCAGGGCTACGAGCTCAAGACCGGCGTCGAGTGCGAGTTCTTCCTGATCAGCCCCGACGGCACCGCCATCTCCGACGGCGCCGACCGCCAGTCCAAGCCCTGCTACGACCAGCAGGCGCTGATGCGCCGCTACGACGTCATCGCCGAGATCTGCGACAGCATGATCGCGCTGGGCTGGGGCCCCTACCAGAACGACCACGAGGACGCCAACGGCCAGTTCGAGATGAACTGGGAGTACGCGACGAGCCTCGTCACGGCCGACCGCCACGCCTTCTTCAAGTACATGGTCAAGTCGATCGCCGAGAAGCACGGGCTGCGGGCCACCTTCATGCCCAAGCCTTTCCTCTCCCTCACCGGCAGCGGCTGCCACGTGCACGCCTCGCTCTGGTCGACCGCGACGGGCAAGAACGTGTTCGCGGGCGAGGGCGACGCCATGGGTCTCTCCGAGACCGCCTACCGCGCCATCGGCGGCCTGATGCATTCGGCCGAGGGGCTCGCCGCCATCACCAACCCCACCGTCAACTCCTACAAGCGCATCAACGCGCCCGTGACCGCCTCCGGCGCCACCTGGTCTCCCAACACCGTGACCTTCGGCGGCAACAACCGTACGCACATGATCCGCATCCCCGACGCCGGCCGCTTCGAGCTGCGCCTCGCGGACGGGGCCGCCAATCCCTACCTGCTGCAGGCGGGTCTGCTCGTCGCCATCCTCGATGGGCTCGCGGCCCGGCGCGATCCGGGCCCGCGCCTCGACATCAACATGTACACGGACGGCCACACCGTCGCGGGCGCGCGCAAGCTGCCCCTCAACCTGCTCGACGCGCTGCGCGCGCTCGAGAATTCGCAGGTGCTCGCAGAGGGCCTTGGCCGCGGCGTCGTATCCGCGTATTTGAAGCTCAAGCACGCCGACTGGAACGCCTACGCGTCGCAGTTGACGGACTGGGAGCGGCAGACGACGCTCGACTGCTAGAAGACCACAAGAGGGCGCCCGCCCGAGAAGCGATGAGATACTCCGCCCTCTCCCTGGCCTGGAACGCGCTGTCGGGCCACACGCGCTGGCAGCCGGCCTGGCGCGATCCCGCGCCCAAGCCCTACTACGACGTCGTGATCTGCGGCGGCGGCGGCCATGGGCTGGCGACCGCTCACTATCTGGCCAAGGTGCACGGCATCACCCGCGTCGCCGTGCTCGAGAAGTCCTGGATCGGATCGGGCAACGCCGGCCGCAACACCACCATCATCCGCTCCAACTACCTCCTCCCCGAGAACGTGCCGTTCTACGAGTGGTCGATGAAGCTGTGGGAGGGTCTGGAGCAGGACCTCAACTTCAACACCATGGTCAGCCAGCGCGGCGTTCTCAACCTGTATCACTCCGACGCCCAGCGCGACGCCTACGCCCGTCGCGGCAATGCCATGCGCCTCCACGGCGTCGATGCGGAGCTGATCGATCGGCACGCGGTGCGCCGCATGCTCCCCTTCCTCGATTTCGACAACGAGCGCTTTCCGATTCAGGGCGGCCTGCTGCAGCGGCGCGGCGGCACGGCGCGCCACGATGCGGTCGTGTGGGGCTACGCGCGCGCCGCCGACAGCCGGGGCGTCGACATCATCCAGAACTGCGAGGTGACGGCGATCCGCAGCAGGAATGGCCGCGTCGAGGGCGTCGAGACCACGCGCGGGTTCATCGGCGCCGACAGGGTCGCCCTGGCGCTTGCCGGCAGCACCTCCCTCGTCGCCACCTCCGCGGGGCTCCGCCTGCCCATCGAGAGCCATGTGCTGCAGGCCTTCGTCTCGGAGGGCATCAAGCCCTTCATCGACACGGTCGTGACCTTCGGCGCCGGACACTTCTACATCTCCCAGTCCGACAAGGGCGGCCTCGTCTTCGGCGGCGACATCGACGGCTTCAACTCCTACGCCCAGCGCGGCGGCCTGCCCGTCATCGAGGACGTGTGCGAGGCCGGCATGGCGCTGATGCCCCGCATCGGCCGCGTCCGCGTCCTGCGCACCTGGGGCGGCGTCGTGGACATGTCGATGGACGGCTCGCCCATCATCGACACGACGCCCGTGCGCGGTCTCTACCTCAACACCGGCTGGAACTACGGGGGCTTCAAGGCGACGCCCGCCTCCGGCTGGTGCTTTGCCCATCTCATCGCCACCGGCGAGCCGCACGGTACCGCCCGCGGCTTCCGCCTCGATCGCTTTGCGACGGGCCGCCCCGCCGATGAGAAGGGCGTCGGCGCCCAGCCGAACCTGCATTGAGCCGCGCGGGAGAGAAGAACCCTCATGCGCATTGAGTGTCCCTACTGCGGCAGCCGCGACAGCCGCGAGTTCACGGTGCTCGGCGACGCCCGCCTCGCCGACCGCCCGGATGCCGCTGGCCCCGGCGCGCTCGGCAGGTTCGTCGCCTATCTGCACGAGCGTGACAATCCGGCGGGCCTGCATCCCGAGCTGTGGTATCACGGCGCCGGTTGTCAGAGCTGGCTCATCGTCACGCGCGACACGCGCACCCATCGCATCCAGAAGGTGGAGGCCGCCCGCGATCTTCCTCGCGAGGGCGCCCTGCGATGACGCGCTCCCAAGCCTTCCGGCTGGCCGCGGGCGGCTTCGTCGACCGCGCCAGGCCCCTGCGCTTCACCTTCGACGGCAGGCCGATGACGGGCTACGCCGGCGACACGCTCGCCTCTGCGCTGCTCGCCAACGGCGTGCGCCTCCTCGGCCGCAGCTTCAAGTATCACCGCCCCCGCGGCCTCCTCTCGGCAGGTCCCGAGGAGCCCAACGCCCTCGTCGAGCTGCGCAAGGGAGCCCGCCGGGAGCCCAACACCAAGGCCACCACCGTCGAGCTTTTCGACGGGCTCGAGGCCGCGAGCCAGAACCGCTGGCCCTCGCTCCGCCTCGACCTCCTGTCGCTCAACTCAGCGTTGGCGCCGTTGCTGCCGGCGGGATTCTACTACAAGACCTTCATGTGGCCGCGGGCCTTGTGGGAGCGGCTCTACGAGCCCGTCATCCGCCGTGCCGCCGGCCTCGGCCGCGCCGCTGACGGTCACGATCCGGATCACTACGAGCAGGCCTATGCCTTCTGCGACGTGCTCGTCGTCGGGGCGGGCCCTGCGGGCCTGGCCGCCGCGCTTGCCGCCGGCCGTGCCGGCGCCCGCGTCATCCTGTGCGAGGAGGATGCCCGCCTCGGCGGTCGTCTGCTGTCGGAGGACCTGGAGATCGACGGCCTGCCGGCGCACGTCTGGGCCGAGGAGGCCGTGCGCGAGCTGTCCGGCCTAGCGGGCGTCCGCATCATGCCGCGCACCGCCGTGTTCGGCGTCTTCGACGGCGGCACCTATGGCGCCCTCGAGCGCGTGACGGACCATCTGCCGGTGCCGCCGGCCTTCGCCGTGCGCCAGCGCCTGTGGCGCATCGTGGCCAGGCGCACCATCCTTGCGTCAGGGGCCATCGAGCGCCCGGTGGCCTTCGCCGGCAACGACCGCCCGGGCGTCATGCTGGCCGGCGCCGTGCGCACCTACCTCAACCGCTTCGCCGTCGCGCCGGGCCGCAGGCTGGTGCTGTTCACCTCCTCCGACGACGGCTGGCGCACGGCGGCCGCGGCGGCCCGCGCCGGCATGGAGGTGGCAGCCATCGTCGACGCCCGCGCCGCCGTCCCGCCCGCCGTCATGGCGCTGGCCCCGCGCGGCGCCACCGTGCATCTCGACGCCCGCGTGCGCGAAGCCCTGGGCGGCCGTGCCCTCGCCGGCGTCGCGCTCGAGGCCCAGACGGGCCGCCAGCGCATCGCCGCCGACCTGCTCGCCGTCAGCGGTGGCTGGAACCCCAACTTCGCGCTCGCCTCCCATCACGGCGCCCGCGCGGAATGGTGCCCCCACCTCGTGGGTTTTGCCCCCTCCGGCGCCCCCGACGGCATGGTCGTGGCAGGTGCGGCCCGCGGCATGCTCTCGCTGGCGCGCTGCTTGGCGGACGGCTGGGACGCCGGCGCGACCGGCAGCGAGACCTTGGGCTTCAGGCCCGTCGGCGCCCGCGCCTTCTCGGCCGAGGACGAGCCTTCGGGCGTCTCGGCGCTGTGGCATGTCAAGGGCGGCCGGGCCAAGGCCTTCGTCGACCTCCAGAACGACGTGACGGTGAGCGACGTGCTGCTCGCCGAGCGCGAGGGCTATCGCTCCGCCGAGCACCTGAAGCGCTATACGACGCTCGGCATGGCCACCGACCAGGGCAAGACCGGCAACGTGCTGGCGCTCGGCATCCTGGCCGAGACGCGCGGCGCGCCGGTCCCCTCCGTCGGCATCACCCGTTTCCGCCCGCCCGCGGTGCCCGTCGCCATCGGCGCGCTCGCCGGCCGCCATCGCGGCCGCGAGTTCCGCCCCACGCGGCTGACGCCCACCCATGCCTGGGCGCAATCCCGCGGCGCCGTGTTCGTCGAGGCGGGGCCCTGGCTGCGCGCCCAGTACTACCCCATGCCCGGCGAGACCGACTGGCTCGAGACCGTGGGTCGCGAGGTGCTCACCGTTCGCCGCAGCGTCGGCTTCTGCGACGTCTCCACGCTCGGCAAGATCGACGTTCAGGGGCCCGACGCCGGCCTCTTCCTCGACCGTCTCTACATCAACACGTTCTCGACCTTGCCGGTCGGCCGGGCCCGCTATGGCATCATGCTGCGCGAGGACGGCTTCGTCATGGACGATGGCACCACGGCGCGGCTCGCACCCGACCGCTACTACGTGACTACGACCACGGCCAACGCCGTGCGCGTCTTCCAGCACATGCAGTTCTGCCACCAGGTGCTCTGGCCCGATCTCGACGTGCAGCTGGTCTCGGTCTCCGACCAGTGGGCGAAGCTGTCCGTCGCCGGTCCCAAGGCGCGCGAGACTTTGCGCGGCGTCGTCGATGCCGGGAGCGACCTGTCGAGCGAGGCGCTGCCCCATATGGGCGTGGCCGAGATCTCGGTCATGGACGGCATCGCCGCCCGCATCTTCCGTCTCTCCTTCTCGGGCGAGCTCGCCTTCGAGGTGGCGGTGCCCGCAGGCTACGGCGCGGCGCTGGCCGCGCGGCTGATGCAGGCCGGCGCCGCCTTCGGCATCACCCCCTACGGCACCGAGGCGCTCGGCGTCATGCGCATCGAGAAGGGGCACATCGGCGGCAACGAGATCGACGGCCGCACGACCGCGGCCGACCTGGGCCTTGCCCGCATGATGTCGCGCAAGAAGGACTTCATCGGCCGCGTGCTGGCCGAGCGCCCGGCGCTCACCGCGCCCGGCCGCATGCAGCTCGTGGGCTTGCGGCCGCTCGCGGCCGGCGCCCGGCTGCGGGCCGGCGCCCACTTCCTGGCGCCCGGTGCGCCCGCGCACGCCGGCAACGACGAGGGCGTCATGACCTCGGTCGCCTTCTCCCCGCTCATCGGCAGCTGGATCGGGCTCGGCCTCCTCAAGAGCGGCCCCTCACGCCTCGGGCAGCGCGTGCGTGCCTACGATCCGGTGCGCGGCGGCGACGTCGAGGTCGAGGTGGTGCAGCCCTGCTTCCTCGATCCATCGGGAGAGCGTCTCCATGTCTGAGCCGATGTCCCCGGCCGCGCCCGAGAGCTCGGGCCTCGAAGGCCGCCTCGTGCCGGGGCGCCATGGCAACGCCAGCGGCCCCGCCGGCGTGACGCTGCATCTTTGCCCGCCCCGCGCGCTCGCCAGTGTCATGGCCCGCAGGGGCGCCCTCGAGGCGGCCGTCCGGGGCGTCAAGGCGGGGTTCGGCCTCGATCTGCCGTCTGCCCCCAGGCGCGTCGCCGCCGATGCCACGGCCTTCGCCTGGTCCGGGCCCGGCCAGTGGCTTGCGATGACGACCGGCCAGACGCCCGGTGCCTTCGAGCAGGCGCTGCGCAAGGCGCTCGGTGCCTCGGCTTCCGTCGTCGATCAATCGGGGGGCCGCTTGATCCTCCGCCTTGCCGGGCCTGCCGCACGCGCGGTGCTCGCCAAGACCATCCCGCTCGACGTCCACCCGCGCGCGTTCGGCCCCGGCGACGCGGCATCCACCCTTGCGGGTCACATCGGCGTTCAGCTCTGGCAGCTAGACGAGGCGCCCACCTACGAGATCGCCGTGATGCGCAGCTATGCCGCCAGCCTCGCGCAATTCCTCCTCGATAATTCTGTGGAATTCGGCGTCGAGGTGAGCGGGGCTCCTCCCCAGCCGCCGTGATTCGCCCCCGCGCTGGGAAGGCGCGCGGTGATGCATGCGCATCTTAAAAATGGTGAGACGGCCGCCTCCAACAGAGAAGCCTATTTTTTGAGCACGAATTGCCGTCGTTCTGTGCCCTTTTCCCGCGCAAACTGATGCACTTGCGGGCTCTCTACAACGCGATGTGACGCAACTGTCTCACAGCGTGGCCAACATGCCAAAAGTGCTTGGATTGGCTTTGCGCCGCCGCTAGCCCCTCTGTATTCATTTGCTCAGACATTGCCAGCCATCGCCTCTGGAGCACATCATGAGATCCAACTGCCTCGCCAAACTTTCTCTTGCTGCGGTTGCGCTCGTCTCGCTGAGCGGGGCTGCGCTCGCCGGCGGCAGCCTGAAGGATGCCCCGATGGCTGAGAAGCCGCGGTGCGCTTTCTCCGCCAACGTCGGTCTGACCACGGACTACGTCTTCCGCGGCTACTCGCAGTCGTCCGAGGGCGCGGCCGTCCAGGGCGGCTTCGACGCCACCTGCGGCATCTTCTACGCCGGCGTCTGGGCCTCCAGCATCAACTGGAACGACGTCGCCTACGGCAGCAACAATGCCAGCGTCGAGATGGACTGGTACCTCGGCATCAAGCCCGTGACGGGCCGCGTGACCTGGGATCTCGGCGTCATCTACTACACCTACCCCAATGCCTCGAAGTATGCGCCCGGCGGCCTCGGCTTCAACGGCAGCAACGAGTACGTTGACCTCAAGGTCGGCGCCAGCACCGAGGTCTGGAAGGACGGCACGCTGACCGGCACCATCTTCTACTCGCCGGACTATCAGTACGGCACCGGCAACGTCTGGACCTTCGAGGGTGGCTTGGCGCAGGGGCTGTCCAAGATTGGGCCCTTCACGCCCACGGTCAGCGCGCTGCTTGGCTACCAGGTCGGCGACACCGACAAGTACAAGCTCGCCTTCGGCAACGGCGATACGAGCTACCTGTACTGGAACGCTGGCGTGACCTTCGCCTTCGCGGAGAAGTGGAGCCTCGACCTTCGCTACTGGGACACGAACCTCGGCGACAACGCCGGCGGCTCGGGCTGGTGCAAGGGGCCGATCTTCCAGTGCGACGACCGCTACGTGGCTACGCTCAAGTTCACCTACTGATCTCAGCCGACATCGGCGATGTCGAAACGGGCCCCTCGCGGGCCCGTTTTGCGTTCCATACCCTACATTTGTGCTGAGCTGGCGAACGGCGATCGCCACCCCTTGCTCCCTGCCCGGGGGCACAGCGCTGCGGCGGACGCCGCTCCGCTCACGATCCGGTGATCCTCTGTAGACCTTCCGCCGGTGCCGCCCCATCTCCTGTGCGAGTCGCGCACGCGCGGCGCTTCGTTCCAGGGGAAGATCCGACATGACCAGTTTCACGCTCAACGGGCGCGAGGTGAGCATCACCTCCGAGCCCGACACGCCGCTGTTGTGGGCCGTGCGCGATGAGCTCGGCCTGATGGGCTCCAAGTACGGTTGCGGCGTCGGCCAGTGCGGCGCCTGCACCATGTACGTCGACGGCCAGCCGGTCCGCGCCTGCACCACGCCCGTGGACAGCATCAAGGGCCAGAAGGTGACCACCATCGAGGGTCTCGATGGCAGGATCGCGGACGCCGTCCGCACCGCGTGGCAGCGGCTCGACGTCGCCCAGTGCGGCTACTGCCAGTCCGGTCAGATCATGTCGGCGGCGGCGCTGCTCGCGGCCAATCCGTCGCCGACCGACAAGGACATCGACGAGGCCATGACCGGCAATATCTGTCGTTGCGCCACCTACGTCCGCATCCGCGCCGCCATCAAGGCGGCCGCCGAGACCATCCGCACCTGATCGGGAGGCGAGCTTCATGACCGGCTACTTCAAGACTACCGACATCGATCGGCGCCGCCCGCGGAGGAATGCCGATGCCGATTCCGCGCTGCATCGCCGGACGTTCCTCAAGCTGTCCGTGGGCGCCGGCGCCGGCCTCGTGCTCGGTGTGGCGTCAGGCGCTTCGCCCGTGCTGTCGACCGCTGCCGTCGCCGCCGACGGACCGGCCGCCTTCAATCCCTTCGTCCGCATCACCCCCGACAATCGCGTGATCGTCGTGGTCAAGCACCTGGACAAGGGGCAGGGCGCGGCGACCGGCCTTGCCACCCTGGTGGCCGACGAGCTCGACGCCGCCTGGGCGCAGGTGACGACTGAGTTCGCCCCGGCCGATGCCAAGCTCTATGCCAACCTGTTCTTCGGCACCATGGGCACCGGCGGCTCCACGGCCATGGCCAACTCCTGGGCGCAGTACCGCCAGGCGGGCGCCACGGCCCGCGCCATGATCGTCGCGGCTGCCGCCGAGGCTTGGAAGGTGCCGGCCGCCGAGATCCGCATCGAGCAGGGCGTCGTCAAGGCCGGCCAGCGCTCGGCCACGTTGGGTGAGCTCGCGACCGCCGCCGCCCGCACGGCCGTGCCGGCGTCCGTCCCGCCCAAGGCGCCCAAGGATTGGACCTACATCGGCAAGGCCTTTCCCCGCGTCGATGCGGTGGCCAAGACGACGGGCCGACCGATCTTCACCCAGGACGTCCGCCTCGATGGCATGGTGACGGCGGTGATCGCGCGGCCGCCGCGCTTCGGCGCCACCGTGAAGTCCTTCGACGACGCCAAGGCCCGCGCCGTGAAGGGCGTCCTCGGCGTGGTGCAGGTGCCCCAGGGCGTGGCGGTGATCGCCAGCGGCACCTGGCCCGCGATCAAGGGGCGCGAGGCCCTCTCGGTCACCTGGGACGAGAGCAAGGCCGAGACGCGCGGCACGCCGGAGCTTGTCGCCGAGTACCGCAAGCTCGCCGACGCGCCGGGCACTGTCGCCCGCAACGGCGGCGACTGGGCGGACCGCATGAAGGCCGCCAAGACCGTGCTCGAGGCCGAGTACGTGTTCCCGTTCCTCGCGCATGCGGCCATGGAGCCCATGAATGCCGTCGTGCAGGTGAAGGGCGACCGCGCCACCTTGTGGACCGGCTCGCAGCTGCCCAACGTCGATCAGGCGGTCATCGGCGGCATCCTCGGCATCAAGCCCGAGAACGTGTCGGTGGAGACGCTGTGGGCCGGCGGCTCCTTCGGCCGCCGCGCGGTGCCGAACTCCGACTACGTGGCCGACGCGGCCGCCGTCGCAAATGCCTGGGGCAAGAGCGATCCCGTCAAGCTTGTGTGGACGCGCGAGGACGACACGCAAGGCGGCTACTATCGCCCGCTGGTGCTGCACAAGGTGAAGGTGGGGCTCGACGACGCCGGCCGCATCGTCGCCTGGCGCCACACTATCGTCGGCCAGTCGATCCTTATCGGAACTCCCTTCGAGGCCGTGATGGTCAAGGACGGCATCGACCCGACCGTCGTCGAGGGCGTCGCCGATACGCCTTACGCCATCCCCGGCCTGCACGTGGAGCTGCACCAGCCGAAGCTGCCCGTTCCGCCGCTGTGGTGGCGGTCCGTCGGCCACACGCACACGGCCTACGTCATGGAGACCATGATCGACGAGGTCGCCAAGGCGGCCGGCAAGGACGCGCTCGCCTACCGCCTCGAGCTGCTGTCTGGCGCCCCCCGTCAGGCGGCGGTGTTGCGCTTGGCCGCCGAGAAGGCGGGCTGGGGCACGCCGGCACCGGCGGGCATCATGCGCGGCATTGCCGTGCACGAGAGCTTCCGCACCCACGTCGCCCAGGTCGCCGAGGTCCGCTTCGTGCGCGGCAAGCCCAAGGTCGAGCGCGTCGTCTGCGCGGTCGACTGCGGCGTGCCGATCAACCCCGACAACATCCGATCCCAGATCGAGGGCGGCATCGGCTACGGCCTCGGCGCCGTCATGAAGGGCAAGATCACGCTCAAGGCCGGCGCCGTCGAGCAGTCGAACTTCGACGGCTACGACGTGCTGCGCATCGACGAGATGCCGGCCGTCGAGGTGCACATCGTCGCCTCGACGGCGGACCCCACGGGCGTCGGCGAGCCCGGCGTCCCCCCGGTGGGTCCCGCCGTCGCCAATGCCATCGCGGGGTTGACGGGCAAGCGCGTGCGCGAGCTGCCCGTCGCCGACGGGTTGAAGTCCGTCTGAGGGTGGCCGGGCGGCCGGGCGTGCGCCTCGCCGCGGCGCACGTGATGCGCCTCCGGCACGGGATTCCCGCGCCGCATGAAAAACAGGGCAGAAGCTCACCGGCCGCGCCGGGGCGTCTGCCCTGCGATTGCAGTTCGGGAACGCTCAGCCGGCCGCGCCGTTGAGGCCGGCCGAGCCGTTGAGCGACGGGCGCGCGTCCCGCAGGAACGGGATCATGTGCCAGTCCTCGCAGAATTCGCGGTAGTCCTCGGTGATCTCCTCGCCGGCGGCGATGTTGCGCAGCGCCACCGATTCGTTGCCCCTCGTCACCGAGTTGGGGTGGTCGGAGTGGTTCGTGAAAATGCCGTGGTCTCCGCACAGCACCCACACGCCGTTCTGCAGGTAGGCGTAGGTGCGCAGGTAGTCCTGGGCCTTGGCGGGCAGGGCATCGAGCTCGGCCTGGGTGATGATGCGGTCGAAGCCGGCGGTGAACCGCCACCATGCTGCGCCTTTGGGTATCGGCTCGGCGGCGAAGAGACCCGTGCCCGCGATGGAGCTAGGGCCGATCACAGTCTTGAAAAGGATCATGAGGTTTAGCTTACGAGCTCGCTGAGGTCCGGGGACCGAGGGGAAGGGACTGCAGGTGCAACGAAAGTGGCCGCTCATCGCAGCGTCGTCAAGTATTCGTCATATCGCCGAGACCAACAATGGCGGCGCGCCGAAGAATCCCCAACTTATTGTCGCGACGTGCGCGTAGCGGAGCGCTAGCGCGCGGATCTTTGTCGAGCGGTGCTTTCGCGTCCCACACCAGCAGCTGCGAGGGCGAGGTGATCCGCGTCGCGCTCGGCGACGCGTCGCGGACGGCGCGCGATTCGTTTGCCGCTCGGCCGACATCCGCCCGGCCTCAGCGCACGATCAGCGCGTAGATGATGGCGAGGTAGGTCATGTAGTGGAGAAACTGGTCGATGCCGATGCCCCACCAGAAGCCGGTATCGGCGGGCGTCAGGCCGAGGCCGTGGGTGACCTTCTCCTTGGCCCAGTCCTGATGGTAGTGCCACACGTACTCGGCCGCGACGATGCCGAGCCCGAGCCGCAGCGATGACGGCGGCAGCACCAGGAACACGGCCGGCGTCAGCACCGCGTGGTTGAAGGCGTGCGTCAGGCCGGCGATGTGCCCATAGCGCCCCTTGTTGGCCGCCTGGTAGCTCGTCTGCAGCAGGAAGTCGGCGACGAGGTGCTTGGTGACAAGCACGCCGACGGCGAGGAGGATGGTGAGCGGGGCGATCATTGCGTTGCGGGCCGTTGCACGAGCCTCGTTATCCTTCCTTGCTTCCGAGCGTGTAGACGCCGTCCCAGCCCGGCGGGGCCTGGGGCAGCGCCGACAGCGCGGCGAGCCGTTCCTCGTAGAGGTCGAAGAGCTTGCCCGTCACCCCCCGCCCGTCCGCGGCCCGGCAGCTTTGCAGCGCCGCCCGTGCGCCTGTCCAGTCGCCCGCGGTGTAGGCGGCTTGGAGCAGGGCCAGTGCGTGCCTGAGCCCCTGGTACCAGGCCTCCGTCGCGACCGTGGCCGGCCCGGCGACGGCGAAGATGGTCTCGGGCTCGGTCTTGCCCTTGACGCGCACGCGGTCGACGGGGAGCAGCGCCACGTGGCGGTGCGCCTTCGCCGCTGTCTCGGCCCCGACCAGGATGCCGATGCCGTAGGCCTTGGTGATGGCCTCGAGCCGCGAGGCGATGTTCACGCTGTCGCCGAGCGCCGAGTAGTCGAAGCGGGTGTCGGTCCCGAAGTTGCCGACCACGCACAGCCCCGTGTTGATGCCGATGCCGATCTCGACGGGAAGCGCCGGCTGCCCGGCGGCCTCGGCCTGGGCTCGCCGGGCCGCGTTGTAGGTGGCGATCCGCTGCATCATGTCGAGCGCGGCGAGGCACGCCTTGCCGGCGTGGTCGGGGTCGTCGAGCGGCGCGTTCCAGAACGCCAGGATGGCGTCGCCCATGTACTTGTCGATGGTGCCGTTGGCATCGAGGATGGCATTGGTGAGCGGCGTCAGCATGCCGTTCATGAACGCGACGAGGCCTTGCGGATCCGCCTTGAAGGCCTCCGAGATGGCGGTGAACCCGCGCACGTCCGAGAACAGCACGGTGATCTCGCGCATCTCGCCGCCGAGCTTCACCCGGTCGGGCTCCCGCACCAGGATCTCGACCAGCGCCGGCGATACGTAGCGGCTGAACGTGCCGCGCATCTGCTCGCGCTGGGTCTCCTCCCGCCAGTAGTTGAAGAACGTCAGCACCGTGTAGACGGCAAGGCTCGCCACCAGCGGATACGACAGATCGAGGAGAATGAGCTGCCGCGTATAGAGGCCCCAGCCGACCGCGACGAGCCCGGCCGAGGCGGCGGCCCCCACAACGAGGATCGTCACCGCGCCGAGCACCGGCACCAGCGCGATGATCAGGATCCCGAGCCCCGCCAGCACCGCAAGCTCCACCGCGAGGGCGGTGTTGGGCCGCGACAGCAGCGTGCCGGCGAGCACGTTCTCGATCACCTGCGCGTGGATCTCGACGCCGGGCACCAGCCGGTCGAGCGGCGTCGTGCGCAGGTCGAACAGGGCGACCGCCGACGAGCCCACGAGCGCCAGCTTGCCGGCGAGCTGCTCCGCTCCGACCCGGCCGGTGAGCACATCGTCCGCCCTGACGAAGCGGCCGGGATCGTGCGCGGAGAAGTTGACCCAGATCTGCCCGTCGCGGTCGGTCTGCAGGTAGCGGCCCGCCACCCCGACGCTGCTCACGCCCGCCTTGTCGGCCCGCACCACGATGGGCTGGGCGGCCGTGTGCCCGACCCGCAGCAGCTCCAGGTCGAGCGTGGCCAGCAGCTGGCCCTCGGCCATCAGCACGGTCGGCACGCGCCGCACGATGCCGTCGCGCTCGGGCCGCATGTTGATCAGCCCGATCCCTGCCGAGGCGGCCTCGAGCTCGGGCCGCGTGCGCAGAAGCCCGGCGTAGGCGTAGAGGAACGGCTCGGGCTCGGCACCAGCGCGGACGATGGGCCCGGGCTTGCCTCCGGCCGTGAGCCCGAGCGCCTTGTCGTAGCCCGACGCGCCGACGACGCTCGGCAGTCCGCGCATGGCGGCCGCCAGCCGCGTCTCGCCGGAGGGCAGCCGCATCAGTCGTTCGCGCGTCTCGGCGTCGGCCTCCGCGAGCGCCGTCGCGAGGCTCGGCCCCGACAGCCGGTCGGCCTCCGCGAACAGGACGTCGAAGGCGACCGCTCGGGCCTTGGCCTCCGCCAGCCTGTCGACGAGCCGGGCGATCAGCGTCCGCGGCCAGGGCCACTGCCCGTTCGCCTTGATGCTGTCCTCGTCGATGTCGACGATGACGACCGGCCGCTCGGCCGCCGGTCGCCGCGGCACCGCCTGCTGCATGATGTCGAAGGTCTTGAGCCGCAGGATCTCGATCGGAGCCGGATCGATCACGCGCAGGGCCATCAGCGCCGCGAGCAGCGCGAGCGCGACGACGCGCTCCGGGCGCAGCCTCTTGGACAGCAAGCGCAGCATCGACGGTCAGTGCCCCCCGGCCCTCTCTATGCCGCGTGGTTCGGCAGCGACACGTGCATGTCGTGCTGCACGGCGACCGAGGCCAGCACCTCGTTCGCCGGCGTCACGTAGTTGTAGATGTCGTGCTGGCCGCAGTCCGCCGACAGGCTGTCGACGTGGTCGACCGTGCCGGCGAGCACCCAGGTGCCCGACTGGGCGTTGGCCGTCGCGTCGACGATGTCGAGCGTATCGCTGGCTCCGGATCCGCCATGGTCCCCGTCGACGACGAGAGTGTGCTCCTGCGAGACGGCGATGGCATCGTCCGGATGCGCCGCGTTGTGGGCGCAGATCGCCTCCAGGAGATTGGCGTCCGCCCCGTGGTTGAGCTGCAGCACCTCCGAGATGGACAGCTTCAGCGTCTGCGCCACGCCCTGCGTCAGATCGATCTCCTGCAGGTTGGCGAGCTGCCCGCTAGCGAGCTGTGTCAGGTCCACCGTCTCGAGCGTGCCGAGGATGTGCAGCGCGTTGCTGCCCCCGCGCCCGTCGACCTGCTGCACGAAGCTGTCGCCCGCATCGAGCGTGAGCCGGATCACCTCGTCCTGCGAGCTGCCGACGATGGCCTGGCTCAGCGCCCCCGCATCCGCCGTCACGAGCGGCGTTGCCGGCGTGCCGCTCTCGCAGCTCTCGGCGGACGTGCCCGCGAGCGTGATCGTCACGTCCTGGCTGGTGCTGCCATGCCCGTCGCTGAGCACGATCTCGAAGGTCTCGACGACGAGCTGGTTCGTCGCCAGCCAATCCAGTGCCGCATCCTGCACCTGGTAGGTCCAGTGCACGGTGACGCGCCCGTTCGCGTCGCTGACGATGCTCGCCTGGAAGCTGCCGAGCGTGGCACAGTCAGGCGCCACCACCGAGACCCGGTGCACGTCGCTCAAATCCGCGTCCGCGAACGTCAACGACCCCGAGACCGTGCGCATCTCGGACGATCCCGTGACACCGAGGCGTTCCGCAACGAGGCCGGAGGCCCCGTTCGAGATGGTATCGACCTGCACCTTCTCCAGCGCGTACGCATCGCCCCCCGATCCGGTGAACCCGGCATAGACGAGGCTTTGGCCGTTGAAGTCGGTCGCCACGATGTCGCGCTGGATGGAGCTCGTGTATCCGTCGATCGTATAGGTGAGCGTCTGCGTGGCCGCGTCCCAGCTGATGCTCACGTCGTGATACTGCCCGTCGGCCAGGACCGGCAGCAGCTGCTTTGCCGGATACTCGTTGCCCGTGACGTCGCCGCGCGTGAAGAACTGCGCGAAGTTCTGCCACGGCACGCCGGTGTCGCCGGGATTGAGCGGGTAGGTATCGAATTTCACCCCGATCGCGTCGCCGATGCCGGCGATGCCGAGCGCGCCGCCGCCGGCCCCGATCGCGGTCGGGCCCGCGGTCTGCAAGGCGAACGTGATGCCGTCGGCGCTGTGCGGGCCCGCGAAGCCCTGGCCCGGCCCGAAGTAGAGCTTCACGGTCCACTGCGCGTTCTGCGACAGGTCCACGGGCTGCCACATCGCCCCGGGCGGCGCGCCCTGGCCCGGGTAGATGGTGACCGCGCCGTCGTTGGCCTCGACCACGCCCGGGGTGAAGGTGACGGCCGCCACGTTGCCGTGTCCCGCCGAGATCGCGGGCAGGTCGTTGGCCCCGTCGATGACGATGGTGAGGGTGGACGTCACGGGGGCGGCGATGCCGTCGGAGACGCTGACCGGGATGGCGGTGGTGGCATGCTCGCCCTGCCCCAGCGCATCGACCGCGGCGCCGTTGGGCGCGAACGTGTAGCTGCCGTCGGCGAGCAGCGTCAGCACGCCGTAGGCCGTGGCCTTGGTGGTGACGCCCGCGACGGAGGCGGCGCCGACGACGGCATAGGAGAGCTGGGCGCCGGCATCCGCGTCCTGGCCGACGAGCGTGCCGCTGATCGGTTGCAGGCAGTACGGCCCGTCCGCGTCGGCGAGGTGGACCTGCACCGGGGCCAGCGTCGGCGCATCGTTGGCGCCGTCGATGACGATGCTGAGGGTGGACGGCACCGGCGCCGCGATGCCGTCCGAGACGGTGACGGGAACGGCGATGGTGGCGTGCTCGCCCTGGCCGAGCGCGTCGACCGCGGCATTGTCGGGCACGAACGTGTAGCTGCCGTTGGCGAGCAGCGTCAGCACGCCATAGGGCGTGACCGTGGTCGTCGCGCCCTGGCTCGCCGTCGCACCGGCGATGGCGTACGTGAGCTGCGCCCCGGTGTCGGCGTCCTGCCCGACGAGCGTGCCGCTCACGGCCGCGAGCGTGTCGGCGGCCGCCGTGTCCGCCAGATGCACCGCGACCGGGGCCAGCGTCGGCGCGTCGTTGGCACCCACGATCGAGAACACCTCGACCTGCGTCGCCGTTCCGCCCCGCGAATCCGCGATCGTCACCGTCGCCGTGATGATCACCTGCTGGCCGAGCCCCAGGAAGCTCGTGTCGATGGACAGGTCGAAGCGGCCCGCAGCGGCGTCGAAGGCGCTGGCGAAAGCCTGGATCTGCTCCGGCGTGAGCGCGATGGGTTGGGCCGGGTTGCCGTTCACGGCGAAGCTCACCGCCGTCACCGTGATCACCACGGACTGGATGGAGACCGACAGGCCGCTGCTGCTCGAGTAGCCGAGCGACACGTCCGCATGGATGCCGGGTTGTGCCGGCGTCTGGGAGAAGACCACGGCGAGCGGCGGGGTCGTGAACATGGGCGGCGCGGCCAGCAGGGGCGCGAATGCATTCTGCATACCGGCCGCGTCGAAGTCCTGGCGGCTCCCCTCCTCGTTGCCGAGCGGGTCCGTCTGCTTGATCAGGTCCACCGCCAGCGGGTCGCGGAAGTAGGCGACCTTGTCGATCCCGGGCGCCAGGCCTGCGTGCTTGATCCCGTCGCCGGGCGCCTCACCGCGGCGGGGGCCGCCGGGCGGCGTCTGCTCGACTGGGGGCTGGCCCGTATCGAGGCGCTGCAGCATCTGCTGGTGCGAGGCGAACGCGAAGTTGACGATGTCCTGCTGGAAGGCGGCCTCGTTGGCGCCGATCTGCGGCAGGTCCTGGAACTGGCCGGCGGCGTTGCGCACGATGAGCAGCTGGTCGGGGACCCGCACCTCCTTGATCAGGACGCCGTTGAGGCGGGCGAACACGTCGAACGCGCCGACGTTGCCGCCGGGCTCCCCGAGCTTGCCGGGCGGGTCGGGTTTCAGCGTGAAGTAGGAGGTACCGTCCTGCACGTCGGCGCGCACCACGCCGGTGGTGCCGCGGATGCCCATGGTCGCGACGGGCGTCTGGATCTTCATGTCGCCGGAGGGCGCCACGAGGCCGGCAACGAACACGAAGGCGCCCTGCACGATGCTGAACAGCATCGAGCTCTGCGAGCCCGCCGGGTCGTAGACGAAGGTGTCGAGGACGATGCGCGCGCTCTCGCCGAGCGCGATGTTGGTCTTGTCCGCGAAAGTGATGGAGAGGCGGCCGTCGGCCCCGGTCTCCACCACGTCGCCCTGGAACACGTGAGTGCCGGCCGCAGCACTCGTGCGCGAGCCGTCGGCGTGCACGATGGTGACGCTGCCTGCAGCCGTCTCCACCTGCCCGATCGGCGTGGCGGGCTGCGGTGTCCCCTGTTGCGCGATGACGCCCGGAAAGCGCGGTCCCGCCAGCTGCGCCACGGTCTCCGGCGCCAGCATCGCGCCGTCCGGCGACATCAGGGTGGGCGCGTGCTCGTGCGCGAAATAGCCGCTGACGATGACCCTGTCGCCGTCGGGACCGGTGATGGCCAGGTCCGGTCCCGATCGCGCATAGCTGCCGCGGAACATCAGCCCGGCATCGGGCAGGATCAGCGTGCCGCCCCCGGGGCCGGCGTCGAGATGCACGGTTCCGCCGGGCTCGTGCGCTCCGCCAGGGGAAAGGCCTTCCTGCCCTGGTCCGTGGGGGATCGCCATGATACTCGAGCCTCGTACTCAACCAAGCTTACTGACGCGAATGAGCTGACAGACACTACGACTGCGGATCGGGCAATGGCTAGCGTTCCCTGAGCGCCTCGTGGCGGGCCCTGAGGATCGGCTTGCCGATGTAGCTTAGCACCGTCTTGCTCCCGGTCTGGATGTCCACGGTCGCCACCAGGCCGGGGATGATCGGCAGCGGGCTCGCCTCGCTGCCCAGGTGCGTCCTCAGTGTCCGGACCATCACCTGGTAGAAGGGCTCCCCCTTCTCGTCCTTGATGGTGTCGGGGCTGACCCGCTCCACCTTTCCCTCGAGGGAGCCGTAGACCATGTAGTCGTAGGCCGACAGCTTCACGGTGGCCCTCTGGCCGGCGTGCACGAAGGCGACGTCCTTGGGGCGTACGCGGGCCTCGACCAGCAGCGCCTCGTCGAGCGGCACGATCTCGGCCAGCGCCTGGCCCGGCTGCACCACGGCGCCGAGGCTCGTCACCGCCAGCTTGTTGACGATGCCGCGCACGGGCGAGCGCACGGCCGTCCGCACCACCTTGTCCTGCGCCGCCTTGAGCGTCTCCTCGATCACGGCGAGGTCGCTCTGCACGGCCGCGATCCGCTCGCCGACCTGGGCGGCGAATCCGCTGTCGGCGGAGGCAAGCCGTGCCCGCGCCTCCCCGATCGCCGCATCGACCCGCGGCAGGCTCGCCGCCACGATGCGCCGGTCGCCGACGATCTCGGCGAGCTGCCGCTCGAGGCGCAGGATGTCGACCTCCGGCACGTTGCCGCTGGCGCCCAGCCGCTTGTTCAGGTCGAGCTCCCGCTGCAGGGGAGCGATCTGGCCGTCGAGCTTTCCCGCGCGCGCCTCGAGCTCCTCCTTCTCCTGCACGCGCTGCGCGAGCTGCTGCTCCAGGAGCTGCTTCTCCTGCCTGAGCTTCTCGCGCCTGACGCGCAGTGCCGCGCGCTCGCTGTCCACGGCACCGGGCGCCGCGTTGGCGATCTCGGCTGGAAACGCCACGTCGTCCTCGCCGTTGGCCTCGGCCCTGAGGCGCGTGATCTCGGCCGCGAGCGCGGCCCGCCGCTGGATGAGCTCGCCGAGGCGCGAGGCAAAGCCGGTATCGTCGATGCGCATCAGCACCTGGTCCTGCTCGACCCGGTCGCCCTCGCGCACGACGAGCTCGCGCACGATGCCGCCTTCCAGCGACTGCGCCACCTGCAGCTGCTGGGCCGGCACCACCTTGCCGAGGGCGCTCGTGACCTCCTCGACCACGGCGAGGCTCGCCCACGCCAGCGCCGCAACCAGGAGGCCCGACACGACGGCGAGGCTGATCCAGGCGCTGCGCCGGGCGGAGCGCTCCAGCGCCCCTTGCAGGTTGTTGGCGAACGACATCTCGAGCCGGCTGGCCATGGCGCTAACCCTGAGCCTGGGCCGCGCCGGCGGGCCGGCCGGAGAGCAGGCGCAAGACGTCGCCCTTGGCGCCGTCGGCGACGACGCGCCCCTGGTCGAGCACGATCAGCCGGTCGCACAATTCGAGCATCGCCATGCGCTGCGAGCTGACGATGAGCGTTGCGCTCCGGGCGTCGGCCCACTCCCGCAGCCGCCGCACCAGGTCCGCCTCGCTGGCGTTGTCGAGCGCGCTCGAGGGCTCGTCGAGGATCAGGATGCGCGGCTCCCTTACCAGCGCACGCGCCAGCGCCACCGCCTGCCGCTGGCCGCCCGAGAGCGACCGGCCGCGCTCGCCGGCGGGCATCTTCAGGCCCATCGGGTTGCGGCGCGCGAACTCGCTCACCCCCGAGATGTCGCAGGCGTCCAGCACGGCCGCCTCGGCGAGCGTGCGCGCCCCGATCACGATGTTGTCGTAGAGCGTGCCGGAGAACAGCTCGATCTCCTGCGTGACGAGGCCGACGTGGGCCCTGAGCTCCGAGGCCTCGACGCTGCGGATCTCGCGGCCCCCGACCAGGATGGTGCCTTCGCCGGGCGACCACAGCCCGCAGGCGAGCTTGCCGAGCGTGGTCTTGCCGGACCCGACGCGGCCGATCACGCCGACCCGCTCGCCGGCCGCGATCCTGAAGCCGACCCCCGCCAGCGCCGGCGCGGGCGCGCCGGGGTAGGTAAAGCTGACGCCCTTGAGCTCGAGGCTCGCGTCCTCGAGCCCGGCGCCCGAATGCACGCCCGCGTTCTCGGCCGGCCGGCGCATCAGCGCGTTGAGGCCGCCCATGGCGGAGAAGGCGGCCTGCGCCCGGGTGAGCAGCATGGCGATGCTGCCGAGCGGCTGCAGCACCCGCCCCGACAGCATGCTGGCCGCGATGATGCCGCCGACAGTGATCTGCCCGTCGATGGCGAGGAACACGCCCCACACCACCACGGCGACGCTGACCCCCTGCTGGATCAGCCCGATCAGGTTGATGTTGAGCTGCGACCAGAAGCGCGTCCACAGGGAAGCCCGCAAGGTGGCCGCGACCGCGTCCTCGAAGCGGCGCTGCATGATGCCTTCGGCGCCGGCCGCCTTCACCGTCTCGATGGCGCCGAGCGTCTCGATCAGCACCACCTGCCGCCGGCTCGCCTGCATCTGCGAGGTCTTCACCGCCCGGCCCAGCGGCCACTGCAGCAGCAATGTCAGGATCAGGATGACCGGCAGCGCCGCCACCACCACGAAGGTGACCGGCCCGACTAGCGCGAACATCACGGCCACGATCAGGCCGACGAATACGAGGTCGGTGACGGCGACGACCGAGGACGAGGCGAAGAACTCGCGCACCGTCTCGAACTCGCGGATCTGGCTGGCCAGCGCGCCGGGCGACTGCTGCCGCTCGGCCATCGGCAGGGCCAGCGCCTGCCGGAACAGCCGGGCGAAGGCCGCCATGTCGATCTGCCCGCCGGCCTGGTCGAGCACGCTGGCGCGCAGCTGCTTGAGCAGCAGGTCGAAGAGCAGCGCGATCAGCACGCCCGCCGTCAGCGCCCACAGCGTCGGCTGGCTCTGGTTGGGAATGACGCGGTCATAGACGCTCATCACGAAGATGGGCACGGCGAGGCTCAGCACGTTGATCAGCAGCGCCGCCACGCCGACCTGCAGCCAGGAGGGCCACAGCCGCGCCATGCCGCCCCACAGCCAGTGGCCGGCTCCGGCCGTCTCGCCGGTGGCGTCGAGGGTCTCGTCCTTGGCCACCAGGATGACGTCGCCCGAGGCCTGCGCGTCGAGCGCGTCGAGCCCCACGCTGCGCCGCTGCTGCGACAGCGCCGGCACCACGATCTGGGCCTTGCCCTTGCCGGCGTCGATGGCGAGCACCACGGCGGCATTGCCGTCCGCGAGCAGGGCGATGAACGGCGCCACCAGCGCCGGCACCTGCGACGGCCTCTTGGCGACCACCTCGGCCTTGAGGCCGAATTTCTGCGCCGCACGAGGAAACAGCCGGGCCGGCAGCCTCTCGCCCGGCACCAGCGGCAGCCCCGCCAGCGCCGTCTCGGCCGAGAACAGGCCGCCCGCGCCGTTAACCAAGGCGGCCAGCGCCGCCAGCAGCGGGTCGGCCGGCTCGCCTGCTGGCGCCGCCGTCCTTCTCACGATCTGGCGCAGCCAGCTTTTCGGCCTGTCCTGCATGGAATATCCGCGGGTTAACCCCGCCCGAACGAGCCCCGAGACGCCTGCCCGACGGTAATCCGGCAGCGGCCTATCTGTAGCCGCCAACCTCTGCCGAGGCAGGCGGAGAAATGCCGAGAACGTTAAGAATGCCGCCCATTGCGCCAAGAATGCGGTAGGCGCTGAAAACGTGCAGCGCCTCGCTGTTGGCGAGGTCCATGGCGGTGTTGAGCCGGGCGTTCTCGGCATTGAGCAGCTCGAGCAGGCTGCGCTTGGCGAGGCCGTACTCGGTCTCGTAGGCGGCAACCACGTTGCGCGAGTGCCCGAGCTGCTTCCTCAGCGGCGCCAGCCGCAGGCCGCCGGCATAGTAGGCCGCAAGCGCGCGCTCGATCTCCTCCTGCACGAGGCGCGCGCGCTCGTCCCGCTCGGCGCTCGCCTGGGCGAGCCGCTCGGCGAACTCGAGCTGCCGGTGCCGGGTGATGAAGCCGTCGAACAGGTTCCACCTCAGCACGAGCTGCGCCCTGACCTCGTTGTCGCGGCCCGGGGTGCCGGCGAGATCCGCCCCCGTCAGCCCGCCCACCTCCACCGCTACGGTCGGGAAGCGCGCGCTCTTGGTCTGCTCGAAGGCGAGCCGCGCGACGTCGACATCGGCGCCGGCCGCGGCAACGAGCGGGCTGCGCTTGAGGCCCGCGTCCACCGCCTCCCGCCGCGAGGCCGGCACGCCGGCCGGATAGCCGGCAGCCTGCAGGTTCCTCGGCCGCTCGCCCACCACCCGGTTGAACTTCGCCTCCGCCTCGAACAGGGACTGCCGGATGCGCTCGATCGCCACCTCCGTCGACGCCACCCGCTCCTCGACCTGGGTCACGTCGCTCTGCGCGACCTTGCCGGCCCGCTCCTGCTCGCGCACGCGGGCAAGGATGCGCCGGTGCACCTGCAGGCTCTCCTGCGCCAGCCGGATCACGCCCTGGTGCCGGCGCACGTCGATGTAGGCCTCGATGGCGTCGAGCGCCACGATCTCGCTGCGGGCGAGCGTGCGCAGGGCCGCGGCATTGACCCGCGCCGTATTACGGTAGATGTCGTTCATCCGCTCCCAGCCGTCGAACACGACTTGCGTGAGCGTGATCCCGGCCTCGCGGCGCGCCCGCCAGCGGTTGTTGACGTCGCTGGTGAAGCCACCGGGACGGTCGATGCGCTCGGCACCATAGTCCGCGTCGACGTCGATCCTGGGCAGCCGCCGGCCTTCCGACTGGCGCAGCTCGTACTCGGTGGCGCGCTTGTTGGCGAGCACGGCCTCGACGGCGGGATTGCTGCGCACCGCCTTCTCGACGACCTCGCGCAGCGTTGCGGCCACGGCCGGAGACGCAGTGAGCACCGCCAGCAAGGCGATCGGCAGAGCCCTGAGCAACACCATGAGACAGCGCCCTTCGCAATCGGCAGGCTAGCGCAATAGACGGTTCGTTCGGCCGCGGGCCGGGCCCGCCTCTGGGGAGGCGCGTCGGCGACGCTTGTGTGACAGTTTAGGTTCCAAGCTTTGCCGCTTGGAAGGCCCCGCACCCGGTTTACCCGCACGTCCACAGGGCTTAACCACAGATTGCTGGCCGGGTGATGCAGGAAAGCTATAGATGTTTGCCGCGAAAGGGCAGCGGGCCGGGCGCCAATATCCTGGCACAGCGTGAAAATCGGGCCCCGGGCGGGACGTGTGCCCCACCCCGACTGCCGATCAGGCAATCGCGATGGCGAGGCAGGTGATGTCGTCGAACTGTTCCACGCCGCGCGCGAAGGCGAGCACGTCCTCGGTCACGGCGCGCGGAATGTCCGGCACGCGATCCTCGACCGCCCGCCGCAGCACCTCCGCCAGGCGCGCCTCGCCATACTCGGCGCCGGCCGCATCGTGGCTCTCCGTCACCCCGTCCGTGTAGAGCAGCAGGCAGTCGCCGCCCGACAGGGTTTCCGTATGCGTGCGCACCTTGCGCTCGGGGAGGATGCCGAGCGGCGTGCCGCCCGCCGCCAGCGCCGTGCAGCGCCCGTCCTGGCGCACGACGAACGGTGCGGTGTGACCGCAATTCGAGTAGTCGAGCCGTCCGCTCGGCAGATCGAGCACGCCGTAGAAGACGGAGGCGAACATGGAGGTGGCGTTCTGCTCGAACAGCAGGGCATTGGCCCGGCGCACGACCGCCGCCACGTCGCTCTCCTGCTTGGCCACCAGTCGCATCGCCGTGACCGCCACCGACATGAACAGGCTTGCCGGCACGCCTTTGCCGCAGGCATCGCCGATCAGCAGCGCCAGCCGGTCGTCGTCGAGCATGAAGGCGTCGTAGAAGTCGCCTCCGACGACCCGCGCCGGCCGCATCTCCCCGTGCACCCGGGCGCGGGCCTTCGGATCGAGGCCGGCGAGCGATTGCGGCAGCATCGCCTGCTGGATCAGCGCGGCGCTCGCCATCTCCTTGCGCTTGCGCCGCTCGGCCGAGAGGTGGCGGGCGAGCCGCTGGAAGGCGGCGCCGAAGTCGCGCAAGGCCTCCGTCGGGTTGTTGAGCTCGGCGAGCAGGCTGTCGGGGTCGAAATCCTCCCGCTCCAGCGCCGCCAGGCTTCCCGCATAGAGGCCGAGCGCACCGTTCACGCTCTGCATCTGCTGCCCGAGCCGCCCGACCACCGACACCAGGATCTGCGGCGTCTCCTGCGCCGCTTCCAGCAGTGCTGCCTGCGGCACCCGCAGCGCCAGCACGCCGTTCCCGGCGACGATGGTGGCTGTCCGCGGCAATTGCGCGAGCGCCCCGATCTCCCCCAGCAGCGCCGGCGCCTGCGTCCGCGCCAGCAGCGTCTCCCCGTGCGCGTCCTCGTTGAGGATGCTCACCTCGCCCGCCAGTAGGATGACCGCATCGAGGCTGGGCTCGCCCTGGTGCACGATGCGGGCGCCGGGTTTGTAGGCTACGGTCTGGCTCGCGTGCAGGATCTGGCTCGCTGCCGCATCCGTCAGCGCGGCGAGCGTCGGGATGCTCCGCATACGGGCGCACATGTCCGCCACGTTCGGGGAAAGCCCGTCGCTGCCCGTGTCCCCCGAACGCCAGTGAAGATGCTCGTCGTGCAGTCCGTTCAAATCTCGAATTCCAAATGGTTCCGGCCGTCCATGCTCAAATAGCGCATGCGCTTGGAGAACGCACGCATCAAGCCGATGCCGCGCCCGCCGGGCGCGGCGCCATGGGGACCCGTAGGCAGAACCACCTTCGTCGCGTCGAATGGCGTACAACTATCTGAAATTATGACAACAACGGCCTTGTCCGAGAGCTTGATCTCGAGCCCGATGCGCTTGCCCTCGGGCCCCGCCGTGGCGTGCATCACGAGATTGGCGAGCGCCTCCTCGATGCACACCTGCAGGGCGTAGCGCCGGTCCTCGTCGATCCCGGCCGCCCTGGCGAACGCCTCGGCCTGGCCCACCGCCCGGCCGACGTCGCCGACACGATCCTCGACGGGGCAGCGCCATGTCCGGTCCTGCTCCAGGGCGGCGCCGCTCACGTCGACAGCGCCGCGACCGCGGCATCGGCCGTCTCATAGATGTCGACCACCTCGTCGAGGCCGCTCGAGCGCATCACCTTGTCGACGTTGGGCTGCGGCCCGGCGATGGCCATGACCCGCCCCTTGGATTTCGTCGCGCGCGCACAGGTCATCAGCGTGCGCAGCCCCATCGACGCCAGGAAGGAGACCTTCGAGACGTCGATCAGCAGTTTGCCGGCCGAGCCGGCGAGCACGTTGAGGCGCATGTCCACGGCCGCGGCGCCTTCGATGTCCAACCGGCCGTCGAGCATTGCTTTGGTGATGCCGTTCGGCATCTCTTCGATGGTGAGCTGCATGGTCCTGACCCTGTTCGGAGGCCGGCGGCGGCACTCCCCGCGCCGCGCCGAGCCAGTTTGCCCCAGCCTGCCGAAACAAGAAAGACGATGCGTCCGGCGACGCCTGGCCCATGTCGGTAGCATGCTGTCATATCTGGCTAACGAGCCTTCGTGACAATGTTGTGAATGGGCGTGGCCGCAGCGTTGCCGCGCTGTTCCACCGGCAGTGGGCGTTTGTCCACAGCGCCACGCACGCGCAACGTGGGCTGAGCCCGTTGCACGCCGCTCGCGTCACACGCATGAAACAAGAGTCGGGCGTATTGCCTCGCATGAACGCGACCCACACCATGAAAGCCTCCTACGCGGCCCCGCGGCGCTGCCGGACGATCTTCATCTCGGACGTCCATCTCGGCACGCGCACCTCGCAGGCGGAGTCGCTGCTCGATTTCCTCAAGCACCATGATGCCGAGACCATCTATCTGGTCGGCGACATCATCGACTTCTGGAAGGTGCGGCGCGGGCCGCACTGGCCGCAGGCCCACAACGACGTCATTCAGAAGCTGCTGCGCCGCGTGCGTCGCGGCAACCGCCTGGTGTTCATCCCGGGCAACCACGACGAGAGCCTGCGCAGCTTCATCGGCATGCACTTCGGCGGCATCGAGGTGCTGCGCAACACCATGCATCGCACGGCCGACGGCAAGGACTACCTCGTCACCCACGGCGACGAGTTCGACGTTGTCATCCGCTCCGCCAAGTGGCTCGCCTTCCTCGGCGACCGCGGCTACGAGCTGGCGCTGTGGCTCAACAATCCGTTGAACTGGGTGCGCAGGCATCTGGGCCTCGGCTACTGGTCGCTGTCGGCCTACCTCAAGTACAGCGTCAAGAGCGCCGTGAATTTCATCGGTGCGTTCGAGCACGCGGTCGCGGCCGAGGCCAAGCGCTCCGAGGCCTACGGCGTCATCTGCGGCCACATCCATCACGCTTGCGATCGCACGATCGACGGCATCCACTACCTCAACTGCGGCGACTGGGTCGAGAGCTGCACGGCGCTGCTCGAGCACGAGGATGGTCGCTTCGAGGTCGTGCGCTGGCGCCAGTCCGTCCCCGTCAAGGCGCTCGCCGCGCCTGACCTCGTCGACGAGATGCATCGCGAGCAGGCGGGCGTCTGACCGCGCACGGGCGCGCTGCATCCGCACCCTCGCGCGCTGCGCCGCAGGCCATGGCACGTCGGTGCCTTCGAGCATCGCGCGTGTGTTTCGTGCATCGCCCTCCACAGCGGCGCGCGCGCTGTCACAAGTCTGAGACACAGCATCGCCATATTCCGGCGCGCGGGCAATCGGACTTGATGCGTCACGTCCCGGGTCGATCCTTTGCTCTCGCAAATCCCTGCCACACGAAGCGAGGATGCTGATGCGGGTTCTCATCGCAACGGACGCCTGGGCGCCGCAGGTCAACGGCGTCGTGCGCACGTTGCAGTCGCTCGCAGCATGCGCTCGCAGCATGGGCCATGCGGTCGACTTCGTGACGCCGGAGGGTTTCCGCACGGTGCCCATCCCGACCTACGCCGACCTGCGTGTCGCCATTCCCAACCAGTCCGAGATCGCCGCCCGCATCGAGGCTGCCGCGCCCGACGCGGTGCACATCGCGACGGAGGGGCCGATCGGCTACGCGGTGCGCCGCTACTGCATCCGGCACGGCATGCCGTTCAACACCAGCTTCACCACCAAGTTTCCCGAGTACATCCGCGCCCGTGCCCCGATTCCCGAGTCGTGGAGCTACGCGGTCTTGCGCCGCTTCCATGGCGCCGCGCTGACGACGACGGTCGCGACTCCCTCGCTGATGGCCGAGCTGCGCGGCCGCGGCTTCCGCAATCTCGGCTTCTGGACGCGCGGCGTCGACACAAATCTGTTCAACCCCGCGCGCGCCATCGATCTCGGGCTTCCCCGCCCGGTGTTCGTGAGCCTCGGCCGCGTCGCGGTCGAGAAGAACCTGGAGGCGTTCCTCTCCCTCGACCTGCCCGGCAGCAAGGTCGTCATCGGCCACGGCCCCCAGGAAGCCGAGCTCCGGCGCAAGTATCCGCAGGTGAGGTTCCTGGGTCTGCTGGCGGGCGAGACGCTCGCCGCGCACCTTGCCGCCGCCGACGTTTTCGTCTTTCCGAGCCGCACGGACACCTTCGGGATCGTCCAGCTCGAGGCGCTGGCCAGCGGCCTGCCCGTGGCGGCCTATCCGGTCACGGGCCCCAAGGACGTGCTGGGCGGCGCACCGGTGGGCGCGCTCGACGAGGACCTGCGCCGCGCCTGCCTCTCGGCGCTCGACATCTCCCGCGACGCCTGCCGCCGCTTCGCGCTGACCCATTCGTGGGAGGCGAGCACGCGTCAGTTCCTCTCCCTCGCCGAGCGCGTGGCGGCCACGCCAGCACGCACGCCGTCCATGGCGCCCGCCCGTCGATTTGCCCAATCGCGACATCAGAATGTCACGTGACATGATTATGTAACAAGCCTGCCATCGAACCGGCAAAAATGCCGGCCGGGCGAACCTCCCCTGAGCTCCCGCAGTCAAGCAATCCCAAACCTGGAAACCTGCCGTGGCGACATCCGAGTGGACAAACTCTTCGGTCTCGAAAACCTATGCCCGCTGGGCACCGATCTATGACTTCGTTTTCGGCTCCGTCTTCGAGCAGGGCCGGCGGGCCGCCGTCGCGGCCGGCGAGCGGGTCGGCGGCAGGATCCTGGAGGCCGGCGTCGGCACCGGCATATCGCTGTCCTACTACAAGCCCACGTCGCGCGTGTTCGGCATCGACCTGTCGGAGAAGATGCTGGCCAAGGCCCGCGAGCGCGTGCGCGAGCAGGGGCTTGCCCATGTCGAGGGTCTCGCGGTGATGGACTGCGAGAAGCTGGAGTTTCCCGACAACTCCTTCGACGTCGTCTCCGCCCAGCTTCTGGTCAACACGGTGCCCCATCCGCTGTTGGTGTTGGAGGAGTTCGCGCGCGTCTTGAAGCCCGGTGGGGAGATCATCCTGCTGAACCGGATCGGCGCCGACAAGGGCGCGCGGCTTGCCGTCGAGCACATGATCCAGCCCGTTGTTAAGAAGCTCGGCTGGCGCTCGGAGTTCCCCTGGGAGCGCTTCGAGGAGTGGCTCAACACCTCTCGCTACAGCATGCGCCTCATCGACCGGCTGCCGATGCCGCCGCTCGGCCATTTCTCGGTGATCCGCTTCGGCAAGTCGGCCACGAGCTGAGGAAATTTCTGTCGGCCGCTGCAACGGAGCCAGCGCCTGCAGCGGCCGGCTGCTACAACACAATGAAAGTCTGAGCCGGTCCCGCTTTTGTGTCCAACTTCAACCAGAATGGAAAGGCCCCGCCTATGCAGGGATTTCTCGAAGCCTTGAGGGTGCAGCGTTGGGATGACCACCGCTACTATCACCACAGCCGCATCAATCAGGCGCTCCATCTGTTGAGCGCGTGCAGCTTCGTCTGCGCCTATGTCCTGGTCTTCAAGAATCCCGTCGCCGCCGTGCTGCTCGCCTGGCTCGTGGGCATGACCAGCCGCCAGATCGGCCACTTCTTCTTCGAGCCGCGCGACTACGACCAGGTCAACAAGGCCTCCCACGAGCACAAGGAGGATATCAAGATCGGCTACAACCTGCAGCGCAAGGTCGTGCTGATGACGCTGTGGGCCGTGTCGCCCTTCGCGCTGTACTTCGATCCCAGCCTGCTCGGCCTGTTCGAGCCCCACACCAACTACACCGAGCTGTTCAACAACATCGCGGTGATGTGGATCGTCATCGGCATCGGCGGCCTCCTGTTCCGCACCGTGCAGCTGTTCTTCATCAGGGATATCGAGACCGGCCTCGTCTGGTTCACCAAGATCGTCACCGATCCCTTCCACGACATCTCGCTCTACTACAAGGCGCCCTACTACCTCATGAAGGGCGAGCTGATCGACCCGATGCACCACGTCACGGGCGACCATGATCCCGAGGAGGACGAGGAGCCCGCCGTCGTCGGCCGCTGACCCGGCATCCGCTTCTGGTCTGATGCTGCTTTCCCGGACATCGCGCGCAAGCGCGGTGATCCGGGCTCTTCCTCGTGCCGTGAGTGCCGCAAGGCGATACGGGCAACGCCCTTGCCTTGCCGTTGGCGGGAGTTCGCGGGAGCTGCGTCGAGGCGGGGGCGCGTGCGGCCTGCAGCCGCCGCTCTCAGCCGGCGAGCCCGAGCTTGCGGCGCAGCATCTCGCGCAGCACCTGCCGCTTGATCGGCGGCGCGGCGGGATCCGGGTTCTCCCACCACCAGCCGTCCTCGCGCATGGCCTTGGCCGCCGCCACGAAGCGCTCGGTCACGGCCGCGAGATCCGCATCGGTGTAGTTGAGGCTGAAGATCAGCCGCCCGCTGCCGGTCCAGGCAAGCGCCAGGCCCTCGGCGCGCAGATAGAACTGCAGCATCCAATGATACCGGCACTTGATCGTATGGCAGACCGCCCAGATGGAGCCGAGGTTTGCCACCTCGAGCGGCAGGCCCTCGGCCGCAAGGCGCGCGTTGAAGGCGGCTGCCCGGGCGTTCCAGCGCGCGTCGAGCCCGTCGTAGAGGGCGCGCATCTGCGGGCTGTCGAAGCGCGTGAAGAAGGCGTCCATCGACGCCATCACATAGGGGTGGGAATTGAAAGTGCCACGGGCGAAGCAGATGTCGGCGGGCGCATCGTCCCGGAAGCGCCGCATCAGCTCGCGCCGCCCGGCGACGACGCCGATCGGCAGCCCGCCGGCGATGGTCTTGCCGTAGGTGACCATGTCGGCCTTGACGCCGAAGTACTCCTGCGCGCCGGCCCGCGCGATGCGGAAGCCGACGATGATCTCGTCGAGGATGAGCACGATGCCGCGCTCCGTGCATACCTCGCGCAGCGCCTTGAGCCATTGCGCGTAGGCCTCTCGCGGCACCTCCCGCCGCGGCGTGCCGTCGATCAGCGCCGAATCGCCCGGCGGCGAGCCGTTGGGATGCAGCATCTGGATCGGGTTGACGAGCACGCAGGCGATGTCGCGGCGCGTGCGCAGCACGTGCAGCGTCCGCTCCGACATCTCCGACAGCGTGAACGTGTCCCGCGCGGGAATCGGGTTGCCGACGCCCGGCTGCACCTCGCCCCACCAGCCGTGGTAGGCCCCCGTGAAGCGCACGATGTAGCGGCGCCGGGTATGGTAGCGGGCAAGGCGCACCGCCTGCATCACGGCCTCGGTTCCCGACATGTGGAACGAGACCTCGTCGAGGCCCGAGAGCGCGCGGATCGCGGCCACGTTGCGGGCGACGCTGGGGTGGTAGGCGCCGAGCACGGGTCCGAGCGGCTCCGCCGCCCGGCACCCTTCCGCGATGCACGCCTTGTAGAAGTCGTTGCCGAAGACGTTGACCCCGTAGGAGCCGGTGAGGTCGTAGGCCTCGTTGCCGTCGAGGTCCGTCACCGTGACGCCGGACGTGGCCGCCGCGAACGAGCCCGAGCCCAGGTGCGCCGCCACGTGGCGGCTGAACTGGAACGGGACCCGGTAGGTATCGGTGAACTGCAGGTCGGAGATGCCGCTGCGCACCTCCTCCGTCAGCGCCCGCGTCTTCGGCGAGCGCCCGGCATACAGCTCCGCCAGCCGCGCGAACCCGGCACGCCGCTTGGCCGCGACGTCGGCCGGTGCGCCGTCCGCGTCGAAGAAGCGCGCCTCCGGGTAGGCGTAGTAGGGCACGAGGCGGGCAAAGCGCCGCGACCAGCGCGCGTGGCCCGCGAGCGAGGGGTGCTTGGCCCGGGAGAGCTCGAGCCGCGTCTTGAGCTTGACGAGCCCCGCGGCCGTGGCGGTGAGGCCCATTGTGGTGAGAGCGTAGGTCAGATATCGCGAATCCATGTGCAGTGATTTACGAGGGGAATTGCAACAGATCATGACAGTCAGGGACGTACTGAGCCGCCTTGCGGGCCATGATGCGCTCAATTTCGCGTTGACCAACTATATTCCGCGCCGTCAGGCCACACGCTTCGTGGGCTGGCTGAGCAAGCGCGAGACCCCCCTGGTGCGCGACGTTTCGATCGGCCTCTGGCGCCTGTTCACCGACATCGACCTGTCCGACGCCAAGACGCGCGATTTCAAGAGCCTGCACGACTGCTTCACCCGCGAGCTGAAGGACGGCGCCCGGCCGGTGGATCCCACCCCCGGCGTGGCGACAAGCCCCTGCGACGGCATCGTCGTCGGCTGCGGGGCCATCGAGGGCACACGGCTTTTGCAGGTGAAGGGCTCCGCCTATACGCTCGAGGAGCTTCTGGGCGTGCCCGAGCGGCCCGAGGCGTTCCGCGACGGCACCTACGTCACGTTGCGGCTCACCTCCGCCATGTACCACCGCTTCCACGCGCCGCTTGCCGGCGCAGTCGAGCGCGTGCACTACATCCCCGGCGACGTCTGGAACGTGAACCCGGCGGCGCTCGCCCGCGTCGACCGGCTCTATTGCCGCAACGAGCGCGCCGTCATCGACCTGCGCCTCGACGACGGCACCCCGCTCACCCTCGTGCCCGTCGCCGCCGTCCTTGTCGCCGGCCTCAAGCTGCGCTTCCTCGACTTCTCCCGCACCGATGCCCCGCGCACCTACCCCGTGAGCGCCCGCCTCGCCAAGGGCGAGGAGATGGGCATGTTCGAGCACGGCTCGACCATCATCGTGCTGGCGCCCAAGGGCTGGCGGCTCGCTGCAGGCGTCGCGCACGGCGCCATGTTGCGCATGGGCCGCCCGCTGCTGCTGGCGCCGTGATGCGGGCACCCGCTCAGGCCATCGCGAGTTTAAAATGGGCGCCCGCCCCCGGGCGCTCTCCGAGCGTGTCAGCCCGACGAGCTTAAAGTTCGACCTGTCGCGACGGGCGATACCGCGCGAAGCTCGGCGGTATCCGCGCGCAGGGTTGGCGTGGCGGCTGCGCGCAAGCAAAAGTGCGATACCGACGAGCAAGCTTTGGCCACAGGGCAAGACTTTCGCTTGTCGGTATCAGGCAGTGGAGGCCGCGCCGTCAGCACCCCGTGCGCCAGGATGCCCTTCTCCCCGCGCAGCGAAGCGGAGTGGGGAGAGGGCGAAGAAGGGCGCGCCCGCATGAGCCGTCTGTCTCCGCCGCTGTCGGCTCACTTCGGCCCGCGCTTGAGGCCGCGCAGGCGGCCGAGGCGGGAGGTCGGGCGGGCGGCCTCGGGTCGCGCCTGCCCCTGCGCCATCGGCAGCGTCTCGGCCGGGTGGCTCGTCAGGATGCGCTTGAGCTGCCGGCGCAGCTTCTCCTGCGCCGGGACGGCCGAGGCGAGGATCCTCTCGTAGCGGTGGAAGTCGAGCACCGAGTACTCGCCCACGTCGACGTCGATGTAGACGTCGGGCTGCTGGGCTTTCAGCTTCTCGCGCACGATCGAGCGCTGCAGGATCTGCGACGACGAGATGATGGCGTTGAACGGGGTCGGCTGCAGGTGCTGGCCGGGTCCCGTCGAGGCGCCGCTGACGTCGATGGCGACGATCAGCTCGGCTTGGCCGCGCAGGATGTCGAACGGCAGCGGATTCACGAGCCCCCCGTCCATCAGCACACGGCCCTCGCGGATCACGGGCGAGAACAGGGCGGGCAGCGCGATGCTGGCCGCCACCGCCGAGCGCAGCGGACCCTGCGTCAGCACCACCTGCTCCTGCTCGTAGAAGTCGGTGGCGAGGATCTGCAGCGGGATGCCGAGCGCGTCGAGCTCCAGCGGGATCGAGCTCGGCAGCATCGCCGCCAGCACCTGCTCCGGGTTCAGCAGCGCCCGGCGCACGGGCAGGATGCGCAGCAGCTTGAGGATCGGCTCCGCCCGCGCCCCGATCAGGAGACGCACGAGGTCGAGCCGGCGGCCCAGGGCCTTCTCGGTCAGCTCGCGGATCTCCCGCGCCGGCAGCCCCGCGGCGTAGGCGGCCCCGTACAGCGCCCCGATCGACGTGCCGGCGATGATCGAGGGCCTGAGGCCGAGCTCGTCGAACACCTCCAGCATCAGGATGTGGGCGAGCCCCCTGGCGCCGCCGCCGCCGAGCGCCAGGCCGATCGAGGGCAGCGCGCGCGGCACCGGCGCGCTGCGCACCGTGACCGCCTTGTGCTCCTTGTCCCTGGCTGTCTTGCTCATCCGGCCCTCGTGCGACGGGGTTGCTCTCAGCCCTTCTCGCGCGCGACCGCGCGCCAGCCGATGTCCGTGCGCCAGAAGCCGCCCGGCCAGTCGATCCGCCCGATCGCCTCGTAGGCCCGTGCCTGCGCCTGCGCCACCGTGCGCCCGCGCGCGGCGACGTTGAGCACCCTGCCGCCGTTGGCCAGGATCCTGTCGCCCTCGCGCGTCGTGCCGGCGTGGAAGATCTCGACGCCCGGGACTGTCCTGGCGGCCTCGAGGCCCTTGATCTCGCTGCCGCGCGCGTAGTCTCCCGGATAGCCCTTGGCGGCCAGCACCACGCACAGCGCCACCTCGTCGTGCCAGGCCAGATCGCACCCTTCGAGCCTGCCGTCGACGGTGGCCAGCAGCGCCGCCAGCAGGTCCGACTTGAGCCGCATCATCAGCGTCTGGCACTCCGGATCGCCGAAGCGCACGTTGTACTCGTAGAGCTTGGGCCCGCTGCTGGTGATCATGACGCCGAGGAACAGCACGCCTTTGAACGGTGTGCCGCGCTTGGCCATGCCGGCGACCGTCGGCCGGATGATCTCGTCGAGCGTCCGCTGCATCATCGCGGGGCTCATCACCGGGGCCGGCGAGTAGGCGCCCATGCCGCCCGTATTGGGCCCCTCGTCGCCGTCGAAGGCCCGCTTGTGGTCCTGGGCGGCGCCGAGCGGCACCACCGTGTGCCCGTCGACGAGAGCGAACACGCTCGCCTCCTCGCCCTCCAGGAACTCCTCGATCACGATCTCGGCGCCCGCCGCGCCGAAGGCCCCATCGAAGCACGCGTCGATGGCGGCCTCCGCCGCAGCCCGCGTCTCGGCCACCACCACGCCCTTGCCGGCAGCGAGGCCGTCCGCCTTGACCACGATCGGGATCGGCTGCGTCGCCAGGTAGGCCTTGGCCGAGGCGGCGTCGCCGAAGCGGCCGTAGGCGCCGGTCGGGATCGCGAACTCCCGGCACAGGTCCTTGGTGAAGCCCTTGGAGCCTTCGAGCTGGGCTGCAGCCTTGCTCGGCCCGAACGCCTTGATGCCGGCCGCCGCGAGGTCGTCGACCAGCCCCGCCACCAGCGGCGCTTCCGGCCCGACCACGACCAGGCCGATCTGCTTCTCCCGGCAGAAGCCGATGACGGCCGCGTGGTCCGCCGTCGCCAGCGCCACGCACTGCGCGGCCTCCGCGATGCCGGCATTGCCGGGCGCGCAATAGAGGGTGCCGACCAGCGGACTCTTGCCGAGCGCCCACGCCAGCGCATGCTCGCGGCCGCCGGAGCCGATCAGGAGGACGTTCATCGAAAGCCTTTGCAAAAGCTCTGGAAAGGTGGCCAACAGTTGGCCCAGTCGTCGGCCAGTCATGTATCATCTGGCCCTCCCGGGACAAGGCCGATCCCCTCTGGCGGTCGCTCGCGTCCCCGTTTTCCTCAGGAGCAGCAGAAGTTTGGCAGAAGCAGCCCGCGCCGCCCGCCCCGGCGCCAACTCGCCCGAATACTCGGTCTCGGAGCTGTCCTCGGCGATCAAGAGGACGCTCGAGCAGGCCTACGGCTACGTGCGCCTGAGGGGCGAGATCTCGGGCTTCCGCGGCGCCGCGGCCTCCGGCCACTGCTATTTTGCCCTCAAGGACGAGAAGGCCAAGATCGAGGCCGTGATCTGGCGCGGCGTCGTGCCCGGCCTGCGCATCAAGCCTGCCGAGGGCCTGGAGGTGATCGCCACCGGCCGCATCACCAGCTATCCGGGCTCCTCCAAGTACCAGATCGTCATCGATGCCCTGGAGCCGGCCGGCGTCGGCGCCCTGATGGCGCTGCTCGAGGAGCGCAAGAAGCGGCTCGGCGGCGAGGGGCTGTTCGATCCAGAGCGCAAGCGCAAGCTGCCCTTCCTGCCGCGCGTCGTCGGCATCGTCACCTCGCCCACGGGCGCCGTCATCCGCGACATGCTGCACGGCTTCGAGGAGCGTTTCCCCGTGCGCGTGCTGCTCTGGCCCGTTCGGGTCCAGGGCGAGACCTGCGCCGCCGAGGTCGCGGCGGGAATTCGCGGCTTCAACGCGCTGGCTCCGGACGGCCCCATCCCGCGCCCCGACGTGCTGATCGTGGCGCGCGGCGGCGGCAGCCTCGAGGACCTCTGGGGCGTCAACGAGGAGGAGGTCGTGCGCGCCGCGGCTCAGAGCCGGATCCCGCTGATCTCCGCCGTCGGTCACGAGACCGACTGGACGCTCATCGACCTCGCCGCCGACGCCCGCGCCCCGACGCCGACCAAGGCGGCCGAGTGGGCGGTGCCCAAGCACGCCGATCTCGTCGAGCAGCTCGGCAAGCTCGGCCTGCGCCTGTTCACGGCCGTCGCGCGGGCGCTGGAGGGCATGCGCGTGCACCTGCGCGCCGCCGTCCGCGGTCTGCCGCGCCGCCAGGCCTTGCTCGATCTGCCCCGCCAGCGCTTCGACGCCGTGGAGCGGCGCCTTGGCCGTGCGCTCACCGCCAATACACGCGCCCATGCCATGCGTCTGGCCCGCCTCTCGGGCAAGCTGAGCCCGAGGCTCGTGGAGATGCGCGTCGCCCGCAAGCGTGCGCGCCTCGACACGCTGGCGCAGGACGCGGTCGCTGCCTTGCACCGCCGGCTTGCGCCGCCGCGCCGCCGCCTGGAGCGTGCCGCCGGCGGCTTGCGCCCGCAGGGTCTGGCGATCCGCCTGGCGCGCGCCCGCGAGCGCCTGCAGGGGGTGACCGGGCGCCTGCGTGTGGCCGCCGAGAGCCGGCTCGTCGCCCGCCGGCGGCATCTCGACGCCTCGGCCAAGCTGCTCATGAGCCTCAGCTATCACGGCGTCCTCGCGCGCGGTTTCGCGCTTCTGCGCGATGCCGACGGCAACAGCGTCCGCAGCGTCGAGACGGCGCTGCCCGGCACCCGCCTCGATGTCGAGGTGCACGACGGTCGCTTCTCGGCCGAGGTGCTCGAGGTCCGCTCCGGGCGCCCGCCCCCCTCCGTGCCGCGCAAGCCCGCCCGTCCGCCGGCCAAGGCGCCTGCTGAGCCCCGCCCCGGCCCCCCGCGCGACAAGGCGCAGAGCTCGGGGTCCGGCGGCCAGGGCTCCCTCTTCTAAGGTGCCTTGGTCATCCTCTGGCGTGTCCGACGACTCAGCCGTCCGTGAACGCCGGAGCTCAAGGCCGGCCCAAGCCCGATCCTTCGACCAGGGGACCTGGCGCCGGGCCGGAGCGCCGCGGCTCGCTTCCGGGTGCCGCATGCAACCCGGGGAGCGGCTCTGAATGTGACGCACTGGCGCCAGCGGGGCTGCCTCTGTATGATTGCCGGGCCTAGGGCCTATCCCCTTGAAGTTCCGAAGGTAAGACGCCGAATGAATCGTTTCGAGAAACTTTTGGGCCTGAAGGGTGAGGCGCGCGTGCGCTATTCCGACGGGGAATTCCAGGTCCTGAGCCCGGGCGATTTCGTGCGCTGCGCCGTCACCGGCGAGCCGATCATGCTTCCCGATCTGCGCTATTGGAACGTCGAGATGCAGGAGGCCTACGCCAGTGCGGAGATCTCCTTCCGCCGCCATCTCGAGCTGAAGCCCGGCAGGTAGCGCCGCCCGCTCGCATCGTCTCCGATCTGCAACCCGTCGCGCGCCGCGGTCCGTGCGAGCCTGCCGCCGCGCGCCTCAGGTATTGAGGCTGTAGCCGCTCGACCGCACCGTGCGGATCGGATCGCCGTCCGAGGCCTTGAGCAGCGCCTTGCGCAGGCGTCCGATGTGCACGTCGACCGTGCGGTCGTCGATCTCGGCCTCTCCGCCCCACACGCCGTCGAGCAGCTGCTCGCGCGTGAACACCCGGCCCGGCGCCCGCATCATGAACTCGAGCAGCCTGTAGTCGGTGGCCCCGAGGTGCACGGGCTGGCCCTGCCGCTTGACGCTCATCGCCCGCCGGTCGAGCTCGATGTCGCCGACGCGCACGACGTCGCTGACGAGCGTCGGGCTGACCCGGTGCAGCAGGCTCGACGCCCGCGCCAGGAGCTCGTTGAGCGAGAACGGCTTCACCACGTAGTCGTCGGCCCCGTTCTCGAACCCGCGCAGCCGGTCGGTCTCCTCGCGCCGCGCCGTCAGCATGATCAGCGGCAGCGCCTGCGTGCGCGGCTTCTGCCGCAGCCGTCGGCACAGCTCGATGCCCGAGAGCCCCGGCAGCATCCAGTCGAGGATCAGCAGGTCCGGCAGCGTCTCTTTCAGCCGGTCCTCGGCGACATCGCCCTGCGTCACCGCCTCGACGGCATATCCCGCCTTCTCGAAGTTGTAGCGCAGCAGCTCAAGGAGTGCGGCTTCGTCCTCGACGATCATCACCTGTACGGCCATCGCTCATCCCTTCCAAGGCGGCAGGCGGATGTCCTCGTTGAAGCCGCTCGACTGGTCCGCCCGCGGCCGGTCGAGGGTGAGCACCTCGCCGGTCACCACGTAGTGCACCGTCTCGGCGATGTTGGTGGCATGGTCGCCGATGCGCTCCAGGTTCTTGGCGCAGAACAGCAGGTGGGCGCACGATCCGATGTTGCGCGGATCCTCCATCATGTAGGTGAGCAGCTCCCGGAACAGCGAGGTATGCAGCGCGTCGATCTCGTGATCCGACTTCCACACCTCGATCGCGGCCTTGTCGTCGCGGTTCTTGTAGGCGGCAAGCACGTTCTCGAGCTGCGCGTGCACCCGCTCGGCGAGCTTCATCAGGCTCGCCGTGCCGACGATCGGCGCGCCATCGTTGAGGATCGCGAGCGTGCGCTTGGCCAGGTTCTTGGACAGGTCGCCGATACGCTCCAGGTCGTTGGCGATCCTGAGCGCGGCAATGATCTGCCTCAGGTCCGAGGCGACGGGCTGGCGCCGGGCGATGACCGCGATCGCCTTCTGCTCCAGGTCCTGCTGCAGCTCGTCGATGGCCTTGTCCGCGGAGATGACCTGCTGGGCGACCCGCGTATCGCTGCCGCGCAGGGCGAAGGCTGCGAACTCGACGGAGCGTGCGGCCCTGATGCCCATGTCGACGATGAACGCGGCGATCTCTCTCAGATCCTCGTCGAAGGATGTGACGGTGTGGGGCGCAGTCATGCTGTCCTCCTTCGGGCTCTTCGACAGTCCGTTCCTGAGGCGCGTGAAGAAGCTCACCCGAGGCGTCCCGTGCTGTGGTCCTGCAGCCCGACGCGGACGTCGAGTTCCGTCTGCGGCAGGGTCGCGAGTGGGCTCATCTCGGCTTGCCTCTGGAACGCGGGTTGAACGGCGCAGGCAACGGCTCGGGCGCTTTCACGTCTCGATGGCAGGATCGAGAAAAGGCGCTACAACGGCCGACACGCAGACCCCGAATGCGGGCTCGCGTGCGCCGATAGCGCCCACAAAGCCTAGTTTTGCAATAACTGTGTGACAGCCGGGCCGGGCTTGAGACCGGCCATAGCTGCGGGATGCGGCGTCATGGCGTGCCGGCGGGACGGCGAAAAGCGACCGTGACAAGCGTTTGTCATTGCGTCGTTACCAAACTGGTTTTCGGCTCTGTGGGACGACCTGAGGGAGCCAAGTCATGCTCGATATGCTGGCGTTAGGACTATGTCTTGCCACCACGGGCTCGCACCTGGTCTCAAGCGGGATCGCGGCCATTCGCTGCCGCCGCCCCGACCGGCGGCTGCCCCCGCCCGCAGGCGGCCCCCGCGTCACCATCCTGCGCCCCGTCTGCGGCATCGACACTTTCGACGAGTTGACGCTCGGCTCGACCTTTCGCCTGGATTATCCCGACCTCGAGATCATCTTCTGCTGCGATCGGGAGGACGACCCGGCCGCGGGCCTCGTGTCGTCCCTGATCCGCCGGCACCCGGGCCGCAACGCCCGCCTCCTCATCGGCCGCGATCCCCTGACCCCTAACCCGAAGCTCAACAACCTGCTCAAGGCCTGGCCCCACGTCAGCAGTGACTGGGTGATCATGGCTGACAGCAACGTCGACATGCCCGTCGACTATGTGCAGCGCATGCTGGCCGGCTGGCAGCCCGGCACCGGCGTGCTGTGCGCGCCTCCCATCGGCGACCGCCCGGCCGATTTCCGCGGCGAGGTCGAGTGCGCCTTCCTCAACACCTATCAGGCGCGTTGGCAGTATGCCGCCGACACTGTCGGCTTCGGCTTCGCCCAGGGCAAGACCATGATGTTCCGCCGCCGCGATCTCGATGTCGCCGGCGGCCTCATCGCGCTCGGCACCGAGATCGCGGAGGATGCGGCCGCGACCAAGCTCGTGCGCGGCATGGGCCTCGAGGCGAGGCTCGTCGACGGGCCGTTCGCGCAGCCGCTGGGGCCGCGCACGTGGCGCCAGGTCTGGGATCGGCAGGCGCGCTGGGCCCGCTTGCGGCGCATGACCTTCCCGCTGCTGTTCGCGCCCGAGATCCTCACCTCCGGCCTGGTGCCGATCCTTTGCGCCGCCTGGCTCGCCGACGGCTTCGACCTGCCGGAGGTGGCGGCGGCGGGCCTCGTCGCCGCCCTCTGGTATGGCACCGAGACGGCGCTGGTCTGGCGTGCGGGCTGGCATCGCTCCTGGCGCACGCCCTTCGCCGCGCTGCTCCGCGACCTGCTGCTGCCGGCGCTGTGGCTGCAGGCATGGCTGTTCAGCAGCTTCAGCTGGCGCGGCAACGACATCGACGTGGACGCCGAGGCACCCGTCTCGCAGTCGACCTGAGTCGCGCGAGGTGCCCGGATCCCGTGCGCACGCGTCCTCTTCCGGTCCGCCGGGAGCGGGCTTAGCCTTCGTGCAAACGAAAGGCCCACCCGAATGTCGGTCACCCTCTACCACAACCCGGCTTGCGGCAGCTCCCGCAAGACCCTGGCCTTGCTGCGCGCGAAGGGCATCGAGCCGCGCATCGTCGAGTATCTGAAAACGCCGCCCTCGAAACAGGAGCTGAAGGCGATCCTGAAGGCCATGGGCGTTGGCCCCCGCGCCCTGCTGCGCGAGAAGGGCACGCCCTACGCCGTGCTGGGCCTCGCCGATCCCAAGTGGACGGACGAGGCGCTGATCGACCACATGCTGGCGCACCCGATCCTGATCAACCGTCCCCTCGTCGTCACCGCCAGGGGCGCCCGCCTGTGCCGGCCGCCGGAGCTGGCGCTGGAGATACTCTGAGGGGACTGGCGCGCGGGTGATCCCGCGCTGGGTGGTGCACGCAAAAGGGCGGGCCCGAAGCCCGCCCCTACGCTGGTCCCGTGCCGGATGATCGGCTCAGCCGCGCCGCATCATGCCGAGCAGGTAGTTGTCGTAGTAGTTCTCGGCGATCTGCGTGTAGGACAGCACCTCCTTCATGTAGGCGTCGTGGCTGTCCTTGGTCCTCTTGAACAGGGGGCTCTTGCCTGCGAGCTCCGTCAGGTACTCCTGCGTGGTCTTGTAGCAGGCTTCCATCACCGGCTGCGGGAAGGCGCGCAGCTCCGTGCCGTTGGCGACGAGACGCTTCAGCGCCGCCGGGTTGACGCTGTCGTACTTCTCGATCATCCACGCGCCGGCAGCCGTCGCCGCCTGGGTGAGAATCGCCTGGTAGACCTTCGGCAGCGAGGCCCACTTCTCCTCGTTGATGACCATGTGCAGCATGGCGCCGCCTTCCCACCAGCCGGGGAAGTAGTAGTACTTGGCCACCTTGTAGAACCCGAGCTTCTCGTCGTCGTAGGGCCCGACGAACTCGGCCGCGTCGATGGCGCCCTTCTCGAGCGCGGGGTAGACGTCGCCGCCGGCCAGCTGCTGCGGCACCACGCCGAGCTTGGCGAGGATATGCCCGCCCATGCCGCCGATGCGGAACTTGAGCCCCCGCAGGTCGTCGATCGTCTTGATCTCCTTGCGGAACCAGCCGCCCATCTGCGTGCCGGAGTTGCCGCAGAGCAATGCGGTCGCCTTCATCGGCTTGAGCGCTTCGTTGCACAGCTGCTCGCCGCCGCCGAACGTCCACCACGAGTGCTGGTGGCGGTGGTTCATGCCGAATGCGACGCCCGTCGCGTATGCGAGCGCCGGCTCCTTGCCGACGTAGAAGTAGAGCGGCGTCTGCGCGATCTCGACGGAGCCCGACGTCACCACGTCGAGCGCCTGCAGCCCCGGCACGATCTCGCCGGCGCCGAACGTCTGGATCTGGAACTTTTTGTCGGTCGCCTCCGCCACGTACCTGGCGAACGTCTGGGCCGTGCCGAAGATGGTCTCGAGCGACTTGGGGAAGCTCGAGGTCAGGCGCCACTTGATCTCCGGCGTCGCCTGCGCGATGGCGGGTGCGGCAAGGAGCGAGCTGCCGGCGGCGGCAACTGCGCTGCCCTTGAGGAATGTGCGGCGTTTCATCTGTCTCCTGGCTCCCCTCGTCTTGTGCGACGCGCCTGCGCGCCGGGTCTTGCTTGCGCCCGGTCTCGGGCGGGCGCGCCCACCATACAGAAAGTCGCGTGGGCAGGGGAGGCCCGCGCGGGTACAAAGTGACGCTCCGCCGCGGGCAAGTCCCTGGTATGCGCGAGGAAAGACAGAAATTACTCCCCTTGCGGCGCGCCTGCGGCTAGCTTCCCGCGAGCCCCATGATCCGCGCCACAGGAGACGAGATGTCCGCCCCCACCCCGACACCCGCAGCCCTCACGCCCGAGGAGAGCGATCCCGTCGCCATGGGCTGGATGACGGGCTTTCCTCCGCCGCCGGACAAGGCCATCCTGTTCGCCGACGGCAGCTTCCGCGAGTTTCCCCAGTCGCGCTGGTCGCACAGCAACTTCCGCCAGTTCGTGCCGACGCGCGCCGTCTGGCGCGGGCCGGGGCTGGCCTCCCCGCTGCCGCGCGCCGAGCAGGATCTTGCCGGCGTTCCCGTGACCACCCTGGATGGCCGCCGCACCACCTTCGGCCGCGCCATCGAGGACACCTACGCCGACGGCATCGTGGTCCTGCACCGGGGCCGCATTGCCTATGAGCGCTACTACGGCGTGCTCGCGCCTCACCAGCCCCACATCGCCATGTCGGTGACCAAGTCCTTCATCGGCACCCTGGCCACGGCGCTGATCCTGGACGGCAGGATCGATCCCAAGGCGCTCGTGCCGGTCTACGTGCCCGAGCTCTCGGGGAGCGGCTTTGCCGACGCCACCGTGCAGCAAGTGGCCGACATGACCACGGCCATCGCCTACAACGAGGTCTACGGCGACAAGAGCTCCGACGTCTGGAAGATGCGCCGCGCCAGCGGCATGGCGCCGCCCGAGCCGGGCCTTCCCCGCTCGCTGCTCGAGTTCCTCCCGACCGTCGGCAAGCTCGGCACCCACGGCGAGGCCTTCACCTACCGCACCGTCAACACGGACGTGCTCGGCTGGATCATCCGGCGCGTCACGGGCAAGCCCATGTCGGATCTCCTCTCGGAGATGATCTGGCAGCCGATGGGGGCCGAGGAGGACGCCTATTTCACTGTTGACAGCCGGGGCATGGAGTACTGCGGCGGCGGCCTCAACACCTGCCTGCGCGATCTCGCCCGCTTCGGCGAGGTGATGCGCAACCGCGGCCGCTTCAACGGCCGCCAGATCCTGTCCGAGGCCGTCGTCGACGACATCGCCCGGGGTGCAGACCCCGCCAGGTTCGAGCCCGCAGGCTACGCCACGCTCAAGGGCTGGTCCTACCACAACCAGTGGTGGGTCTCGCACAACGCGCACGGCGCCTACATGGCGCGCGGCATCCACGGCCAGTCGCTCTACATCGATCCGAAGGCCGAGATGGTCATCGCCCGCTATGCCGCCTTCCCCGTCGCCGGCAACGTCGCCAACGATCCCCTCACGCTGCCGGCCTTCGCGGCCGCTGCCGCGGCGCTGATGGGCTAGCATCGAAAGGGCTGGGGCCGCTCGTGCGCGTTCTCGTCACCGGCGCCAGCGGCTTCATCGGCTCGGCTGTCGCCCGCCGGCTCCTGCGCGAGGGGTACGCGGTGGTCGCGGTGGCGCGCCGCGCCGCCCCGGTCCCGGCGGGCTGCCGTGTTGTCACGCTCGACATGCGCAACGCCCGCCTGCCCGACGCCTGGGCGTCGCATCTCGCCGGCGTCGACGCCGTCGTCAACTGCGCCGGCGTGCTGCAGGACAGCGGCAGCGATTCCGTTGCCGCCGTGCACGCCGAGGCGCCGGCAGCCCTTTTTGCCGCCTGCGAGAATGCCGGCATCGGCCGCTTCATCCAGATCTCCGCCATCGGCGTCGACCGCGAGACCCCGACCGCCTTCACCCGCACCAAGCGCGCCGGCGACCGCGCCCTGGAGGCGACCACGCTCGACTGGGTCATCCTGCGTCCATCCGTGGTGCTGGGGCCGGCGGCCTACGGCGGCGGCGCGCTGTTCCGGGCGCTCGCGGTGCTCCCCGTGCTGCCGCGCAGCCAGGGTGCCGGCTTGCTGCAGGTCGTCGATCTCGACGACCTGGTCGAGACCGTCGTGCGCTTTCTGGCACCATCCGCCCCGGTACGGCTGGCCCTCGACGTCGCCGGCCCCGAGGCGCTCTCGTTCGAGGCGGTGGTCGCGGCCCATCGCGCCTGGCTCGGCCTGCCGCCGGCGCGCGTCGTGCCGGTGCCGGCGTGGCTCATGCGCCTGGTGCACGCCCTGGGCGACGCGGCCGGGCGTCTGGGCTGGCGCGCGCCTGTCCGGTCGACGGCCGCGCGCGAGCTCCTGCGCGGCGCCGTCGGCGACAACCGGGCCTGGATCGCGGCGACGGGCATCGCCCCGCGCGCGCTGGCCGCCGCGCTGCAGGCGCGGCCTGCCACGGTGCAGGAGCGCTGGTTCGCCGGCCTCTACCTCGCCAAGCCCGTCGTCCTCGTGTCCCTCGCCGCACTCTGGATCGGCACCGCGCTGGTGACGCTGGGCCCTGCATCGGAGGAGGCCCGCGCCCTCCTGCGCGAGGCCGGCGCGACCTCCTCGACGGCGCAGGCCCTGGCAACCGCGGGCGCCCTGGCCGACCTTGCGGTCGGGCTCGGCATCCTCGTGCGGCCGTGGGCGCGCCGCGCCCTGTGGGCCGGCATCGCGCTCAGCGCCGTCTACGCCCTGCTCGGCACGCTGCTGCTGCCGCGACTGTGGCTCGACCCGTTCGCGGCGTTGCTCAAGATTGCGCCCATCATCGCCCTGAGCCTCGTCGCGCTGGCCACGCTGGAGGACCGATGACGCTTTATCTCGCGCTCAAGTTTCTCCACGTGATCGGCGCCACCGTGCTTCTCGGCACCGGCGCCGGCATCGCCTTCTTCATGCTGCTCGCGCATCTCACGGGCAGCGCCGCGACGGTGGCGGCCGTCGCCCGCATCGTCGTCATCGCCGACTTTGTGTTCACCGCCAGCGCCGTCCTCGTGCAGCCGGTCACCGGCTACCTGCTGGCGCGCGAGTTGGGCCTGCCCCTGTCGGAAGGGTGGATTGCCCTGTCGATCGGGCTCTATCTTGTCACTGGCGCCTTCTGGCTGCCGGTGGTGTGGATGCAGATGCGCCTGCGCGACCTCGCCGCCGCCGCGGCGGCCGCAGGCGAGCGCCTGCCGGCCGCCTATCATCGCGTGTTCTGGTGCTGGTTCGCCTTCGGCATTCCGGCGTTTGCCGCCGTCCTCGCCATCGTCTGGCTCATGATCGCCAAGCCCGCGATCCGGCTGTGGTAGGCCCTGGCCGCCGGCGCGCGCGGCAGCGCTCCTGCCAGCCGCCAGACCCGCGGCGCGGTGCTCGCGATCGCGTGGCGGCCCCTGGGCCGCCGCCGGCTTGCATGCTCAGAAGCCCGGCAGACGGATGCCCCCCGGCTTGACGAGGCCCTTGGCGACGCCGCCCAGGAACTCTCCCATCTGGCCCGGCGTGGCGCCGCCGCTGTTGCGCACCGTGCCCGTGTTCTGGGTCGGGGCGTAGCCGCGGGTATCCTGCGCGGCGGCGGCGCCGGCCGGCACCGCTTCGCGCAGCAGCGCCTCGTGTTGCAGCCGGTTCAGGTAGCCCGACGATGGATAGCCGCGCGCGGCCTGCCACGCCTCGAGCCCTCTGCGCGTGCCGGGACCGATGCTGCCGTCGATGCCGCGCGTGCTGAAGCCGAGGCCGCTCAGCCGCCGCTGGATGTCGATCCATCTGGCGCGGTCGAGGCCCAGCGCGTCCTCCGTGCTCTGGCTCGCCTCCGCCGTCTTGATCTCGCCGCTGGCGGCCGGGGCGCTGCGCTGGAGGCCGGCTCCGAGCGCGGTTATGCGCGCGCGCGCCAGATCGGCGAAGGTGCCGTTGGGATAGGCCTTGAGATAGGCCTCGTACTCGCTCGGATTGGTGGAGGTCTTGACCGAGGTCCACATCTCCATCTCGAGCTGCCGGGCATCGAAGCTCGGCTGCACCGCGGCGGTCGTGATCGAGCTTTGCGGCACCGCCGGCGCGGCACCCGGCTGCATGTAGAAGAAGCCGACCATATTGGTGTTGGCCCAGGGCAGCTGCTTCTTGCCCGTCTCCTCCTGCACTTGCGCGCGCACCATGGTCATCGCCGCCTGGATCTCGACGCCTGGCGCCGGCAGGTGCGCGAGCAGCGCCCGCGTGAACGGGCTGTGCCGGCCTTCGCCATCGAGCGCGACCTGGCCCGGCCCCGTCGCGAAGGCGATCAGCGTGCCCTCGCCGGACCGCATCTCGGCGAGGCCCGAGGAGACCGCGGTGCTGCGCGTGCGCGGCAGCGTCGCCTGGATCTGCTTGGCGAACGGGTTGTCGCGGCAGGCGTCGAGCAGCACCAGCTTGCGCTTGGCCTCGCTCATGGCGTCCTGCAGGACCGTGTCGATGTCGATCGTGCGGTTCTTGGCGTGCAGCTCGGTCTTGAGGTCGGCATCGACCGGCACAAGGTAGTTCTTGCCGTCGACCTGGATGCCGTGGCCGGCGTAGAAGAACAGCGCCGTGTCCGCCACGCGCGCCGCGTCGGCGAATTGCCCGATCTTCTCGATCATGCCGTCGCGGCTGAGATCGGTGCCGAGGATAACGGTGTCGAAGCTCCCGCGCAGCATCGTCGCGATGGCCTCCGCATCCATCTGCGGATTGGGCAGCTTCACGGCGTTGCTGTAGTTGCTGTTGCCGATCACGAGAGCGGCCCGGCGCTCCGCATTGGCAACCGCTGCGCTGGCGGCGAAAGCGACGAAAGCAAGCAGTAGTCTAATGATCATGGCCGATACCCCGATCGACAATTTCTGTGCCGGCTGCACTTCAATGGCAGCACCTGTAGCATGAACCAGCCGTTGCCGTCATCAGCTTGAGCGCATCCCGCGGCCGGGCTCGGGGCGGCCCTATCGTGACACCGGACCGGCAGAGGCGCTGTCGACGAGATTGCGCACCTCCACGCGGCGGTTCACGGCATTGCGCGGATCCGCGGGGTCCTTGAGCTCGCGGAAGCCGCGCCCTTCCGCCTTCAGGCGTTGCTCGGAGATCCTGTGAAACTGGATGAGATAGGCGCGGACCGCAGCCGCCCGCCGTTGCGACAACTCCATGTTGTAGGCATCGGTGCCCACGGCATCCGTATGCCCGATGATGGCAAAGCGCATGCCGTCGAGCCGCGTGTCCTGCAGCGCCTTGCCGAGCACGTCGAGTGCCACGCGCGCGTCGCTCATCGTCAGCGCCGACTGGTTGAACTCGAAATTGACATAGAGGTCGATCTTGGGCGGCGACTCGGGCTCGCTCTCGCCCCCTTCGACGGCGATGCCGCGCGTCACCTCCTTGGCTGCGGGCTCGGCCGGCCGGAAGCTGCGGGAGAGGCCGCCGGGGGCTTGGGCCGGCTGCTCGCCGGGCGCAAGGCTGCGCGTCAGCGGCGGCTTCGGCTTCGGCAGCAGGGCCCGCACGATGTCCTCCGCCGTCTCGGCGTGCAGGGGGGGTGTCCCCGCCGCCAGGGAGAGTGAGAAAGCCAGCCAGATGACCCTGAAACGCATGGTCGTGATCCAAAGATGCCGTTGCTTTCAATCCGCGATCTTCAAATGCAGCACGTCGGCTGTGACCTGCCGCGCCACTGTCGCCTCGGGGGCGACCCGCAGCGTGATGTCGCGCAGGCGTGACAGCAGCAGGCGATCGGCCGGTGTCCCGTCCTTCGCCCCATCCTTGGGCTTGCCGTAGACCTCGCTGCCGTCCTCCAGCTCCTCGATCGGCGCCCGCGCCGCGATGGCGATCACCGCCTCGTGCCCGCGCTCGGGATCGCCGGCCGTGCGCGTCCGTCCGGCGTTGTCCGTGGCGCGCAGGGGCGTCACCTTGAAGCGCGGTCGTCCGTTCTGCCCGTCGCCGAACACGAGCGGCGGGCTGCCGATGTCGAGCTGCTGCCGCACCACGCCGCGCCGGGGCAGCAGGTTGACGACGGTGCCGTCGTCCTCGATGTAGACGACGTAGAGGTACGCGGGCACATCCGGCGGCGTCACCTCCAGGGCGAAATACTCTCCCACGTTCAGCGGCCGCTCCCCGCCGATCAGCTTCAATTTCGGCCGATGCGGGGCAGCCAGCGGCGCCTTCAGCGTCTTCAGCGTCTCGCAGATCGGCCATGGCCGCAGGGCGACCTCCGATTGCAGGCCCTTGGCCCTGGCCAGTTGCTCCACGCGCTCCTTGGCCGCATGCGTCGCCACGAAGCCTTTCACGGTCGCACCGCCGGCGACCTCGACCTGCCCGCAGGCAAGATCCGCAGCATCGAGGCCCTCCAGCGGCTGCTCCACGCCGATGGGGGGCGGTGGCGGCGCTGTCGTGTCGGCCACCATGGAGATGCCGAGCCGCCCGTCGGACAGCATGGTGTCGTAGTCGACCCAGGCGAAGCCGCCGTCGGCCCAGCCCGTCCCCCACGAGTTCATGAGCTGGAAGGCGCGCTTGCGGTCGTCGTAGCCGACGATGACCATGGCATGCCCCATGCCGTCGTCCCCGAGGTCTCCCGGCCGCCGGTGAATGCTGCCGGCATAGCGATCGCCCGCCTGCAGCCGCATGAACGACTTGCCTACGAGCATGCTGATCACCACGGGGTCTCCGGCGGCGAGCTTGACGCGGATGCGGTCGAGCGCGTCCCGGCCCAGGCCGCTGCGCATCTTTCCCGTGCCGAACCGTGGCTCGGGCTGCGCAACCAGCAGCGCGTCCTTGATGCGGAACGCCCCACTCGAGGTGTCGCCCCGGCAGAAGCTCTCGAGCGAGCTGTTGGGGTGTCGGGCGAGCGACTGCGCGCCCTTGCTTTGCAGCGCCCGCATGCCGTCGAGGATGTTCACATTCGGCGCCTTGCACGTACCTCCCTTGAGCGCCAGCAGCCTGGCATGCAGGGAGGAGGGGCTGACGATCCTGTTGGCGTCGTCGCGCGTGGCTTGGCCCGATGCGATCTCGTAGTAGCTGCGCGCGGCGTAGCCGACCGCCCAGGCGACGCAGGAGCCGACGTCCTTCTGGTCGCCGGGCACCGGGAAGCGGTCCTTCAGGCTCACGGCCTCCGGCAGGAAGGCACGCGTAATGGGTGCCACCGGCAGGCTGCGCACGAGGCTGTCATCGTACTCGCCGTCGCCGGTCGCGTACAGGGGCTGCGAGGGGGCTTGCGCGAGGGCATCGCCGACCGGCGCGAGCATGGCACCGCATACAATGCCGACAACTCCGAGAACGCGCCGCAGCATCAAAGAGTCCATGAGCAAAACCGACAGCAGACGAAATGACACGGACGAAGGGTGGGCAGCCATAGCATTTCCACCCGTCGAGATCCACCGCGCACGCGCTTCGCCGACGCGCGCGAGCCTTTCGCGCAGGTCTCCCGGCGCCGCCGGCGTAGCGTCGGAGGGCGCTCCGGCTCGCCCCCGCGTCGGCCATGTCCAGCGCGGCGTCGCGATGTTCGTGTGGGCCGTCGCGCTCGACCTCGATCGGCTCTTGCCTGCCCGGCAATCTCGTGTCCGCCTGCGGTGTGTGCGATGTTAGCCGGGCAAACCAGGTCCGACGCCGGCCGGCCATGGGCCCCCCTGGCACCGGCCGCCGCCGCACCACGGGCGTCGACGGCGCACGGCTCGCTCTGCACTTGCATCTGGCACAAGGGTTGCTTCATGATGCGCGCGGAGTGCTGGTCTTCCCATAAAGAGGACCTTGCCGATCTTGGCATCGCGGGTGGTCGTTCTGCTCGGCGCCGAGGGGAGCGGGGTGCTCACGCGCACAACCTTCGCTCCACAGGGGTTTGACCGACATGGACCGCGCATCGGGACTTGCCCAACGCACGCGGAGAGCCGTCCCCGGCGCGCCCCGGTGCGCGCTCTTCAGCACCCATCGCCTGCCTGCGAGTGAGGCAGTGCGGCCGATATTGAGGCAGCACGCGGGCCCCACGCAGGACGGCGGGCTCGGCCGGCCCCTGCGCCTTGCGTCCCCCGGGCGACGCCATCCCGCCCGCGACCGCTGTCTCGACATCCCCTTCGCTTGCCGCCTAGCCTCGCGGCATCCGGCCATTGCCGAAAGTTCTGCCTGACGTCGAAAGTTCACAGCCTGGTGCACGCTCTGGAGGATCACGGATGAAATACGCAAAGCTTCTGGGAATGCCGCTACTGCTCCTCGCCATGGTCCTGGGCCAGGCTCTGCCCGCCGCCGCGCAGGAGAAGCTTGTCGTCAGCATCTGGGGCGGCAGCTGGCGCGATCTCGTCGCCGAGACGGCGGCCAAGAAGTTCACCGCCGAGACCGGCGTCGCCGTCGAGTTCATCACCGGCGGCACCATCGACCGCCTGAACAAGGCCAAGCTCGCCAAGGGCAATCCCGAGGCCGACGTCAATTTCACGACCTCGCACGTGGGCTGGCTCTACGCCACCGACGACCTCTACGAGACGCTCGATCTGTCCAAGATCCCGAACGCGGCGAACCTGGTGCCGGAGGCCCGCATCAGCCCCTATCACCTGGGCACCTGGGCCTACGTCTACACCATCGGCTTCCGGCCCGATCTCGTGAAGGACATCAAGTTCGACAGCTGGAACGACCTCTGGAAGCCGGAGATGAAGGCCAAGCTCGCCGCGCCGGACTTCGATCCGAGCCATCTCGTCGTCGTCTCCGCGATGCTGTCGGGCGGCAACGCTGCGACCTGGGACAAGGGGCAGGAGAAGCTCAAGGCCCTCAAGCCCAGCTTCAAGGCCTTCTACACCAACGACGCCAACAGCCAGCAGCTCATCGCCTCGGGCGAGACGCCGGTGCAGGTGATCCTGTCCATGAACGCCCACTACATGATCGGCCAGGGCGTGCCGATCCAGATCGTGATCCCGAAGGAGGGGGCCGTGCTCGGCATCGACACGGTGGCCATCTTCAAGGGCACCAAGAAGGCCGCGCTGGCGTACAAGTTCATCAACGCCATGCTCGATCCCGCCATCCAGTCGGAGGCGGCCAAGCTGAAGAAGGCGAGCCCTGTCGTGACCAACGCCAAGCTCGACCCCGAGGTGGCGAAGCTCCCGGGCGTGTTCACCACGCCCGAGCAGTGGAAGTCGCAAGCCATCATCGTCGACCACAAGCTGCGCGGCGAGAAGACCGGCGAGTGGCGCAAGTGGTTCGCCGAGAACATCATGAACTGAGGGGATCGCCAGGAAAGGCCTGAGGCCGCATGCGGTCGCGACCCTTTCTCGCTGCCTTCGTCACCCCCGCCGCGCTGTGCGCGGCGGGGCTTGTCGCGGCTTTGCTTGCGATCCTCCAGTACTCCGTCCGCGCCCACATCCCGGGCTCCCTGGAGCCGGGCGGCTACACGCTCGCGAACTTCGTGGGCCTGTTGAAGCCGCTCTACCTGCGCGTCTTTCTCGACACCGCCTGGATCTGCTTCCTGACCGCCTTCGCGACGCTGCTCGCGGGCTACCCCATCGCCTATGCGCTGGTGCACGCCGCGCGGCCCTTCGTGAAGGGGCTGATCCTGATCATCGTCGTCACGCCCCTCTTCCTGGGCGAGGTGGTGCGCACCTACTCCTGGGTGATCGTGCTCGGCAACACCGGCTTCATCAACTCGGCGCTGATGAAGCTCGGCCTCGTCGACGCCCCCGTCCAGTTCATGTTCACCACCTTCGGCGTGGTCCTCGCGCTCGTGCACGTGACGCTGCCTGTGATGGTGATCATGCTCGCTGCGGCGCTGGCCCACATCGACCCCGCCTACGAGCGCGCCGCGGCAAGCCTCGGCGCCAGCCCCATGCGCGGCTTCCTCACCGTCACCCTGCCGCTGTCGGCGCCTGGCATCATCGCCGGCGTGACGACCGCCTTCGCCTGGACCTTCAGCGCCTTTGCGACGCCGCAGCTGATCGGCGGCGGCCGCGTCAACATGGTCTCCAACCTCGTCTACCAGCTGGGCTTTGCGAGCTTCAATTTCCCCTTCGCGGCCGCCCTCTCCGTCGCTGGTCTCGCCATGACCTTCGCGCTCCTGGCCCTGATCCGGCTCGGCACCCGCCGCTTCGAGAGCGCGGCCCAGCACTGACATGCGCGCTCCCCCCCTTCATACGCTGCCAGGCCTCCTCTCCCGCGCCCTCGTCGTGGCCGTGATCGGCTTTCTCCTCCTGCCGCCGCTCGTCGTCACCATCGCCGCCTTCAACGACAAGGCGCTGCTGGCCTTCCCGCCCGAGAGGCTGTCGCTGCGCTGGTTCGCCAAGGCGCTCACCTACGATGACTTCCGCGCCGGCTTCTGGAACGGGCTGACGGTCACGGTGTGGGCCTCTACGATCGCCCTCCTTGTCGGCGGCACCTTCGCCTTCGCCCTCGACCGCTACGAGTTCCGCTTCAAGCGCGCCATCGAGGCCGTGCTCCTGTCGTCGCTGATCGTGCCGCATTTCACCATCGGCCTCGGCTTCCTCATCATCGCCGCGCAGATCGGCATCGCCCGCGGCTTTGCCATCGTGGTGGTGGCGCACGTGGTCCTGGTGCTGCCGTTCGTGTTGCGCAGCGTCTACGTGTCGTTGCGCAATTTCGACCGGCGCCTGGAGCAGGCCGCCGCCAGCCTCGGCGCCTCGCCCGCGCGCGTGCTCCTCACCGTGACCGTGCCGCTGCTGCTGCCCGGCCTCGTCAGCGGCTGGCTTCTCGCCGCCATCCTGTCCTTCAACGAGTTCACGGCCTCCCTGTTCGTCACCGGCCAGCGCACGCAGACGCTCCCCGTCGCCATGTACAACTACGTGCGCGAGTACGCCGACCCCTCGATGGCGGCCATCTCCGTGCTCTACATCGCCGCCACCGCCGCGCTCCTCACCTTCGCCAATCTCTATCTCGGCCTCGGGAAAGTTTTGAATGTCGAGCAGCCCCGCTAGCGCACCGGCCGTCTCGCTTGCCGCCGTGAGCAAGTCCTTCGGGGCTGTCACGGCGCTGCAGGCGACGTCGCTCGACATCGGCCAGGGCGAGCTAATGACGCTGCTCGGCCCCTCCGGCTGCGGGAAGACGACGCTCCTCAACATCGTCGCGGGTTTCCTGTCGGCGGATTCGGGCGACGTCGCCATCGACGGCCGGCGCGTCAACGAGGTGCCGACCTTCCAGCGCGAGATCGGCATGATGTTTCAGAGCTACGCGCTCTTCCCCCACATGACGGTGGAGGCCAACGTCGGCTATGGCCTCAGGATGCGCGGGCTGGCGAAGGCCGAGATCCGCAAGCGCGTGGCCGACGCGCTCGCCCTTGTCAAGCTGCAGGGGCTTGAGGGGCGCAGGCCCAGCCAGCTCTCCGGCGGCCAGCAGCAGCGCATCGCGCTCGCCCGCGCCCTCGTCATCGAGCCCAAGGTGCTGCTCCTCGACGAGCCGTTCTCGGCGCTGGACAAGGCGCTGCGCGGCTCCATGCAGATCGAGCTCAAGGACATCCAGCGGAAGCTCGGCATCGCCACCATCTTCGTCACGCACGATCAGGGCGAGGCCTTGAGCCTCTCCGACCGGCTGGCCGTGATGTCGGAGGGCGTCATCCGCCAGGTCGGCACGCCCGAGGAGGTCTACGCGCGCCCCGCCGACCGCTTCGTCGCCTCCTTCATCGGCGACGTCAACGTGCTGCCGGGGATCGTTGCGAGCCTCGACGGCCAGCAGGCGACGGTGCGGGTCGGCACCGCGCGGGCCATCGTGCCGCGCGCGCATTTGGCCGGGGCGGCTGCCGGGATGGAGGTCGACGTCTTCGTCAGGCCCGAGCAGATGGCACTGGTCCCGCCCTCGGAGGAGGCCGCGCTGACGGGCCGCGTGCATGCCTGCGTCTTCCAGGGCGGGCATACGGATGTCCTCGTCGATCTCGGGCCGCCGGAGGCGCCGCCCGTACTCGTCCGCCTCGCGGGCGCCTCGCAGGTGGGCCGCTGGCGCGCGCAGGATGCGGTCGGCCTTGCCCTGGCCGCCGAAGCCGTGCTCGCCTTTCCCAGGGGCAGCTAGGCCGAGAGCGCGTCGACACGACACGTGACGAACCACAAGAAGCCGCTAGGAAACGCGAGGCGACACATGAAGTCCGACAGGCCCGGTGTGAAGGCGAGAAAACGGGCGAGCGTCTCGGCCGCCTATCTGTCGCTGCTCGCGAGCCGCGGCGTCGACGTCATGTTCGGCAACGCCGGCACCGACTTCTCGCCGCTGATCGAGGCCTACGCCGAGCTCGAGCAGCAGGGCGCGCCCGTGCCGCGCCCCATCATCGCCGCGCACGAGAACCTCGCCGTCACCATGGCGCACGGCTACGGCATGGTCAGCCGCCGCATCCCGGCGGTGATGGTGCACGTCAGCGTCGGCACCGCCAACCTCGTCTGCGGCGCCATGAACGCGGCGCGCGAGAATGTCGGCATCCTGCTCACCGCCGGCCGCACGCCGCTGACCGAGGAGGGCCGGCTCGGCGCCCGCGACGGCTACATCCACTGGGCGCAGGAGATGTACGATCAGGCCGGCATGCTGCGCGAGATCGTCAAGTGGGACTACGAGCTGCGCGGCGCCGACCAGCTCGAGGTGGTGGTCGACCGTGCCGTCTCCATCGCGGCGAGCGAGCCGCGCGGGCCCGTCTACCTGAGCCTGCCGCGCGAGGTGCTGGCGGAGGAGGGGCCGGCCGCGATCTCGCGTAGTCCCCGCGTCGCGGCCGCCGGCGCCGGCGCTCCCGACCCCGTCTCGGTTGACCGGGCCGTCCGTCTGCTTGCCGCGGCGAAGCGGCCGCTGATCGTCACCTGCAACGCCGGCCGCCTGCCGTCGGGCTTTGCGGCGCTGGCCGCCTTCGCCGAGCGCTATGCGGTGCCGGTGATCCAGCACAAGCCGCGCTACCTGTCGCTGCCCTCGTCGCATCCCATGAACCTCGGGTCGGATCCGGGACGCCTGGTGCCGGAGGCCGATGTGATCGTCGCGCTCGAGTGCGACGTGCCCTGGATGCCGGTGAAGACGGCGCCGCGCGACGGCACCCCCATCATCAACGCCGGCATCGATCCCTTGCACACCGGCATCCCCATCCGCGGCTACGCCAGCGACGCGACGCTTGCCGGCGACACCGCCCTCATCCTCGCGGGCCTGACGGCCGCGCTCGGGGACCCTCCCGCCGCCATCCTCGCCGCGCGGCGCAAATGGGCCGAGGGCCATCGCCGCGCTCTGCACAAGGAGGTCGCGGCAGTGCGCAAGGCCGCCGCCACCTCCGCACCCATCCACGCCGCCTGGGCGAGCCATTGCCTCAGCGAGGCCAAGGACGACGACGCGATCCTGATCAACGAGTACACCCTGCAGCTCGATCACGCCGCGTTCGAGCGGCCCGACTGCTACTTCGGCTCGAGCGCGGCCTCCGGCCTCGGCTGGGGCGCCGGCGCGGCGCTCGGCGCCAAGCTCGCCGCTCCGGAGCGGCAGGTGATCGCGGTGCTGGGCGATGGCGCCTACCTGTTCGCCAACCCGGTCGCCGTGCATCATGCGGCGTCCCTGCACGAGCTTCCCGTGCTGTTCGTCGTCATGAACAATTCCATGTGGGGCGCCGTGCACCATTTCACGCGGGCCATGTATCCTGACGGGGCGGCTGCTCGCGCCAACCGGCAGGTGTTCACGCATCTGGACAAGTTGCCGGCCTTCGAGGAGGTGGCGCGCGCCGCGGGCGGCTGGGGCGAGCGCGTCGAGCGGCCGGAGGATCTGCCGGCGGCCATCGCGCGGGCGCTCGAGGTGATGCGCGAGGAGAAGCGGCATGCGCTGCTCAACGTGATCTGCCGCGCATGAGGCCTGGGCGCCGCTGACGCAACCCGAGCCCGCGCGGGCCCGGGCCAATCTGGGAGTGGGACATCGTGGTTGAGACAGTTGAGACCCTGGTCGTTGGCGGTGGTCAGGCCGGCATCGCCATGAGCGAGCACCTCACCGCCAACGGCGTGCCGCATCTCGTCCTGGAGCGCGGCCGCATCGCCGAGCGCTGGCGCTCGCAGCGCTGGGACTCGCTGGTGGCGAACGGCCCGGCCTGGCACGACCGCTTCCCGGGCCTCACCTTCGGCGATGTCGACGCCCGCATCGGGCCGGACGATTTTCCGCCCAAGGAGACGGTCGCCGACTATTTCGTCACTTACGCCGGCAGGATCGCAGCACCCATCCGCTGCGGCGTGGAGGTGCTCTCGGCCGAGCGCAAGGCTGGCGGCCGCGGCTTCCGGGTCGAGACCTCGCACGGCCCCTTGGAGGCGGACGCCATCGTGGCGGCGACCGGCGCCTTTCAGAAGCCGCTCGTGCCCGACATGGTGCCGGCAACGGCAGGCCTCGTGCAGATGCACTCCACGGGCTACCGCAATCCCGGCCAGCTCCCGCAGGGCGCCGTGCTGGTGGTCGGCTCCGGCTCCTCCGGCACCCAGATCGCCGAGGAGCTGCTCGAGGCCGGCCGCACTGTCTATTTGTCCGTCGGCCCCCACGACCGCCCGCCGCGCGCCTATCGCGGCCGCGACTACTGCTGGTGGCTGGGCGTGCTCGGCAAGTGGGACGCGGCCGCCCGCGAGGCCGGCAAGGAGCACGTGACCATCGCGGTGAGCGGCGCCCACGGCGGCCACACCATCGACTTCCGCGCGCTGGCGCTGCGCGGCATGATCCTCGTCGGCCGCACGCAAGGCTATGGGGAGGGCCAGATGCGGTTCGCGCCCGACCTCGTCGAGAACCTCGACAAGGGCGACGAGAACCTGATGTCGGTGTTCGACGAGGCGGACGCCTTCGCCGCCCGCCACGGCCTCGATCTGCCCGAGGAGCCCGAGGCGCGTCGCCGGCAGCCCGATGCCGACTGCGTCAAGCACCCCCTGCTGTCGCTCGATCTCGCCGCGGCGGGCGTTACGACCATCATCTGGGCGACCGGCTTCGCGCCGGACTACGGCTGGCTCAAGGTCGACACCTTCGACGACAGGGGCAGGCCCCGTCACCAGCGCGGCGTCGCCCAGGAGCCCGGCGTGTATTTCGTCGGCCTTCCCTGGCAGTCGCGGCGCGGCTCGACCTTCATCTGGGGCGTCTGGCACGATGCGCGCTTCATCGCCGACCAGATCGCGATCCAGCGCAACTACATGATCTATCACGCCGCCGCATCGGCCGGCTGCTGAGGCTCCGGCGAGCATCGATGCCCGAACGAGGAAGCACGCACATGGCACACGAGCGCATCAGGAAGTTCAACACCCGCGACACCTACCCCGAGCAGCGGCTCGACAACGACCTCGCCCAGGCGGTGGTGACGCGCGGCGGCCGCATCGTCTGGCTGCGCGGCCAGTGCCCGCAGAGCCTCGACGACGCCGTCAACCTCGACAGCCACGATCCGGTCGCCCAGACCCACAAGGTGATGCAGAACATGCGCCAGCTCATCGAGGAGGCGGGCGGCCGCATGGAGCATCTCGTCAAGGTCGTCGTCTACATCACCGACATCCGCCATCGCGAGGCCGTCTATCGCACCATGGGCGAGTACATCAAGGGCGTGCATCCCGTCTCGACCGGGCTCGTGGTGCAGGCCTTGGCCCGGCCCGAGTGGCTGGTCGAGATCGACGGCACCGCCGTCATCCCCGATTGAGCCGCTGCCCTGCGCGCGGGCGTCCGCGGACAGGCCCTCATACTGGAGAGGAGTGAGCCATGACCTTCTCGCTGGTCGCCCGGTGCCGCACCACCGGCATGTTCGGCGTCGCCGTGTCGTCGTCCTCGCCGGCGGTGGCCGCGCGCTGCGCCTACGCGCGCGCGGGCGTCGGTGCCGTCGCCTCGCAGAACGTGACCGATCCGACGCTCGGCCCCCTCGCGCTCGACCTGATGCAGGGCGGCATGAGCGCCGACGCGGCCATTGCCGAGATCCGCAGGCAGGCGCAGTTCCTGGAGTACCGCCAGGTGCTGGCCGTCGACCGCGCCGGTGGCACCGCCATCCACTCGGGCCCCAAGGCGCTGGGCGTCTGGGCCGAGGCCCGCGCCGAGGACGTGGCCTCGGGCGGCAACCTCCTCGCCGACGCGCGCGTGCCCCAGGCCATCGTCGACGGCTTCCTGGCGAGCACCGGGCATCTGGGCGACCGGCTGATCGCCGCCATGCGCGCCGGGCTTGCCGCCGGCGGCGAGGCGGGCCCCGTCCGCTCGGCCGGGCTCAAGATCGTCGATCGCGTGAGCTGGCCCGTGGCGGATCTGCGCTGCGACTGGAGCGAGGCGTGCCCGATCGAGGCGCTCGCCGCGCTGTGGGAGATCTACAAGCCGCAGCTCGACGCCTACCTGCAGCGCGCCCTCGACCCCCGTGCCGCCCCCAGCTACGGCGTCCCCGGCGACGAGTGACTGGTGAGCCCGGTTGGGATCGAACCAACGACCCTCTGATTAAAAGTCAGATGCTCTACCGCTGAGCTACGGGCCCACACCGGCGGCTACCTACGGGCTTTCCCGGCGAAAAACAAGCGGCAATGCCCGCTTGTGCAAGGGTTCTGGCCCGCGGGGGCGGCGCAGCCCCTGGACGGGCCAACTGCGTGCTGGCCGGCCGTTCGCCATGCACGCGAGGCTCGCCCGATCCCCGATCGGCACCGCCTGCAGCGCCGCCGCAATGGGGCGAACGTCCTCGGCCGCGATGGGGGCGAACGCGTCCTCGCCGGCACGGGCGAGAGCGCCGTCTCCTGCCAGGCAGACCTGATGGCGCCGCGCGCCGCCGTATCGAGCCCGCGAGCGCCACCGGCAGCTCCGACAGCTTGGCATGGAGCGCACGGGGGACGTCCGGCGCCGCCGCAGGCGGGGCGTGTCGGTGCCAGCGCGGCACGCCCTTCGCGGGTGCGAACAGTTCGCTGCCTCGAGCGCAAAGAGCCACGCTCGGGAGCCTCCAGTCATCGCCTGCACCACATGGGCAAGCGGGGCCGATCGGTGCCCTTGTCGGTCCGCGCATGTCGGGCCCTGCCCAGGTCCTGTTGGCAAGCGACCCTCGCGCGCCCTGCGGATGGCGGTCCTGTCACGCATCGGTCTTCGCGTCGTGCTTAGTCACCCCGGATCCGGACGCAATGGTCGACGAGCCGCCAGCGGCCCGGGCTTGAAGCATGTGCAGGGCGGCCGCGACGAGGGGAGGAATAGGGATGAGGCTGCTCGCCTTGCCGTTTGCGGCGCGCTACATGCTCTTCACGCTCGCTTGCATGGCGGCCGCCGCTGCCGCCACCTACGGCTGGCTCGTTCCCGGCCAGGCGCCGCTCGCCGCCGCCCTCGGCATCGTGCCCGCCCTGGTCGCCCTGCTCGGCTTCCACGACCTGTTCCAGCGCAAGCACGCCATCCTGCGCAACTATCCGATCGTCGCCCATCTGCGCTTCCTGCTGGAGAAGGTCCGCCCCGAGATCCGCCAGTACTTCCTCGAGGACGACAAGGACGGCATGCCCTTTCCGCGCGACAAGCGCGCCATCGTCTACCAGCGCGCCAAGCGGCAGCTCGACAAGCGTCCCTTCGGCACCCAGTACAACGTCTATGACGGCCACTTCGAATGGCTGCACCATTCCATGGCGGCGAAGGCTCCGAGCAAGGAGCATTTCCGCGTCAGGGTCGGCGGGCCCGCCTGCACGAGGCCCTACGACATCTCCGTCTTCAACATCTCGGCCATGAGCTACGGCGCCCTGTCCGCCAACGCCGTTCTGGCGCTGAACAAGGGCGCGCGCATGGGGGGCTTCGCCCACGACACCGGCGAGGGCGGCTTGAGCCCCTACCACCGGCGGCACGGCGGCGACATCATCTGGGAGCTTGGCTCCGGCTACTTCGGCTGCCGGGACGACAAGGGCGGCTTCGATATCGCCAGGTTCGCCGAGACCGCCGTCCTCGACCAGATCAAGATGATCGAGGTCAAGCTCTCGCAGGGGGCCAAGCCCGGTCACGGCGGCGTGCTGCCCGCGGCCAAGATCACCCGCGAAATCGCGCGCATCCGCGGCGTGCCGCGCGGACAGGATTGCATCTCCCCGCCGTACCACTCCGCCTTCTCGACCCCCCGCGGGCTGCTGGCGTTCATCGACAGTCTGCGCGCGGCCTCGGGCGGCAAGCCGACCGGGTTCAAGCTGTGCGTCGGCCATCCCTGGGAGGTCCTGGCCATCGTCAAGGCGATGCTCGATACCGGCGTGACGCCGGATTTCATCGTCGTCGACGGCAAGGAGGGCGGTACCGGCGCCGCGCCGCTGGAGTTCATGGACCATATCGGCATGCCGCTGCGCGACGGCCTGGCGCTGGTCCACAATGCTCTCGTCGGGGCGGGGCTGCGCGACCGCATCCGCATCGGTGCCTCGGGCAAGATCACGTCGGCCTTCGACATGGCTCGCGTGATGGCGCTCGGCGCCGACTGGTGCAACGCGGCCCGCGGCTTCATGTTCGCGGTCGGCTGCATCCAGGCCCAGCAGTGCCATACCGGCAAGTGCCCCACCGGCGTCACCGCGCAGGCCTTCAGCCGCCGGCGCGCCGTGGTCGTCTCCGACAAGTCGGTCCGGGTTGCCAACTACCACAAGGAGACGCTGCACGCGCTGGCCGAGCTCGTCGCGGCGGCAGGGCTCGACCACCCGCGCGACCTGCGCCCCGAGCACTTCATGCGCCGCAACGGCTCGGAGGCCTTCGTCACCTACGCCGAGCTCTATCGGTACCTGGAGCCGGGCGAGCTGCTGCGGCCCGAGGGCCCGCGCGAGGCGCGCATGCGCGCCTGGTGGGACATGGCCCAGCCGGACACCTTCGCCCCCCGCACGCATCTCGACCCGCCGGTCATCGCCACGCCGCAGGCCCTGGCCAGCTGAGCCTCAGGGGTGGTGCCCGTGCGCGCGCAGCGAGCCCGGGATGCTGCGGTTCTCCAGGCCGCCGTCCTCGATCCATTGGCGGCAGATCACGAGCCCCGTCTGGATCATCGCGGCGGCATTGGTGAAGTCGTAGGGCGACCCCTTGCGCGGGCAGGGCGTCGGCACCACCGCGAACTCGATGCTGTCGTCGAGGCTCTCCAGCTCGGCAACGAGCTGCCGCGCAATGAGCAGGGTCAGCGCATGCAGCGCGTTGGCGATCGCGCCATGCGGCGGCTGCTCCAGGGCGCAGGCGAAGCCGGTCGGCAGCACGATGATGCGCGTCGCACCGAGCCGCGCGGCGATGCTGACGGGGGTGTTGCTCGTCACCGCGCCGTCGACAAGGTAGCGTCCATCGATCTCGACGGGGGCGAACGCGACGGGGATGGCGCTGCTCGCCAGAATGGCGTCGGCGGCGGGGCCCTGCGAAAGCACGACGGCCTCGCCTGTGAGAAAATCCGTGGCGATGATGTGGACGGGAACGCTCGCCTGCTCGAGACGGGCGTAGGGAAGATGGCGCTCGATCAGTGCGCGCAGACCGTCCGCGGTCATGAGAAAGTCGCGCCGCAGGAAGAAGCGTGCGGCCGAGAGGATCCCCACCCCGAAGATGTCGCTGCGGCGCACCTGCAGCCAGAGGCGGGAAAGGTTCTCGATGCCCGCCGGCGTCGGCGACCCGGCAAGGTATGCGCCGTTGATGGCCCCGACGCTCGCTCCCACGATCAGGTCTGGCGCGAGCCCATGCTCCAGCAGGGCATGCAGCATGCCGACCTGCAGCGCACCGAAGCTGCCGCCTCCCGCCAATACGAATGCTGTCTTGCCCACGCTGCCGGCCTCTCCTCCGATACACTCGGTGCTGGATACCTACGTGTTCGCGGCCTGCGCGGGCCACGTTACCGCGGCCCCTATCGCAGTCTCGTGATCGCTCCGCTGCAGCGCAGCATGAAGAGGTTCCTGTCGGCGTCGGGGCATGGCAGAAGTCGAAGGTCGGCGAAGCGTGCTGGTCGCTCGCGCGCCTGACAGGAGCTGCGGACACCAAGGGCTTCCCCTCTCGGGGAGGAAGGCGCGAGAGGGCATGACCGGCATCGTCGACACACTGCGCCACCAGTTCGTGCACCCCTTCGCGGGCCGTGACGTGAGCTGGCTGCTTGACCTGCGCGCCGAGACCCGCGGTGACCACCCGTTCCTGATCTGGGAGCCCTTCCATGGCGAGCGGCGGGTGTGGACGTATGCCCAGTTCCGCCAGCGCGTGCTGGAGGTGGCGGCAGGCCTCAAGGCGCGCGGCATCAAGGCGGGCGACTACCTCCTCGTGCACCTCGACAACTCGCCGGAGCTGGAGTTCGTATGGTTTGCCTGCGCCCGGCTCGGCGCCGTCGTGGTCACCACCAACACGCGCTCGGCCGGCCCTGAGCTTGCGTATTTCGCCGACAACTGCAACGCCGTCGCGGCCATAACCAGCCCCGAGCTTGCCGGCCTTGTGTCGTCTCACGCCAAAGCCATCAAGTGGCTCGCCGTCACCGACCGTTGCCACGACGGCGCCGAGCCTCCGGCCGATCTCAGGCCCGACCGGGACACCTCCTTCTCGCGCCTTGCCGGCGACCCCGCGAGCCTTGCTCCGCTCGAGGCCGATCCCTGGCGACCGGGCTCCGTGCAGTACACCTCCGGCACCACCTCGCGCCCCAAGGGCGTGCTCTGGACGCACGGCAATGCGCTGTGGGGCGCGCGGCAGACCGCCACCCACCAGGCGCTCCGCGACACCGACATCCACCTCGTGATGATGCCCTCGTTCCACACCAACGCCCGCACCTACTCGATCTTGCCCACGATGTGGGTCGGCGGCAGCTACGTGCTGATGCCGAGGTTCTCCGCCTCCCGCTTCTGGGACGTCGCCGTGCGCAACAGGTGCACGTGGGCCTCCGTGCTGCCCTTCTTCCTCAAGGCGCTCGCCCAGCAGCCCGTCCCCAAGCACGACTTCCGCATGTTCGGCATGTCGGCCAACGAGACGCCCTTCGATGCGGTCTTCGGCGTGCGCTCCATCGGCTGGTGGGGCATGACCGAGACCGTCACGCAAGGCATCGTCGGCGAGGCCCACCTCCCCAACCGCCCGATGACGACGGGCCGGCCGGCGCCGGGCTACGGCATCCGCATCCTCGCCCCCGACCGCAGCCCGGTCCGTCCGGGCGAGACGGGGCATCTCGAGATCGAGGGCACGCGCGGCATCTCGCTGTTCCTCGAGTACCTGAACAACCCGCAGGCCACCGCCGACAGCTTCACGCCCGACGGCTGGTTCATGACCGGCGACCGCGTCACGCTCGAGCCGGACGGCTACATCACCTTCGCCGATCGCGACAAGGACATGCTGAAGGTCGGTGGCGAGAACGTCGCGGCCTCCGAGATCGAGCGCGTCATCGCGCTGGTGCCGGGCGTCTACGAGGTCGCCGTGGTGGCGCAGAGGCACCGCATGCTCGACGAGGTGCCCGTGGCCTTCGTCATCGCCCACCCCTCCGTCGCCGCCGCCGTCAGGGAGGCGCTGCCCGCGCGCGTCCTCGCCGAGTGCCGGGCCAAGCTCGCCGATTTCAAGGTGCCGCGCCAGGTGCACGTCGTCACCGACATGCCGCGCTCGACGCTGGAGAAGATCAACAAGGCCGAGTTGCGAAAGGGGCTTCCCACGGCGGGCTGAGCCTGCGCCACCCGGGCGCGCCGGGCGCCCGCGCGGTTGCGCTCGTGCCTCAGAAAGGCCATAAGGCGCGGGCGATCTGGCCCCGCCATCGCCTGCCCTTCCATTCCTCCGTGCCGGCACCAGCCCCCCGGGGCTGTCGGACCGGCCCCGCGCTGCTCGGAGATTTCCGTGATCCGTCTGCTACTTGCCCTGTTTCTGTGCCTGCCGGCGCTCGCCCCCGCCGTGGCGCAGGCGCCCGACCCCAACAACACCCTGGTCATCGAGCTGAAGACCGGCCGCGTGCTGATCAAGCTCAGGCCCGACCTTGCGCCCAAGCACGTCGAGCGCGTCAAGCGTCTCGCCAAGGAGGGCTTCTACAACAATATCGTCTTCCACCGCGTGATCGCGGGCTTCATGGCCCAGACCGGCGACCCTACGGGCACGGGCAGGGGCGGCTCGAAGCTCCCCGATCTGCCGGCCGAGTTCTCGCAGGTCGAGTTCGGCAAGGGCAGCGTGGGCGCGGCCCGCACCCAGGATCCGAACACGGCCAACAGCCAGTTCTTCATCTGCTTCGGGCTCGGCTGCAAGCCGCTCACCGGCCAGTACACGCTCTGGGGCGAGGTGATCGAGGGCATGGAGCACGTGGGCGCCATCGCCCGCGGCGAGCCGCCGCCGCAACCCGACAAGATGCTGCGCGTCTATCTGCTGGCGGACAAGAAATGAGATGAGGGCTTAGGGAGTAGGGATTGCGCAAGCTTCTACTCCCTATCTCCCCACTCCCTATTCCCTACTAGCTTTCCATAGAGGACAACTGCACATGGCCGACATCAAGGATCCCGAGAACACGCTGCTTCTCGAGACGACCAAGGGCAAGGTGGTGATCGCGCTCAGGCCCGACCTCGCGCCCAAGCACGTGGAGCGCATGAAGACGCTGGCCCGCGAGGGCTTCTACGACGGCATCGTCTTCCACCGCGTCATCGACGGCTTCATGGCCCAGACCGGCTGCCCCAACGGCACCGGCACCGGCGGCTCCAAGCACGGCAACCTGCCGGCGGAGTTCAACGCCGAGCCGCACGTGCGCGGCATCTGCTCGATGGCGCGCACCTCCAATCCGAACAGCGCCAACAGCCAGTTCTTCATCTGCTTCGACGACGCTGGCTTCCTCGACAGGCAGTACACCGTGTGGGGCAAGGTGATCGAGGGCATGGAGAACATCGACAAGATCAAGCGCGGCGAGCCGGTCCAGGATCCCGACAAGATCATCTCGATGCGCGTCGCCGCAGACTGAAGGCGCCCGTCGCTGGGATAGTGTGTCCGACCGGGCTCCATGCGGGCACTGCTCGGGGCTACGCGGCTCCCATCATGTCTCGATGGCACGGCAAGGCGAGCACGCGCTCGTCCTGCCCGCGCAACACGGCAGATCGCGCCGATGGCGCGGGCTCGCCAAGCTTCACTGCGGCCGCTTGCCGTGCACCACGTGGTGCACGAACTCGAGCTTCTGGTAGGCGGCCGCCGGCACCACGAACGGGTAGAAGTCCGCCCGCCCGATGCTGCGCGTCAGGCTGTTGATGGCGATAGTGAGATTGATCCATCGCTTCATCAGGTCGTCGAAGTTGACGTAGGCGTAGGAATCGTAGGCCGGCGTCGGGAACATCAGCCAGGCCGCACCCCTGTCGCGCCTGTACTTCACCCCTTCCGCCTCGGCCGTGTCGATGGCGTCGACGAGGTGCAGGTAGTGCGCCCAGGTCTCCGCCCAGTCCTCCCACGGGTGCGCGCTGGCGTAGGCTGAGACGTGCTTCTTTTCCCAGTCGGCCGGCGGCCCGTTCGCGTGGTGGCGCGCCAGCGCGTCCCCGTACGGCTCCCGCTCGTCGCCGAAGAGCAGCCGGAAGCCCTCGAGCCGCCCCGCCGCCTCGATCAGAACCATCCAGTAGAAGTGGCCGCTCTCGTGCCGCAGGTGGCCGAGCAGCGTGCGATAGGGCTCGCCGAACAGCTGCCGTTGCCGCACGCGCTCGACCGCGTCGGCCTCCGCGATGTCGATGGTGATGACGCCGTTGAGGTGCCCTGTCGTGGTGTCCTTCATGAAGTCGAACGCCAGCCGCCCCTTGCCCCACCGGGTCGCATCGAGCGGGAGCTTGTAGCGCAGCAGCGAGTACACGAGCCGCTTCTTGGCCCGCTCGAGCTCGCGCCAGGCCTCCAGGCTGCCGTTGTCGGCGAGGTTCGGGATGGTGCGGTTGAGCATGCACGCCGTGCACAGGGCGGGCGCCGCCTGCGCCTCGGTCAGCCAGTTGCAGGCCCCGTGCTCCGCGTTCGCGCAATAGGCGAGCGGCCGCGCGGGCGCCTGCCTGCCGGCGATCTTTCCTGCGATCTTGTAGCTGCGCCCACTGCCGGTCGGTGCCAGCGCCACCACCTGCCGCCGGTCGGGAAGGAAGCCGAGCGGGCTCTTGCAGTTCAGGCACTGGACGTTCTCGAAGTAGACGGCAAAGCCGCAGCGGGTGCAGGCGAACTTCTCCATGCTCCTCGTCCGGAAGTGAGGTCAGGCGACGTGACTTAGCGGCATAAGCCGGATTGTCCAAGCGCCTCCTGCACAAAGAATGCACAACGCCAAGCCTTGGTCGGCGAGACTGCCTGTATTTATTGCAGGGTGCTGAAAAAAACGATCTGCTGGCCGGCCGATCCTTGTCCGCCCCTGTGGCGCTTGATAACGCTTCCAGGGGCCAGTGGTTCGAACAGTCGCATTCCTCGAGGAGCAGACACCACCACGATGTCGATCCAGGTCACGCTCACACACGCCACGCGCTACACCTACGACCGTCGCGTTGCCATGGGTCCGCAGGTCGTCCGCCTGAAGCCCGCTCCCCACTGCCGCACCTCGATCCTCAGCTACTCCCTCAAGATCGAGCCCGAGAAGCACTTCATCAACTGGCAGCAGGATCCGTTCGGCAACTTCCTTGCCCGCATCGTCATGCCCGAGCGCACCGAGGCGTTCTCGGTCACCGTCGACCTCGTCGCCGACATGGCGATCATCAATCCCTTCGACTTCTTCGTCGAGGAGTACGTCAAGGCCTACCCCTTCGCCTACGAGAAGATCCTGGCACAGGATCTGGCGCCCTACCTCGAGTGCGAGAAGCCGGGCCCGATGCTCGCGCGCTACCTTGAAGGCATCCCGCGCACCAAGCGCGACACGGTCGACTTCCTGTGCGACATCAACCGCAACCTGCAGCGCGACATCCGCTATCTCGTGCGCATGGAGCCGGGCGTCCAGACGCCGGAGGAGACCCTGCATCTGACGTCCGGCTCGTGCCGCGACTCCGGCTGGCTCCTGGTGCACATCCTGCGCAACCTCGGTCTCGCCGCGCGCTTCGTCTCCGGCTACCTGATCCAGCTTGCGCCCGATGTGAAGGCCATCGACGGCCCCTCCGGCGCCGAGGTCGACTTCTGCGACCTGCACGCCTGGACCGAGGTCTATCTTCCCGGCGCCGGCTGGATCGGGCTCGATCCGACGTCGGGCCTCCTCGCTGGCGAGGGGCATATTCCGCTGGCCGCCACGCCGCATCCGATCAGCGCCGCGCCCATCACCGGGGCCCACGAGAAGGCCGAGGTCGCGTTCTCGTTCAAGATGGGTGTCGTGCGCAGCCGCGAGCGCCCGCGGGTTACCAAGCCCTACACGGAGGAGACCTGGAGCGGCATTCTCGCGGCCGGCGAGGCCATCGACGGGCGGCTGGCGGCGGGCGACGTGCGCCTCACCATGGGTGGCGAGCCCACCTTCGTCTCGGCCGAGGACATGGAAGGCGCCGAATGGAATACCGCCGCCGTCGGCCCGAGCAAGCGGGCCTATGCCGACGCTCTCGCGCGCCGCCTGGCCGACCGCTTCGCCGCCGGCGGCCTTCTGCACTACGGCCAGGGCAAGTGGTACCCGGGCGAGCCGCTGCCGCGCTGGGCCTTCGCGCTCTATTGGCGGGGCGACGGCCAGCCCCTGTGGGAGGACAAGGCGCTCATCGCCTCTGAGCAACCGGCAAAGCCCGCCACTGTTGCCGACGCCAGCAGCTTCATGACGGCGCTGTGCACCGAGTTGGGCCTGCCGGCCGACAGCGGCATTCCGGCCTACGAGGACGCCGGCTATTTCATGCTCGTCGAGCAGAAGCTGCCGCTCAACATCGATCCCAAGAAGGACGAGCTCGACGATGCCGCCGAGCGCCACCGGCTGGTCTCGCTCATCGACAACGGCTTCGACAATCCCGTGAGCTACGTGCTGCCGATCCAGGTCTGGCACGCCGCCGACGTCGGCCGCCGCTGGGTCACCGAGCGCTGGTCGCTCCGCCGCAACAAGCTGTTCCTGGTGCCGGGCGACTCTCCCGCCGGCTTCCGCCTGCCGCTTGGCTCTCTCGCGGCCCTGTCCCCCGTCGACTACCCGCACGTTCACCCGCGCGATCCTTTTGCCGAGGCGCCCCCGCTTCCCGAGCGGCGGGTCCTGATGCAGCGCCGGCGCACCGTGACGCTTCAGGCTCCGCCGCCGCCCGCGACGCAGGCGGGCGCCGAGATCGGCGCCTCCGTTCGCACCGCCCTGGCCGTGGAGCCGCGCGACGGTAAGCTGTGCGTGTTCATGCCCCCCGTCTCCGATGCCGAGGACTACGCGGCCCTGCTCGCCGCCATCGAGGAGACCGCCCGCGTCACGGCCACGCCCGTGCACATAGAGGGCTATTCGCCGCCCGCCGATCCGCGCCTCAACGTGGTGAAGGTCACGCCCGACCCCGGCGTCATCGAGGTCAACGTGCATCCGGCCCGCTCCTGGAACGAGGCGGTCGATATCACCACCGCCCTCTACGACGAGGCGCGGCTTTCGCGCCTCGGCACCGAGAAGTTCATGCTCGACGGCAGGCACACCGGCACCGGCGGCGGCAACCACGTCGTCATCGGCGGCGCCACGCCCGCCGACAGCCCCTTCCTGCGCCGGCCGGACCTGCTCGCCTCCGTCGTCGCCTTCTGGCAGAACCACCCGTCGTTGTCCTACCTGTTCTCAGGCATGTTCATCGGCCCGACCAGCCAGGCGCCGCGCGTCGACGAGGCACGCCATGAGGCCCTCTACGAGCTCGAGATCGCGCTCGCAGCCGTGCCCGATCCCGGTCAGGGCTACATCGCTCCCTGGCTCGTCGACCGCCTGTTCCGCAATCTGCTCGTCGACGTCACGGGCAACACCCACCGCGCCGAGATCTGCATCGACAAGCTCTATTCGCCCGACGGCCCGGCCGGCCGTCTCGGCCTCGTCGAGTTCCGCTCCTTCGAGATGCCGCCGCACGCGCGCATGAGCCTCGCCCAGCAGCTTCTGATCCGCGCCCTCATCGTCCGCTTCTGGGAGCGCCCCTACCGCCAGCGGCTCGTGCGCTGGGGCACGGCGCTGCACGACCGCTTCATGCTGCCCCACATGCTCTGGGCCGACTTCGCCGAAGTCGTCGCCGACCTCAAGGCGCACGGGCTGCCGGTCGAGCTCGCCTGGTTCGAGCCGCACTTCGAGTTCCGCTTCCCTCTGCTCGGGTCCTTCCATCGCGACAGCATCCGCTTCGAGCTGCGCCAGGCCCTCGAGCCCTGGCACGTGCTGGGCGAGGAGGGCGTCGTCGGCGGGACGGCGCGCTACGTCGACAGCTCGCTCGAGCGTGTCGAGGCGAAGATCACGGGTGCCCTCGGCGACCGCTACGTGCTCACCTGCAACGGGCGTGCCCTGCCCCTCGCCGGCACGGGAAGCAATGGCGAGATGATCGCGGGCGTGCGCTACCGCGCCTGGGCGCCGCCCTCGGTGCTGCATCCGCACATCCAGCCGCACGTGCCGCTGGTCTTCGATCTGGTCGATACCTGGACCCAGCGCTCGGTGGCCGGCTGCCGCTATCACGTGGCGCATCCCGGCGGCCGCAACTTCGTCGTGTTCCCGGTCAACGCCTACGAGGCCGAGGGGCGCCGCCTGGCCCGCTTCGAGGAGGCTGGGCATACCTCCGGGTCGATGGTTCCCGCCCCGGCCCGGGTCAGCGCCGACTATCCCATGACCTTGGATCTGCGGCTGCCGGCCTGAACGGGGCGCTCGTGCTGCGCGTGCGTTGCCGGTTTGCGCTGCGGCAAAAAAAGATCGGAATATGGTTTCCACGGGAAGCCCGTATGCACGGGGCCCGGTTGCCTTCGCGCCAAGCAGCCTGCCCGCCCCTGCGACAGCGTCTGGCATCACAATCGGCACTTGGCATCGGCCCTGGCCTGCCGGCCGCGGGCGGCGGTCTTTAGAGCGTTGACAGTCGTTGGCCCAACTGGTCTCAATGGAAAGGGAGAACTTCGCGCGGATCCCACCCGATCCGCTTTCAGCATAGGTGGCCAACAATGAAAGAGAAGCAGCTCCGCAGGATGATCAAGGCCGTCGCCGACGGCCGCGTATCGCGCCGCACCTTTATCCAGCGCATGGTGGCCCTGGGCCTCACGGCGCCTCTCGCCACCCAGATGCTGACCCATTCCGGCGTCGCGGTCGCGCAGACGAAGTTCGAGTACAAGCCGACCAAGCGCGGCGGCGGCGGCCCGCTGAAGATCCTGTACTGGCAGGGCCCGACGCTGCTCAATCCCCACTTCGCCGTCGGCACCAAGGATCAGGACGGCAGCCGCGTCTTCTACGAGCCGCTCGCCGGCTGGGACGCGGATGGCAACCTGGTTCCGATCCTTGCCGCCGAGATCCCGACGGTCGACAACGGCGGCCTCGCCAAGGACGGCATGAGCGTGACGTGGAAGCTCAAGCAGGGCGTGCAGTGGCACGACGGCAAGCCGTTCACCGCCGACGACTGCGTCTTCAACTGGGAGTACGCGAAGGACCCGGCGACGGCGGCCGTCACCATCGCGGCCTACAAGGACGTCAAGGTCGAGAAGCTCGACCAGTACACGATCAAGGTCACGTTCTCCAAGCCGACGCCGTTCTGGGCGCAGGCCTTCGTCGGCATCTTCGGCATGATCATCCCGAAGCATCTCTTCGCCGACTACATGGGCGGCAAGTCCCGTGAAGCGCCGGCGAACCTGAAGCCCGTCGGCACGGGCGCCTTCAAGTTCGTCGACTTCAAGCCCGGCGACATGCTGAAGGGCGAGATCAACACCAACTATCACGTTCCCAACAAGCCGTACTTCGACACGGTGGAGATCAAGGGCGGCGGCGATGCGGTGTCGGCGGCCCGCGCCGTCATCCAGACCGGCGAGTTCGACATGGCCTGGAACATGCAGGTCGAGGACGAGATCCTCGTCAAGCTGGAGCAGAACGGCAAGGGCAGGATCGTCATCGTCGAAGGCGGCAACATCGAGCACATCGGCATCAACTTCACCGATCCCTGGACCGAGGTGGATGGCGAGCGCTCGAGCACGAAGACGAAGCATCCGGTGTTGAGCGATCCGGCTGTGCGCAAGGCGCTGGCGCTGCTCGTCGACCGGACCTCGGTCGAGAAGTTCATCTACGGCCGCACCGGCACGGCGACGGCCGCCTTCGTCAACAAGCCTGACCGCTTCCGCTCCAAGAAGACCTTCGAGTTCAACATCGACAAGGCGAACAAGCTGCTCGACGACGCCGGCTGGGCCAAGGGCTCGGACGGCATCCGCGCCAAGGACGGCAAGAAGCTGAAGTTCGTCTACCAGACGTCGATCAACGCGCCGCGCCAGAAGAACCAGGCCATCGTCAAGCAGGCGTGCCAGAAGGCGGGCATCGACCTCGAGCTCAAGTCCATCGTGGCCAGCGTGTTCTTCTCCTCCGATGTCGGCAATCCGGACACCTACTCGAAATTCTACACCGACATCCAGATGTTCACGACCACGCAGCCTCAGCCCGACCCGCACGAGTTCCTGTTCCAGTTCGTGTCCACCGAGGTGAAGAACAAGGCCAACAAGTGGCAGGGGCGCAATTACACGCGCTACCAGAGCCCGGCCTACGACAAGCTGCACGCCTCGGCCGGCTCCGAGCTCGATCCGGTCAAGCGCGCGGCGATACTGATCCAGTGCAACGACATGGTGATCGACGACGTCGCCGTGATCCCGGTGGTCTACCGGCCCATGGTGCAGGCGGTCTCGAACACCTTGAAGACCCTGTTCACCGGCTGGGACAGCAATCTCTCGGGGCTTTCGAGCTGGTATCGCGAGGCGTGATGGCCGTGCGGCACGCGGCCAAGCGGGCGAGCCCGGCCAGTAAGGGGCGGAGGCGATGGGCCAGTACCTGATCCGCCGCCTCCTGATTGCGGTCCCGAGCCTGTTCGGCATCAGCCTCGTGCTGTTCCTCGTGCTGGCGCTCGCCCCCGGTGATCCGTTCGGCGAGCTCACCACCAATCCCAACGTGCCGCCTGAGGTGGCCGCCGCCCTGCGCCAGAAGTTCGGTCTCGACGACCCGATCTTCGTGCGCTACTTCCGCTGGCTGTTCGCCATGCTGCAGGGAGACTGGGGCTTCTCCTTCGTCAGCCGCGTCAACGTCGACACGCTGATCCTGCAGCGCCTTCCCGCCACCCTGTTCGTCATCGGCTCGGCCCAGGTGCTGGCGCTGGCGATCGCGCTGCCGGTCGGCGTCTACGCCGCCCGCCGGCCGTACTCGATCTTCGATCAGATCGCCAACACTCTCGCCTTCATCGGCTTCTCGCTGCCGACGTTCTTCACCGGCCTGGTCTTCATCCTGGTGTTCTCGATCACGCTCGACTGGCTGCCCTTCGTCTACCGCTCCGATCTTCCGGCGACGGGCTGGCGCTGGTACTGGGAGCACTTCCGCCAGGCCATCATGCCGATCATGGTGCTGGCCCTGTTCCAGGCCGCGTCCATGACGCGCTACGTCCGCTCCGCCGTGCTCGACGTGATCCGGCTCGACTACGTCACGACCGCGCGCGCCAAGGGGCTCGGCGAGGGCCGCGTGATCATGAAGCACGTCGTGCGCAATGCCCTCATCCCCGTGGTCACCCTCGTGGCGCTGCAGATGCCGGCCGTGTTCGGCGGCGCCATCGTCACCGAGCAGATCTTCCGCATCCCTGGCATCGGCTCGCTGCTGATCAGCTCGATCCTCGCCAACGACACGCCCGTCATCATGGCGGTGACGTTCGTGTTCTCCTGCCTCGTCGTGTTCTTCAACCTCATGGCCGATCTCCTGTATGGCTGGCTCGACCCCCGCATCAAGTTCAGCTGACGTGGCCGCCTATCAGGCCGCCCAGCCCGTGGTGTCCCCCTGGAAGGACGCCTGGCGGCGCTTTCGCAAGCATCGGCTCGCCGTTGCCAGCCTGGTCCTCCTCGCGATCATCATTCTCGGCGTTCTGTTCGGGTCCTGGATCTGGCGCGTGCCGATCAACGAGATCGACTTCACCGCGCGTCTCGCCTCTCCCTCGCGCGCGCACCCCTTCGGCACCGACGACCTGGGCCAGGATCTGCTCGCCCGCATGATCTACGGCGGCCGCATCTCGCTGGCAGTCGGCCTCGCCGCCATGGCGGTCGCGATCCTGCTCGGCGTCCTCATCGGCTCCATCGCCGGCATGGCCAGGGGCTGGGTCTCCTCCGGCCTCATGTGGCTGACGGACCTGTTCCTGTCCCTGCCGCAGCTGCCGCTTCTGCTGCTAGTGATCTACCTGTTCCGCGACAGTCTCAAGGCCGTGTTCGGCCTCGAGGTCGGCATCTTCATCATGGTGGTGGTCGTGATCGGCGGCCTGCGCTGGATGCCGGTCGCCCGTCTCGTCCGCGCCCAGTTCCTCTCGCTGCGCGAGAAGGAGTTCGTGGAAGCCGCCCGTGCCCTCGGCGCCTCCAAGCTGCGCCAGGTCCTGCGCCACATCCTGCCCAATGCCATGGGCCCGGTGATCGTTGCGGCGACCATCGACGTGGCCGCGGCGATCATCGCGGAATCCACCCTCTCCTTCCTGGGCCTCGGCTTCCCGCCCGACATCCCGACCTGGGGCCGTCTCCTGTTCGACGCCAAGGACTACCTGGATTTCGCCCCGCATTTCGCGCTGTTCCCGGGCATCGCCATCTTCCTCACCGTTCTCGCCATCAACTTCATCGGCGACGGCCTGCGCGACGCCCTCGATCCGCGACGGGTGCAGTGATGCCGAGACGCATGCGCAAGCCCCGAAGGATCGTTGCTGGGAGGGCCGCATGAGCGACGGCGCGGACGTGCCTTTGCTGCACATCGAGGGTCTCAAGACCCACTTTGCCACCGACGACGGCATCGCGCGCGCCGTCGACGGGGTCGACATCGTCGTCAACCGCGGCGAGACCGTCGGCATCGTCGGCGAGTCCGGCTGCGGCAAGACCGTCACCGCCATGACCGTGCTCAAGCTCATCGCCATGCCCCCGGGGCGCATCGTGGCCGGCCGCATCCTCTGGCAGGGCCGCGACCTGGTGCCGATGACGACCAAGGATCTCGATGTCATCCGCGCCAAGGAGATCGCCATTGTCTTCCAGGAGCCGATGACGTCGCTCAATCCGGTCTACACCATCGGCGACCAGCTCATGGAGGTCCTGCGCCGGCACGAGGGCATGTCGCGCAAGGCCGCCCGCGAGCGCACGGTGGAGCTGCTCTCCCTCGTGCAGATCTCGAACCCCCAGCGCCGCATCGACGATTACCCGCACCAGTTCTCCGGCGGCATGCGCCAGCGCGTGATGATCGCCATGGCGCTCGCCTGCAACCCCAAGCTTCTCATCGCCGACGAGCCGACCACGGCCCTCGACGTGACCATCCAGGCCCAGATCCTCGAGCTGATGGCCGATCTCAAGTCCAAGCTCGGCATGGCCATCATGCTGATCACCCACGCCATGGGCGTTGTCGCCGAGGTGACCCAGCGCGTCGTCGTCATGTATGCCGGCAAGGTGGTGGAAGAGGCGCCCGTCGAGGAGCTGTTCGCCAACCCGCGCCACCCCTACACGCAGGGGCTGATCCGCTCCATCCCGCGCATCGATCGCGGGGCCGGGCAGAAGACACGGCTCGAGGCCATCGCCGGCACCGTGCCGAGCCTGCTGGCGCCGCCCGCCGGATGCCGCTTCGCGCCGCGGTGCAAGTTCGCCAAGGCCGAATGCCGGCAGGCCGAGCCGCCGCTGAAGATCGTGGGGGCAGGACATAAGGTGGCGTGCATCCTATGACAGACACCATCGCCAAGCCCGAGGCCCACCCCGCCGCGAGGCCGCCTGGGGCCAAGGCCCTGCTCAGCGTCCGCAAGCTTGCCAAGCGCTTCTCCGTGCGGGGCGGCATCCTGAGCCGGCAGGTGGACGAGGTGCATGCCGTCGACGGCGTCTCCTTCGACATCGCCGCCGGCGAGACGCTGGGCCTCGTGGGCGAGTCCGGTTGCGGCAAGTCGACCACGGGCCGCTGCATCCTGCGCCTGATCGAGCCGACCTCCGGCGAGGTCTGGTTCGAGGGCCGGGACGTGACACGTCTCGACCGCTACGTCGAGAAGTCGCTGTGCCGCGACATGCAGATCATCTTCCAGGACCCTTTCGCCTCGCTCAACCCGCGCATGACCGTCGGCGCCATCGTCGGCGAGGCGCTGAGGATCCACGGGCTCGGCAGCTCTAAGGCCGATCGCGAGGCGCGCGTCGTCGATCTGCTCGAGACCGTCGGTCTCAAGGCCGACCATCTGCGCCGCTACCCGCACGAGTTCTCCGGCGGCCAGCGCCAGCGCATCGGCATCGCCCGCGCACTCGCCGTCGAGCCCAAGCTCATCATCTGCGACGAGCCGGTATCGGCGCTTGACGTGTCGATCCAGGCCCAGGTCATCAACCTGCTCGAGGACCTGCAGGCGAAGTTCAACCTCACCTATCTCTTCATCGCCCACGACCTCTCCGTCGTCGAGCACATCTCCAACCGCGTAGCCGTCATGTACCTGGGCCGCGTCGTCGAGATCGCGGAGGCAAGCGAGCTTTACGCCAATCCGCGCCATCCCTACACCGAGGCGCTGCTCTCCGCCGTGCCGATCCCGGATCCGAAGGTGAAGCGCCAGCGCATCGTGCTGAAGGGCGACGTCCCCAATCCGCTGCGGCCCCCGCCGGGCTGCCATTTCCACACCCGCTGCCCGCTGCGCAAGGATCCGGTCTGCTCCACCGAGCGGCCCGAGCTCAAGCAGGACGGCAACGGCCACTGGGTCGCCTGCCACCTGCGCTGAGG
>JANRIO010000039.1:0-8700 GCA_033764875.1 Hyphomicrobiaceae bacterium | reverse complement strand
GCCTCCTTGGGCATGGCCGAGCCGGTGCTGCGCGCCGCCGGCCGGGCCGCCGACTTGGCAACCGGCCTCGCGGTTGCCACCTTGGCGGCGGGGCGTGCAGCGGGCGACGCGCCGGCGCCCTGGCCGATGCGGAACTGGCCGACCAGCTCCATGAGCTGGTTCGCCTCCTGGCGCAGCGAGTGGCTCGCCGCCGTCGACTGCTCGACCATGGCCGCGTTCTGCTGCGTCGCCTGATCCATCTGGTTGATGGCGGAGTTGACCTCGGCGAGGCCCGTGGCCTGCTCCTTGGCGCCCGCCGCGATGTCGATCACGACCTTGTTGATGTCGTTGACCTGCGCCAGAATCCGCTCCAGCGCCTTGCCGGTCTCGGCGACGAGGCCGACGCCGTCGGCGACCTGGCTCGACGAGGTCTGGATGAGCCCCTTGATCTCCTTGGCCGCCTCCGCCGAGCGCTGCGCCAGTGCGCGGACCTCGGAGGCCACGACCGCGAAGCCGCGGCCCGCCTCGCCCGCGCGCGCGGCCTCGACGCCGGCGTTGAGGGCGAGGAGATTGGTCTGGAAGGCGATCTCGTCGATGACGCCGATGATCTGCGTGATCTGCTGGGCGCTCTTCTCGATGCCGCCCATGGCCTCGACGGTCTTGCGCACCACGACGCCGGTCTTCTCGGCGTCGGACTTGGCGGCCGACACCACCTCGCGGGCATGCTCGGCGCCCTCGGCGGCCTTCTTGCCGGTCGCCGTGATCTCGTCGATCGCCGCCGCCGTCTGCTCAAGGCTCGCCGCCTGCTGCTCGGTGCGCTTGGAGAGGTCGTCGGCGGCCGAGGACACCTCGCCCGAGCCCGAAAGGATCATCTCGCTGTTGTGGGAGAGGAGCCCCATGGCCTCCTGCAACGCATCGACGGCAGCATTGAAGTCGGTCTCGAGCTTCTTGTAGTCGGCCGGGAAGGCATCGAGCCGGCGCGTCAGGTCGCGGGCAGCCAGCGCCGCGAGGCCCTGGCCCAGGCGATCGACGACGTCGGCCTGCTGGCGGGCGGCCGCCGCACGCTCGGCCTCGTTGGCCGCGCGCACGCGCTCGGCCTCCTCGCGCTGCTCGGCCGTTGCCTTCTCGAGGCGCACGCGCTCCAGGCCGCCGCGCTTGAAGGCGTCGACCGCAGAGGCCATCTCGCCGATCTCGTCCTTGCGGCCCATCGCAGGAATCTCCGTCGCCAGGTCTCCCTGGGCGAGGCGGCCCATGGCGCGCACCATCGCCGACAGGGGCCCGGTGATCGAGCGGGCGATGAAGAATGCCATCACGAGACCCACCAGGATTGCCGCGACGCTGGCCCAGGTCTGGCCGTCGATGGTGGAGGCCACCACCGCGTCCGAGGCGCGCTTGGCGGCGGCGGCATCGCGCTTCAAGGTGGCGACGGCGCCGCCCATGGTCTCGGCCGTCTTGTCAAGCAGGGGGACGATGGATTTGGTGAACGTGTGGTCGGCGTTGAGCGCTGCGGCCGCCATCACGTTGAAGGTGTCGGCATACTGCATGATGAGGGCCGTGACCTGCGGGGTCAGGTCGTTGACGTCGTCGGGCAGGTCGAAGCGCTCGAGCGAGGCGATGGCCTTGTTGACCTCCTCGACGCGCTTCTTGAAGAGCTCGAGAGACGCCTTGTCGCGGAGCACGAGGAAGTTCAGGCTCGCCACGCGCAGCTGGAGACCGTTCGACAGGATCTGGGCACCGGCCATGCTGAGCGCGCTGCCGCGACCAAGGCTCTGAATGCGCCCCGTGAGCGCGTCGAGCTTTGCGGTCAGATCGGCACCGACCTTGAACAGCTGCTCACGGCTCGCCCCCAACTCGCGCACATGCCCGCCCAGCGCCTCGCGCTCGGGCTTGAGCTGGGTCATCGAGTGCTCGATCTGACCGAACATGCTGCGGCGCTGCTCGGAGACCGTGACCTTCATCGCCGTCTTGGTGTTGTCGGAGATCTTGGCCTCGAGATCGACGGCCATCGCGAACAGCTTCTCGTCGCCTTCGACGTTGTAGCGCAAGACCGACTGGCGGAGCGCCTGCACCTGCTCGGCCGCCTCCAGCACGCGGGCCATCTGCTCGGCGTAGGCGTTCATGCGCTCGCCCTGGCTGTGGATGGTACCGAGCTGTTTCCAGCCGTACGCGGCGAGGAAGCCACAGCACACTATCAAGGCGCCGAAACCGGCGTAGATCCTGCCCCGGATGCCGAGGTTGAAGAGTTGCATGGGTGTCGCTCCGCGCAAGGCCGCAAATTCTCCGGAAGACTAGGCGCGGACCCTTCAAAAACGATTAATGCATTGAATATCAAAACATTTGCATTGTTTTTGTGCGGATCAATTCGTGCGTGCACAATCTGAAACATGCAGCGACCCGCGCGAACCGCGGTCCGACCGCCTGCGCCGGGCACCAATAGTCCTGATTCGGATTAATGAGGTGTTCCGCTGCGCCTCAGATGTCCAGGTCCTTGGCGAAGGCCGCGCGCTCCTGGATGAAGCGGAAGCGAGCCTCGGGCTTGGAGCCCATCAGCGCATTGACGAGATCGCTCACCACCGCGCGGTCGTCGGCGATCTCCACCTTCAGGAGCGTCCGCTTGTCGGATTGCATCGTCGTCTCTTTCAACTGCGACGCGTTCATCTCGCCAAGTCCTTTGAAGCGGTTCACCTCGACCTTGGCGTTGGCCGCAAACTCCTTCTTCAGCAGCTCGTCCTTGTGCCGGTCGTCGCGGGCGTAGACCGACTTGGCGCCGTGGGTGAGCTTGTAGAGGGGAGGCATGGCGAGATAGAGGTGCCCCTGCTCGATCAGCTCCGGCATCTCCTGGTAAAAAAAGGTGATCAGCAGCGAGGCGATGTGGGCGCCGTCGACGTCGGCGTCCGTCATGATGATGACGCGCTCGTAGCGCAGGTCCTCGTCGCGGTACTTGGCCCCCGTGCCGACGCCGAGTGCCTGCACCAGATCGGTCAGGAGCTGGTTCTGCGACAGCTTCGCAGAGGAGGCGTTGGCGACGTTGAGGATCTTGCCGCGCAGGGGCAGCACCGCCTGGCGCTCGCGGTCGCGGGCCTGCTTGGCGGAGCCACCGGCCGAATCGCCCTCGACGATGAAGATCTCGGTGCCCTGCTTGGAGTTGAGGCTGCAATCGGCAAGCTTGCCGGGCAGGCGCAGCTTGCGGGTCGCGGACTGGCGGCCGATCTCCTTCTCGCGCTTGCGCTTGAGGCGGTCCTCGGCCTGCTCGATGGTCCACTCGAGCAGCTTGGTCGCGTTCTGCGGGCTGTCGGCGAGCCAGTGGTCGAAGGCGTCCCGCACCGCCGTCTCGACGATGCGCTGGGCCTCGACGGTGGCGAGCTTGTCCTTGGTCTGGCCCTGGAACTCCGGCTCGCGGATGAACACCGACAGCATCACGGCGGTGGTGGCGAACACGTCCTCGGCCGTGATGTTCGTCGCGCGGCGGTTGCCGACGCGCTCGCCGAAGTCGCGCAGCCCCTTGGAGAGCGCGGCGCGGAAGCCGTTCTCGTGCGTGCCGCCGTCCGGCGTCGGGATGGTGTTGCAGTAGGAATGGAAGAATCCGTCCGCGTCCGCGATCCAGGACGCGGCCCACTCCACCGAGCCATGGCCGCCCTCCTTGTCGATCCGGCCGGCGAAGATGTCCTTGGTGACCTGCGTCCGACCCTCGATGCTGACGGTCAGGTAGTCCTTGAGGCCGCCGGGGAAGTGGAACACGGCTTCCGCCGGCGTGTCGTCCTTGATCAGCTCGGGCGCGCAGAACCAGCGGATCTCGACGCCGCCGAACAGATACGCCTTGGAGCGGGCCATGCGGAACAGCCGCTGCGGCTTGAAGGTGGCCCCCTTGCCGAAGATCTGCTCGTCGGGATGGAAGCGCACGCGCGTGCCGCGGCGGTTCTTGACGGGGCCAAGGCTCTTGAGCTTGCCCAGCGGCGCGCCGCGGCTGAACTCCATGGCGTAGAGCTGCTGGCCGCGTGCGACCTCCACCTCGAGCTTGTCGGAGAGCGCGTTGACGACGGAGACGCCGACGCCGTGCAGGCCGCCGGACGTGTTGTAGACCTTGCTGTCGAACTTGCCGCCCGAGTGCAGCGTGGTCATGATCACTTCGAGGGCGGACTTGGACTTGAACTTGGGGTGCGGATCGACGGGGATGCCGCGGCCGTTGTCGGCGACGGAGAGATAGCCGTCGGCCTCGAGGCGCACCTCGATCCAGGTTGCGTGCCCCGCGACGGCCTCGTCCATGGAGTTGTCGATCACCTCGGCGAAGAGGTGGTGCAGCGCCTTCTCGTCAGTGCCGCCGATGTACATGCCGGGCCGGCGGCGCACCGGCTCGAGGCCCTCGAGGACCTCGATGTCGGCGGCCGTGTAGCTGTCTTCACCGTCTTTGCGAACCGCGCGAACCACTTTCTGTCTGACCTCTGCCTTTGCGTGTGTCTCTGCGGGCGCTTCCTTGGCGGCGACGTTGGCCGCGGGCGACGGGATCGGCAGCGCCGGCTGCTCGGGCAGGGCCGGTGGCGCGACCGCGTCGCTCTTGGGACTTGGCACCGCCTCGAGCCTCGGGCCGCGCTGCGGCTCCGTTTCGGGAGCCTTCTCCGTGGACTTGCCGAACAGGTCGCGCAGAGCGCCGAACCGGAAGGATGCCATTTGGTCTTGCCCGCTTGCTGTGGCGATAGCAAGGGCGCCATCGCTCCGACGCCACGCACACACCAAATGCCGCACCGCGGGCAGCTCCCGCGAATCCGGCTGGGTTCGACTGCGCTGACCTCGCACGCCGGCGGCGGCCAAGGCAAGCCCCGGGTGGCCACGGCGCCCGGACCCTTGGGCAAACCGGCGGCCGCAGGGCCTCCGGCGCGGGAACTGTGGGCGAAGCGCAACACGCCCGGCGCGACGTTTGGCGTCCCCGCACGTCTGCGGGCGGGAGCCGGGGAGGCCGGCCGGGGCCCTGCGCCTGCCCGCGCGCCCTTCCAATTCCGCGACTTCCGCCTATGGTGCGCGCCATGCTCGCCCCCGATGCCCACCCCGACGCCGGAACGACTTCGGCCGCCACGCCCCCGCCATGGCAGGACGCCTGGCGCGCGGACATCGCCGAGACCGTGCGGCTTGCCTGGCCCATGGCGCTGACGCAGCTCGGCCAGGTCGCCATGATGACGACGGACCTCGTGCTTCTCGGGCGCCTCGGGGACACGGTGGTGGCGGCAGCGGCGCTCGCCAACACGGTGCTGTTTGCCGCCTTCACGCTCGGCCTCGGGTTCGTGTCGGCGGTGGCTCCGCTCGCCTCGCAGGCGTTCGGCGCGCGCGAGCCGCGCATGGTGCGCCGGTCGCTGCGCGTCGGGCTGTGGACGGCGCTGGTGATGGGCGCTCCGCTGTCGCTGGCGCAGCTGTGGGGGGAGGACTTCCTGCTGGCGCTCGGCCAATCGCCCGAGGCCGCGGCGATCGCCGGGCGCTACCTCGCCAGCCTCGGCTGGTGCCTGGTGCCGGCCTGGGCCTTCGTCGCGCTGCGCAACTTCATGGGCGCGGTGAACCGGCCGGAGCCGGCGCTGTGGATCACGCTTGCCGCGATCCCGGCCAACGCCGTGCTGGCCGCGCTGCTGATCTTCGGCGGCCTCGGCCTGCCGGCGCTTGACGTGCTGGGCGCGGGCCTGGCCACGGCGATCGTCAATGCCGGCATGTGCGTGGCCGCCCTGATCGTGTGCAGCACGCGGCGCCCGTTCGCCAAGTATCACGTGCTCGGCCGCTTCTGGCGTCCCGACTGGCAGCTGGCGCGCAAGCTGGTCACGGTCGGCGCGCCGATCACGGGGGCATTCCTGCTCGAGTTCGGGGCCTTCTTCACGGCCGCGCTGCTGATGGGGCGCATCGGCACGGTGGCCCTCGCCGCGCACCAGATCGCGCTGCAGGTGGCCTCCATCGTGTTCATGGTGCCGTTCGGGATCTCGCTGGCTGCCACCGTCCGCGTCGGCCACGCGGTCGGGCGGCGCGACATGGCCGCGGCCCGCGTGGCGGGCTTCGTGGCGTGCGGCCTCGGCCTTGCCTTCATGGGCGCGATGACGCTCCTGGTCGCGGCCACGCGCACGCTGATCCCGCTCGCCTTCCTCGGCGGCACGGCACAGTCGGCCGCCGAGACCGTGGCGCTGGCCGCGCTGCTCTTGGGGCTCGCCACCAGCTTCTTCCTGGCCGACGGGCTGCAGACCATCGCGGCGGGCGCCCTGCGCGGGCTCAACGACACCCGCGTGCCGCTCGTGTTCGCTGCCATCGCGTTCTGGCCCGTCGGCATGTTGACGGGGTATCTGCTGGCGTTCCATACGGACCTTGGAGCGCCGGGCATCTGGATCGGCCTGTCGCTCGGCCTTGCGGTGCAGGCCGTCCTGCTCGTCGGCCGTTTTCAGTTCCTCACGCGTCGCGGACGGCTGCCGGAGATCCTGCACGCGACGTGACGCTGCCTGCTGCTCGAGAGGTGCCCCCATGCCCGCAGACGACGCCGCCGACGCGCTGGTGACGGTGCGCGACTTCCTGCGCTACGCGACGAGCCGCTTCGGCGAGGCCCGCCTCGTCTTCGGTCACGGCACGGCAACCGCGCTCGACGAGGCGGCCTATCTCATCCTGCACACCCTGCATCTGCCGATCGACCAGCTCGATCCGTGGCTCGACGCGCGCCTCCTCGCCGCCGAGCGCCGTGTGCTCGCCGACATCATCGAGAGGCGCGTTGCGACGCGCAAGCCCGCCCCCTATCTCACCAACGAGGCCTGGATCCAGGGACACGCGTTCTACGTCGACGAGCGCGTGATCGTGCCGCGCTCGTACCTCGGCGAGCTGCTGCTCAAGGGACTCGACGGCGTGGTGCCGGATCCGGCGGCGGTCGGCAGCATCCTTGATCTGTGCACCGGCGGCGGCTCGATCGCGATCCTGGCGGCGCTCGCCTACCCCGGCGCCGACGTCGATGCCGCCGACATCTCGGAGGACGCGCTGGAGGTGGCGCGACGCAACGTCGACGACTACGAGCTCGGCGACCACGTGGCGCTGTTCCGCTCCGACCTGTTCCAGGGGCTGGCCGGGCGCCGCTACGACCTCATCCTCTCCAACCCGCCCTATGTCAGCGCCGACGCAGTGGCGATGTTTCCGCCCGAGTATGCGGCCGAGCCAGTGCTCGCGCACGCCGGCGGCGACGACGGCCTCGACATCGTACGCCGCATCCTGGCCGAGGCGGGAGCGCACCTCAATCCCGGCGGCACGCTGATCGTCGAGGTCGGGCGGGGCCGCGACATTCTGGAGGCGGAGTATCCGCACCTGCCGTTCCTGTGGCTCGATACGGCTGCGGCCGAAGGCGAGGTGCTGGCACTGTCGGCGGACGCCCTGCGCCCGGCCTAGAGCGGGCCCGCTTTGGCGTCAAACCGTCGATGGTTGCTGCCCTGGCTCCCGGCTCCCGCTACGCTCGGCCGGGATGACGGACAGAGAGCAGCGCGACCTCATTCCATCTGTCACCCCGGAATTTGCCGCAGGCAAATATCCGGGGCCCAGGGGCGCCAGGCGCGCGCGAAGCGAATGCGCTGCGGCTTCCATTTGCCTAGACACACGCGCTCCTTGCAGCCCGCAGCGCACGGCGGCGAGCCACGCCCCCCCGGTGAGAGGGCGCGGGCGCAAGCCGCTGATCGGTGGATGGCCAAAAAGAAGAGTCGCGGCTTTGCGCCCGCTGCCGTGCCGACGCCCCACGATCAGAGGAGCGATCCGGTTGCTTGAATTTTGCACCAGCCAACCGTCGCACGGCCCACGGCGCCTATCGCGGCCGAGCGTCCTCGAGCGACACCCTCTCGCGCACCGTGTAGCCCGATCCTAACCGCGGCGCCGCATGGCGAGGATAGCGGCGGCGTGCGCCGTCCGCCCCACGAACCGGCCACCGCCAAGAGATCGCGGGAACGTGATCCGATCCGGCGCCGCGCGACGGCCGCGGCTGCAGGCGCCCCTTTTGCGGCCGCGCGGCCGATCACGCCGCCATCACGCGCGCGCCGTGTTCGATCACCATTAGTCACACGACTGCGAGCGCATCTGGCGGCGCAGCATCGCGCCCCCATGTAACGGTCACTGGCGGAATGATCCGCCGATGCACTCGCTGGGAGACACTCCATGAAGACCCTCATTGCAGCCACCCTCGTCGCCGCCTCGCTCATCGCGGGCATCGCCACGGTTTCCACCTCCGCCAACGCCGCCGACTTCGGCTCGCAGGCCTGGTGGGCCGAGCAGGCCTCGAAGGGCTGATCCCAACCTCAACGACGGTGGCCAAGGCCACCACAGATCAATCAAGGAGAATTGACATGAAGAGCCTCATCGCAGCCACCCTCGTCGCCGCCTCGCTCGTCGCGGGCATCGCGACGGTTTCCACCTCCGCCAACGCCGCCGACTTCGGCTCGCGCGCCTGGTGGGCCGAGCAGGCCTCGAAGGGCTGAACCCAACCTCAACGACGGTGGCCAAGGCCACCACAGATCAATCAAGGAGAATTGACATGAAGAGCCTCATCGCAGCCACCCTCGTCGCCGCCTCGCTCGTCGCGGGCATCGCCACGGTTTCCACCTCCGCCAACGCCGCCGACTTCGGCTCGCGCGCCTGGTGGGCCGAGCAGGCCTCGAAGGGCTGATACGGGCATCCGCCCCAATGCCAAGAGACCCGCGTCGGCGACGACGCGGGTCTCTTTCTTTTCCGGCGGGCGCGCTC
>JANRIO010000032.1:0-40579 GCA_033764875.1 Hyphomicrobiaceae bacterium | reverse complement strand
AGTCCGCCTGTGCTGCCGGCGGTCGCATCCGTACACGCCATGTCAACGCAAACGTGCGCCAACACAAGGGAAAGCCGCCGCATGAGCCAGACGATGAACGGTGCCGAGAGCCTGGTGCGAACGCTGCTGGCGGGCGGGGTGGACGTGTGCTTCACCAACCCGGGCACGTCGGAGATGCACTTCGTGGCGGCGCTCGACCAGGTCCCCGGCATGCGCTGCGTGCTCGGCCTGTTCGAAGGCGTCGTGACCGGGGCCGCCGACGGCTACTACAGGCTGGCGCGGCGCCCGGCGTCAACGCTCCTGCACCTGGGCCCGGGCCTTGCCAACGGCCTGGCCAACCTGCACAACGCGAAGAAGGCGGCGTCGGGCATCGTCAACATCGTCGGCGACCATGCCACCTACCACCTGGGGCTCGACGCACCGCTGACGTCCGACATCGAGGGCGTCGCCAGGCCCATGAGCCACTGGGTGAAGACCTCGCCCAACTCGCGGACCATCGCGGCGGACGGCGCGCTCGCGATCGCGGCCGCCCGGCAGACGCCGGGGCAGGTCGCGACGCTGATTCTGCCCGCCGACACGGCCTGGGGGCCTGCCGACGGCATCGCCGAGACGCCCGCCGACACGGCGCTGCCGAAGGCCGACGCGGAGGCCGTGAAGGCCGCCGCGCACATGCTCACGTCGGGGAAGCCCGCGACCCTGCTGCTCGGCGGCGGGGCGCTCGACGCGCCGTGCCTGGAACTCGCCGGGCGGATCGCGGCCAAGACCGGCTGTGGCATCCTGACGGAGGGGTTCAACGCACGGCTCGACCGCGGCGCGGGGCGCGTGCAGGTGGCGCGCGTGCCCTACGTCGTGGAGGCGGCCCTGCATGTGCTCGGCAAGGCCGGCGATCTGGTGCTCGTGGGCTCGCGGGTGCCGGTCGCCTTCTTCGCCTATCCGGACAAGCCGAGCGTGCTGGTGCCGGAGGGCACCAAGTCGACCAAGCTCGTCGGCGTCGAGCAGGACATCGAGGCGGGCCTCAGGGCCCTCGCCGAGGAGCTCGATGCCGTCAACACGCCGCCGGCCCGGATTGCGGCCGCGCGGCGGCCGGAGCTGCCGCCGGAAGGTCCCATCACCTCGGCGGCGATCGCCGCGATCCTCGGCGCGCACATCCCGGAGAACGGCATCATCGTCGACGAGAGCGTGACCACGGGGCGCGAGTTCTTCACCGAGACGGCGGGCTCGCCGCCGCACGTGTGGCTCAACAACCGCGGCGGCTCGATCGGCTACGGGCTGCCCGTCGCCATCGGTGCCGCCATCGCGGCGCCCGACAGCAAGGTGATCGCGCTCGAGGGCGACGGCAGCGCCATGTACACGATCCAGTCGCTGTGGACGCTGGCGCGGGAGAAGCTGGATGTGACGGTTCTCGTGTTCAATAACGGCAGCTACAACATCCTGCGTACCGAGCTCACCAACGTCGGGGTCAAGAACCCCGGCCCGCGTGCCGTCGACATGCTGTCGCTGCGGCGGCCCGATATCGACTGGGTGGCCATGGCGCGCAGCATGGGCGTGCCCGGCGTGCGCGCGACGACGACGGGAGAGCTCGCCAAGGCCGTCAACGGCGGCCTGCGCTCGGGCGGGCCGAACCTGGTCGAGGTGATGCTGTAGGGCGGCCAAGGGCGCGCCGCGCGTCCACTCTCCCCATCCTCCATGGGGAGAGGGCAAGGGGCGGAACATTGCTCTGACGTGGCGGGCGCCGCTGCCCCTCACCCCGTCCCTCTCCCCGCAAGCGGGGAGAGGGAGAAGAGGGCGGGCGCGACACACGAACATAGTGCGCCCGGTCCCCTCTCCCCGTCCTGACGGGGAGTTAGGGTGAGGGGCAGAACATTGCTCCGAAACCGGAAAGTCCCTCCGGCACCATCCTCGCGCCGCGCGTGCGGCCGACCCACCCCGGCCCGCTCCCCGCACGCGGGGAGAGAGAAGGACGCGCAGCCGGGCCGCTCAGAGCGCGCGCGGATCGACCTCGAGGGCGAGAGGCTCTCCCCTGACGAAGCGCGCGACGTTGTCGAGGAACAGCGCGTCCCAGCGGGAGCGCGCACCGCTGCCGGCAAAGGAGGTGTGCGAGGTGAGCCGCACGCCGGCGTGCGCCCACAGGGGGCTGGCGGCCGGCAACGGCTCCTCGTGGAACACGTCGAGGATGGCGGTCGACAGGCGGCCGTTGTCGAGCGCGGTCAGCAGGGCTGCGTCGTCGACGAGGCCGCCACGGGCGATGTTGACCAGGATCGCGCCCTGCTTCAGGCCGGCGAAGAAGGCCTGCCCCGCCAGCCCGCGCGTCTCCTCGGTCAAGGGACAGGCGAGGACGACGATGTCGGCCTCGTGCAGGTAGGAGGCAAGGTCGGCGGCGGTGCCGACCCGGTCGGCATCAGGCGAGGGCGCGGGGCTGCGCCGGATGACGTCGACGGCGGCCTCGAAAGCCTTGGCGCGCTTGGCGATGGCCTGGCCGATGGGGCCGAAGCCGATGATCAGCCAGCGCGTCTGGGAGACCTCGCGGAAGGGGGTGTTGCGCCACTCGCGGCGCCTCTGCAGGTCGCGCTGAAGCTCGATGGGCTGCAGCACGGCCATGACCTGGGCGAATGTGTACTCGGCGATGGCGATGCCCTGGGCGGAGCTGTTGCAGATGCGCGTGCCCTTGGCCGCAAGCCGCTTGTAGAAGGGATGATCGAGGCCGGCATTGAAGGTCTGCAGCACCTTGATCGCGCGGGTGGCGAGGCAGAGGTCGAAGGCGGGATCGCGAAAGCCGTCCGCATTCAGATGGGACGTGAGCCACATGTAGTCGACGTCGACCTCGGAGGGAGAAAGCTTGCGGCCGTCGATCTCGTAGAGGCAATCCTTGCCGAACGTCGCAAGCCTGATGTCGAGCCCCAGGCCCGCCAGCCGCGCGGCAATGTGGGCGTGCGACTTGTCGTACATGGCGATGGTGAACGGCATGGGCAATCCTTCAGGGGCGAACCTCGACAGGCGCCCGCGCCATATAGCGCCGCGGTGCCGGTCTGACCAGCATCAGCTCAGAGCCAGGCCGACGACCCACCAGGCGGCGATGGCCAGCTGCACGGCAAAGAAGCAGAAGCGAGCCGTCACGGCCGTGGGGCTGAGGGAGGCGAGATGCACGCTCGACTGGGTGATGCGGGCAAGGAGCAGCACGAAGGCCAGCGGATCGGTGACGGAGGAGCGGCCCGTGGCGAGCGCGGCAAGCAGCAGGCCGCCGAAGATCGGCAGACCCTCGATGCAGTTGGCGTGGGCCCGCGCCAGCCGCTGCATGAAGGGCGACAGGCCGGCGTTGTCCGGGGCGAAGCCGTTGGCCGGGACCTTGCCGGTCAGCACGAGGCCGGCGCGGAGGATCTCCATCAGGACGAGGAGGGCCAGCGTCCATCCGATCAAGGCGAGCAAGGCAATTGCAGTTGGCGTCAGCATGCGGGGTCCCGTCGGCTCGGCCCGTGCGATCGCCGGGCGTCCCGAGCCTACGCGGGCCGAGAGGAATGAGCCAGAACGGAGCCATGCGCCTGCGGCGGGCCGCGCCCGGTTGCGGTGCAGGAAGGCCTGGGCGATACTTGGTGCTTCAGCTGCCCACGCCCCAGGCATCGATGCCCCTGCGCGAAGAAGGCGGCCTGTCACGCGCGGCGCGGCAGAAGCGGCGCATTCGCCAGGAGGAGGCGGCACGGGATGAGCTCTCAAGGCGCAGGCACGGCGGAAGCGGCCGACCTGGAGGCGTTCCGCCGCCAAGCCGCGGACTGGCTCGAGGCCAACTGTCCGCCCGAGATGCGCCGACCGGTGCGCAGCGAGGAGGACTACTGCTGGGGCGGCCGCAACGCGCAATTCCAGTCGGACGCGCAGCGGCTGTGGCTGGAGCGGATGGGGGCGCAGGGCTGGACGGTGCCGACCTGGCCCAAGGCATACGGCGGCGGCGGCTTGAGCAAGGCACAGGCCAAGGTGCTGCAGGAGGAGATGGCGCGGCTCGGCTGCCGGCCGGCGCTGTGGAGCTTCGGCATCTGGATGCTGGGCCCGGCGCTGCTGCGCTACGGCTCGGAGGCGCAGAAGAAAGAGCACCTGCCCAGAATTGCGCGCGGCGAGATTCGCTGGTGCCAGGGCTACTCGGAGCCGAACTCCGGCTCAGACCTTGCCTCGCTCGCGACGCGTGCGGAGGACAAGGGCGACCACTTCCTCGTCACCGGCCAGAAGGTGTGGACGTCCTACGCCGACAAGGCCGACTGGATCTTCTGCCTCGTGCGCACCGACGCTTCGGCGCCCAAGCACCTTGGCATCTCCTTCCTGCTGTTCGACATGGCGACGCCCGGCGTCTCGACCCGGCCGATCCTGCTGATCTCCGGCAAGTCGCCGTTCTGCGAGACCTTCTTCGACAACGTGAAGGTGCCGGCGCAGAACCTCGTCGGCGAGCGGAACAAGGGCTGGGAGGTCGCCAAATACCTCCTCGCGCACGAGCGCGACATGATCTCCGGGCTCGGCGACCGGGCAAGCCGCAAGGGCCTCGGGCAGATGGCGGCGGACGCCATCGGCCTCGACGGCGTCGGGCGGCTCGACGATCCGGGCCTGAGGGCCAGGATCGCGCAGTTCGAGGTGGACGAGGCGGCGTTCGCGGCGCTGGCGCAGCGGGCCTCGGCGCTGGCGCGCGCAGGCCAGGGGCAGCTCGACCCCGCCTTCTCCTCGGTGCTCAAGTACTACGGCGCGGAGCTCAACAAGCGCCGGCTGGAGCTGCGCATGGCGCTCGAAGGGGCGGACGGCCTCGAGTGGGAGGGGGAGCGGTCGGGCGACGGCGCGATCGCGCGGGCGTGGCTCCGGACCAAGGCCAACTCCATCGAGGGCGGCACGTCGGAGGTGCAGCTCAACATCATCTCCAAGCGCCTGCTGAACCTGCCCGGCGCGTAGCGGAACCCACACCATGGCCCTGGTGCTCAACGAAGAACAGACGATGCTGCGCGACAGCGCACGCAACTTCCTCGGCAGCGAGGCGCCCGTCGCCCACCTGCGCGCGCTGCGGGACGCCAGAGATGCGAAAGGCTTCTCGCCGGCGCTGTGGCAGCGCTGCGCGGAGATGGGCTTTGCCGGCGTGCTGGTGCCGGAGGCGAGCGGCGGGCTCGGCCTGACGCTCACGGATGCCGTCGTGATCGCAGAGGAGATCGGCAGGACGCTGGCGCCGCTGCCGTTCCTGTCCAGCGCGGTGATGGGGGCGCTCACCCTGTCGGCGGCCGCAGGGTCGCCGGCCGCCAAGCACTGGCTGCCGCAGATCGCAGCCGGGACGGCGGTGGTCGCGCTCGCCGTCGACGAGATGGCCCGGCACCGGCCGGCGTCCATCGCCACCAAGGCGGCGGCGCAGGGCGGCGGGCTCAGGATCGACGGCGAGAAGGTGCTGGTGCTCGACGGGCACGTGGCCGACCTGCTGATCGTGGCGGCGCGCAGCCAATCGGCGCCCGGCGGCATCTGCCTCGCGGCGGTCGACCCGAAGGCAGCCGGCGTCGAAATCGAGCGCACGGCCATGGTGGATGCGCACAACGCGGCCCGCGTGCGCCTCTCGGGCGTGGAGGTGGGCGCGGACGGGCTGATCGCGGACGGGGCGAGCGGGGCTGCGCTGCTCGAGGAGGTGCTCGACAAGGCGCGGGTGGTCATTGCGGCCATGCTGCTCGGCGCCGGCGAGGAGGCCTTCCAGCGCACGCTTACCTACCTCAAGGAGCGGCAGCAGTTCGGCCGGAGGATCGGAGAGTTCCAGGCGCTGCAGCATCGGGCCTCGATGCTGTTCTGCGAGCTGGAGCTGACGCGGGCGGCGGTGCTGCGGGCGGCGCAGCTGTGCGACGAGGGGGCGGACGGCAAGGCGCGGGCGGCGGCGGCCTCGGTGGCCAAGGCGAAGGGGTGCCAGAGCGCCGGGCTTGCCGTGCAGGAGGGCGTGCAGATGCACGGCGGCATCGGCATGACGGACGCCTTCGAGATGGGCTTCTTCATGAAGCGCGTGCGGGTGCTGCAGGAGCTTCTCGGCGACGCCTCGTTCCACGAGGACAGACTGGCAACCTTGAGCGGATATTGAAACGCGTGACAACACATCCCATGCGCACGGGGCGGCCCGCCGCCAAGACCGACGCTCCGGCCGGGCTCGCCTCGGTGGAGGCGATCACGGAAGGCCTGGCATCGGCCGGCTACATCTCGACCCGGCAGATCTCGACGGCGCTCTATCTCGCCCACCACCTGAGGAAGCCCGTGCTGATCGAGGGGCCGGCGGGCGTCGGCAAGACGGAGCTGGCGGTGTCGGCGGCGCAATACCTGGCGTTCCCGCTGCTCCGGCTGCAGTGCTACGAAGGCCTCGACGACGCCAAGGCGCTGTACGAGTGGAAGTACGGCAAGCAGCTGCTCTACACGCAGATCCTGAAGGACAAGATCGGCCAGATCATTGCCAGCGAGGACAGCCTCAAGGCGGCGTTCGGCAAGCTCGGCGGCTTCCAGGACGTGTTCTTCTCGCGCGAGTTCCTGGAGCCGAGGCCGCTGCTGCAGGCCATGGAGCAGCCGGCGGGCAGCGTGCTGCTGATCGACGAGGTGGACAAGTCGGAGGAGGCCTTCGAGGCGCTGCTGCTGGAGGTGCTGGCCGACTACCAGGTGACGATTCCCGAGATCGGCACCATCAGCGCTCAGGTGCCGCCGCTGGTGATTCTCACCTCCAACAACACGCGGGAGCTGGGGGACGCCCTGAAGCGGCGCTGCCTGCATTTGCACATCGGCTTTCCCGACGCCCGACTCGAGCGCGACATCATCCGCGCCAGGGTGCCGGGGCTGCCGGACAGGCTGCAGGCGCAGCTCGTCGCCTTCGTGCAGGCGCTGCGCGAGGAGAACATCCGCAAGCCGCCCTCGGTGGCGGAGGCCGTCGACTGGGCGCGCACGCTGCTGCTGCTGCATGCGGAGGCTCTCGACGAGACGCTGGTGCGCGAGACGCTCAACGTGCTGATCAAGCGCGAGAGCGACGTGCAGGCGCTGCAGGACCGGGTGCTGCCGCTGACCAAGGGCGCGATCGAGACGGGGGGCAGGCCGGTCTGATGGAACGCGCGCTCAACGGCTTCATCCGTGCGCTGCGCCTGGCCGGCGTGGAAGCGTCCACGGCGGAGGCCATCGACGCGGCGCGGACGCTGGCGCTGGTGGGCTACGACGACCGGGAGGGCTTGCGCGCCTCGCTGGCTGTGGTGCTGGCGAAGTCGGAGACCGAGAAGGCGATCTACGACACGGTGTTCGACCAGTACTTCGCGCCGGCGGCGCCGCCGGCGCCCGCCCCGGACGGGGGACGCAGCGACGGCCCGCAGACCGGCGACCCCGAGATTGACGCGCTGCTCGCCATGGCCGCGGGCAGCGGCGGAGAGGGCGGCGGGGGGCAGCCGGCTGCGGATGCCACGCGCGCGCAGATCAACCGGGCCGCGACGGAAGCCGGCGCCGACGACATCCGCTTCCAGTCGCAGACCTCCTACTACGTCGCCCGCACCATGGAGCGGCTCGGCATCGCGGCGCTCGAGGCGCGGCTCATCGACCTGCTCAACCGCAATACGCCGGAGGCCGAGACGCAGGCGCAGCAGCTCGCCGACGCGCGCGACCGGCTGCGGCGCATGGTGCGCGAGACGATCGACCGCCGCTACGAGCTGTACGGCCGGCCGGCGACGGAGCAGTTCATGACGGACGTCGCCGTCAACAAGTCGCTGGCGCAGCTGGCGAGCTCGGACATGCCGCGGATGAAGGTGGCGGTGGCGCGCATGGCCAAGCGGCTTGCCGTCAAGCACTCGCGGCGGCAGCGCATCCGGCTCAACGGCCAGCTCGACGTGCGGCGCACGCTGCGGGCCAACGCGGGGCGCGACAGCGTGCCATTCGACCTCGTGTTCCGCTACAAGCGCCGCGACAAGCCGCGGATCGTGGCCGTGTGCGACGTGTCGGGCTCGGTGTCGGCGCACGCGCGCTTCCTGCTGCTGTTCCTGCACACGCTGCACCATACGGTGACGGATCTTGCGACGTTCGTGTTCTCGAACGCGCTGCACGACGTGGCGGACGTGCTCGAGCGGCTGTCGTTCGAGGAGGCGATGGCGCAGATCCTGCGCGCCTACGGGGGCGGCGGCACCGACTACGGCGCCGCCTTCGCCAAGCTGGAAGAGGACTACTGGAGCTCGATCGACAAGCGCACCACCGTGCTGATCCTGGGCGACGGACGCTCCAACTACACGCCGCCGCGGCTCGAGCTCGTACGCGACATGGCCGAGCGCGCCAAGCGCATCGTGTGGCTGGCCACGGAAGCGCCGGGACGATGGGGCACGGGCGACAGCTACATGCCGAGATACCTGCCCTATTGCGCGCAGGTGAGCCACTGCGTCACCGTCGCCGACCTCGAGCGGGCGGTGGACGAGGTGCTGGAAGCCTACTGAGACACGCAACGGATCTGGCGGGAGAGACAAGGACCCATGACCAACTTCAGCGACCTGTTCTCGATAAAGGGCAAGGTGGCGCTCGTCACCGGCGGCTCGCGCGGCATCGGCGAGATGATCGCGGCGGGCTTCCTGGCCAGCGGCGCCAAGGTCTACATCTCCTCGCGCAAGGCCGAGACGTGCGATGCGGCGGCGAAGAAGCTCGCCGATACCTACGGCGGCACCTGCATCTCCCTGCCGGCGGACCTCTCCCATCTCTCCGGCGTCGAGAGCCTGGCGCAGCGGCTTGCCGAGCGCGAGCAGCACCTCGACATCCTGGTCAACAACGCCGGGGCCGCCTGGGGCGCGCCGATCGACAGCTTCCCGGAGGTCGGCTGGGACAAGGTGATGGACACCAACGTCAAGGCCGTCTTCTTCCTGACGCAGAAGCTGATGCCGCTGCTGAGGCAGGCGGGCAAGGGGCCGAGCCCGGCGCGGGTGATCAACATCGGCTCCATCGACGGCATCAAGACGGCCGCCTTCTCGACCTTCTCCTACGGCGCCTCCAAGGCCGCGGTGCATCACCTGACGCGCTTCCTCGCGGCACAGCTCACGCAGGAGCGCATCCTGTTCAATGCCATCGCGCCCGGCCCATTCCCCACCTGGATGCTGTCCACCGGCGTCGGCTACGGCGGCAAGACGGAAGGGGTCGACTGGGAGGCGGTCGGCAAGCGCACGCCCGCGGGCCGCGTCGGCACGCCGGAGGACATCGCGGGGCTCGCCATATTCCTGAGCTCGCGGGCGGGGGAGTATGTCATAGGCCAGGTGATCGCCTGCGACGGCGGGGCGGTGGCGGCGGCTTGAGCCGCAGCCAGGTTGTCATGGTCGGGCTCGTCCCGACCATCCACGCAACCGCCAGACCCGACGCTCGGGGAAGGCTGGATCCTCGGGACAAGCCCGAGGATGACGACGGGACCCACCTTGCAGAGGCGGAACACTCAACACTGATTTGCAATCGACACGGCGCGGCGCGCCGCATAGACCCGGTAACCAGAGCGAGGAGCGAGAGGAACCCCCATGTCCAAGGCGAAGACATCGAAATCGCAGGCGAAGGTCGCGGCCTTCGGCTTCAATCCCACCGACGACCTCAACGATCTGCGCATGTCCGAGAAGGCCATGCCGCTCTACGAGCACGTCAAGCGCTTCATCAAGGAGACGGTCGATCCGATGTCGGTCGAGTTCCACAAGCTCGGCGAGGGGCGCAAGGACCGCTGGAGCTATGCGCCCGGCCAGCTGGAGCTGCTCGACGGCGCCAAGGCGAAGGCGAAGAAGGAGGGCTTGTGGAACTTCTTCCTCCCCGACGCGGAGACGGGCGAGGGCCTGAAGAACCTCGACTACGCCTACATCGCGGTGGAGCTCGGCAAGAACTCGCTGGCATCCGAGTGCATGAACTGCTCGGCCCCCGACACCGGCAACATGGAGGTGCTGGAGCGCGTCGGCACGCCGGCGCAGAAGGAGAAGTGGCTGAAACCCCTGCTCAACGGCGAGATCCGCTCGGCCTATGCCATGACCGAGCCGGACAGGGCGTCGTCGGATGCCAAGAACATCGGCATGCGCGCCGTGCTGGAGGGCAACGAGTGGGTGATCAACGGCGAGAAGTACTACATCTCGGGCGCCGGCGACCCGCGCTGCAAAATCATGATCACCATGGTCAAGACCAGCCCCGATGCGCCGCCGGACAAGCAGCAGTCGCAGATCCTGGTGCCGATCGACACCAAGGGCGTCAAGATCCTGGGCCCCATGCACGTGTTCGGCGACGATGATGCCCCGCACGGGCACATGCACATCAAGTTCGACAACGTGCGCGTGCCGAAGGAGAACGTCCTGCTCGGCGAGGGGCGCGGCTTCGAGATCTCGCAGCTTCGCCTGGGTCCGGGGCGCATCCACCACTGCATGCGCTCCATCGGCCAGGCGGAGAAGGCGCTCGATCTGATGGTCAAGCGCGGCCTGTCGCGCGAGGCGTTCGGCAAGAAGCTGGTCTGGCTCGGCGGCAACATCGAGATCATCAGCCGTGCCCGCATCGAGATCGAGAGCATGCGGCTGATGGTGCTGAAGGCGGCCAAGGCCATGGACGTGCTGGGAAATCGCGAGGCGCGCGTGTGGGTGCACATGGTCAAGGCGCTGGTGCCCGAGCAGGTGTGCAAGATCATCGACCAGGCGATCCAGATGCACGGCGCCACCGGCGTGTCGCAGTGGACGCCGCTGTCGCAGATGTATGCCAAGCAGCGCACGCTCAGGCTCGCGGACGGTCCCGACGAGGTGCATCACCTCGTCGTCGGCCGCAACGAGGTGCGCCAGTACGAGGGCGAGTCCCAGGCCGCCGAGGAGATGCAGGGCTCGATGGTGTGGCGCAGCTAGGCATTGATTGATGCGCCTTCCGACTCCCCTGCGGGGAGCCGGCCGGAAGGCGCGGGAGTGACGGCGGACGGGCCCTCCTGTTGCGTTCCCGGAAGCCGCGCGGCAAGCGCGGCTATCCGGGATCTTTCAGCGTGCAGCTCAATCGCAACCGGGAAAGATCCCGGCTCTCGCTCCGCTCGGCCGGGAAGGCAAGCCTCAAGGGTGCGGGCACTGCAACGCAGGTCGGGATGAGCCGAAGGCGAATCCCGACGGCATGGTGTGCTTTCATTGCCGGGTTTCGCTGCACGGAGCTCGGCGCCGTGCGCCCCCTCCCCCGCTGCGCGCAGAGGTGGCCTGTCGGGTTTCGCTGCGCTCTACCCGACCTACGGCACGACGCAACGGCGTGAGTCCCTTCCCCTCGCTTGGCGAGGAGAGGGAGGCGATCTACTTGAACTCGAAGAAGGCATCCGAGATCACGGTCTTGTCGCGGGCGCGGACGTCGAAGACGACGCGGGTCGGGCTTTCGCGCCACGCACGCAGGCCGAGCTCGTCGCCCGGGAACACTGGCGAGGAGAAGCGCACCTTGAGCTTTGAGAAGCGCGCCGGGTCGCCGCCGGCAAGCGCGCCGAGCAGCATGTCGGCGCTGTGGCCCAGCGTGCACAGGCCGTGCAGGATGGGGGCCTCGAAGCCGCCGAAGCGGGCGGCGTCGGGATCGATGTGCAGCGGGTTATAGTCGCCGGACAGGCGATAGACATGGGCCTGATTGTCGGCGATGCGGGCGGAGACCTCGACGTCCGGCTTGCGGTCGGGCATGGGCAGGCGCACCGAGCGGCTCTCGCCCGCGCCCTCGAAGGGCTCGATGTCGCCGAGCTTCTCGACGCCGCGGCGGAAGACGCCCGTCACCATGCGCACGCAGGGGCGCCCGGCATCTGAGACCTCGCTCTCGATCTCGACGAAGGCATTGCCCTTGCCGCGGGGATGCACCGAGACCAGCCGCGAGCGCACCTCGACGGTGCCCTCGAGCGGCAAAGGGCCCAGCACCTCCAGATGCCGCTCGGCGTCGATGGTGAGGGGGCCGGGCGTCGGGGGAAGGGCCGTCTCGTCGACCACGAGGCCGGTCGCGCCCCAGCGGATGGGAAAGGTCGGGAAGACGGCGAAGCCGGGGTGGCCCTCGTAGACGAAGCGCAGATCGCGGGCGCCGATGCCGACCGCATACAGCAGCACGTCGCGCTTGGTGTAGGTGATGGCAACGGACGGCCCCCAGGGGCCGGGCGCATTGCCATCCAGGACGGCGCGCGGGTTGTAAACGACCATCGACGGCTCCATGCTGCGGGCAACAAACCGCGACACCATGAGGAGACCCGGCCAATGAGCGCAACGAAAATCGACACGCACAGGATCGACACGGGCACCAGCGAGCTGCTGGCGAGCCTGGAGGAGGGCGTGCTGACCCTGACGCTGAACCGGCCGCAGGCGCGCAACGCCATGACGCGGCCCATGATCACGGCCCTGCAGCAGCAGCTCGCCGCGGCCGAGACCGATGCGGCCGTGAAGTGCGTCGTCCTGACCGGGGCGGGCGGCGGCTTCTGCGCGGGCGGCGACGTCAAGGGCATGGCCGAGACGGGCGACGGCACCGTCGGCCCCTTCACCATCGACGAGGCGATCCACCGGCAGCGGCTCAACCAGCGCGCCACGGCCGGCCGGCTGTTCAAGATGCCGAAACCGACCATTGCGGCGCTGCCCGGTGCGGCCGCCGGCGCCGGCCTGTCGCTGGCGCTCGCCTGCGACCTCAGGATCATGGCGCGCACCGCGATCATGACCACGGCGTTCGCCAAGGTCGGATTCTCGGGCGACTACGGCGGCAGCTATTTCATGACGCAGCTCGTGGGCGCGGCCAAGGCGCGCGAGCTCTACCTGCTGTCGGACCGGGTGAGCGCGGAGGAGGCGCTGCGGCTCGGGCTCGCCAACTGGGTGGTGGCGCCGGAGGAGCTCGAGGCCAGGACGCGCGAGATCGCCGTGCGGCTGGCCAGCGGGCCGAGCGTCGCCTACCGCTACATGAAGGAGAACCTCAACCGCGCCATGGCGGGCGAGGTCGACGACTGCCTCGATCTCGAGGCCACGCATCACATCCACTGCGGGCAGACCGAGGACCACCGGGAGGCGGCCAAGGCCTTCGTCGAGAAGCGCGCGCCGGTGTTCAAGGGGCGGTGATCCACTGGTCTACCCGTTGATTGGCTTCCCGGAGGACGTGCGCAGGCTGTCCGCGATCTTTCAGCGAACGAACAGATCCGACCGGGGAAGATCCGGGCTCTCGCTGCGCTCGACCGGGAGCGCACGCCCTCAGGCTTGAGGGCCACCTCAATCGGAAGCGCCTCGGCGCGGGCTTGGCGCCGCACGCGGTGCCCGGGCGCGGGCGAAAAGGTTTCGCGCGCCCGACGGCAGGTGCGCCGAGCTGCACCAGCCGGTAAGCTCGGCCCAGCGGCGGCAAGACCGCGGGGCAGGCAACGGGGAGGCTCGGGGATGGACTACGACTACATCATCGTGGGCGCAGGATCGGCCGGGGCGGCGCTGGCTGCACGGCTGACGGAGAACCCCACCGTCAACGTGCTGCTGCTGGAGGCGGGAAAGCGCACGCACTTCTACTCGCAGTTCCCGATCAGCTTCGGGCTGTTGATCCATCACGCGGGCGCCAACTGGCTTTATGAATCGGATCCGGAGCCCGGCACGGCCAACCGCCAGATCCCGGTGCCGCGCGGCAAGCTGCTCGGCGGCTCGAGCGCCATCAACGGGCTGGTGTGGGTGCGCGGGCAGCCGCTCGACTACGACACCTGGGCGCAGATGGGGGCGCGCGGCTGGAGCTGGCAGGACCTCGCCCCGATCTTCAAGCGCATCGAGAACTTCGAGGGCGAGGGAAGTGCCGTGCGCGGCCGCGGGGGCCCGCAGCACGTGTCGATCGTGCCGGACAAGAACCCGCTCTACGACGCGCTGTTCAAGGCAGCGGTGGAGGTGGGCTACCGGGTCAATCCCGACTACAACAGCGAGGACCAGGAAGGCATCGCCAAGACGCAGGCGAGCATCCGCCGCGGCCGGCGCATCAGCACCTACGACAGCTACCTGAAGCCCGCCATGGCGCGGTCGAACCTGCGCATCCTGACGGAAGCTGCCACGCGCCGGCTGCTGCTGGAGGGCAAGCGCTGCGTCGGCGTCGCGTTCGCGCACAAGGGCCAGATCAGCGAGGTGCGGGCGGGGCGGGAGGTGATCTTGTGCGCAGGCGCGGTGGCGAGCCCGCAGATCCTGGAGCTGTCCGGCATCGGCAATCCGGAGATCCTGGCGCGGCACGGGATCGCCGTGCAGCACGCGCTGCCGGCGGTCGGCGAGAACTTCCGCGACCACATCAATGCGCGCATCAACTGGAAGGTGAAGGATCCGCGTGTCTCCTACAACTACAAGGCCCGCGGCATCGGCGCCTATACGGAGGCGCTGCGCTACCTGCTCACGGGCGGCGGCTTCTTCAGCCTGCCGTCCGGGCCGCTCGTCGCCTTCCTGAAGACACGGCCGGAGCTTGCCACGCCCGACGTCCAGATGCACCTGATCCCCTACTCGCTGAAGGACCCCAAGACGCGCAGGCTGCAGGACTACCCCTCGATGACGGTCGCCTGCTACCAGCTGCGGCCCGAGAGCCTCGGCTCGATCCACATCCGCTCGGCCGATCCCGATGCGCAGCCCGCCATCCGCTTCAACTTCCTTGCCGACCGCATCGACCAGCAGACGACGGCGGCGGGCTTCCGCATGATGCGCAAGATCGTAGGGGCTCGCGCCATGGACCACCTGCGCGGGGAGGAAGTGTCGCCGGGGGCGCAGGTCGAGAGCGACGAGGAGATCCTCGGCTGGATCCGGGCCAACTCGCAGACGGCCTATCACCCCATGGGCACGTGCCGCATGGGCCGCGGGCCGAGCACGGTCGTCGACGAGACGCTGAAGGTGCACGGCCTGTCCGGCCTGCGCGTCGCCGACGCCTCGATCTTCCCGACCATGCCGTCTGGCAACACCAATGCGCCCTCGATCATGGTGGGCGAGAAGGCGGCAGACATCCTGCGGGCGGGCACGTGAGGAGAGCGAGAGGGACCGCGCGCGCGTGCCGGGGTCCATCTCACCGGACCAAGGAGAGTGCGGGATGCAAAAGCGGGTTTTCGGACGCAGCGGCCTGCAGATCTCGGTGCTGGGCTTCGGCTGCGGGGCCGTTGGCGGGCTGATGGTGCGCGGCGATGCGGCCGAGCAGGAGCGCACGATCGCGCGGGCGCTCGAGGCCGGCGTCAACTACTTCGACACGGCGGCGCTGTACGGCCAGGGTGCGTCCGAGACGAACCTCGGCCGGGTCCTGAGAACTCTGAGGCCGAAGGACTGCATCGTCGGCACCAAGGTGCGGCTCGAGGCTGCGGATGCCGCCCGCATCGGACCTGCCATCGAGGCCTCGCTGGAGGCAAGCCTGAGGCGGCTCGGGATGGAGCAGGTCGATATCCTGCACCTGCACAATACCATCCGCAGCAGCGGCGGCGGCGACACGCTGACCGCGAAGCAGGTGCTGGAAGAGGTCGTGCCGGCGCTGGCGACGCTGCGCCAGAAAGGCAAAGTCCGGCTGCTCGGCGTCACGGCGGTGGGCGACACGCCGGCGCTGCACGAGGCGATCGGGGCGGGCGTCTTCGACAGCGCGCAGGTGGTCTACAACCTGCTCAATCCCTCTGCCGGCGGCCCGGCGCCGGCGTCGCTGCCGGGGCAGGACTACGGCAATCTGCTGGCACGCTGCGCGGCCGCCGGGACCGGCGTGGTCGGCATTCGCGTGCTCGCCGGGGGCACGTTGTCGGGCTCGGCCGAGCGGCATCCGATCGCGAGCCCGCCGCCGGCGCCGATCGGCTCGGCGGCGCGCTACGACGACGACCTGCGCAACGCGCGCCGCTTTCTGCCGCTCATCGAGTGCGGCGAGGCCGCCAGCCTCGCCGAGGCCGCGACGCGCTATGCCATCTCCAACTCCGACATCGGCACGATCCTCGTCGGCATGGCGACCTTCGAGCAGTTCGAGCAGAGCCTCGCCGCGGTGCTGAAGGGGCCGCTGTCGCCTGCGGCGCTGGCGCGCGTCGCACAGCTCCAGGCCGGCTGAGTGGCCTGGCACTTTGCCTGCATTCCCGGACGTCGCATCCTGTGAGGGCGTGAGACCCATCCGGCCCTGAGGTGCGCCCGGTCGCAATGCGTGCGCACGCGGAGTGCCATCGAGCGCATAGTGCGAGGTCTATTCGGCAGGCGCGGGCGCGTGCGAGGCCTGCGGGCCGGCGGACGGGCGGCGCCATTCCTCGAAGCGCTGCAGCACGACGAACAGCGAGGGCACGAAGGTCACGGTGAGCAGCGTCGAGCCCAGCATGCCGGTGAAGACGGCGATGCCGATCGACTTCTGGGCGCTGGCGCCGGCGCCCGAGGCCACCACCAGCGGCGCCACGCCGAGGATGAAGGCGATGGAGGTCATCAGGATCGGCCGGAAGCGCAGGCGGGCGGCCTCGATCGCGGCGTCGGCGATGGGGTGCCCCTCCTTGCGCCGGAGCTCGCGCGCGAACTCGACAATGAGGATGGCGTTCTTGCTCGACAGGGCGATGAGCAGGATGAGGCCGATCTGGGTGTAGAGGTTGTTCGGCACGTTGAGCGCGAGCAGCGCGCCTGCCGTGCCGAGCATGGCGAGCGGCACGGAGAGCACGACGCCGAGCGGGGCGATCCAGCTCTCGTACTGGCCCGCGAGCACCAGATAGACGAGCAGCAGGCTCAGCGCGTAGACGGCGTAGATCTGGCTGCCGATCTCCTTCTCCTGGTGGGACATGGCCGTCCACTCGAAGCCGGTGCCGCGGGGCAGCGTCTCGGTCGCGATCTGCTGCAGGAGATCCATGCCCTGACCCGAGGAGGTCGAGCGGCTGGTGTTGGCGATGACTGTCGCGGCCGGATAGAGATTGTAGAGCGAGATCAGGGACGGGCCCGCGACGGTGGCGATCTCGGCCAGCGTGCCGAGCGGCACCATGCCGCCGGCGGTGTTGCGCACCATCAGGCTCTTCAGCGACTGGGTGCTGAGGCGCGCGTGGGCGTCGGCCTGCACGTAGACCTGGAACACGCGGCCCAAGCGGTTGAACTGGCCGATGTAGGAGGACCCGACGTAGGCCTGCAGCGCGTCGAGCGCGTTGCCGAGCGGCACGCCGAGCGTCTCCGACTTGGCGCGGTCGAAGGTGACGGTGATCTGCGGGGCGTTGGCGCGGAAGGTGGAGCGGGCCACCTGGAACGCCGTCTGCTGGCCGGCGCGGGTGGCGATCTCCTGGGCGAGCTGCTCGAGCTTGGCGTAGTCGAAGCTGCCGTCGCGCAGCTCCACCTTCATGGTCGCGCCCGAGACGTTGCCGATGCCCTGGATAGGCGGCGGCGGGACGACGAGGGCGAGGCCGTCGTCGAGGGTCTTTACGCGCTCGCTGAGGCCCAGGTAGAGCGAGAGCAAGTCCTCGCCCTTCTTGCGCTCCGACCAGTCCTTGAGGATCACGTAGGCGACGCCGGCGTTGGCGAGGCTGGCGCTGTCGTCGAGGGGCGAGAGGCCGGCAATGGCGACGACGCGCTCGACGCCCGGCTGCTGGCGCACGCGCCGGGCGACATCGTCGAGCGCCGTGGTCGTGCGCTCGAGGGAGGCGCCCTCGGGCAACTGCACGGCGACCAGCACGTAGCCCTGGTCCTCGATGGGCAGGAACGCGGTCGGCACGCGCGACAGCGCGAAGACCGCAAGGCCGACGAGGGCGATGCCGACGGCGGCGACCGCCGAGGAGCGCGCCACGAGCCGGCGCACGAGGCCGGCGTACCAGCGCTCGGCCGCCTCGTAGCCGCGGTTGAACAGGCGGTAGACGACGTTGCGCTGCTCCGGCGGCGTCACCGGGCGCAGCCAGAGCGCGCACTGGGCGGGCTTCAGCGTCATGGCGTTGATGGCGCTGATCAGGGCCGTGGCGGCGATGACGAGGGCGAACTGGCGGTACATCTGGCCGCTCAGGCCCGGCAGGAACGCGGCGGGCACGAACACCGCCATCAGCACCAGCGTGATGCCGATGATGGGGCCGATCAGCTCGCCCATGGCCTTGACGGTGGCGTCGTGCGGGGACAGCCCGTGCTCGATGTGCTTGGCCGCGCCTTCGACGACCACGATGGCGTCGTCGACGACGATGCCGATGGCCAGGATGATGGCGAACAGCGTCGTCAGATTGACGGTGAAGCCGAGCGCGGCCATGGCGGCGAAGGCGCCGATGATGGTGACGGGCACGGTGGTCGCGGGCACCAGCGTGGCGCGCCAGTCCTGCACGAAGATCAGGATCACCAGCAGCACCAGGATGGCCGCCTCGATCAGCGTCTTGTAGACCTCGTGCACGGCCGAGTTGACGAACTTGGTGGTGTCGAAGGGCACGCTCCAGCCGATGCCCTGGGGGAAGGACGGCTCGAGCTCCTTGAGGCGCTTCTCGACGCGGTGGGCGACGTCGAGGGCGTTGGCCTCGGGCTGCTGGAAGATGGCGAGACCGGCAGATTCCTTGCCGTCCAGCTTGAAGGTCTGGCTGTACTGCTGGGCGCCGAGCTCGATGCGCGCCACGTCCTTCAGCCGCGTGATGCGGCCGCCGGCGGAGGCATCGGTCTTGATGATGATGTTCTCGAACTCGGCGGGGTCGAACAGCTTGCTCTGCACGAGGAGCGTATACTGGAAGCTCTGGCCGGCGGGCGCGGGCGGGGTGCCGAGCTGGCCGCCGCCGGTCGAGCGGCTCTGCAGGTTGACGGCGTTGATGACGTCGGCGGGGACGAGCCGGCGCGACTGCATGCGCTCGGGGTCGAGCCACAGGCGCATGGCGTACTGGCCGGCGCCGAACACGGCGACGTTGCCGACGCCGTCGATGCGGCCGATCTCGTCGAGGAGGTTGATGGTGGCGAAGTTCGACAGGAACAGGCTGTCGTGCCTGGGGTCGGTCGAGGTGAGCGCCACGATCTCCAGGATCGAGGTCGAGCGCTTGGTGGTCTGCACACCCTGGTTCTGAACGCTCGATGGCAGCGCCGGCAGGGCGGCGGAGACGCGGTTCTGCACTAGGATCTGGGCCTTGTCGGCGTCGGTGCCGATCTTGAAGGTCACGGTGAGCGTGTAGTTGCCGTCGCTCGTGGCCATCGACGACATGTAGAGCATGCCGTCGACGCCGTTGACGCGCTGCTCGATGGGCAGCGCCACGTCGCGGATCATGGTCGCGGCGCTGGCGCCGGGATAGCGCGCCGCGACCTGCACGGTCGGCGGCACGACGTTCGGATACTGCGCCACGGGCAGGCGGGCGAGGGAGACGGCGCCGAGCAGCATCGTGAGCAGCGCGATGACGTTGGCCAGAACCGGCCGCTCGATGAAGAATTTCGCGATCATTTGCTGCTGCCCGTGCTGCCGGTGGCGGGCGCCTGCACGACGGGCTTGACGACGGAGCCGGGGGCCGCGCGCTGGATGCCGCCCACCACCACGCGATCGTCGGCCTTCAGGCCCTGGGTCACGATGCGCAGGCCGCCCTCGGCGTCGTCGGCCGCCTCGATGTCGCGCTGCTCGACCTTGTCGCCGGGGCCGACCACGAGCACGTAGGCGCCGCGCTGGCTGGTGCCGATGGCCCGCTCGGGCACCATGATCGCCTCGACGGCTTTCTGCACGACGACGCGCACGCGCACGAACAGGCCGGGGATCAGCACTCCCGACTTGTTATCGAAGCGGGCGCGCGCGGCCAGCGTGCCGGTGCCCGGGTCGATGTCGGGCGCGACGTAGTCGAGCAGCCCCGCGTGCGGGTATCCCTTCTCAGTCTGCAGGCCGATCTCGACGGTCACGGGGCCGACGCTCTGCATGGAGAGGCCGCGCTCGGCCATGGCCGTGCGCACCTGCAGCACCTGGCGCTCGTCGACGGTGAAATTGACGAACAGGGGATCGGTCTGGACGAGGGTTGCGAGCTTGGTGGGACCGCCGGCGCCGACCAGGGCCCCCGGATCCACCAGACGGGCGGAGACATAGCCCGAGAACGGCGCCTTGATGGTGGTGTAGCCGAGGTTGGTCTGCGCCTGCTCGAGGTTGCCCTGGGCCTGCTTGAGGCCGGCGGCGGCCTGGTCACGCTTGGCGCGGCTGTCGTCGAAGGTCGCCTCGCTCGCCACCTGGCGCTGCACGAGGCTGGTCTTCCGCTGGAAGTCGAGCTCGGTCTGGGCCAGCAGCGCCTGCTGCTGCTCGACAGCAGCCTGCGCGATCTTGAGGCTGGTCTCGTAGGTGTCGCGCTCGATGGTGAAGAGGGTCGTGCCCTCCTTGACGTAGTCGCCGTCCTTGAAGCCGACCTTGTCGAGGACGCCTTGCACGCGGGCGACCAGGTCGACCTTGAGCGTTGCGGCCGTCTGGCCATTGGCCCGGATGTAGCGCGGGATCGCCTTGACCAGGGGCTTGGCGACCGCGACCTCCTGGGGCGGCGGCGGCTGGTAGGCGTTGCGATCGTTGCAGCCTGCCAGAAGGAGGGCGCCGGCGAGGAGGAGCAGCGACCGGGAGACGACGGGCTTGGCGGAAAGAGCGGCTGTCACGGTTCCACCTTCGGTGCTGGCTGGTGTGCAAGCGGGAGAGCAGGGGCCATCCTCGCTAGAGCGACAGGCAACCAAATGCAACGCCGTCGTGGCCGTTGTGCAGGCTTCATGACTGGCAGGTGCAGGCGGAGGACGCTTGTCGGCCGGCAAGCAGTCCGGGGACGCGCCTGTGGCAGGGTCGATACGTGTCAGCGGGGCTCGAGCCTTCGCCGCGGCGCGCGGCAGCAGCGTTCACGTTCTCGTGCGCGGTGCGATGGCGTTCGATCACAAGGACTTGTGGCGCCGCCGGAGCGACGGCGCCTGCGCGGCACAGGGGTGCTGCAGCCGGCTCTTTAGCAGCTTACAGGGCGGCTTACTGGGAGTTGAGCCGCAGCGAGCCGGGCTGACGGGCGGAGTGATCGAGGCGCGCGGGAGGATCCAGCCGTGCGGGCGGATCGATGCGGGTGAGCGGTGGGTCGAGACGCGAGGGCGCCTCGGGCGGCCACGGCAAAGCCTTGGCCTTCTGCGCGGCCGACAGGCGCTCGCCGCGGGCTGCCGCCAGGCACTCGGCGAAGGTGTCCAGGATATCCTCGCGAGAGACGCGGCCGTTGCGTTTCTCGCTCATCAAAACCGCCTGCATCAAATGATACGCAACCACCTCTGGGGTGTCGCCGGTCATCTTCTCGAAAATGCTCACGACAGCTGGTATCCCCGACCTTGCACTGCACACACAACGCCTATTTGGTAGCGTCAATTCCAGCGCGATGCAAATTCATTTCCGTGTGACTGACAATCCGCGATCGCGCCTAATCGAGACGCCAAAGAAGCGCGCAAATACTGAACAAGTGTGCTCGAAAAATGTCCGTCAGACGTCAAACCATCCGGTTCCACGATAATTGTCGTTTGGTAGGCATTTGCGGGAGCTCGCGCGCGATGCGGAAGGACGCTCAACTCGCGCGCGGCGTATGAGCAGAGCCCTCGCGGTCAGGGCGCTAATGCCCCTCGAACGCGACGAGCGCGTGACAGGGGATGCCGCGCGCCTTGAGCTTGGTCATGCCGGCCAGGTCCGGGAGATCGATGATGAACGTGGCCCCGGCGATCCGGCCGCCCGAGCGCTCGATCAGCCGCACGGCAGCCTCGGCCGTGCCGCCGGTGGCGATCAGATCGTCGACGACGAGGATGCGCTGGCCCGGCGCAACGGCGTCGGCGTGCATCTCGATGATGTCGACGCCGTACTCGAGCGCGTAGGCCTCGCCGATGGTCTTCCACGGCAGCTTGCCCTTCTTGCGCAACGGCACGAAGCCGCAGCCGAGGCGGTCGGCCACGGCACCGCCGAGGATGAAGCCGCGCGCCTCGATGCCGGCCACGGCGTCGATGGAGGCGCCTCGAAACGGCTCGGTCAGCGCCGCGATCGCCGCGCGAAACCCCGGTCCGTTGCCGAGCAGCGTCGTGACGTCACGGAACATGATGCCGGGCTTGGGATAGTCGGGAATGGTCCGAATGAGCTGCTTGAAATCAGTCACGATCTGCCCTCTCGCCATTCCCGCGATGCAACATGATAGCAACCGGACTGGCAGGCGTCACGGACGAGATCAAGAAGAGGGCCGCAATCGCCGCAGCTTTGCCGCGCCTCGGTGCCACAATCCGCCCAATTGGTCGGTATCGTGCATAACGCGCTTCGAGGGGCGCGCTCGGGGCGCAGGGTCGCCTTGGCGCTTCCCGTTGGCAGCGGCCGGGCGAATCAGGCTTTGTAAACCCCCAGTGCCGCGATTGATGCGCGATCTCGCGGGGAGAGGCCATGTCGGAACCCAGTCTGACGTTGAGTGCGGACGCCATGGGCGCGGAGGACGACCTGCCGCGCACGGTGCGCCGCGAGCGCGATGCCCGCGAGCGGGCGCAGCGCGAGCGCGAGGCGGCGAGCGCCGCAGGGCTGTCCCAGGGCCCAAGCCTCAGGGTGGCGCCAGGCGGTGGCTTCGGGCCGCAGCCGATGGCCGCGCCGCAGCCCCTGCGCAGCCTCGACGACGATCTCGACCTGCCGGCGCCGCCGGCGACCGTCACGGCCTTCGACGTGCCGTTCTGGAGGCTGTCGCTGTTCCTGCTCAAGGCGGTGGTGGCCGGCATTCCGGCGCTGCTGCTGCTGGGCGCCATCCTGTACGGCATCGGCCAGGCGCTGCAGACGTTCTTCCCCTGGCTCGTGAAGCTCAAGATCCTGATCTCGATCCCGCACTGAGCCGCGTCGGGCGGGCAAGGCGGGCGCGGGGCCCAGACGCGAATTCCATCGCCTCTCAATCGTCGTCGTCGTCCTCATCGGGGTCCATCAGGCCGGCAAGGAGGCCCCTGACTCGAGCGCGGTCGGCGAGCTTCTTGAGACGGCGCGTCGGGAAGACCTCCGGCGTGGCGTCCGGCGGCATCTTCACGCCGGCGGCGGGCGGCGGCGGTGTCGCCGGCGCGGGCTTGACCTCGGCAGGCTTGACCTCGGCGGGCTTGGCCGGCTCGGGCTTGGGTGCCGTGGGCCTCGCCTCCAGGGGCTTGGGCTGGGCGATGCGGGTGTCGGGGGCGCTGGGTGCGGTCTCGCGGCCGGCAGGATCGGCCGCGGGCTCGTCGCCGTGGAAGGGGATGCGGCCGGGCCTCGGCAGCTCGGCGCGCATGGTGGCCGCCACCGCCCGCTCGGTCGTCGAGAAGGGCTTGCCGAGAACGATCCAGCCGATGCACAGGCCGCCGAAGAAGGCCGCAGCGCCTGCCGACATGATCCTGAAGGTGAGGTTGGGCACGGGATCATCCTCCGCTCGTTGTGGCCTCGTTTTGCCCCATCACGACTGCGCGCGCTGTTCCCTCCGGCACAACCGGGGCGGCAGGCGGCGCGGGGCGTGGAAACGGGCTTGCCGCCGGCGTCGGGGTGATTTAATGTAATAACATTAAACATTCAGCTTGAAGGACACCCGATGTCACTCGCACCGCTGCTGCAGGCGCCGCTCGCCGTCCAGATCCACGCCGGCTCGGCGTTGGCTGCCTTCGCCCTGGGATGCGTGCAGCTGGCCGGGGTGAAAGGGACCGCGATCCACCGGACGCTCGGCTACGCGTGGGTCGTCCTGATGGTGGTGGTGGCGGCAAGCAGCTTCTGGATCCACGAGATCCGACAGCTCGGCGGCTACAGCCTGATCCATGTCCTGTCGATCGCGACGCTGGTGTCGCTGCCGCTGGCGGTGGCGCATGCGCGCGCCCATAACGTTGACGCGCACAGGCGGGTGATGCTGATGCTGTTCTTCGGGGCGCTGCTGATCGCCGGAGCGTTCACGCTGCTGCCCGGGCGGATCATGAGCCGCGTCGTGTTCGGGACGTGAGCGACTACTGGCGCGGCAGCTGCGGGGGCGCGGCCCGTGCGGTGCTCGGCCGTGACTGGGGCGCGGCGGGCGTCGTCTCGGCCTTGCGCTCGCCGGGGCTCTGCGGCTGGAACTCGGCTTCCTTGCACGAGCAGCCCTGCACGAACTCCTTGCGGTAGCGCCAGGCGGTCTTGAGGCTGGTGTAGGGCTGCTGGCTCGCCACCGACACGGCCTGGTCGACGGCGCCGCCGGGGTTCTGGTGGTAGAACAGCTCGGCCGGCGCCGCGCATTGCGACTGGCAGGCCTCGGCGTCGCGCTGGAAGTGGTTGGGCAGGGTCGAGAAGCTGACGGGGAAGTAGTAGCCGTCGCAGAGGCGGACGCAGATGGTGCGGTAGGTGGCGAACGGCAGGTTGCCGAACTGGTTGCCGGAGCCGCGCGGCCCGTCCATCTCATCGCCGTCTGAGAAGGGGCTGCGCGAGGCTTCGCGGCGGCGGGCCTCCTGCTGGTACTGCGGACCGCAGTTGTTGCGCGCGAGCTCGCGGATGATGTCGTCCTGGTAGGAGCGGTTGTCGCGGCCCAGGATCTGGCGGCGCTGGGCCTCGAGATCGGCAAGCCGCTGCCGGTTGGTCTCGACGTCGGTGTTGAGCTGGCGGCAGCGCGGCGTCTGGCGCAAGGTTTTGGAGAACAGGAAGGTGTCCCAGCACTCGTAACGGTCGAGCTGCATCGCGGCGGTGTTCATCTGCCGCTCGATCTGGCGCATGTCGGATTCGATGCGCGGCAAGACGGCCTGGCCCTGATTGCCGAACTGGCCCTCGGCGACCAGCCGCTGCTCGAGCTGGAGGCAGATGCTGGAGGCGCCGCGAACATCGCGGCCGGCCTGCGGCACGCCCGGTTGGCCCGGCGCCGGCAAGGGCTGGCCGGCCCCCGGCGGCGGAAGCTGGCCCGGGTAGGGGACGCCGCGCTGGTCGCGATAGACGGGCTCCCTGGGAAGCGGCGGCGCCTTCTCCTGCGGCTGGCCGAACGGCCACCAGTTCCAGCCCTGGGCGTGCGCGCCATCGGACACCGCGACGCCGGCGGCGAGGCACAGCATCGCCAGCAGCGCCGAGCGCGGCCGGAGGCGGGAGGTGGGGCGAAGGGTCATGCCTTCCATGTGCTTCGAATTGGCTGGGTTTGCAAGCGGCTAGAGGTACCGCTCCCCGGCTTTCACGCGGCGCAGGTATGGCGGAGCAATGGAGCGCAATTGGGGCGCACGGGTGCGGCGGCGGCCAACACCATGCCTAACCGGCGTCCGCTGCCGGCGGTCAGGGAAAGCTGCCTTGACGGCTTCCGGCCGGGGAACCATAAGTGCCCGCAATCGCTGCGTCCCTGACGAGCGCGGCAGCTTTTCGCGATCCCGACACGACATGTCCGGCGGCGGTGGTCGAGGCCGCCCTCGCCGAACCGCTCGAAGTGTCCGGGGCGCGACCCGAAACCACCATGACGGCACCACAGGCACGCATGTCGCTCACGCTCTACAACACGCTCACGCGGCGCAAGGAGCTGTTCCAGCCGATCGACCCCGGCAACGTGCGCATGTACGTGTGCGGACCGACCGTCTACGACTACGCCCACATCGGCAACGCGCGGCCGGTGATCGTATTCGACGTGCTGTTCCGGCTGCTCAGGCACGTCTACGGCGCCGCGCACGTGAGCTACGCGCGCAACATCACGGACGTCGACGACAAGATCAACGCGCGGGCGGCGCAGGAATATCCGGCGCTGCCGCTGAACGAGGCGATCGCCCAGGTCACGGCCAAGACCGAGCGGCAGTTCCACGCCGACATCGCGGCGCTGGGCGTGCTCGAGCCGACATTCGAGCCGCGGGCCACGGAGTTCATCCGGCGCGGCGACGGCAAGGCCGACATGGTGGGCCTGATCGAGGAGCTGGTGCGGCGCGGGCATGCCTACGTCGCCGAGGAGCACGTGCTGTTCGACGTGGGCACGATGCCGGACTACGGCCGGCTCGCCAACCGCTCGCTCGAGGAGATGGAGGCGGGCGCCCGCGTGGACGTCGCCCCCTACAAGAAGGGGCCGATGGACTTCGTGCTGTGGAAGCCGTCGAAGCCCGGCGAGCCGGCCTGGCCGTCGCCCGCCGGCATCGCGACGCCGGGCCGGCCCGGCTGGCACATCGAGTGCTCGGCGATGGCGGGCGCGCTGCTCGGCGACGTGTTCGACATCCACGGCGGCGGTATCGACCTCGTGTTCCCGCACCACGAGAACGAGATCGCGCAGTCGCGCTGCGCGCACGGCACCGCGGTGATGGCCAACGTCTGGATGCACAACGGCTTCCTGCAGGTGGAAGGCGAGAAGATGTCGAAATCGCTCGGCAACTTCATCACCATCCACGAGCTGCTGGAGACCCGCACGTTCGGGCAGCAGCCCTGGCACGGCCGCGTGATCCGCTTCGCGATGCTCGGCACGCACTACCGCCAGCCGATCGACTGGACCGTGGACCGGCTGGTGCAGGCGCGCGCCACCTTGATGGAGTTCGCAGAGCTGCTGCACGGCGCCCCGGTGGCGGACGCGCCGCATCCGGATGTACTCGCGGCGCTCAGCGACGATCTCAACACGCCGAGTGCCATGTCCATCATTCACGGCATAGCAAAGAGCGCTGCGCGCAATCCGGGCTCGGCCGGCGAGTTGAAGGCGACGCTGCAGTTCCTGGGCGTCTACGACGATGAGAAACGCGTGGACTTTGCCGTCGGCTACGAGCCTAGCCGCGTCGATGCGGCGCAGGTCGGCAGCCTGGTCGAGGCGCGCAACGCCGCGCGCAAGGCCAAGAACTTCAAGGAGGCCGATCGCATCCGCGACGAGCTGGCCGCCATGGGCGTGCAGCTCAAGGACGCCAAGGACAAGGCGACCGGCGAGATCGTGACCACGTGGGAGGTGCGGCCGTGACGCTCGAGACACCGCTGACGGGCGGATGCCAGTGCGGGGCCGTGCGCTTCTCGGTGAGCGAGATCGGGCGGGCCTCGATCTGCTTCTGCCGCATGTGCCAGAAGGCGTCCGGCAGCATCGGCGGCGCCTTCGTGTCGGCCAAGGCCTTCACCTATACGCGGGGGAGCCCGTCGCACTTCCAGAGCTCGAGCCGGGCCAAGCGCGGCTTCTGCAGCGCCTGCGGCACGCCGCTCACGTTCGAGACGGCCCGCGGCGTCGATTTCTCCATCGCCGCCTTCGACAGGGCGGGTGATCTGCCGCCCGTGATCCAGCTGGCGCCCGAGGCGCGGCTGCCGTGGACGGACGGGCTCTGCACCCTGCCGACGCGCACGCCGGAGGAGGCGGCGCGGGTGGCGCCCGAGTACGCCGCCATCCGCTCCTTCCAGCATCCCGACCACGACACCGACGCATGGCCGGCAGCGAGCCGCGAGACGAGCCCCGAGACCATCCCATGAGCAACGCGCCTGATCCCGATTCCAAGGCCCCGCCGTTTCCGAAGCACCGCATCTACTACGTCGTGCTCAAGTGGATCGTCATCGTGGCGGCCATCGTCATCGCGGCGCGGATCGCCAGCGGCCTCATCTCATGAGCCGCGAGCGCCTCTACCTGTTCGACACGACGCTGCGCGACGGGGCGCAGACGACGGGGGTCGATTTCTCGCTCGCCGACAAGCGGCAGATCCTGAGCCTGCTTGACGAGCTCGGGCTCGACTACATCGAGGGCGGCTATCCCGGCGCCAACCCGATCGACACGGAGCTGTTCGCGGAGAAGCCGTCACTGGCCCGCGCGCGGCTCACCGCCTTCGGCATGACGAAGCGGGCCGGCCGCTCGGCGGCCAACGATCCGGGGCTGCAGGCCACCTTGCAGGCCAAGGCCGATGCCATCTGCCTCGTCGCCAAGGCCTGGGACTACCACGTGCGCGTGGCGCTCGGCACGACGACGGAGGAGCACATCGAGGGCATCGTCGCCTCGATGCGGGCGATCGTCGCCTCGGGCCGCGAGGCGATGCTCGACTGCGAGCACTTCTTCGACGGCTACAAGGGCAACCGGGCCTACGCGCTCGCCGTGGCAAAGGCCGCCCACGAGGCCGGCGCGCGCTGGATCGTGCTGTGCGACACCAACGGGGGCACGCTGCCGCAGGAGGTCTCGGCAATCGTCGCCGACGTCGCGGCCCACGTGCCGGGCACGCATCTGGGCATCCACACGCACAACGACACGGAGAACGCGGTCGCCAACTCGCTCGCCGCCGTCGAGGCGGGCGCGCGGCAGATCCAGGGCGCGCTCAACGGCCTCGGCGAGCGCTGCGGCAACGCCAACCTGGCCTCGATCATCCCGACGCTGCTCCTGAAGAGCCGCTACGCGGAGCGGTTCGAGACGCAGGTGACGCCGCAGCGGCTGATGAAGCTCACGCACGCGAGCCGGGTGCTGGACGAGATCCTGAACCGGGCGCCGGCCCGGCAGGCGCCCTACGTGGGCGAGGCCGCCTTCGCCACCAAGGCCGGCATCCACGCCTCGGCGCTGATGAAGGAGCCGCAGACGTACGAGCACGTGGCGCCCGAGAGCGTCGGCAACCGGCGCCGCGTCCTGGTCTCGGACCAGGCCGGCAAGTCGAACCTGATCGCGGAGCTCGACCGGCTCGGCGTCGCCGTCGACAAGGACGATGCGCGGCTGACGCGGCTGCTGGAGGAGGTGAAGGCGCGGGAAGGCCTCGGCTACGCCTACGAGGGGGCGGATGCCTCCTTCGTGCTGCTGGCGCGGCGTCTCCTGGGCTCGGTGCCGCAGTACTTCACGGTCGATAGCTTCCGCGTGCTGGTCGAGAAGCGGCACAACGCCAAGGGCGACCTCGTCACCGTGTCGGAGGCCTCGGTGAAGGCCTTCATCGCCGGCGGCGAGCAGGTGTGGAGCGTCGCCGACGGCAACGGCCCGGTGAACGCGCTCGACCAGGCGCTGCGCAAGGACCTCGGCCGATACCAGAGCCTGATCAAGGACGTGGAGCTGGTCGACTACAAGGTGCGCATCCTCACCGGCGGCACGGAGGCGATCACGCGCGTGCTGGTCGAGACGCGGGACCACTCGACGGGCGAGCGCTGGTCGACGGTGGGCGTGTCGAGCAACATCATCGACGCCAGCTTCGAGGCGCTGATCGACAGCATCACCTACAAGCTGCTCAAGGCCGGCGCCGAGGTTTAGGTTTTCTCCCTCTCCCCGCCTGCGGGGAGAGGGTCGGGGTGAGGGGCAGCCACAATCACGACGCGAGGATGATGACGGAGGTATATTCCGGCTCCGGAGCAAGCTTCTGCCCCTCACCCTAACCCTCTCCCCGTAAGGACGGGGAGAGGGGACTGGGCGCATGTGCCTCGGGCCATGTCCCAGCCATTGCCGGTGATCGTCAGCAGAATGCGCCCCCTCTTCTCCCTCTCCCCGATTGCGGGGAGCGGGAACTGGGGCGCGGAGGCGTCGCGCATTCCAGAGACGGGCGGCATTGGGCGAGGCGCGGCTCGATCGCTTTGTTGCCTTCCCGGACGTCGTGCACAGGCACGACGATCCGGGATCTTTCAGCTATCGGATCAACCGCAACCGGGAAGGATCCCGGCTCTCGCTTCGCTCGGCCGGGAAGGCACATTCTGAAGGGGGAGCCGGGAGCGTCTCAGCCCTTCAAAAGGCGCGCGGCGGCGGCGTCGGGCGTGAGCTCGCCCTTGAGCACGGCGTCGGCGAGGCGGGAGAGGTGGCCTTGCGGGTCGGCCTTGATGCGGGCGGCGATGGCGTCGGCGGCGGCGCGGGCGATGAGGAAGCGGGCGCGGCGGCGGCGGCGGTCGAGGGCGGGCTCGGCGAGGCGCCTTGCGCCTGCGGCCTCGACGGCGGCGACGAGCGCCGGCACGCCCTCGCCGGTCAGCGCGGTCGCCTTCAGGACCGGCACCTCGGCGCGCTCGCGCGGGCGGATGCTCAGCGCCCCCTTCAACTGCTGGGCGGTGCGCTCGGCGCCTTCGCGGTCGGCCTTGTTGACGACCAGCACGTCGGCGATCTCGAGCAGGCCCGACTTCATGGCCTGGATGTCGTCGCCGAGGCCCGGCGCGGTGACGACAACGCTCACGTCCGTCACCTCGGCGACGTCGATCTCGCTCTGGCCGGTGCCCACGGTCTCGACCAGCACGACGTCCTTGCCGGCGGCGTCGAGGGCGTCGATGACGCGCACGGCGGCCGGCGAGAGGCCGCCGAGATGGCCGCGGCTCGCCAGCGAGCGCATGTAGACGCCGTCATCCTCCAGCGTCGAGGTCATGCGGATGCGGTCGCCCAGGATGGCGCCGCCCGAGATCGGGCTCGAGGGGTCGACGGCGATGATGCCGACGTTGCGGCCGGCCATCCTCAGGCAGCGCGTGACGGCGTCGACGAGGGTCGACTTGCCGGCGCCGGGCGGACCGGTGAAGCCGACAACGAGAGCGTGGCCGAGGTAGGGCTGCATGGCCTGCAGCAGGAGGGGCGCTGCGACGGACAGGCGCTCGAGCTCGGTGACGGCGCGGGCCAGCGCCCGCCGCTCGCCCGCGCGCATGCGGGCAACGAGGTCGGCGGCGGCCTCGGGCGTAGAGCGGGCTCTGGTATCAGGCTTGGCGGGAGCCTTGGTCATGGGGCCAGTTAGCCTGCCGAGCGGCTGCGGCGCAACTCTCAGCGCCGCTCGCTCCACCAGGTGTCGAGATCGAACCCCGCAAGCGACAGGCGCGCGGGATGCTTGAGGTGGGCCCAGTGGCCGATCCAGACGCGGGGCAGGTGGAACAGGGGCACGACGTAGTCGCCCGACAGCAGCACGCGGTCGAAGGCGCGCACCGCGGAGACGAACTCCGCCTCGCCGCGGGCGTTGAGCATGGCCTCGATCATGGCGTCGGCGGCCGCGTTGGCGACGGCCGCATAGTTGAGCGAGCCCTCGATGGCCGCGGCCCGGCTCGACCAGCGGTTGATCTGCTCGTTGCCGGGGGAGAGCGACGCGCTCCAGTTCCACTGGATCATGTCGAAGTCGTAGACCTTGAGGCGGGCGAAGTACTGGGCGCTGTCGACGAGGCGGATCGAGGCCTTGATGCCGATGCGCTCCAGGTTGCGGGCGTAGGCGAGCATCAGGCGCTCCTGGGGACGGTTGGCCGCCAGCAGCTCGACCGTAAGCGGCGTGCCGTCCTTGCTGATGCGGCCGTTGCGCGAGGTCCAGCCGGCCTCCTGCAGCAGGCGGAAGGCCGCTTGCAGGTTGGCGCGGTCGTCGCCGCTGCCGCTGGTCTCGGGCAGCCGGTAGGTGCCGTCCAGGACCTCGGGCTTCACGAGGGGCAGGAAGGGTGCGAGCAGGCGGCGCTCCAGATCGTCGGCAGGGCGGCCGGCGGAGGACAGGCTGGAGCGGTCGAAGAAGCTCTGCGTGCGCTTGAAGGCACCGTTGTAGAGCGAGCGATCGATCCATTCGGCATCGAGCATCAGGATGAAGGCGCGGCGCACGCGCTGATCGGCGAACTGCGGCCGGCGCGCGTTCATGGCCAGCGCGGTCATGCCGGAAGGCATGGCAGTGGCCAGCTCGCTCTTGACCACACGGCCGTCGTTGGCGGCCGGGAAGCCGTAGCCGTCGATCCAGCGCCCGGGATCATCCTCCGGGCGCAGATCGATGTCGCCCGACTTGAACGCCTCGAACAGCGAGGAGGCGTCGCGGTAGTACTCGAGGCGCACCTCGTCGAAGTTGAAGCGGCCGCGCATGGCGGGCAGGTCGCGCGCCCACCAGGCGGGATTGCGCTTGTAGGTGAGCGTGCGGCCGGGCTCGACCGCCGTCACCGTGTAGGGGCCGCTGCCGACGGGCGGCTCGAGCGTGGTCTGCTCGAAGGTCTCGGGGTCGAGCCTGTGCCTGGGCAGTACGGGCAGGAGGCCGAGGATGAGGGGCATCTCGCGGTCGAAGACCTCGGCGCCGCCCGCGTCGCGCGCCGGCGCGAAGGCAAAGCGCACCGTATGGGGGCCGAGCTTCTCGGCCGCGGCGACTTTGGCGTAGTGGGCGCGGTGGTAGGGCCAGCCCTTGGCCTTCAGCAGGGCGTGGGTGAACAGCACGTCGTCGGCGGTGACGGGGGCGCCGTCGGAGAAGCGGGCCTTGGGATTGAGGTGGAAGGTGATGGAGGAGCGGTCGTCGGGCACCTCGATGCTCTCGGCAATCCAGCCGTAGAGGGTGAAGGGCTCGTCGTTGCTGCGCGCCAGCAGGCTCTCGAACACGTGCTCGCGCAGGTAGGGCGGCGCCAGGCCACGAATGGTGTACGGATTGAGATTGTCGAACGTTCCCTGGGCGCCCAGCGTCACGCGGCCGCCCTTGGGCGCCTGAGGATCGGCGTAGGGAAAGTGGGCGAATCCGGCCGCGAGCTTGGGCTCGCCGTGCATGGCGATGGCGTGACGGGCCTCGGCACGCGCACCGGTTGTGTGCAGCGAAAATGCCACGAGGGCTACGAGCAGGACAGCAGACCAGTGCGTCCAATGCGGCGATTCGCGCAACGGGGAGATCCTTCGAAAGCGGCTCAACTCACGGCTCCGGCTGCATTTACGCCATTGAGCAGGGCATCATGGCAGGCAGGCGGCGGTCGTCTGCGCGCAGGCGACCGCAGGTGGGATCCAGCGTGAGGAGCCAGCGGGTGCCATTCGCGGTGCGCGTGGCCAGCAGGCAACGACCGTATGCTCTCCACTGCTTGCGCATCGAGGCTGGTTTGCCCGGCCACGGGATTGCCGCAATCCAGCCATTACTGCCCGCACGCGCCGATTGCGCGGCGGATCAATTTCAGGGGCCCGGGCTGCCCTTTCAAGGGGCGGCTCCGCAGGGAAAGGTCGAAAACGGCATGTTGGAAACGAAGCAGCATAGCGGACGTCTCACGCGTTGGAGCCTGTTGGCAGCGAGTCTGGCGCTCGGCGTCTCGATGCTCTCCTCCGGCGCACTCGCGCAGGCCAAGAAGGACAAGGCGCCCGAGAAGGGGGCCGCTGCCGCGCCGCAGAAGGCCGATCCCAACCAAGTGTACTGGGTGAAGGTGTGCCCCAAGGTGACTGCCGTCGGCAAGAACAAGGAGGGCAAGGACGAGAAGAAGGACATCAACTTCTGCCTGACGCAGCACGAGCGCATCGATTCCAATACCGGCATGCCGATCATCACGGCGGCGGTGCGCCAGGTCGAGGGTGAGGACAAGCAGTTCTTCGCGGTGATGGTGCCGCTCGGCGTGCTGCTGCCGCCCGGCATGATCTCGGTGGTCTACACCAAGGAAGACTGGGACAAGCTGCAGAAGAACGAGAAGGTCGACGAGGCCAAGATCAAGCCCGTGCGCCTCGCCTACGGCTTCTGCCACTCGGCGGGCTGCGAGGCCGACATGGAGATCACGCCGGAGTTCCTCGCCCAGATGAAGGCGGGTGCCGCGCTCGAGATCCGCGCCATGACGCCGAACGGGCCGGTTGGATTTGCGATCCCGCTGCAGGGCTTCAATTCGACCTACGCCGGCCAGCCGGTCGACATGCAGAAGTTCCAGGAAGCCCGGCGCGACCTGATGCAGCAGATCGCCCAGCGCCAGCAGCAGTACCTGCAGGAGATGAAGAAGCAGAACGAGGAACTGCAGAAGATGCAGGGCATGGACGCCATCAAGGGCGGCAAGGATGCGCCTGCGGCCAAAGAGAAGGCAGCGCCGAAGAAATAGCAGCCGGCCCATCGCCGTCGCTTGCGAAAAGCCGTCTGCACTGCAGGCGGCTTTTCTCGTCGGAGATCCAGCCTCCATGGCTATCGCGGTCGAGGACCTGCATGGGGTGCGCGCGGTGCGGCCGGCGCTGCTCGGGCTCAATGCGGAGAGCGCGCAGGAGACCTCTGCGCTGGCGCCTGAGCGCTTCGATGCGATGATCGCGGGTGCGGCCGTCGCGACCTTCGTGGCGCCGGCCGAGGCGTTCCTGCTGGCGTTCGCCTCCACGGACGAATTCGACGGCGGCCACTTCCAGTGGTTTGGCGCGCGCTTTGCGAACTTCCTCTATGTCGATCGCGTGGTGGTCGCAGCACGCTGCCGCCGGCAGGGACTGGGGGCTGCCCTCTATGCCGATCTGTTCACGCGGGCGCGGCGGTGCGGCATCGATTGTATCGTGTGCGAGGTGAACCTCGTGCCGCCCAATCCCGGATCGGACGCCTTTCACGCCGGGCTCGGCTTCACGGAGGTCGGCCAGGCGCGTCTCGACAACGGCGCCAAGATCGTGCGCTATCTGCAGCGTCCACTGCCCTGAGGCGGGCGCCGACGGAGACCGCAATGCCTAGCACACGCATCGTGACCGGCGACTGGGCCCGGGGCCGCGAGCCGGAGCTGATCGAGGCCGTCCAAGCGGCGCTCCATGCAGCGCTGAAGATCCCCGACTACGACCGCGACGTTGTCGTCGACACGCACGCCAGCGGCAGCAGAATCGTGCCGAGCGGACGGTCCGAGCGCTACACGCGCATCGAGATCGCCCTGTTCGCCGGACGCTCGATCGAGGCAAAGCGCGCGCTCTACAAGGCCATCGTCGACAACCTGGCCGGGCTCGGCGTGCCGGCGCTGGAGATCAAGACGATCCTGCTCGAGGTGCCGGCGGAGAACTGGGGGCTGCGCGGCGGCGAGCCGGCGTCCGAGATCGACCTCGGCTTCAAGGTCGACGTGTGAGAGAGGCGCGCGCTCCGGGCTCAGTGCGGGTGCTGCAGGAACAGCGGACGGTAGCTGCCGTCGTCGGCAAGCGCGAACATCTCCGGCACCTGCGGATGGCGCAGCGGCTGGCCGCTGTCGTCGGCGACCAGGTTCTGCTCCGACACGTAGGCGATGTACTCGCTGTCGGAATTCTCCGCGAGGAGATGATAGAACGGCTGGTCCTTGCGCGGACGGCGCTCCTCGGGAATCGACTGCCACCACTCCTCGGTGTTGGCGAACACCGGATCGATATCGAAGATGATGCCGCGGAACGGGTAGAGGCGGTGACGCACCACCTGCCCGACGCTGAATTTCGCCTTGCGCATCTCGCTCATTTCCGTCCGCCTACGCGGCCCGCAGCCGCCCGGCCGCATGCTGCAGCGGGTGCCGGTCGTCTTGCCGAGAACCTTGCCGGCTGCGGCATCGGCCGCGCCGCTCGAGGCGCTTCTTTGCACGGTCGCCGGGGGCGCGGCAAGAGCGGGCGCGCGGAAAGGCGCGGGCGGCCCGCACCTCCGGCGCCTCGGCGTCAGAGCCCGTACTTGGCGCTCATCTCCGGATCGCGCGCGGCGACGAGCCTGGCGAGGTCGAGGATCACCTTGGCCTGCTTCCAGGTGGCGTCGTCCTGCATCTTGCCGTCGATCATCACGGCGCCGGAGCCGTCGGGCATGGCCTCGACGATGCGCTTGGCGAAGTGCACCTCGGCAGGGTCGAGGCTGAACACACGCTTGGCGATCTCGATCTGGCTCGGATGCAGCGTCCAGGCACCGACGCAGCCGTGCAGGAAGGCGTTGCGGAACTGGGCCTCGCAGGCGGCGGCGTCGGAGAAATCACCGAACGGACCGTAGAAGGCCTTGAGGTCGTAGCTGGCGCAGGCGTCGACCATGCGCGCCAGCGTGTAGTGCCAGAGATCCTGCTGGAAGAAGGCGCGGGGGCTGCCCTTCTCGCCGGCGTCCGCGAGGATGCCGTAGGCGGGATGACCGCCGCCGACGCGCGTCGTCTTCATGCCGCGGGAGGCGGCGAGATCGGCGGGGCCGAGGCTCATGCCGTGCATGCGCGGGCTGGCGGCGGCGATCGCCTCCACGTTCTTGACCCCTTCCGCGGTCTCGAGGATGGCGTGGATGAGAATGGGCTTGGGAAGCGTGTGCCTGGCCTCGAGCTGGGCCAGCAGCTGGTCGAGGTAGTGGATGTCCCAGGGGCCCTCCACCTTCGGCAGCATGATGACGTCGAGCTTGGCCCCGACCGCCGGCACGATCTCCAGAATGTCGTCGAGCGCCCACGGCGAGTTCAAGGCATTGATGCGCGTCCACAGCCCGGTCTGGCCGTAGTCGAAGGCGCGGGCCATGGCGATGAAGCCGGCGCGGGCCGCGATCTTGGCGTCGGCGGGGATGGCATCCTCGAGATTGCCGAGGACGACGTCGACCTGGGAGATCAGATCGCCGACGCGGGTGCGGATCTTCTCGTTGTGCGGCGGCACGAAGTGCACCATGCGCTCGAGGCGGACGGGAAGCTGGCGGAAGGGGGCGGGGGCGCCAGCGGCCAGGGGGGCGTAGTGCTTGGCGGGCGTGCGGATTGCCGTCATCGGTCGGAGCCTTCGATTTCGCAGGTGCACACTGTAGCCAGGGGGCCGGCGCGCGTCCATCCGCAAGCGGCGCTCAGCCCCAGCGGCGGTTGCCCCACATCCACTGCTCGGGCACCTCGCGGATCCAGGCCTCGAACTGCGCCTGCATGGCAGCGGTCACGGATCGCACGTCGTCGGCCTGGTTGGCCGTGCGCGGCACCTTCAGCTCCTTGATCTCGATGCGGAAGCGGCTGACGTTGCCGATGCGCACGCAGCGCGCCATCCACAGCCGCGCGCCCTGGCGGCGGGCGATGATGGCGGGGATCGCCACGGACTTGGCAGGCGTGCCGAAGAAGGGCACGGCGATGCCGCGGCCGTCGAAGAGGTCGCAGACGAGGCCGAGACGGCCGCCGCGGCGGACGTAGTCGGTGATGAGACGCGCCGTCGTCGCCGATTCCTCCGGGTCGTGGCCGCGGCCGAGCAGGCCGCCGGGGTAGAGGTCCTTGCGCGCGCGGCGCAGGTAGGCGTCCACGTAGGGGTTCTTGACCATGCGGAAGATGGCGGCCGGGTTCTTGCCCGACGAGGTCATCGGCCAGATGGCAAGCTCCCAGTTGCCCATGTGCAGGGAGACGCCGATGGCGGCGCCGAGCTTGTCGCGGTAGCGGCCGAACATGCGCTCGTTGACGATCTCGAGGCGGTCGGGCTCGGCGATGATGCGGTCGATCTGCATGGTCTCGGCCATGACGCGGCCGAGGTTGGCCCACATGGCGCGCGCGATGGCCTCGCGCTCGGCGTGGGACTTCTCCGGGAAGGCGATGGCGAGGTTGGCCAGCGCGCGCTTGTGGCGCCGGTTGAGGGGCGCGATGAGCGCCCACATGCGCGCCGAGATGGCGACGCCGACGTCGAGCGGGGCGAGGCGCACCAGCCAGATGATGAGGCGCACGAGCGCATATTCGAGGCGGTAGCGAAGATCGAGAAGCACGTGGGATTGCCCGTCGAAGAGGGAGCAAGGCGGTAGCGCCCCTGATGGGAATGCGCAACGCTCTTGCGGTGGGGGCGTGGCCCCCGTTGTGGACGCCGGCCTAGGCGACGTGCTGGCGCATGAGCGGCGGCAGGGCCGTCGGCCCGAGCCCGGCGCGCATGACGAAGTCGCGCAAGGGGGCGACCCGGGCCAGGAGGTGGAAGCCCGCGCCGCGCAGGGCCTGGACGGGCAGCAGGTCCGACAGCAGCGAGCGGTTGAGCGCATCGATGGAGGCCTGGCGCACGAGCACGTCCGACATGCGGGCCCGATGATAGCGCGCCAACAGCACGTCGGAGCCCGGATCGGAGCCGTCGCTCGCGGCCTCGGCGACGAGCTCGGCGATGGCCGCGGCGTCGCGGAAGCCGAGGTTCAGGCCCTGGGCCCCGATCGGCGGCATCACGTGCGCCGCCTCGCCGACGAGGGCGGTGCGGCGGGCGCCCATGCTGGCGGCGGTCAGGCCGGAGAGCGGGAAGACGCCGCGGTGGCCGAGGTCGGTCACGGCGCCGAGGAGGCCCTGCAACTCGTCCTCGATGACGCGGGCCAATGCGGAGGCCGGGAGAGCCGCCAGCGCCTGCGCGCGGGACGGGCTTTCCACCCAGACGAGGCTCGAGCGCCGACCGGCCAGCGGGACGACCGTGAACGGCCCATTTCGACGGTGTAGCTCGGTCGACACATGCCCGTGCTCTCGCGAGTGCGAAAAAGACACAGCAAGCGCCGCTTGGGGGTAGGACCAGGTCCTGACGTCTATCCCCGCGGCTTTTCGGATCAACGAGTTGCGTCCGTCCGCTGCAATTGCGAGCCGGGCGTCCACGGTTTCTCCCGTGTCGAGCAGCAGGCGCAGCCCAGTGGGGCCGGCTTCGACCGCCGCCACCGAGGCCTCGCGCCGTGTCACCGCCGGAGCGCTGGCCACCGCCGCCAGCAGCGCCGCCACGAGGTCCTGGTTCTCGACGTTGGCGCCGAAGCTGGCCGCCCCGATCTCGGCGGCGCGGAAGGTGAGCTCGGGGGCCGGGAAAAGGCTGTTGCGATCGTCGACCAGACGGATGCCCTCGAGGGGGGCGGCGCGGGCGGCGAGGCTTGTCCAAACCCCTAAGTTTTCAAGGAGATGAACGCTGCCGCCGAGCAGCGCCGTGGTGCGCCGATCGGGCTTGCGGTCGGGCTCGGGCGGCGCGATCAGGAGGATCCGGCGGCCGGCATGGGCCAGGCACAGGGCGGCGGTGAGTCCCGCCGGTCCGGCACCGACGACGGCGATGTCAGCGCTCTGCATGCTCGTCACCCCAAGTCGCTGCGGCCAAGCCCCAGGTTTTCACCTGCGGCGGCCCGGAACGCGGCCGGCGAACGTGGCGGCGCCCGTTTGCTCTTCATCTTCAATGCGTAACAGCAAAATCGTCAGGCCTGAGCGGGCGTATTCCCCGGCAGCAGCGGCTTTTGCTGTGCATAGGAGGCCGAAAGGTAGCGGCGAAGCCGTTGCGTGTCGTGCCGCATGTTGACGCTCGGGCCGGACGGCGGACGGGAGAGCGCCCGCGGAAAACCCGTCAAGGGCCTTTCTCAGGGGCTTATGCACATCCAAAAAGCGCCTCATTTCAACGAATTGATGAGTGTGCCCGTCGAGGTTGTTGTGACGCAGACGGGGCGGATCTATCAACACTTGACGCGAATTTCGACGAGGCGAATTCGCAAGGCGATACAGGGGCGACTCGATTCGTCATTGTGGCCATCAGGCCACGTTCCAGGGGGAAAGGGCCGCGAATCAGGTTTTGCGTGTTTACGCTTCGCTAACGATTGGGTTAGTCCTAGGTCCGACACGAACAGGCCGCCTTCACGGCAATCGCAAACCCGGGAAGGCCTGCTTGTGTGGGAAGAAGTGAAGTCGAGGTCGGTAAATTCGATCGGTAAGATTGGGTTCCGGTAGCGTTAGTCCAACGGAGAAGTACTAATGATCGGGGGACTCTTGAAGTCATCCAGCAAGCTGGCGCTCATGGCCGCGGCTGGACTCCTGGTAGGCGGCGTGTCGATGGGCACGGCGAAGGCCGCGGATCTCGGCGGCGACTGCTGCGCGGATCTTGAAGAGCGGGTTGCCGATCTCGAGGCGACCACGGTGCGCAAGGGCAACCGCAAGGTCTCCCTGACGCTCAGCGGCCAGGTCGACAAGCAGATCATGTATATGGGCGACGATACCAAGACCCGCACGGTTGCTGGTGTCGACAACATCAACAGCTCGACGCGCTTCATCTTCGCCGGCAACGCCAAGGTGACGTCGTCGGTCACGGCCGGCTTCGAGATGATGATCGAGTGGTCGGGCTCCAACCGCTCCGACCTCATCAATCAGTTCACGACGTTGAACCAGAACTGGACCGTCGCTGGTGCCTCCAACAGCGGTCAGGCACTGGCCAACACTTCGGGCGACGGTTCTTTGTCGGTCCGCACGGCCAACTGGTGGCTGGAGGACAAGGTTCTCGGCCGCGTGACCGTCGGTCGCGTCAACATCCAGGGCCCGTCCTCGATCATCGACATCTCGGGTGGCGATGTGGGTCTGATTGCCACATCCAACCCAACCCTGCAGGGCGGCGGTCTTTACCTGAGCCGTTCGGGTGGAGGCGGCCACTATGGTAACACGCTCGCTAACCTGACGCCCTACTGCTACGGCTGCTCGCGTGAAGAAGGCATCCGTTACGACACCGTGAGCCTCGGTGGCTTCCTTTTCGGCGCGTACTGGGGTGAGCAGGATCGCTTCACCGTGCAAGCTCGTTACGCTGGCGAGTTCGCCGGCTTCCAGATTGCGGCAGGCGCCGGCTTCCAGCGCGACAACAACCTTGCGAACCAGGGCGGTGCCCTTTCAACCCGCAATGACGTAGACCAGCAGGCCTACGCTCTGTCCGTGAAGCACATCGCTTCCGGCATCTTCGTGCAGGCCAACACCGGCATCACGAGCTGGAACGTCTTCACGTCCACCGCAGCTCTTGGCGCCACCACGAGCGGCAAGAAGGACGGCACCATGTGGCAGATCCAGGGCGGTATCGCCAAGAACTGGTTCGGCCCCGGCGTGACCGCTCTGTACGGCGAGTACGGCCGTGCTGAAGGCTATGCCTCCGGCAACAGCGCTGCATCCTCGGTGGCAATCGCTGCCGGTCCTTCGGCCGGTACGTCTCTGACGATGACGGGCGCCTATATCGCCAGCGACAGCGTCGACTACTACGGTCTCGGCGTGACGCAGAAGATCGACGCGGCTGCCATGACCCTGTACCTCGGCTGGCGCCACTTCGATCCAAAGGTGACGACCGGCGGTGCTGGCGGCGCCGTGCAATCTCTCTCCGAGATCGACACGGTCATCGGCGGTGCGCGCATCCAGTTCTGATCTGACGAACTGATCCGGAAGGACCTAGGAAGCCGCTCGCCTGGCGAGCGGCTTCTTCTTTGCGCCTGCCGTCCGTGGCTGCCGGAATCGCCGCCGCATGGGTCCCTTGGGGCGCGTCCTCGGAGGGTTTGCGGAACATGCCGGCGCGCATCCCGTGCGTCGCTCGCGGGTAGGCGAGCTGCGGATGCGACAGATGGTCGTCACGGCGACACACCTGAGACCTTGATCGCGCGCTCCCGAGTTTCGTCGCCAAGCAGGCTGGCCCGGCGCCATCACCGCTCTG
>JANRIO010000001.1:0-32072 GCA_033764875.1 Hyphomicrobiaceae bacterium | reverse complement strand
CTGCGCCGGCATCGAGAACTACTCGCGCTACCTCACGGGCCGGCAGCCCGGCGAGCCGCCGCCGACGCTGTTCGAGTACCTGCCCGACAACGCGCTCGTGTTCATCGACGAGAGCCACGTGACGGTGCCGCAGATCGGCGGCATGTTCCGCGGCGACTACCGGCGCAAGGCGACGCTGGCCGAGTACGGCTTCCGGCTGCCCTCGTGCATGGACAACCGTCCGCTGCGCTTCGAGGAGTGGGACGCCATGCGGGCGCAGACGATCTACGTCTCGGCGACGCCCGGCGGCTGGGAGCTGGAGCAGACCGGCGGCACCTTCGTCGAGCAGGTGATCCGCCCCACGGGCCTGATCGACCCGGTGTGCGAGGTGCGGCCCGCCAAGAGCCAGGTCGACGACCTCATCGACGAGGTGCGGCAGGTGGCGAGGAAAGGCTACCGGGCGCTGGTCACGGTGCTGACCAAGCGCATGGCGGAGGACCTCACCGAGTACATGCACGAGCAGGGCATCCGCGTGCGCTACATGCACTCCGACATCGAGACGCTGGAGCGCATCGAGATCATCCGCGACCTCAGGCTCGGCGCCTTCGACGTGCTGATCGGCATCAACCTGCTGCGCGAGGGCCTCGACATCCCGGAGTGCGCGCTGGTCGCCATCCTCGACGCCGACAAGGAGGGCTTCCTGCGCTCGGAGACGAGCCTGATCCAGACCATCGGCCGCGCCGCGCGCAACGTCGACGGCCGGGTGCTGCTCTACGCCGACAAGGTCACCGGCAGCCTGGAACGCGCCATGGCCGAGACCGAGCGGCGGCGCGAGAAGCAGACGGCCTACAACGCCGCCAACGGCATCACGCCGGAGACCATCAAGCGCAACATCCACGACGTGCTGTCCTCGGTCTACGAGCAGGACCACGTGACGGTGGACGCGGGGCTCGCCGAGGACAACGCGCAGCTCGTCGGCCACAACCTCAAGGCCGTGATCGCCGACATGGAGCGGCGCATGAAGGAGGCCGCGGCCGATCTCGAGTTCGAGACGGCGGCGCGTCTGCGCGACGAGGTCAAGCGGCTGCGCGAGACCGAGCTTGCCATCGCCGACGATCCCCTCGCTCGGCAGACGGACGTCGAGGAGCGCGCCGGCGCCTACAAGGGCGAGCGCAAGTACGGGGCCAGTGGGACTGTTTTGTTTGCGCCGGGCGACTCGCCTGCGGCGAGCCGGCCGCCCGGCGCGGGACGGAGCCAGTCGCCGGGTGCGGGAGCGTCGAAGGCGGACACCTCTTCTCCCTCTCCCCGTTCACGGGGAGAGGGTCGGGGTGAGGGGCAGGGATTTTTTGTGGCGCCCGGCCTCTCGCCTGCGGCGAGCCGGCCGCCCGGCGCGGAGACACGTATCGCCCGCGACTACCAGCCCGTGCAGCCGACCTTCGCGCAGAGCACGGCGACGCCGTCACGCGCAAGGAAGCCCTCGCTCGACGACATGGGGCCCGGCACCGACCGGGCCATTCCGGCGCGCGACGAGGAGGCCGTGGCGCGCATCCGCAAGCCGGCGCTCGACGAGATGAGCTCGGCCCGCAACCGGCCGGTGCCGGCGCGGGCCCCCGAGGTCGATCCGCGCGCGCGGGCCGGCGCCTACGGCGAGCGCGTCAAGGGCCCGCACAAGCCGACGCTGGACGAGATGGGCCCGCACGCCGAGCGCGGGCTGCCGACGGAGGGCAAGGCGCGGCCGCCAAAGCCCGTGACCAAGACCATCGAGATCCTCGACGAGAAGGAAAAGCGCGGCCGCCGGGGTCGGCCGCGCAAGACGGGAAGGCCGGGGGCTTAGGGCAGTACCATGCCCCAGCGCTCAACATGCCACCGTGCGGATGCGGGATGCATCATCGTCGGGCAGCGCGCAGCGAAACCCGCCAACTGTCGATCTCGTGAGATGTCGGGTTTCGCCTTCGGCTCACCGCGATGGGGTGCGCACTCACCCTCAAGGCTTGCCGTCCCGGCCGAGCGGAGCGAGAGCCGGGATCTTTCCCGGTGGAGAGCAGCCGCGCCGGGGAAAGATCCCGGATAACCGCGCTTGCCGCGCGGTTTCCGGGAACGCAAGAGGAGAGGTTGTTGCGCTATCCTTTGTTTCATTGCTTTGCCGCGGCTCGTGTCAGAGTGCCGCGACACCCAACACTTTGCCCATGCGCCGCCTGCCGGGATTCGCCCTCGGCTTACCCTAAGGGCCATCGGCCCCCTCACACATACTGCGCCTCGCCGTGGCCGAAGGACCAGTTCTCCTTGGCCACCTCGACGAGATTGATGAACACGTCCTGCGGGCGCAGGCCGGGGTTTTGGCCCAGGTTGGCGACGATGGCCTTGTAGAGGGCCTGCTTCTTGGCGAGCGGGCGCGTGTTCGAGACGGTGAGCTGCAGGATGACGAGGTCGTCGCTGCGGCTGATGCCGAGATAGCTGCGGCTGAAGTGGAAGTTGCCCGCCGCGAGCTCCTCCACCTGCATGAACAGATCCTCCTCGGGCACGTCGAAGGTCTGGCGCAGGGCGGCGTAGATGCCCTCGACGAGGGCGCGGCGGTAGGCCTCGGACTTGCCGGCGGCGAGCTGGATGCGGACGAGGGGCATGGCGGTCTCTCCGTTTGTGGACGATTGGCATCGATCTCGCCGGTGGCGGCGCCGCGTGAGCGGCTATGCCGGCGAGGGGCGGGCGCTCCTCTTGCCACGCGCGGGCCATATGATCTAGGTATCGGAACCGATATCAATCATATGGAATTGCTATGATGAGCCCCGCTCTCGACCTGGACGCCGTTGCGGCCTTCGTGCGCATCGCCGACCTCGGCAGCTTCACGCGGGCGGCCGAGAGCCTCGACACGCAGCAGGCGGCCGTGAGCCAGAAGCTGAAGCGCCTCGAGCAGATGCTCGACTGCCGGCTGCTCGAGCGCACGCCGCGGCGCGTGGGCCTGACCGAGCACGGCGCGCGTTTCCTGGAGCCGGCGCGCGAGCTGCTGGCGGCCAGCGCGCGGGCCGCCGGGGCCTTGCAGGCGGTGCCTCGGCAGCAGCTCAGGATCGGCATCAGCGACCACGTCGCGGGGCGGGAGCTGCCGGAGCTGATCGGCCGGCTCAACGCCATGGACCGCGGCCTCGTCATGGAGTTCCAGATCGGCAAGTCGCGCGAGATGGAGGTGGCATTCGAGGCGGGCCATCTCGATGCGGCCGTGATCCGGCGCGAGGGCGCGCGGCAGAAGGGACGGGGCGTGATGGAGGATCGCGTCGGCTGGTTTGCGAGCCCGCGCCTGCGCTGGCACCGGGGCGAGCCGCTGCCGCTCGCCAACCTGTCGCCGCCGTGCGGCCTGCGGACGCTGGCGCTTCGCGCGATCGATGCGGCGGGCGTGCGCTGGGTCGAGGTGTTCTCGGGCGGCGGGGTGATGGCGGTGGGGGCCGCGGTGACGGCCGGCATCGCGGTGGCGCCGCTGGCGGCGCGCGTGGCGCCGGTGGGGGCGGTCGACGTGACGGAGGCGTTCGGGCTGCCGCGGCTGCCGGCATCGAAGGTGATCGCCCTGTCGCGGGTGAGGACGGCGCAAGGGCAAGCCGCGATGCGCGTGCTGCTGGCAGGCTTTCGCTCGGCGCAGGGTTAGATGTTGCGAGGTGCGGCGCGCGATACGCCCAGCTCCGCGCGGATCAGGCGGCAGGCCCGGCGCTTTTGCGCAGGGGCAGCCATAACGGCAGGTCGCGTCCTGCCTGCCGTGCTTGGGGGGCGGCCGGTTTCGACGACCAGCACCACTTCCACTATGCCTCCGGCACGGTGAAGGCGGCGGCGAAGGTCCTGCAGAACGGCGGCATCATCAAGGTCCATCGAGAAAGCCGGACGCCAGGAACGCGGCGCGTCAGGCCTTGAGCGCGGTGGCGGCGGCGAGGACCTCGGCGGCGTGGCCCGGCACCTTCACCTTGCGCCAGACGCGGGCGATGCGGCCCTTGCCGTCGATCAGGAAGGTGGCGCGCTCGACCCCCATGTACTTCTTGCCGTACATGGACTTCTCGACCCAGACGCCGTAGGCGGTGGCCACCGTCTTGTCCTCGTCGGCGCCCAGCGTCACGGCGAGATCGTGCTTCTTGGCGAACTTGGCGTGGCTGGCGAGGCTGTCGGGCGAGACGCCGATCACGGTGGTGCCGGCCTTGGCGAACTCCTTGGCCAGCGCGGTGAAGTCCCGCGCCTCGCTGGTGCAGCCCGGGGTGTCGTCCTTGGGGTAGAAGTAGAGCACGATGGCCTTGCCCTTGAGCTTGGACAGCCTGAGCGGGCCCTGTGCGCTGGCAAGCTCGAACTCGGGTGCCTTGTCGCCGTCCGCCAGCATGGGATGCCTCCTTCTCTATCGCGCTCGGGCCATAACGACGCTGCGGGATGCCGTGGATCACAGGCCCCGGACGCCGGCGCGCGGCGGCGCCAGGGTGTCCGGCTCGCGGGCGGGCCGGGAGATCACACAGCTAGCGCGGTTCCGTGCCAGGTGGAAGCGCCCGCGGCCGCTGCGGCTGCCTGCGCGGCCCCCTCCCCGGGGGCGGTCAGCCGCGCCGGCGCAGATAGACGAACCAGTAGACGGCGCCGACCATCAGGCTGCCGCCGACCAGGTTGCCGACCGTCGACACGGCGACGTTGTGGAGTGCCGCGCCCATGGTCAGGGCCGGATAGTCGGCGGCCGTTTGCCCGATGGCGGTCCAGAACCCGCTCCCGGCCCAGGCTTTGACCGCGAGGCCATAGGGCAGCAGATAGACGTTCGCGATCGAATGCTCGAAGCCGGCGGCGACGAACGCCGAGACGGGTGGGATGATGACAATCGCCTTGTCGGTCGCGGTGCGCGCGCCAAACGACATCCACACTGCAAGGCAGACCAGCACGTTGCAGAGCACGGCCAGGAAGACGAGCTGAAGCGTCGGCAATGCAGCCTTCGCCGCCGCCACGCCCAGGGCGGACTTGCCGACGGTGCCGCCGCCGAAGCCGTGGTATCCCGCCAGGAAAACCAGGACGGCCGTCGCCAGGGCCCCGGCGATGTTGCCCAGATAGACCAGCGACCAGGCGCGCAGCAGCGCGGCGATGGTGATGCGCCGGCTGGCACAGGCCACGATCATCAGGGCGTCGCCGGTGAACAGCTCGGCGCCGCCGATGACGACGAGTATCAAGCCCAGCGAGAACGTGACACCGGCAAGCAGCCGCGCGACGCCCCAGGGCAGGTCGCCGGAGCCGGCGAGCACCACGGTCATGAAAACTGCGCCAAGCGCGATGAAGGCGCCCGCCAGCACGCCGAGCACGATCAGCGTCAGCGCGTCACGCCCGGCCTTGGATGCACCCGCGGCCTCGCAGGCCAGCGCCATCTCGGGAGGCATCAAGGCATCAATGGCTTGCGCGCGCTGCGCGCGATCGAGGGTCTCTGTCATCGGCCGTCGCTTCTTCGTTCGCCAAAATGCACGCGCGGCGCCGAGGCAACTCGTCTTGGCGCGCGCGCCTCAAGCATTCGCCGTTGCCGGGAGAGAGTGCCGTGACCTCGATCAAATGCCGGCACGATGTGAGGAGGCCGAATCCGGAGATGGATCCGGCCGCCGAGGCCGGCGCTGGCAGCTCACGCATCGCGGCTTGCGCGGGATCATCGCGCGCGGACGGCTGCGCGGCGCCAGCCCCGGCCGAACCAATGCCCGTCCTCGCAATGGCAGCGCTCACCCGGGTCGGCATCCGAGGGTTGCACGACCGGTGCGGGTCGCTAGTTGCCCTTGATGGCGAGGATCTTGGCCAGCTCCCGGTTGGCCTTGATCTCGGCGATGATGGTGTCCTGGAACTGCGCCTGGGTGAGCGGCATCGGCTCGACGCCGTTGGCGATGAAGCGCGACTTGACGCTGTCGGCGTCGACGGCCTTGCCGATCTCGACGTGCAGGCGGGAGAGGATCTGCGGCGGGGTCCTGGCGGGCGCGAGCAGGCCGAGCCAGGACTGGTAGTCCGAGTTCGGGAAGCCGGCTTCCGTGGTGGTCGGCACGTCGGGCAGCGCCGCGAGCCGCTTCTTGGGGCTGACGGCCAGTGCCTTGAGCCGGCCCTCGCGGATGAAGGGCAGGGCGGTGTTGCTGGGGCAGAAGTAGTAGTCGATGCGGCCGGCCATGACCTCGGTGAGGCCTTCCGAGCCGCTCTTGAAGGGGACGTGGGCGGCCTCGTAGCCTGCCGCCACGCGGAAGCGCTCGGCGGCCATGTGCACGGCCGAGCCCACCCCGACGGAGGCGAAGTTGAAGGCGCCGGGCTTGGCCTTGGCGGCGGCCACGAACTCGGCCAGCGTGTTGTAGGGTGCGTTGGCGGCGACGATGAGCACGCTGTTGGCGCTGCCGAAGGTGGCGACGGGGACCATATCCTTGACGGGATCGTAGCTCAGGTTGTGGTAGATGGCCGGCGTCACGGAATAGGCGCTCGAGGTGGCGAGCAGCGTGTAGCCGTCGGCGTCGGCCTTGGCGACCGCAGCGGTGCCGGTGGTGCTGCCGCCGCCGGGGCGGTTCTCGATCACGATGGGCTGGCCGAGCTGGGCCGACAACTGCTCCATGACGATGCGCGGGACGATATCGGCCGAGCTGCCGGCGCCGAAAGGAACGACGACCTTGATCGGCTTGGCGGGCCAGGTCTCGGCGCGCGCGGGGTGCGGCAGGGCCGGCAAGGCGGCGCCGGCGGCAAGTCCGAGGAGAAGGGCGCGGCGGCTCGGCAGGCGATGGTGCATCGGGGAGCTCGTTTTGAGGTTCCAGGGGGGCTGTCGCCCGCGGTATAGCTGGCACGAAATCGCCCCTCGCGCGACGTGAGCCTTTGGGCAATCTGCCCAATTTTCCGGCGGCCTGCGGGGTGGCGCGGGCTGCCAAAATCGCACGGGCTGTTCCGCCGGGGACAGCCCAGCGCGGCGCGGGCCGGCAGGGTGCGGCCAAGGATCGGACAGACGCCGCGGCCGCGCGGCGCCTGCAACCGCTGGACGAGACGCATCGCGCCCGCCCCGGCAACGGGGCAGCACGGGCGACGGGGCAAGACGGAGAGAACGCGATGAGCATGCCAGCTGCGGCCGTGAAAGAGCACGGGATGGGCACGACGGGGGCGCCCGATCTCGGCAAACGCCGCCTGCCCATGGTGCACAAGCTCGCCTACAAGAACCTGTTCCACGACACGCTGAGCCTGACCGTGACGCTGGTCGGCATCGTGTTCTCGGTGGTGCTGGTCGCCGTGCAGCTCGGCATGTACGAGGGCACCGAGCGGCTCGTCACCTCGGTGATCGACCGGGCGCCCGCGGACCTGTGGGTGGTGCCGCTCGAGACCAAGAGCTTCGACGATCCCTTCCCGCTGACCGGGCGCGAGAAGCAGGCGCTGCTGTCGATCCAGGGGGTCGCCAAGGTCAACGAGATGCTGGTGAGCTTCGTCAACTGGAAGCGGCCCAGCGGCGGCAGCACGACGGCCTCCATCGTCGGCCTCGATGACCTGCCCAACAGCCCGCTGCCGTGGGACCTCGAGGAGGGCAGCCGGCAGTCGATCCTGTCGCCCTCGGGCGTGGCGGTGGATGCCGTCTACTTCAAGGAGCTCGGCGTCAAGGGCCTGGGCTCGAAGGCGGAGGTCAACGGCATGCAGGTGACGGTGACGGCGGTGACGCGGGGCATCCGCTCCTTCACCACGGTACCCTACGTCTTCACGTCGATCGCCAACGCGCGGGCGCTGACGGACGCGGCGGCCGAGCAGGCGACGTTCATCCGCGTCAAGCTCGCCGAGGGCACCGACGTGCAGGAGATGAAGAAGCGCATCGCCTTCCGGCTGCCGAACACGAACGTGATCACGCACGACGAGTTCCGGGAGCGCAACATCGGACGCTGGATGTTCGAGACCGGCGCCGGCGTGGCGCTGATCGCCGGTACCGCGCTCGGCATCATCGTCGGCGTCGTGATCGTGGCGCAGACGCTCTACTCCAGCACCAAGGACCACCTCAACGAGTTCGCGACGCTGCGGGCGCTGGGCGCCTCGGCCGGCTACATCAACAAGGTGATCCTGATCCAGGCCGTGCTGTCGGCCGTCATCGGCTACGCGGTGGGCATGGCCTTGAGCATCTTCATCGTATGGATGTTCAAGGTGACGGAATCGGAGCTGCCGATCGCCATGACGCCGATGCTGGCGGGGTCGCTGTTCATCCTGACGGTCGGCATGTGCGTGATCGCGGCGGTGGGGGCCATCTTCAAGGTGATCCGCATCGATCCGGCCGCCGTGTTCAGCCGCTGAAGCAGAGGGAGCAACAACCATGAGCGACCAAGGCCAACTGGCTCCGCTGCTGGAAGCGCGCAACATCGTCAAGGTGCTGGGCGTGGGGGCCGGCGAGGTGAAAGCCCTCAAGGGCGTCAACCTCGACCTGGTGCCGGGCGAGCTCACCCTCATGATGGGCCCCTCGGGCAGCGGCAAGACCACGCTGCTGTCGATCCTGGGCTGCATCCTGGGGCCGACCGAGGGCGAGCTCACCATCGCCGGCAACTCGACGGCCGGGCTCGGGCCGGAGGGTCTCGCCGACATCCGCCGCAAGCACGTGGGCTTCGTGTTCCAGGCCTACAACCTGGTGCCGACGCTGACCGCCATGGAGAACGTGATGCTGGCGCTCGACCTGCGCGGCGCCTCGCTCGGCGAGCAGCCGGAGCTGGCGTTCGAGGCGCTGAAGGCGGTCGGTCTCGGGCATCGCGTCAACGCCTCGCCGTCCAAGATGAGCGGCGGCGAGAAGCAACGCGTCGCCATCGCGCGGGCGCTGGCCGGCTCGCCGTCGGTGATCCTTGCCGACGAGCCGACGGCGGCGCTCGACAGCGAGAACGGCAAGCAGGTGATGGCGCTGCTGTCGGAGGTGGCCAAGGACGCGCGGCGCGCCGTGCTGGTCGTCACGCACGACCACCGCACGCTGTCCTACGCCGACCGGCTGGTGCGGATCGAGGACGGCAAGATCGTCGGCCGCTCGCGGCGGCGCATGAAGGAAGGCAAGTCGGCGGGTGCAGCCTTCGACAGCGCCAGCCACTAGGCTCGTGCGCGATGAGCCGGGAAGCAGCCCGGCGCGAGCCCGGCACGCGTTGCGCGGCAAGAGGCGCCGGCCGCCTCACGCGCGCCGCAGCCGGGTCTGGCCTTTGCGCTCGTAGAACATGTGGCCGAAGATGTCGCCGGCGAGGCCCTGGTTGTAGTCCCGGTAGCCGAGGATGGGGTCCCAGGGCGCCTCCTCGTCGCGGACGGCGACGAAGCCTGCGGCGGCGAGCCGCGCCTGCATCTCGGTGCGGTTGCGCCGGTTCTGGAACTCCGCCAGCACGAGCGAGGTGGCCGACAGGTCGAGCGCTGCCAGCACCGCACCCTCGCCGCCCTCGATGTCGAGCTTGACGATGTCGGCCTTGGGCAGGTCGGCGGGCGCCACCACGTCGACCTCGTGGACTTCGCCGGCGATGCCCTCGTTGAAGGTGTCGTGCAGGTAGGCCTCGAGACCCGCCTCGCCGTCGCCGGGGAAGCGGCTGAAGAAGCGCATCTTGCGCTCGGGGCCGGGAAAGACGGCCGCGTGCGTGCAGTGGATGCGGGCGTTGCGCCGCGTGTTGCGCTCAAGGTAGGGGAACGTGCCCGGGTTGGCCTCGTAGCAGTGGAGCGTGCTGCCGGGCCACCTGAGGGTTGCCCACAGCGCGAAGAAGCCGACGTTGGCGCCGATGTCGAGAATGGTGAGGTCGGCCCCGTCGTGCCCGCTCTCGTACTCGCCCGACAGCACGTCGTTGGCGAGGTTCTCCAGGATGTCGGGATACTCGACCTCGACGGGTATCCGAGCCAGGTGTCGCGCACGCGCCATGTGTTGCCGCCTCCCAATGGGCCGGTTGGCCGGCGGGTGCCGGCGAAGACCGTGCATAGGGGGTGAGGGAGACGCAGGCAAGGCGGTTGCGCACCCGAGCGGGACGCCTTGCGGCGGCGCCTCCCGGTCGCGGTCGCGGCCGTCGCCGTGGCGACGGCCCTTGGCCAGGCAAGGATACGCCCGGCGCCCACACGGGGGCGAAGGGGCTCAGGCCCCCGCCGGCTTCCAGACGGCCTGCTCGGTCTTGCACATGATGGAGACGTTGGTCTGCTTGCTCGCCTCCGCGGTCTTCGCCTGCGGCTTGCCCTTGGCGGCGGTCTTGCTCTCGAGCTCGGTGGTGACGCGTCGGCAATCGGCCTCCGGCGGCAGCTCGCTGATCCTGACGAGATCGGCCTGGGCGCTCGCCGTCGCCATGGCGGTGGCCGGCTTGGCGCCGCTCTTGGACTTCGCCTCGGGCGGGGTCTGGGCCTTGGCGTCCTCGATCTTCTGCAGCGCCGGGTCGTCGACGAAGTCGCTCGCCTTCTGCACCGGGTCGGCCGTGACGGTCACCTGGTGCATGCCGTCCTTGGTCTTGTAGGTGTCGACGACGCGCTCGTTCTGGTCCTTCTCGACCACGACCTTGGCGCGCCGGGTCACCTCGCGCCGGTCCTGCACGCTGAGCCGGTGCAAAATCACGGCCCCGACGGCCACCGCGCCGATGATGCCAAGGGTGCGGCCGAGGCCGGCGGGTCCGTAGAGGCCCGGCACAGGCACCCCGACCCCGATGCCGACCCCGACGCCGGGTCCGACGCGCACGCCGGGCACAGGCAGCGGCACGCCGATGCGGGGGCCCGGCAGCCCCGGCAGCCCGAATTGCGCCTGCGCCGTGTGTCCGGCCGGCACTGCCACAAGCCCCGCGCACAGGACAAAGGCCAGCGCCCGACTGGCGAAATTTCGTTGCATCGACAAGCCCCCCGATCACCAATGCGCCGCGGCAGAGACGCGTGCCGGTGGCAATCCCGGCGGGCGGCACGCACGCCGCGGCGAGCTTTGACAGTATAGCTCACAATTGACGCGGCGGGCGACATGATCGTCGCCTAGAGCTAATGAAAGATGGCGGTCCTTGCCGCCGGCCTGGGGGCGTGCAGGCCGACTGGAAGGAGCGTTTGCGCTGACTGCGTCAAGTCGTGGCGGGAACAGACGCATCAGCTTATTCTGTGCAAGTTCGCTGGGTGCCGCATGGCGTGCACGCAGGTCACGATGCGCCGATTGGGAGCGACGATGGGCACTGGAGCTGTTGCAGCGGGGATGTCGGCACGCGGGCGCAGGGATGCGGGCGGCGCCGGGAGCAGCTTTCCCTCCCTGTTCCTGATCCTGCTGGCCATGATGGCGCCGTTGCTCGGTGCCGGCATGGCGCGCGCCTTCGACGTCACCGAGGTCGAGGCCAGCGTGTACAAGGTCTATGCCTTCCCGGCCAACGGCAAGGGCTACGGGTCGGGCTCGGGCTTCCTGGTCAGCGGCAAGCGCACCGTCGTCACCAACTTCCACGTCGTCGACAACAATGCCGAGTTCCGCATCGCCTTCCGCGACAAGAACCGGGTCGGGCAGCTCGTCGCCGCGCGCGTGGTGTCGACGCGGCCGCACCTCGACATCGCGGTGCTGGAGACCGACCAGGATCTCCCCGGCAAGGCGCTGGCGCTGGGCGACTACGAGCCCGACAAGCTCGCCAACGTCATCACCATGGGCTTTCCCGCCGCGGCCGAGATCCGCGATCCGGGACAGGTGCGCACCCGGCAGGAGTTCGAGGCGCTGCTACGCGACCCGACCAACCTCGACGCCACGATGACGAGCGGCGTCGTCTCGCGCATGAACACCGCCGACATGCGGAGCTCGGAGACGCGCTCGCTGCATGCGCGCACGGTGCAGCACAATGCCCAGTTCAGCCCCGGCAACAGCGGCGGTCCGCTGTTCGACGAGTGCAACGCCGTGGTCGGCATCAACACCTTCCTGCGCAAGGATGCGCAAGGCGTGTTCTTCTCGATCCACTCGGGCGAGCTGATCCGGACCCTGCGCGAGCTCTCGATCCCCTATCAGGCGATCTCCCAATGCACGCCCGGAGGCGGCATGGGATACGCCATGCCGCTGATCGTCGTGATGAGCGCAACGCTTGCGGCGGCCGCGCTGGTGCTCGCCCTGCGCACGGGCTCCCTGCAGCAGGTCGGCGCCCAGATCAGCCGATACACCCGCTCGCGGCCGCCCTCGGCCTCGCCGGCCAACGTGATCGGCAACGTCATGGGCAATGTCATGGGCAGCGTGCAGCTCGCCAACCTGCCGGCGGGCGCTGCAGCCCTGCAGCCGGCGGCCGGGGGCCGCAACGTGCAGCTCGAGAGCGGCAAGGCGCTGATCCTGGGCCGCGGCAAGACCAGCGACATCGTCGTCGACAACGACACGGTCTCCTCGCGCCATGCCTCGGTCGAGTACAACGCCCAGACGGGCCGCCTCACGGTCACGGATCTCGGCTCGTCGAACGGCACCTATCTCAACGGCCGCATGGTGCGCGCCGGCCAGGCCGCGCCAGGGGATGTGCTGCGCTTCGGCAAGGCGGAATACAAGTTCCTGGGCGGCAAGCCGGCTGCGTCCCCCGCCTCGGAGGCGGTCACCGCGCGGGCCTGGATGCTGTCTGGCTTCGATCCCTCGGGCCGGGCCCTGCAGCTCGAGATGCGCCCGGCCGCGGGCGAGGCGAGCCGCAGCTGGGTGGTCGGCCGCGACAAGGCGCGCGCCCAGCTCGTCATCGACGACACCTCCGTGTCCGGCGCGCACGCCGAGATCCGCTTCGTGGCCGGAGAGGGCCTGACGCTGCGCGACCTGGGCTCCACCAACGGCACGCAGGTGGACGGAGAGGGCATCGGCACGCGCACGGTGGCACTGCAGGACGCCGGCCAGGAGGTGATGTTCGGCGCCGCCAAGCTGCGTCTGTCCCGGCTCATCACCTGAGCGGCGAGCCGCGCGCGGAGATCGGCCTCCAAGACCCGCAATTGCTCAGTCGGCACCAAACAAACTCCACAATTTGGTGACCTAATTGCCGCACTCGCCCGGCGCAATGCGTCAGCCTGCGCCGCGGCGGCGAGGACGGGGTGGACTGTGCGCCCGGAAGATGGGCGAGATAGGCGCTCGCTCGCGATGCGGGACGCCGGGCGAAGAGGGGTGTGGCGACGCCGGGGTTGCGGCAGGACCCGGATCGTCTTTTTACTCCAGGTTTCGCCTCAGGTGATGAGGGGATGCGTATGAAGCCTGATTGGCGCAGGGACGGGCCGGAGCACGCGCGGCGCGGCCGGGAAAATCTCGAGATCATCGAAGGCACCGCGGTCGAGCTCGATACCGACGCGTTGAGCCTCGGCGCGCGGCTCACCGAGCTGCTGGCCGAGGAATCGCCCGAAGACCTGCTTCGCCGCGTGCACGCCTTCAAGCGTACGGTGGAAGAGGCGCTCGCCCGCTCGTCCAGCGCCTTCCAGATCCTTCGCCAGCTCGAAAGCGCCGGCCTCAAGGAGTGCGCGCGCTGCACCGAGGAGCTGGAGCAACGGCTGGCCAGGAACCCGCACTACCGCGTGCTGGCCAAGCTGTCGGAGGCCGAGAGCCTCGTGAGAGAGCTGACCGGCGCGCCGAATACCGTTTGATGTCTCGATTTGGCAGTCCGGGGTCTGGCGGGACCCGGACGATTTTCTCCAGAGGGCGCTGAGGAGGCTTGGCATGTTTGGGGGACGTAGAGGCAAGAGCCCGGGGCAAGGCCATCCCGTGGCGCCCGACTGGCACCGGCTTCCCGAGGCCGAGCAGGCCGCCACACGACAGATCCGCCACCAGCTGCCGCCGAGCTTCGCCGGCACCCGCCCGCCGCCGATTCCGCCGCCGCGCCCCTCGGCTGCTGCAGGCGCCACGCAGATCGAGATCCGCCGCGCCGCGGAGGAGGAGCTGCTGGCCAAGATCACCGGCTTCCGCAGCGCCGTCGCCGACGCCCTCTACGAGGTGTCGAACGACTACCGCATCCTGTGCAACCTCGCGCACGCCGACCTCAGATCCTGCGGCGACCTGATGAATGAGCTGCGCGGACGCCTGGCCGAGGACACCCACTACCGCGTGCTCGCCAAGCTCGACGAGGCGCACGCGCTCACCAGCGCCGCCCTCGGCCGCAAGAAGGCGTAGCAACGGGCCCCCGAAGGGCGGTGTTTCGCCCTGGCGCCGGTGTCCGGCTCCAGCCCGTCGGCTTGCGCTGCCGGACATCGTGCGCGGGCTTCGATCGTCGGGGATCCTTCCGCCTCAGATCAGACGCGACGGAAAGATCCCGGCTGTGGCGCGCACGGCCGGGACCGCCAATCGAGGGGGTGTCCACCTATGGCGCGACGCGCCCCCTCGCGGGGACGGCCGACACGCCCAACCCGCTCACTCGGGGGCGAGCTTGACGCTGCGCGCCACTGCGGCCCACCGGGCGATCTCCTCGCGCTGGAAGGCCTTGAAGGCCGCACCCGGGCGCACGTTGACCGCGATCCCCTGCGCCGTCGCCAGCTCCACGATCGCGGGCTTGCCCATGGCCCCGGCGGCCGCCGCCTCGAGGGCCGCCATGGCGGCAGCGGGCGTGCGGGCGGGGGCGAACAGCGCGATCCAGGCGTCGGCCTCCCCGCCGGCGATGCCGGCCTGCGACAGCAGCGGCACCGCCGGCAGCTGCCTCGCCTTGCTCGGCGAGGCGATGGCGAGCGCCTTCACGTCTCCCGCCTGGACGAGCGACACCACCGAGGGCAGGGTCACGAACGCCGCGTCGATGCGGCCGGCGACGAGCTCCAGCGACAGGGGGGCAGCGCCGCGGAAGGGCACGTGCTGCATGTCGATGCCGGCCTTGCTCTTGAACAGCTCCATGGCGAGGTGGGAGGCCGAGCCGTTGCCCGTCGAGCCATAGTTGAGCGTGCCCGGCGCCGCCTTGGCGGCCGCGATCAGCTCGGCGACGCTGGCGGCCTTGGAGGCCTTGGGCACCACCAGCGCATGCTGCAGGTCGGCAAGGCCTGCAACCGGGGCGAAGTCGGCCACCGGGTCGTAGCCCGGCTCCTTCATCAGAAAGGCGTTGGTCGCGTGCGTCTGGTTGGTGCCGAGCACCAGCGTGTGCCCGTCGGGCTCGGCGCGGGCGACCTCGCGGGTGCCGACGGCGCCCGAGGCGCCGGCCTTGTTCTCGACCACCACCGTCCAGCCTTTGGCCGCCTGCATCTCCTGCGCCAGGATGCGCGCCAGCGCATCGACCGAGCCGCCGGCCGGGTACGGCACCACGATGCGGATGGTCTTGCTCGGGAAATCGGCGGCCGCCGCCCCACCGATCGCCAGGGGCGCGGCGCCCGCTAGCGCAAGGAAAGTCCGCCGGGTGAGCGGGCGAACGACGTGAGATGCTCCGCGGTCTGTCATGTCTCCTCCAGGGGCCGTCTTGTGTTGCTTGAGGCCACCCTCTAGCGCATCGAGCCCTCCGCCGATAGACAGGGGCCGACTTTCCTGGCCGCGAATTTGGTCTCGTTCTCCCGCATGCCGGCAACGGAATTCGCGATCGCACGGGCGCCTGCCGGCGGCCTGGATCGCCCCTCGAGGTGGACCCATGAGCGAAGCCCCGCCCCTGCAGATCGCGTTCAGCCTCAGCCGCGAGGATGTCGAGGCCCATGTCAGGCTCCACGAGGCGAGGGCAAGGAGCACCGGCTACCGAAGCTCCCTGAGCTACCTCTACGCCCCGGTGGCGCTCAGCCTCGCCATCATGCTTCTGGCGGGCGTGGCCGGCTTCACCACCGCGCAGTTCGGCGCAGCCCTCGCAATCGCGCTCGCGTCATACCTTGCAGGCGTACTGTGCTACAGCCACGAGGTTGACGCCAACTACCGCCAGCTTCTGGAGCGCCGCGTCAGCGATCCCCTGATGCTGGGCGCCCGCACGCTGGCGCTGCACGCGGATCGGGTCACCTATACCAGCGACGTCGCGACGGCCTCGCTCGCCTACACCCTGCTCGATGAACCCGAGATCGTGACCGACTGGCTGTGCATCTGGTCCGACACGACGGGCGCCCTCGTGGTCCCGTTGCGGGCTTTTGCCTCGCGCGGCGAGGCGGAGGCGTATTGCGAGGAGTTGCGCCGCCGCGTGGTCGCGGCACGCTCCGCGCCTCGCCAATCCTAGCGCGCTTTCCGATCCTTCGGACTCGGTCGCGCGAGCTATGTATTTGATAGTGCGAGCATCTTCACGCGACACACGCCGACGCGTGAAAGGCGATCGGCTCTAGGCGCCCCGCTCGGCCAGGAGCTGCGCGGTCGCAGCCCTCAGGTCCGGGATGCCGAGCCCCGTCTCCGACGAGGTCACGATCAGGAACGGATAGGCCGCCGCATGCGTGGCGAGCTTCTCCTCGACGCTGCCGATCACCCGCGCCAGCTCGTGCGGCTTGACCTTGTCGGCCTTGGTCAGCACCGCCTGGTAGGAGACGGCCGCCGTGTCGAGCAGGGCCATGATCTCCTCGTCGACGGCCTTGAGACCGTGCCGCGCATCCACGAGCAGGAACACCCGGGCGAGGTTCTGCCGCCCCCTCAGGAAGCCCTTCACCAGCTCCGTCCACGCGGCGACCTTCTCCTTGGGCGCCTGTGCGAAGCCGTAGCCCGGCATGTCGACGATGAACACGTCCCGTCGCGGATGCCGGAAGTAGTTGAGCTCCTGCGTGCGCCCGGGCGTGTTCGAGGTCCGCGCCAGGCCGCGATGGCCCACGAGGGCGTTGATCAGGCTGGACTTGCCGACGTTGGACCGCCCCGCAAACGCCACCTCGAGGCCGCGCATGGGGGGAAGGAACTCGTGCGAGGGTGCGCTCAGCACGAACTCCCACGCGCTGCGGAACAGCGCGTCGCCCTGCGCAAGCTCCTCGGCACTGAACTCGGCCTGCGCCATCACATGAGCTCGAGGCAGGCCGCATCGGGGCGCGGTGCTGCGGTCACTTCTTGCGGATGCGGCTGGCGGCGTCGGCAAGGCCCTGGCGCACCTTGCCCGGATCGATGTTGCGCACCGCCTGGTAGCGCGCCTTCCACTGGTCGATGCCGATGTTCTTCCAAAGGTGCACTTCCGTGTTGTTCTTGCGCATGATCGTATACTGCTGCAGCAGCGACAGCACGTTGTTCCACGCCCAGTAGATGACGAGGCCCGAGGGGAAGCTCGCCAGCATGAACGTGAACATCACCGGCATCCAGTTGAAGATCTTCTGCTGCACGGGGTCTGGCTGCTGCGGATTGAGCTGCATCTGGACCCACATGGTCATGCCCATGATGATGGGCCAGGCGCCGATGTGCAGGAAGTCCGGCACCGTGTAGGGCAGCAGCCCGAACAGGTTGAACAGCGACGTGGGATCGGGCGCCGAGAGATCCTTGATCCAGCCGAAGAACGGCGCGTGCCGCATGTCGATGGTGATGAACAGCACCTTGTAGAGGGCGAAGAACACCGGGATCTGCAGGAGCACGGGCAGGCAGCCCGCCGCCGGGTTGATCTTCTCGTTCTTGTAGAGCGCCATCAGCTCCTGCTGCTGCTTCATGCGGTCGTCCTTGAAGCGCTCGCGGATCTTCTCCATCTCCGGCTGCAGCTTCTTCATCTTGGCCATCGACTCGTAGCTCTTGTTGGCGAGCGGATAGAAGGCCGCCTTGACGAGCACGGTGACGGCGAGCACGGCCAGACCGTAGTTGCCGAGGAAGTTGGCGAAGTAGTGCAGCAGCGTGAACAAGGGCCGCGTGAAGAACCAGAACATGCCCCAGTCGATCATCAGGCCGAACTGGCGGATGTTGAGCTTGGCCTGGTAGGCGTCGATGATCTCGACCTGCTTGGCGCCGGCGAACAGGTTCATCTTGGCCGAGCCCGTGGCGCCCGGGGCCATGGTCACGGCCGGCAGCGTGTAGTCGGTCTGGAAGAATTCGCGGCCGTTGCGCTTGGAGCCGGAGAGGCTTGCCTCGAACGGCGTCTGCTGGTCGGGGATGAGTGCCGCCGCCCAGTACTTGTCGGTCATGCCGATCCAGCCGCCGCCCCTGTCCTTGAAGCTCTTGGAGCCGCCGTCCTTGACCACGTCGGCGTAGGTGATCTCCTTGAGGCCGGCCTCGCCCAGGATGCCGATCAGGCCCTCGTGCATGATGTAGTAGCCCTGCACCGTCGGCATGCCGTGGCGCGAGATCAGCGCGTAGGGGTAGAGCGTGACCTCGGCCCCCGTCTTGTTCTCGACCTCGTCGAGCACGGTGAAGAGATAGTCGGCGTCGACGCTGATGGTGCGCTTGAAGAGAAGGCCCTTGCCGTTGTCCCAGGTGAGCAGGATCGGCGTCGAGGGCGTGAGCGTGCCCGCACCCTGCTGCGTCCACACCGTGTCGCTGCCGGGAAGCGGGATGGCGCTGCCCTGCGTCGCCACCCAGCCGTACTCGGCATAGTAGGGCTGCGGCGCCGAGGAGGGCTGGAACAGGACGACGTTGGGGCTCTTGCGGTCGACCGTGTCGTGGTACTTGGCGAGGACGAGATCGTCGATGCGCGCGCCCTTCAGCGACACCGACCCCTTGAGGCTCGGCGTGTCGATGCCGACGCGCGGGGTCGCCTTCAGGGCCTCCTCCCGCGTCAGCGCCTGCGGCCCGGCTGCAGCGCCGGGCACCGAGGCCGCCTTGCCGGAGGGCGTCGCGACGCCTGGAGCGGTCGAGGGGGGGACCTGCCCCTTGGCCACCGCCTCCTGCTGGATGCGCTGCTTGCGCTCCTGCTCCTCCTTCAGCTTCGGGCCGGCGTAGAGCAATTGCCAGGCGAGCAGCACGCCCACCGACAGCACGATGGCGAGGAGCAGGTTCTTCTGGTTGTCTTGTTGCTGCTGCATGTGCGTTCCAGGATCAGAGCGAGCCGTATCGGGCTTCAAGGATGGGCGGGCGTGGCGACGGCGCCGGGCCGATGCCTCGGCGCCTGGCGGCAGGATGGCAGGTCATGGAGCTTTTCCCTGGCGCGGCGGCCGTCGGCCAGCCCGTCCGGGCTTCTGGGCATTGACGCGGGAGAGCGCCTTCTCGAGCTCGGCCACCAGCGAGCCGAAGCTCGCCTCGCGCGCCGGCTGGCGGGCAATCAGCACGTAGTCGAAATCCGGCCGCGCGCCGCCCGCCTGGACCAGCGATACCGCGGCCTTGAGGCGGCGCTTGATGCGGTTGCGGTCGACGGCGCCGCCCACCTTCCTGCTGACCGTGAAGCCGAAGCGGGCCCCGCGCGGCTCGCCGGCCACGGGCCGGCGCATGGCCTCGAGGGCGAAATAGGGATTGGCCCAGCGGGCACCGTTGCGCACCGCCAGGAACTCCGCACGCCGTTTCAGGGTCTCGATGCGGGTCGCGCTGCGCGCAGCCCGCCCCGGCCCCGGCCGTTCCTCCGGAGGCGTGCCCTCGCTCGGGCGTCTCTCCGGCAGTTCGGACATGAGCCATCCGTCATCCGTGGCGCAACAAGCGCGTTAGGCGGAGAGCTTCGCCCGGCCCTTCGCGCGACGACGAGCAAGCACCCTGCGGCCGCCGGCGGTCTGCATGCGGGCACGGAAGCCGTGACGGCGCTTGCGCACGAGCTTGGAGGGTTGATACGTCCGTTTCACCGTAAGTCTCCGTGGTGGGGCAGGGGGCGCCCGATCCGAATGGCAGAACCGGCTCCAAAGCCCCGCCTCTGGCGTCGGCTACGGCCGGCTGCCAAGCTTGCGGAAGGCTGAGCGGAAGTTTGCGGGCTTATAGGGCCCGACCGCGGGTCAAGTCAATCGCAAGTCCAACTGCGGCCGGGCCCCAGGCGGTCCAGGGGGAGCAACCGATGCGGGTGGAAGAGGGGTCCGCAATCATCACGCGCGATCACTTCTTCTCGCGCAGCCTCAACTCCGCTTGACGCGGAGGGTGCGACAAAGCCTTTGACATTATGTCTGACGATAACTCGCCTGGCATGCGCCAGGACAGCTTGCGCCGACTATGATGGCGCTTCAGCAGCACCGGAAGCAGCGTGAACACCGTTTCGACAAAGCCCAGGGATGCATATGACGCCACCGTGACGGCCGCACCGGCCGCCGGGGAGGGCGCGGCTGCGTGCCCCATGGCGACGCTGCCGTCCAAGCGCCGGCGGCTCCTGCGGCTGGCTCCCCTGGCGCTGTTCCTGGGCGGCATCGCCTTCGCCACCTGGCAGGGCTGGATCACGGCCCTCGACCTGGAGACGGTGGCCCGCCTCTACGACCGCTTCCAGGGCCTGGTGGCGCAGCACCCGGCGATCGCCCTCGGCACGTACACGCTGGTCTACGTCCTGGTCGGCGCCCTGTGCGTGCCGGGCGCGGCCCTGCTCACGGCCGCCGGCGGCCTCGTCTTCGGCACGGTGCTCGGCGCCCTTGCAACCGTCGTCGGCGCCACCATCGGGGCAAGCGTGCTGTTCCTGCTCGCGCGCAACGCCTGCGCCGGGTGGCTGGAGTCGTCGCAGGGCGGCGCATGGACGCGCAAGCTGCGCGAGGGGTTCGCGCAGGACGCCTTCAACTACCTTCTGTTCCTGAGGCTGGCCCCGATCTTCCCGTTCTGGTTCGTCAATGTCGCGGCGGCGGCGCTCGGCGTTCGCGCCCGCACCTTCGTGCTGGCGACCCTCATCGGCATCGCGCCGGCCACCCTCGGCTTCGCCTCCGCCGGCGCCGGCCTGCGGCACGTGCTGGAGGCCGCGCACGGCAAGTACGAGGCCTGCCTTGCCGCCGGCGGCGGTGCGGCGTGCACGTTCGCGGTGCCGCCGCACGCCCTGCTCAGCCGCGATACGATGCTGGCGCTTGTGCTTCTGGGCCTGGTTGCGCTGGTTCCTGTGATCGTCAAGAAGTGGAGGCGCAGCCATGTCTGAGCCCGGCAAGCTTTCGGGCCCCCTCAGCGCAGGCGCCGCGGCCGTGTTCGAGCCGGCGGCAGAGGGCCGGTTGGGCGGGTTGATGTCAGGGGGCGGCGGAGACCTGCGCGTCGACCTGTGCGTGATCGGCGCCGGGGCCGGGGGGCTCAGCGTCGCGGCCGCGGCGGCGCAGCTCGGCGTCTCCGTCGCGCTCGTCGAGAAGGGCCGGATGGGCGGCGACTGCCTGAACACGGGCTGCGTTCCCTCCAAGGCGCTGATCGCGGCGGCGCGGCGCGCCCACGAGATGCGCACCGCCGGCGCCTTCGGCGTCAGCCCGGTGCGACCGGCCGTCGACTTCAGGGCGCTCCACGGCCACATCCACGGCGTCATCGACGCCATCGCGCCCAACGATTCCGTGGAGCGGTTCACGGGCCTCGGCGTCAAGGTCGTGAAGGGCGAGGCGCGCTTCGTCGGCAAGGACACGGTGGTGGCGGCCGACCTGCGCATCCGGGCGCGGCGCTTCGTCATCGCGACCGGCTCCTCGCCGGCCATTCCCGCCATCCCGGGCCTGTCGAGCGTGCCCTACCTCACCAACGAGACGCTGTTTGAGGACAGGGACAAGCGCGATCACCTGATCATCATCGGCGGCGGCGCCATCGGCGTCGAGATGGCCCAGGCCCACGCCAGGCTCGGCTGCCGCGTGACGCTGATCGAGGCCCTCAAGGTCCTCGGCCGGGACGATCCGGAGATCTCGGAGCTGGTGGTGAGCCGCCTGGTCGCGGAGGGCGTCGATATCCGGGAAGGCGCCCACGTCGAGCGCGTCTCCGGCGGCACCAACCTGATCGACGTGCAGGTCACCCAGAACGGCGTGTCGAGCCTCATCCAGGGCAGCGACCTGCTGATCGCCACGGGCCGCTTGCCGAACGTGGCGGGCCTCGACCTCGAGACCGCCGGCATTAAGTACGACAAGCGCGGCATCAAGGTTAACCGCGGCCTGGTGACGTCCAATCGCCGGGTGTTCGCCATCGGCGACGTGGTCGGCGGCATGCAGCACACGCATGTGGCCAGCTACCACGCCGGCATCGTCATTCGCCGCGCCCTGTTCCGGCTGCCCGCCAAGGTCAACGACGATCTCGTCCCCTGGGTGACGTTCACGGACCCCGAGATCGCGCACGTGGGCCTGACCGAGGATGCGGCGCGCCGCCGGCACGGCAAGGTCAAGGTGCTGCGCTGGCCCATGCACGAGAACGACCGGGCCCAGACCGAGCGGGCGACCCTCGGCCACGCCAAGGTGGTCACGACGCGCTCGGGCCGCATCGTGGGGGCCAGCATCGTGGGCACGCACGCCGGCGAGCTGATCCAGATGTGGTCGCTGGCCGTATCGCAAGGGATGAATATCAAGGCGATGACGCAATGGATCTCGCCCTATCCGACCTACAGCGAGGTCAATCGCCGCCTGGCCATCGGCTACTACGCCGCGGCGGCGACCAATCCATTCGTGCGCAAACTCGTGGGATGGCTCGCGAAACTGGGCTAAGCTTGGACAGCCACGGCGTGAGGGCAAGGATCCGGCAGACGATCCTGGCGCCCCGGTTCGCGCCCTTCGGCCGCCTGATTTTCTCCGGGCCGCGGACTGAGCCCAGACTGACACACACGAGCGGATGAGCAACAGCCGGGCCCGCTGCGCCCGGCCAGACGGGACGAGGGATCGAGAGCGTGCCCCGCGACATCAGAGCGGACGTGGTGGAGCTGCCAGCCCGGGCGCTGCAGCGTGGGCTGCAGCGCAACTGGCTGCGCCTGCGCGTGCTCCTGCGCGGCCGGCCCCAGCTGCGCTGCGCGGCGCCGGAGCGCCGCGGCCCGGGCCTGTCCGCCAAGCTGCTGCTCCTCACCGTGCTGTTCGTGATGCTGGCGGAGGTGCTGATCTTCGTGCCGTCGGTGGCGAACTTCCGCGTCTCCTGGCTGCGCGACCGGCTGACGGCCTCGCACCTTGCGGCGCTGGCCGTCGAGGGTGTGCCGGGCGGGGCCGTGCCGGACGGCCTGCGCATGGAGCTGCTGCAGACCGCCAAGGTGCGTGCGGTGGCGATGAAGCGCGACCGGGAGCGCCGGCTGGTGCTGCCCTCCGACGGCCCGCTCGACATCGACGATACCTACGACTTCCGCGCCAGCGCCAACGGCACCGGCTTCCTGAGCGACATCCGCTCGCGCCTGCGGCTGATCGGGGAGGCGCTCGCCGTGTTCTGGACGCGCAACGACCGCATCATCCGCGTCATCGGCGAGACCGCGCGCGGCGGCGGCGACTTCATCGAGGTCGTGCTGCCCGAGCGCCCCCTGAAGCAGGCGATGATCCGCTACGGGCTCAACGTCCTCGGGCTGTCGGTGATCATCTCCATCATCACGGCGGCGCTGGTCTACTTCTCGCTCAACAGCCTGTTCGTGCAGCCCATGATGCGCATGACGCGCAACATCCTGCGCTTCAGCGAGCGCCCCGAGGACACGAGCCGCATCATGATCCCGTCGGAGCGCAGCGACGAGATCGGCACGGCGGAGCGCGAGCTCGCCCACATGCAGCTGCAGCTGACCCAGACCCTGCAGCAGAAGAGCCGGCTGGCAGCGCTGGGGCTCGCGGTGAGCAAGGTCAGCCACGACCTGCGCAACATGCTGTCGAGCGCGCAACTGATCTCCGACCGCCTGAGCTCGGTGCCCGACCCCACCGTGCAGCGCTTCGCGCCGAAGCTGATCGCCTCCCTCGACCGCGCCATCAGCTTCTGCGAGAGCACGCTGCGCTTCGGCCGCGCCGAGGAGGCCAATCCGCGCCGCGAGCTGTTCCCCTTGCGCCGCCTGGTCGAGGAGATCGGCGACGGGCTCGGCCTGCCGCGCGAGGGCAGCATCGGCTGGCAGGTGGCGGTGGACGAGGCGCTGCGCATCGACGCCGACCGCGACCAGCTCTTCCGCTGCTTGAGCAACCTTGCCCGCAACGCCGTGCAGGCCATCGAGCAGCTGGAGCGCGACGGCGGCGGCAACGTCGAGATCGCCGCGCGCCGGGAAGGCGCACGCGTCGTGATCCACGTCAAGGACGACGGGCCCGGACTGTCGGCGCAGGCGCGCGCCCACATCTTCCAGGCCTTCCAGGGCTCCTCGGGACGCAAGGGGGGCACCGGCCTCGGCCTTGCCATCGCCCACGAGCTGATCAGCGCGCATGGCGGGTCCATCAGGCTGCTGGAGGCCGACAAGGGCGCCCAGTTCGAGATCGACATTCCCGACAGGGTCGTCTGAGCGCCGGCGGGAGCTGGCGGGAGCTGGCCCGCCCCCCGCGCGCATTTGGCGCTGGAAGAGCCACCGCGGCGGAGCTATCTGGGGACCGAAGCGACCAGCGGGAATCACATCCGTGCCCGACGTCTTCGACCTCGCCGTCATCGGCGGCGGCATCAATGGCTGCGGCATCGCGCGCGATGCGGCAGGACGCGGCCTGTCCGTCCTCCTGTGCGAGGCGCAGGACCTGGGCGCCGGCACCTCGTCGCGCTCGACCAAGCTCGTGCACGGGGGCCTGCGCTACCTCGAGCAGTACGATTTCCGCCTCGTGCGCGAGAGCCTGAAGGAGCGCGAGGTGCTGTGGCGGATCGCGCCGCACATCATCAAGCCCATGCGCTTTGTGCTGCCCTACCTGGAGGGCATGCGGCCCGCCTGGATGCTGCGCGCGGGCCTCTTCATCTACGACCATCTGGGCGGCCGCGAGCGACTGCCCGGCACCACCATTCTCGATCTTGCCACCCACGAGGCCGGCCGGCCGCTGAAGCCCGGCGCCTTCACGACCGCCTTCGAGTACTCCGACTGCTGGGTGGATGACGCCCGCCTCGTGGTCCTCAACGCCATGGATGCGGCCGAGCGGGGCGCCGACATCCGCACGCGCACGCGCGTCGTCGACGCCCGGCCCGACGGCCGGGTTTGGCGCCTGGCGCTGGCCAACCCGCAAGGGGTGGCGGCGCGGCAGGCCATCGCGCGGGTCCTCGTCAACGCCGGCGGCCCCTGGGTGGCGGAGGTGCTGGCAAGGACCCTGCACCGCGAGGCGCGCACGGACGTGCGCCTCGTGCAGGGCTCCCACGTCGTGGTGCCGCGGCTGTTCGAGCACGACCGGGCCTACCTGCTGCAGAGCCCCGACGGCCGCGTCGTGTTCGCCATTCCCTACGAGGACGCCTACACGCTGATCGGCACCACCGACCACGACATCGGCGCCGAGCCGCGGGAGGCGGAGGCAACCGCGGAGGAGATCGCATACCTCTGCCGCGCGGCGAGCAGCTTCTTTGCGAAAGAGATCACGCCGGCGTCCGTGGTGTGGAGCTTCGCCGGCATCCGGCCGCTGCACGACAACGGCTCGGGGGCCGCGGCCAAGGCCTCCCGCGACTACGTTCTGGAGCTCGACCGCGACGGGGATGCGCCGCCGCTGCTGACCATCATCGGCGGCAAGATCACCACCTACCGGCGGCTCGCCGAGCATGCGCTCGAGACGCTCGAGCCGGTGCTGCCGCGGCGCACGGGCCTCGCCGCCGGCTGGACCGGGTCGGTGCCGTTGCCGGGCGGCGACTTCGAGGTGGATGCGCTCGCGGGCCTTGCGCACGAGATCGGGCGCACGCACCCGTTCCTGGCCGAGGCGGAGGCCTTGCGGCTTGCCGGCCACTACGGCACGCGGGCGCTGCGCCTGCTGCAGCGGGCGCGCGCACGCTCCGATCTGGGGCGCGATTTCGGCCACGGCCTCAGCGAGACCGAGGTGCGCTACCTGATCGAGCACGAGTGGGCGCGTACGGCCGACGACGTCCTCTGGCGCCGCTCCAAGCTGGGCTTGCGCTACACGGCGGAGGAGACCGCCGCGCTCGCGGGGTTCATGGCGAAGGTGGTGTGAGACCGGCGGAGCGCCGGGGAAGCGCGCAGCGCTTGTCCGGGGTCTTGCCCATCGGAGGTCGTACACGCGGCGCGATGGAAGGCGAGCGGCGAGCCGTGCTCCGCTCTGCCTAGTAGAAGATCGCGTCGGGCATGCCGCCGCCGGCACCGATGGTCTCGCCGTTGATGGCGATGGACTTGGGGCTGGCGAGGAAGGTGCAGACGTGGGCGATCTGCTCGGCCGAGATCAGCGTCTTGATGACGTTGGTTGCGGCAAGCTCTTGCTCGGCCGCCGCCTCGGAGATGCCCTTGGCCTTGGCGCGGGCGGCGACGACGCCCGCCGTGGCTTCCGTGCGAGTGAGGCCCGGGTGCACGCAGACCGCGGTGATGCCCTTGGGGCCCAGCTCGTCGGCGATGTTCTTGGTCAGAGCGGCGACGCCGACGTTGCGGATGGAGCCGATGGTGGTGCCGGTGCGGCGCGCGCCAAGGCCCGAGACGTTGATGATGCGGCCGGCCTTCTGCCGAATCATGTGCGGCGCAACCTCGCGCGCGGTGCGCAGGTAGCCCATGACCTTGGTGTTCATGTGGTCCCAGAACTCCTCGGTGGTGATCTCGGCGAGGCTCGGCGGGCGCGCCTGGCCCGAGGGCTTGGCGGCGCAATTGACGAGGATGTCGATGCGCCCGAAGGCCTTCGCCACCGCCTCCACCATCGCCTTCACGGAGGCGTCCTCGGAGGTGTCGCAGGCGAAGCCCTGCACGCGGCCGCCGCCGGGCGCGGCAATGTCCTGCACCGCCGGCTCGAGGGTGGCGAGGCTACGGGAGACGAGCGCCACATCGCAGCCCTCGGCCGCCAGCGCCCTGCCGACGGCCTTGCCGATGCCGCGGCTGCCGCCGGTGACGATCGCAACCTTGCCCTTGAGCTCGAGATCCATGCTGCGCGGCTCCCCGTGACCTTGGATATCTGTCTTTCCCGCGATTGTCGGAACGGGTGCCGCCGCCGGTCAAGCGCCGCTGCATCCACATCTCCTGTGGCATGCTGACAAGGATTTGGGGCAAGTGGCCGGCGGGCTCTATGCCTCGCCACGATTCGGCCTCATGAATTGCCTTCATCGGGCGCCCATTCGCGCATGCTGACAAACGGGAGGTGTCCCTTGTTTGCCGGTCGGAAAAAAGGTGACGGGTTCGAGTGGCACAAGTACGTGCGCACGACCATCAAGCTCAGGCGTGAGCAGCGCAAGGAGAAGGTGCGCGAGGCCGGCCGTGCCGCCGGCGAGCAGGTGGAGGCGGCGGGCGTGGCGCTGGCCGCGGGCTCCAAGGCCGCAGGGGCAGCCGCCTGGCAGGGGGCGCGGGCCGGGGCCGGAGGCCTCTGGCTCCTCCTCAACGGCGCCTGGAACGTGCTCCTGATCCTGCTCAAGCAGGCGGCCGACAAGCTCGGGATCGGCATCGTGATGCTGGGCCGGCTGGTGCGCCGATTGTTGCAGCCGGTGGGGCCGTTCCTGGCGCGGCCGCCGGTAGGCTCGGCGCTGGCACTGCTGGGCGCCGTGGCGCTCGGGGCCACCATCAGCCGCGAGCGGCTCGTCGGCTTCGACCGCGAGACGATGCTGACGGCGCTGGCCGCGGCCGTGCTGTTCCTCGCGGCCCTGCCGCTCGCCACGAGGCTCGCGGGCATCGCGCTGCCGCGGCTGCCGGGCATCGCCATCAACCACAGGATCCTCGGCGGCGGGGCGCTGGCGTGCCTGGTGGCGGTCGCGGGGCTGCTGCTGGCGCCGCGGATGCCGGGGCTCGCTGGAATGCCGGGGCTCGCCGGCGTCACCGCCAGGCTGCCGGGCTTTGGCACGCCGCCGGTGCAGGGCCGCGCGCTTGCTATCGGCGGGGATCGCATCCGGATCGGCGCCACGACCTTCCGGCTCGCCGGCATCGAGCTGCCGGAGGCCGGGCAGCTGTGCGGTCCCGCCGGCGGGCGGCAGTTCCGCTGTGGCGGCATCGCAGCGACGGGTCTGCCGGGCGTCATCGGCGGCGGCCTGGTCGCCTGCACGCGCCAGGGCAGCGACGGCAACGGCGTGGCGCTGGGGCGCTGCGTGCGCGGCGACAAGGACCTCGCCGCGGAGATGGTGCGTGCGGGCCTCGCCTTCGCCGAGGGCGGCCTCGTGATGACACGCTACGGGAGCGAGGAGAAGGAGGCGCGGGCGGCCAGGCGCGGCATCTGGGCGGCGGGCGACAGCGTGCGGCCCTCGGAATGGCGCACCAGGACCTGGGAGGAGGCCAAGAAGCGCGCGCCCGAAGGCTGCCCGATCAAGGGCACCATCGCGGGCGGGCAGAAGGTCTACCTGATGCCGTGGTCGCCCGAGTACGAGCGCGGGCGCGTCATGCCGGCGCGCGGGGAACGCTGGTTCTGCTCGGAGAGCGAGGCCGCCGGGGCGGGGTTCAAGGCGGCAAGCTGAGGCAGGCGGCGTCTGGTGCCTCGCCTGCGGGCTCGCGACCCTGCGCAGCCCGCGGCAGCGCGCGCCGCGAGATGGCGGCGCGGGCGGGCCCCGAGCGCGCCGCCAGCGCTACTGGGCGTCCATCTGGGCGAGGTTGAGGTCGCGCACGAGCTGGATCAGGATCGGGCCGTTGCGGGCGTAGATCTTCTCGAACTCCTGCCGTGAGAGCGCGGCCTCGTCGATGCCGAAGGTGTCGTTGATCTTGCGCACGCGCTCGCTGCGGCCCGCCTCCACCATCAGGTCGGAGAGGCGATTGACGATGTCCTGCGGCATGCCGGCGGGGCCGACGAGGCAGATGAAGCCCGAGACCTCGAAGGCCGGATCGGCGGCACCCTGCTCGTGATAGGTGGGAACGTCGGGCAGCCTGCTCATGCGCTTCAGGGTCGGCACGGCGATCGGCACGCCGAGGTTGCCGGTGATGACGCTGTGGGCGGCGGCATAGGAGCCGCAGGCGAGCTGGATGGAGCCCGCGGCGATGTCCTGCCACATGGGCGCCTCGCCGCGATAGTGCACGGCCCTCATGTTGAGCCCGAAGAGCTTGTTGAGCACGCCCGCCGTGATGTGCGCATAGCTGCCGGCGCCGAAGGTGCCGAAGCTGACGTTGTTGGTCTTGGCGTAGGCCACGAGGTCCTTCACGCTCTGGATGCCGGTCTGCTTGCCAGCGACCGTGGGAAGGTGGCCCGCGGACATGTGCGCGATGCGCACGAAGTCGTTGTCGCCGTCGTAGCCCGGGTTCTTGAGGAGCACGCGGTTCTGCAGCAGGGCCGTCGAGATCGTGAACATGAGCGTGTAGCCGTCGGGCTCGGCCGCCTTCACCGCGCGGGCCCCGAGGCTGCCGCTGGCGCCCGAGCGGTTCTCGACCGTGACGGTCTGGCCGAGCTTGGCCTGTAGGAACTCGCCGTAGGCCCGGGCAAAGAGATCCGTGAGGCCGCCCGCCGGATAGGCGCAGATGATCCTGATCGGTTTCGAAGGCCAGGCCTGGGCATAGCCCGTCGCAGCGAACGGGGCAGCAAGCAGGCCTGCCGCACTGCCCGCCACGAAGCGTCGCCGGGTCGTCATTGTCATTGTCGGTGTCCTCCCTTGGGGGGCGCATACTCCCATATCGCGGCGGCCGGTGAAGCGCGGCGTCTCGCAGTTGCGAGCGCGTCGCTTGCCGGTGAATTCGAAACGGGCCTGAGTTGCACTTTCATATTGAATGACAATTGCAGATGAAACTGTGTCATTTCATGTAGATAATTGTTATTTTACGATGTTGGCTGAAAATCACTGCGCGTTACGTGATTTCCAATCAAGCGCCGCGGGGGATTTTGAAATGAACGCTCGAAATTTCGCAGCCGCCGTCGCGGCCGTGACCATGCTTCATGCGATGCCAGGGCAGGCGCAAGATATCGAGCAGCTGAAAAAGCAGTACGTGCGCCCGGCGGAAATCCCATTCCCGGCGAGCAATCCCTATACGCCGGAGAAAGCCGCGCTCGGCAAGGCGCTCTATTTCGAGCCCCGCCTGTCGGGTGCCGAGAACATGACGTGCGCCTCCTGCCACAACCCGTCGTTCGGCTGGGAGTCGCCGAACCAGACGGCGATCGGCGCGCAGAACACGCGGCTTGCCCGGCAGGCCCCGACCATTCTCAACGTGGCCTGGGTGCACCCCTTCTTCTGGGACGGCCGCGCCGCCACGGCGGAAGCGCAGGCCACGGGCCCCATCGAGGCCGCGGTCGAGATGAACCTGCCGCTGCCCACCGCGGTCAAGCGGCTCAAGGACATTCCCGACTACAAGAGCTGGTTCGAGCGCGCCTTTCCGGGCAGGGGCGTGGCGCCCGACACCATCGCCGAGGCGATCGCCACCTACGAGCGTACCGTCGTCTCCAGCTATGCGCCGTTCGACGCGTGGATCGATGGCGACGAGACTGCGATCTCGGCGCAGGCCAAGCGCGGCTTCGTGCTGTTCAACGGCAAGGGCAAATGCGCCGACTGCCACTCGGGCTGGAACTTCACGGACAACAAATTCCACGACATCGGCACGACGGTGACGGATGTGGGGCGCGGCAAATACGAGCCCAGCAATGCCAAGGCGCAGTACGCATTCAAGACGCCGACGCTGCGCGATACGGCGCAGCGGGCCCCCTACATGCATGCCGGGCAGCTCGCGACGCTCGAGGACGTGATGGCCCACTATGTGGTCGGTGGGATCGCGCGGCCGTCGCGCTCACCGCTGATGGTGCCGGTGCCGTTGAGCAAGGAGGACGTCTCGGACGTCATCGCGTTCCTCAAGTCGCTGACCGGCGCCAAGCAGGTCGTCGCGATGCCCGTGCTTCCGAATTGAGAGGGTGCCATGCGCATTATTCATCGCATTGGACTGGGCTTCGGCGGCGTGCTTGCCATCGGCATCGTGCAGGGCGCGCTGAGCTTCGTGGAGATGCGTGCGGTCGGCAGCAGGGCCGAGCACGTGGCGATCAACCCGCTGCGCCAAGTGGATGCGGCGCGCAGCATCTGGGACACCTACGGTGACGCGAAGGCGGATCTGGCGAGCACCTTGAACGCGGTCCGCTTCGAGCCCAGCGATGCGGCGACGGAACGGTTCCGCAAGACGCTCGCCAGGATCGAGCAGCAGCTGGCGGTGCTCAAGGGCGCGGCGCCCTCCGCCGAGATCATCGGCCGGCTCGGCAAGATCGAGGGCAACATCAAGGAGTGGAGCGCCGGCGCGCTGGTGCTGCTGGGCGAGAAGCCGGCGCTGTCGATCCCGGCGCCGCACAAGATGGAGCGCCTCGCGCAGGTGCTGCGCACGGACCTGCAGGCGCTGGTCGACGTGGCCCGCGCCGACGCCATGCGCGCCGCGGAGGAGATGCGGGTCCAGGCGCGGCTCGCCGAGAACCTGATCCTGCTGTGCGTGCTGCTCGCGACCCTCGCCGGCGGCGCCTTCGCGGCCTTCGCGGCCATGTCCCTGACGCGCCCGCTGGTGCGGGTTGAGGCGCGCATGCGCGGCCTCATGGAGGGCGACATCGCCAGCGAGATCCCGGACAAGGGGCGCTCGGACGAGATCGGCGCCATCGCCCGCACGGTCGAGTTCATGAAGAACAAGCTCGTCGAGCGGGAGGAGATGCAGAAGGAGGCGGCCCACGCCGCGGAGCAGGCGCGCGCCGAGCGGGAGCGCGCCGAGCGCGAGGCCATCGAGCGCGAGCGCGGGATCGTCAACGCGTCGATCGGCGCGGCGATCGGCAGGCTGGCCAGCAAGGACCTCACGTTCCGGCTCAACGACAACCTGCCGGACGCGTACGCGAAGCTGCAGGCGGACTTCAACGACGCGATCAGCCAGCTGGAGACGGCGATGCGGAGCGTCAGCGGACGCGCGGATGCCATCACCTCGACGACGACCGAGATGTCCAAGGCCGCCAGCGATCTCTCACGGCGCACCGAGCAGCAGGCGGCCAGCCTGGAGGAGACGGCCGCGGCCCTCGACGAGATCACCGCGACCGTGAAGAAGACGGCCGAGAACGCCTTGCAGGCCCGCGACATCGCACACGCGACGCGCAAGAGTGCGGAGACGACGAGCGCGGTGGTCGGCAAGACCGTCGGGGCCATGGGCGACATCGAGAAGTCGTCGCAGCAGATCAACCAGATCATCGGCGTCATCGACGAGATCGCCTTCCAGACCAATCTCCTGGCGCTCAATGCGGGCGTCGAGGCGGCGCGGGCCGGCGACAGCGGCCGAGGCTTTGCCGTGGTCGCCTCCGAGGTGCGGGCGCTGGCGCAGCGCTCGGCGCAGGCGGCAAAGGAGATCAAGGAGCTGATCCTGCGCTCCTCCACGCTCGTGCAGAGCGGCGTGGCGCTGGTGGGGGAGACCGGCAAGTCGCTCGACCTGATCATCCGGCAGGTGGAGGACATCAACCAGTCCATCGTCTCGATCGCGTCGGGTGCCGAGGAGCAGGCCACCGGCATCCAGGAGGTCAACACGGCCATCAACCAGATGGATCAGGTGACGCAGCAGAACGCGGCGATGGTGGAGGAGACGACGGCCGCCAGCGGCGCGCTGGCCGAGGAGACGCAGCTTCTGCAGTCGGACGTGGCGCAGTTCCGCGTCGCGGGC
>JANRIO010000019.1:0-48198 GCA_033764875.1 Hyphomicrobiaceae bacterium | reverse complement strand
ACACGACATCATTGCGCGCACCCAGCGAGCCGTCCGCGTTGACGAGGATCTTGGGCACCAGGAACAGCGAGATGCCGCGCGTGCCGGGAGGCGCATCGGGCAGGCGTGCCAGCACGAGATGGATGATGTTCTCCGTCATCTCGTGATCGCCGTAGGTGATGAAGATCTTGGTGCCGAAGATGCGATAGGTGCCATCGGCCTGCTTCACCGCGCGCGACTTGAGCGCGGCCAGATCCGAGCCCGCGTGCGGCTCCGTCAGGTTCATGGTGCCGGTCCACTCGCCCGTCACCATCCGCGGCAGGTAGGTCCGTTTCAGCTCGTCGCTGCCTTGCGCCTCGATGGCGTCGATGGCGCCGTGGGTGAGCAGCGGGCAGAGACCGAAGCCCATGTTGGACGAGTTCCACAGCTCGGCCGTGGCCATGCCGAGAATCGCGGGCAGATGCTGGCCGCCGTATTCCTCCGGACCCTGCAGACCCGACCAGCCGCCTTGGGCGAACTGAGCGTAGGCCTCTTTCCAGCCCGGCGGTGTCTCCACACGGCCGTCGACGAGCTTGGAGCCGGTGCGGTCGCCGATCTTGCTCAAGGGCTCGAGCACCTCGGCGGCGAACTTGCCCGCCTCCTCGACCACGGCACGCACGGTCTCCTCGTCGATGCCAAGGGTGCCGTCGGCGGCGAGATTGTCGAGATCTGCTGCCGATTTCAAAGCCTGCATGATGTCGTCGACAGGCGCGTGATAGGTCATGGGGCCCTCATTGCCGCTGCTGCACTCGGCGCGTTGAAGTTGACGTTTGGGGCAGATTAGGCGGAAAGGGCGGCCGCGTCATCCGGGGGCTTGCGCGTGCCCGCCCAGAAAAATGCGCCCGGCCAGCGCAATGCCGAAAATTGCCACGATCGACCTTTAACCGATAACGCATTGGTTCCAATCGAGGTCTTCATGAACTCGCCGATGCGTCATGTCGAGAGCACACGGGCCGCCAGCAGCCAACCGGCCACCGGAGCCCTCCCTACGCCTGCCCAGGAAGCCGTCGCGCTCAACCTTTGCGCCGTCGCGCTCGCTATCCGCGGCAACGATCCCGTGGTGGCGGTGACCAACGGGCCGCGACCGCGCGTGGCCTCCCTGCCCTCGGGGGCATACGTGCCGAGCGAGCACCCCAACCTCAAGGAAGGCCTCGCCGCGGCCATCGCGCGCGCCGCCGACCTGCACATCACCAACAGCCAGCCGCTGTGCACCTTCGGCGAGGGCATGTTCGTGCAGCCGGTGGAAGCCGCGCAGACCGAGCCGCAACTGCCGGTCGTGTCGCTGTGCTACCTGTCCCTCGTGCAGCCCGACCTCGCCCAGGACGGGGCGCGGCTCAACTGGCTCAGCTGGTACGACATCTTCCCGTGGGAGGACTTCCGCAACGGCAAGCCGCAGGTGCTCGGGGCCATCGAGGCGCAGCTCGCCGACTGGGCGCGCGAGGACGACGAGGCGCCGACCGGCGGCCTCGACCGCGCCAGCCGCATCCGGATCGCGTTCGGCGCGGACAGCAGCGGCTGGGACGAGGAGAAGATCGTCGAGCGCTACGACCTGATGTGCGAGGCCGGGCTCGCCGGCGAGCGGGCGCAGAGCCAGACCGGCATCACGCTGTGGCATCCGCGGCTCGGCTTCCATGCGCGCGTGCTCGCCTGCGCCATCGCCGAGCTTCGCCGCTCGATCAAGTCGCGGCCGGCGATCTTCAACCTGATGCCGGAGCTATTCACGCTGTTCGAGCTGCAGAAGGCGGTCGAGGGCATCCTCGGGCCGCACCTGCACAAGCAGAACTTCCGCAGGCTCGTGGAAGGCGAAGGCCTGGTGGAGCCGACGGCCGAGTTCCGCCAGCGCACCGGCGGCCGGCCGGCGCGCCTCTACCGCTTCCGCCCCTCGGTGCTGCTGGAGCGGGCCGCTCCCGGCGTGCGCCTGAAGCCCGGCCGGGCGGCCGCCTGATCAGAGCGAAAGCAGCTCGAGGAAGGCCTGGTTGAACGCCTCGGCCGCCTCGTACATGACCCAGTGGCCGGCGCCCGCGATGAGGCGCACGGCCAGCTCGGGGTGATGCCGGCGCAGGATCTCAAGACGCTGCTCGACCGAGGGCCGGGCGATCACATCCTCGGTGCCCCAGATGGTCTTCACCGGCGCCCGCACGTCGGCCAGCGCCCGGGCCAGCTCATCGGTGGGGGCGAACGGCCGGCTGCGGAAGCGGGCGTGCTGCGCGTTCCACATCTGCAGGTGGACGGCGAGCGGATCGATCTTGGCCGGATCGGCGATCATCAGGATCTCGAGGTTGCGGCGGTGCACCTCGTAGAGCTCGGCGGCACTCATGCCGGTGCGCTCCTTGGCGAAGGGCTCGCGCGGATCGGCGCGCAGACCGAGGCCCGCGACGCCGATCAGCGTCAGATCGCGCACGCGCGCGCCCAAACGCTGCGCCGCAAGCCCCGCGATGTGACCGCCGAAGGAGAAGCCGGCGAGCCGGAGCTCGGCATCGGGATCGACGATCTCGGCGAGGCCCGCCACCACGACGTCGGCGATGCTCGCGGGGGTGTGCGGCTCGGGCGGCATCGCCGACTGGCCGAGGCCCGGCAGGTCCGGCACCCACAGCTCGAAATGCGGCGCCAGCGCCTCGATGTTGCGCAGCCAGTGGGTCCAGGAGCCGGAGCCGCCGTGCAGCAGCACGAGCGGCGCCCCCCTGCCCCACATGCGCCACGTCATCGTGCCGGTGCCCGAGGCCGTCTCGAGACGGCGGGCGCGGGCGTTGCATGCGTCGACGACGGCGGCGGGCGAGACGGCGGCACACATCGGGCGGCTCAAGGGCGGTAGCCGAAGGCCGGGCGGCCGGCGGCGCGCAGGGGCGCGGCGAGATCGGCGAAGCGGCACAGCACCTGGCGCGTGCGCCGCGGGTCGATGATCTCCTCGACGCCGAAGGCCTCCGCCGTGCGCAGGGGGGATTGCAAGGCCTCGAGGCGGGCCTCGATCTCCGCGCGCGCCGCATCGGGATCGGGCGCGGCCTCGATCTGGGCGCGGTAGGCCGCCTCGACGCCGCCGGCGATCGGCAGCGAGCCCCACTGGGCCGAGGGCCACGCGTAGCGCAGGAAGGCCCCGGAGCCGTTGCGCTGGGCGAGGCCCGCCATGCCGAAGGCCTTGCGCACCATGATGGCGCACCACGGCACCGTGGACTGGCGGACGGCGGCGAGCGCCTGGGTGCCATAGCGCATGACACCGCTCTCCTCCGCCTCCTTGCCGATGAGAAAGCCCGGTATGTCGACGAAGTGCACGACGGGCAGGTGGAAGGTCTGGGCGAGATCGACCGCGCGGATGGCCTTGCGGCAGGCATCCGCGGTCCAGGCGCCGCCGTAGTGGTAGGGGTCGCCGGCGAGCACCAGCACGGGCCAGCCGTCGAGACGGGCAAGGCCGGTGATCAGCGACCGGCCCCAGGCCTTGCCGATCTCGAAGAACGAGCCCTTGTCGAGCACCTGCTCCAGGATCGCGCGCATCCTGTAGACCTTGCGCGCCTCGCGGGGCACGGCGGAGAGCAAGCCCTCCTCGGCGCGGTCGGCGGGGTCGTCGCAGGACCCGCGCGGCGGCAGCTCGTGCACCGAGGACGGGAGATAGGAGAGGAAGCGGCGCGCTCGCGCGAAGCCTTCGGCCTCGGTCGCGACCTCGTCGTCGATGGTGCCGTTCCTGGCGTGGATCGAGGAGCCGCCGAGCTCCTCCTTGGTCAGGGTCTGGCCGGTGCGGGCGACGACGGGGGGACCCGCCGCGAACAGCTGCGAGCTGCCCTTGACCATGATCGAATAGTGGCTGGCGCAGACGCGCGCGGCCCCCATGCCGGCGACGGAGCCGAGGCCGAGGGAGACGCACGGCACCTCGGAGAGCGCGTCGAGAACCTCAGAGAACTGGGCGACATCCGGCAGGTAGGTGCGGCCCATGGTCTCCAGGTGCTTCACCGAGCCGCCGCCGCCGGTGCCGTCGACGAGGCGCACGAAGGGAATGCGCCAGCGCCTGGCGAAGGTCTCGGCGTACTGGAACTTGTCGCGCAGGCCCCCGTCGTTGGCGCCGCCGCGCACGGTGAAGTCGTCGCCCGTCACGAACACCGGGCGGCCGTCGATGCGCGCGCGACCGCACACGACGTTGGCCGGCGTGAAGCCGGTGAGCCGGCCCTCGGCGTCGTACTCGGGAAAGCCGGCGATGGAGCCCGCCTCCTCGAAGGAGCCGTCGTCGACGAGGCCTGCCACGCGCTCGCGCACGGTGAGCTTGCCGTTGGCGCGATGGCGGGCGACCTTGTCCGGGCCGCCGAGCGCCAGCGCCAGCCTCTTGCGCTGCTCCAAGTCGTCGAGCTCGGGCTGCCAGCTCATGCCTTCCCCCTCCCGTTCGCGTGCCGCGCGAAGGGATCATGGCGGAGCGGTCGCCGCAAGGGGCATGGCCCGCGAAGCTCAGGCGCCACAACGGCAACAATCGGCGGCGCCGGCCGCCCCCAAAAAAACGGGGAGCCGCCGAGGGCTCCCCGAAAGGTCATGCCAAGAGAGAGAGAAAGAGACAGAGAACGCCGAACCCCAAGCCGATCAGGCTGCAACATCCTCACCACCGGGATCACGCAGCACGTAGCCGCGGCCCCAAACCGTCTCGATGTAGTGCTCGCCGCCCGTCGCGGCCTGCAGCTTCTTGCGCAGCTTGCAGATGAAAACGTCGATGATCTTGAGCTCGGGCTCGTCCATGCCGCCGTAGAGATGGTTAAGGAACATCTCCTTGGTCAGCGTCGTGCCCTTGCGGAGCGAAAGCAGCTCCAGCATCTGGTATTCCTTGCTGGTCAGATGCACGCGCTGGCCGTTCACCTCGACCGTCTTGGTGTCGAGGTTGACGCGCAGGTTGCCGGTCTCGATGACCGACTGAGCATGCCCCTTGGACCTGCGCACGATGGCATGGATGCGCGCAACGAGCTCGTCCTTGTGGAAGGGCTTCGTCATGTAGTCGTCGGCCCCGAAGCCCAGACCGCGCACCTTGTCCTCGATGCCGGCCAGCCCCGAGAGGATCAGGATCGGGGTCGCGACCTTGCTCACGCGCAGGGTCTTCAAAACCTCGTAGCCGCTCATGTCGGGCAGATTGAGATCGAGGAGGATGATGTCGTAGTCGTAGAGCTTGCCGAGATCGACGCCCTCCTCGCCGAGATCGGTTGTGTATACGTTGAAGCCCTCGGACTGGAGCATCAGCTCGATGCTCTGCGCTGTTGCGCTATCGTCCTCGATCAGAAGGACTCGCATTGTGATCCTCTCTTCAAGGCCCTCGCCCCAGAAAGCCTGCCGCCCGCGAAATTCCGACGAACCCGCCTACTTTCTTAACCTTCCATCCCAGGGTAGGGCTGAATAGTTAACAAGCCATTTCCCGTTTACGCTTTCCTAGCAACGACACCGCCCGCGCCCATCGCGGAGTCCGCGATGCAACCCATCGACTCGCGCGCGCAAGCCGATTCCGACACAGATTCGGGAAGCGATTTCGAGACAGTCACCACCCGGCCGCCACCGGGACCCCAGGACACGAGAGCGAAGGCGCGAAACCCGACACCGCCCTGCAGAACTCTCTGGATAAGTTCATTAACTGATTTGCGACTCACGCCACAGGGGGGAATGCAAAAAAAATGGCAGCGCTGCGGCAATGCCAGAACGTCGCTAATGCCTTGCTTTACTGCGACTTAAAACTCGTGTGGTAGTTCTGTGCACGGGTCCAGCAGGCACGGTAGCGAGAAACGTGTGGCCGATCCGCTGCAGCACCAAAATCCGGCAGCGGAAATGAGAGCCGAGCCCTGGCACGCAGCTTGCGAAATGGCCTCGCGGGCGCACCGGCGTATCGTTCCAAGCCGCTGCCGATTGCGGATGGAACACGACGGCCCCGGTTGTGTTTGAGTGAGTAAAGAGGGCAGGCGGAACATGAAACCACGTGACTCGGCTCTGAAGCTGAAGCGTTTCGAGGTCAACGAGAAGGCGCGCAAGGTCGCCTCGCTCGAGACCATGATCTCAGATTTCGACACCATGGCGCTCGAGCTTTCGCGCCAGATCGCAGCCGAGGAGGACCGTACGGGCGTGCGGGATCCCCAGCACTTCGCCTACTCCATGTTTGCCAAGGCCGCGGCCACGCGGCGCGCGAACCTGGTCACCTCGGTCGAGGACCTGCGCGTGAAGCTCGACAACGCGCGCCGGGAGCTCGAGGAGGTCTCGGCCGAGCTCGCCAAGCTCGAGCCCCAGATCGATCTGCGCGAGCAGAGCCGTCCGCTGCACCGCCGCGTCGACCGCGTCAACGCCATGCTCGGCTGAGCCAATCCGCGCCGGTGCGGGCGCTTCATCCACAGCCATCCAGCGCGCAGGCGACCGCCTGCGCGCTTTTTCGTATGCACGTGCGACGAGCGGCGGCCGGACACGGCCAGCCGCGGCAATCGAGTTGCAGGGCGTACGGCCGAGGTCTTCCACCCCGGCACAGCCGTGCAACCTGCGGCACGGCGGGGACCGAAGCGGCAATGACACAGACGGCAATGCGAGGGCTCATTCTTGCAAGCATCCTGCTCGGGGGATGCAGCCAGCAGCTGCACATGGCGGCGGAGGGGGTGGTGCCGCAGGGCCTGGCGACCGGCTCGATCCCGAAGGCGGTCGATGCCGGCACCCCGGACGCCACGTACTTCGTGAGCGCCAGCCCCACGGACGCCTACGCGGCGGTGGCGCAAGGGGCGCTGAACTGCTGGTTCGGCGCCAACGGCCCGATGAAGCGCAGCCACGTGTTCCATGCCGACGCCAACCCACCAGCCAACGGCGGCGGGGCCGAGATCGTGCTCCTGGAAAAGAATGCGACGCTGACCGAGATGAAAGGTGCGCGCGCGTTCCGGGTCGCGTTCGTGCCCTCGGGCGCCGGCACGCAGGTCGCGGTCACGCGGCTCAAGGTGGACGAGGCGGTGGGGGGCGCGCTCGGCCGCGACGTGGAGACCTGGGCGCGCGGCCAGACCGGGTGCGCGCTGCGCTCGGTGTTGCCGCCAACGCCCGACGCCGCACCGGTGCAATCGGCTGCCAAGCCGAAGTCGGGGCGCTGAGCCGCGCGCGTCTTGCGCGCGCCGTGACGGCATTGCAGGTGCAAGAGACCGCGCCCGGCCGGGGGGCGGTCTCCCGGTGCTTTACTCGCGGTAGTCCTGGATGCGTGTTGCACGCAGTCCGGGCATGCCGTGGCGGTCGATCGACCGCTGCCACGACAAGAACTCGTCCACGGTCAGCGTGTAGCGCTCGCACGCCTCCTCAAGGCTCAGAAGGCCACCGCGAACGGCCGCCACGACCTCAGCCTTGCGACGGATGACCCACCGCTTGGTATCCTTTGGGGGAAGATCTGCCACGGTGAGCGGACTGCCGTCCGGCCCGATGACGTAGCGCACACGCGCCCTGTACTGTTGCTCGGTCATGATACTCGTTACATACTCCGACCCGATACGAGGAGAGACACTAGACCACCCGGATTAAATTCGACCTAAGTGATGCAGTAAAATCACAACTAACGACTGGGTCGTTTTAGTGTAAGTGTCGGTTAAGAACAGCGTTCTGCTTGCGCTTCCGATGTATAGGCTCCCGTAGACTTGGACTTGATCAGCCAACTGCAGTGCTCCGGGACATGCCCTCCCAAGTTGCATCCGCGCCCGCGCATCCCCAGGCGGATCCGCCGCCGTCATGCTTTCTTCACAAGCCTTGATTGCATCGGCGCCTGAAGCCATATTGCGCCCGTCGCGGGCCAGTGCGCGGCGACGCCCAGCACAGCGTCAAGTCAACGGGCAATACAACGCCGATATGGTTCCGCAGCCCCCTTCGTCCGGCCTGGCCGCAAGGCCCAAGCGCATCATCGTCGCCATGTCCGGCGGCGTGGACAGCTCGGTCGTGGCCGGATTGCTGAAGCGCCAGGGCCACGAGGTGATCGGGGTGACGCTGCAGCTCTACGACCACGGCAAGGCCGTCGCCCGCAAGGGCGCGTGCTGCGCGGGGCAGGACATCCACGACGCGCGCCGGGTCGCCGACAAGCTCGGCATCTCCCACTATGTCTTTGACTACGAAAGCCGTTTCCGGAGTGCCGTGATCGAGCAGTTCGCCGACAGCTACCTGTCGGGGGAGACGCCGATCCCGTGCGTCACCTGCAACCAGGAGATCAAGTTCGCCGACCTGCTCGCGACGGCGCAGGACCTGGGCGCCGACGCCATGGCGACCGGCCACTACATCGCGCTGCGCGAGGGACCGGGCGGGCCGGCCCTGCACCGGGCCCAGGATACAGCGCGCGACCAGAGCTACTTCCTGTTCGCGACGACGCGGGCCCAGCTGTCCAAGCTCATGTTCCCGCTCGGTGAAATGACCAAGAGCGAGGTTCGCTCGCTGGCCCGGGAGCTCGATCTCGTGGTGGCCGAGAAGTCCGACAGCCAGGACATCTGCTTCGTCCCCCAGGGCCGCTACACGGACGTGATCGAGAAGCTGCGGCCGGAGGCGGCCGAGGGTGGCGCCATCCGGCACATCGACGGGCGCGTGCTGGGGCAGCACGCCGGCATCATCAACTACACCGTCGGACAGCGGCGGGGCCTCGGGATCACGGGCGGCGAGCCGCTGTACGTGGTGCGCCTCGACGCGGCACTGCGCGAGGTGATCGTCGGCCCGCGGGAGAGCCTCGCCACGCAGACGATCGGGCTCAGACACGTCAACTGGCTGGGCGATGCGCCGATGCCGGCCGCCGGCGTCGAGCTTGCCGTGCGCGTGCGCTCGACCGGGGCGCTGCTGCCGGCGCGCGTCGTCCCAGGCGCGGACGGCAGCGCGGAGGTTCTGCTGCGCGGCGAGGAGTACGGGGTATCCGCGGGCCAGGCCTGCGTATTCTACGAGGACCAGGGGGCGCGCGCGCGCGTCCTGGGGGGCGGCTTCATCGTGCGCGCGGCGCGGGCGGCCGCACGGGGCGCGCTTGCCAGCGGACAGCTGGCGCCGGCCTGAGCCCTCGCGACAGGCCGGAAGGGAAGAGAAGAATCGTGCGTTCAAGGAGACGGAGCCAATGAGCATCTCAACCCAGACCGAGGGCAAACGCACGCGGGGGATGACCAAACGTCGGCGCACGGCAAAGGTGGCGCATCTCGACGAGCACAGCATCCGCAGCGCCTACCGGCGCTGGGCGCCGTTCTACGACCACACCTTCGGCTTCGTCGCCGCGGAGGGCCGCAAGCACGCCGTCGAGATCATCAACCGCAGCAGCGGCCGCGTGCTCGAGGTGGGCGTGGGCACCGGCCTGTCGCTGCCGGCCTACCGGCGCGACCTGGAGATCGTGGGCATCGACCTGTCGCCGGAGATGCTCGAGAAGGCGCGCGAGCGCGTGGTCAAGGACGGGTTGCGTAACGTTACCGGCCTCTACGAGATGGACGCGGGCAACCTGGAGTTTCCCGACGCCTCCTTCGATACGGTCGTGGCCATGTACGTGATGACGGTGGTGCCGGACCCGGAGAAGGTGATGCGCGAGCTGGCGCGCGTGTGCCGGCCGGGAGGCCAGGTGCTGATCGTCAACCACTTCAGCTCGGATGAGGGCATGCGCGGCTGGGTCGAGCGCCGCATGGCGCCGTTCGCCGACAAGCTCGGCTGGCGGCCGGTGTTCGACGTGGCGCGCGTGCTGGTGTGCGACGAGCTGAAGCTCGTGGAGAAGCGGGGCCTGCGTCCGCTCGGCCTGTTCACGATGATGCGCTTCTCCAAGGCCGAGGCGCAGCGGGAAGCCGCCTGAGCAGTGCACCGCCGGCGGCCGGATGTGGGCCGGCGCCGGCGCCGGGCAGGAGGCACCCCGAGGGGCCGGACTTGCTTGACAGGCAGGGGCGGCACTTCTTATATCGCGCGACCTTTGCGGAGGGACCGGCGCCGCGCCGGCCTCGCAGCGTGGGGCGGAGTAGCTCAGTTGGTTAGAGCGGCGGAATCATAATCCGTAGGTCGCCAGTTCAAGTCTGGCCTCCGCTACCATCGATCTCGAGAAGACAATCCACCGAGCAAGGCCGTGAGCGTCCTATGCGGACGGCCGAGATGCCGTCAGCCGGGCCACGGGCGGCATGGGCTCCTACACATGCGCGTGAGGCGCATTGGGCAACGCCGTGTTGCCGTTGCCAACGGCCGGTGGTTGCGCGATGGAAGCACATCCACCCTCCCGAGCCGTCGCCCGCCGGGCATCGCGGCTCCCCCCACGGCAAGGATCCGACCCATGGACAGCTTTCCCCCCGGCTACACGCCGCCCAAGGTGTGGCAGTGGGACAAGGAGAACGGCGGGCGCTTCGCCAAAATCAACCGGCCGATCTCCGGGGCCACGCACGAGCAGGCGCTGCCGGTCGGCAAGCATCCCCTGCAGCTGTACTCGCTGGCGACGCCCAACGGCGTCAAGGTGACGGTGATGCTCGAGGAGCTGCTGGCGGCCGGGCACACGGGCGCCGAGTACGACGCATGGCTGATCAAGATCGGCGAGGGCCAGCAGTTCGGCTCGGGCTTCGTGGCGGCCAACCCCAACTCCAAGATCCCGGCCCTCGTCGACCACTCGGGCGGCACGCCGCGGCGGGTGTTCGAATCCGGCGCGATCCTGGTCTACCTGGCCGAGAAGTTCGGCGCCTTCCTGCCGAAGGACCCAGACAGGCGCACGGAGGCCCTCAACTGGCTGTTCTGGCAGATGGGCGCGGCGCCCTACCTCGGCGGCGGCTTCGGCCACTTCTACGCCTACGCGCCGATCAAGATCGAGTACGCCATCGACCGCTTCGCCATGGAGGTGAAGCGGCAGCTCGACGTGCTCGACAAGCACCTGGCGCAGAGCCGGTTCATGGCGGGCGAGGACTACTCCATCGCCGACATGGCGATCTGGCCCTGGTACGGGGCGCTGGCAAAGGGGCTCATCTACGGCGCCGGCGAGTTCCTCTCCGTGCACGAGTACAAGCATGTGCTCCGCTGGACGGACGAGATCGCGGCGCGGCCCGCGGTCAAGCGCGGGCGCATGGTCAACCGCATCAGCGGCGACCCCGCGAGCCAGCTGCACGAGCGGCACGAGGCCTCCGACTTCGACACCAAGACGCAGGACAAGCTCGGCGCATAGTGCCGGGCATGTTCCTGTCGAAACAGCGGAGCAGGCCGCGCGCGGCTACAAGGGGCGTCACACGCAACGGAGACACCCCATGACCGCGACGCGCGCCAGCCGCAAGCCGACCTGGAAAGAACGCACCATCGAGCGCATCCGCAGCCGCATCGACGCGCACCGCATCCTCGACCTCAAGCAGAGCCCGTTCGCGGTGCTGTGAGGGACTCACGCCGCCGCCTGGCGCTCCCAAGGCGGGACGGGCTGGAAGCTGGCGGACAGAAAATCGACCATCGCGCGGACCTTCGCCGGTGGCGCGCGGCCGGCGGGATAGACGGCATAGATGCCGGCAAGCTCGAAGGGCGCCTTGTCCAGCGGCAGCGACACCAGGCGACCTGCCCTGAGCTCGCGGGCGACGAGGAACGTCGGCTGGTAAATGATGCCCTGGCCGGCGACGGCTGCGGCCACCAGAGCGTCGCCGTTGTTGGCCTGCAACGATCCCCTCACCTGCACCAGCGTGCGGCCGTCGCGGCCGAACGCCCAGCGCCCGACACCCATGCTGCGCGCCAGCGTGTAGCTGAGGCAATCGTGGTGCCTCAAGTCCCGGACCGCTCGCGGGATGCCGCGGGCCGCGAGATAGGCGGGTGAGGCGCAGACCGCGAGGCGCACCGGCGCCAGCCGCCGCGCCTGCATGGTGGAATCGCGCATGCTGCCGATGCGCACGGCCATGTCCCAACCCTCCTCGAGAAGATCGACGTGGCGGTCGTTGAGGCCGAGATCGACGGCAAGCCCCGGATGGCGGCGGGAGAAGGCCGGCAGCAACGGGGCGACCTCGAGGATGCCGAACGACACCGGGACGTTGAGCCGGAGCGTGCCGCGCGCCTCGACGTGGGCGGCGGAGGCCGCCTCATCGGCCGCGGCCAGGTCGGCCAGGATGCGCTCCGACGCCTCCAGATAGGCGCGGCCGGCCTCCGTCAGCGTCAGCCGCCGCGTGGAGCGGTAGAGGAGCCTGGTGCCGAGACGGGCCTCCAGGGCCGCCACGTGCTTGGTGGCCATGGTCTGGGACATGTGCAGGGCGCGGGCGGCCGCCGACAGGCTGCCGAGGGCGGCAACCCGCTGGAAAACCTGCATGCCTGTGATCCGGTCGAGCATCTTGTCTCACACCAATGGTGTGAAGTGATATCCGATTTTCCCACATTATCAAACCGGGGTGCGCACGCCATCTTGGGGCCTTGCATCGGCATTCACCCAGCAAGCTACGGAGCCTTCCCCATGATCGACAGCAAAACCGCCCCCTACGCCGCCCTCCTCCTGCGGCTCGGCCTCGGCACCCTGTTTCTTGCCCACGGCCTGCTGCTGAAGGTGATGACCTTCGGCATCGCCGGCACCGTCGGCTACTTCCAGAGCATCGGCTATCCCGGCGCCTTCGCCTACTTGGTGATCCTCGGCGAGATCGGCGGCGGCCTGGCCTTGATCCTCGGCGCCCATACACGCCTCATCGCCATCCTGCTGCTGCCGATCATGATCGGCGCGACGCTGCAGCACCTCCCCAACGGCTGGCTGTTCTCGGCCAAGGGCGGGGGCTGGGAGTTCCCCGCGTTCTGGACCATCCTGCTGGTGGTGCAGGCGCTGCTCGGCGATGGCGCCCATGCGCTCGGTCGGATCGGCCTCGGCGGCCCGGCCCGGGCACCGGCGCAGGCCTGAGAGAGCAAGCGGAGAGGCGGCCATGAGCAATGCGATCGGTGCGGCAGACGGCGCGGCGGCGGGTGCGCTGCCGCCCGTCGAGCCCGGGCAGACACCCAACCCCGTGCACCCCGGCACGCGCATCGGGCACGTGCACCTGAAGGTCGCCGATCTCGACAGGGCGCTCGGCTTCTATTGCGGCGTGCTCGGCTTCGAGCTCAAGCAGCGCTATGGCGATGCGGCGGCCTTCGTCGCCGCCGGCGGCTACCACCACCACATCGGCCTCAACACCTGGGAGAGCAAGGGCGGATCGGCGCCGCCGCGGGGCACGACGGGCCTCTACCACGTCGCCATCGTCTACCCGACGCGCGCGGCGCTGGCGGATGCGCTGCGGCGGCTCGTTGCCGCCGGCATCGGGCTCAGCGGCGCCAGCGACCACGGCGTCAGCAACGCCCTCTACCTCGAGGATCCCGACGGCAACGGCATCGAGCTCTACTGGGACCGACCGGAGGCCGAGTGGCCGCGCAATCTGGACGGAACGCTCGCCATGTTCACGCGTCGGCTCGACGTCTCCGCGCTCCTGGCGGAGGCGGATGCCGCGGTGCCGCAGTCGTGAAGTGCAAGCGGCGGCGGATGGGCTAACGTCGCGCCCGAATTTGCGTACGGGAGCGGACGATGAAGCCCATTCTGCTTGGCCTGCTCGGCGCGGTGTCGCTGGCGGGCGCGGTGGCGATGGCGCCCGAGCAAGGCGGGGCGGCAGGACAGGCCGCCGGCACAGCCTGGGATCACGAGTTCCGCGCCATCGACGAGGGCCGCCTGGCACTGTCGCAGTATCGCGGCAAGGTGCTGCTGGTCGTGAACACGGCCTCGTTCTGCGGCTTCACCCACCAGTATGCGGGCCTGCAGAAGCTGTGGGAGGGCTACGAGGCCAGGGGCCTCGTCGTGATCGGCGTGCCGTCCAACGACTTCGGCGACCAGGAGCCCAAGGCCGAGGGCGAGATCAAGCAGTTCTGCGAGGGCGCCTTCGGCATCACCTTCCCGCTCACCGCCAAGGTGCAGGTGCGCGGGCAGAACGCGCATCCCTTCTACAAATGGGTCGCCTCCGTGCTCGGGCCCTCGGCGGCGCCGCGCTGGAACTTCACCAAGATCCTGATCGGCCGCGACGGGGTGCCCGTCGCCTCCTACGGGTCGAGCGTGACGCCGTCGTCGCGCGAGCTCGTTGGGGCCATCGAGCACGAGTTGCACAGATCATGACGCGGACGGGCTTGGCAGCCGCCGTGGCCACGGTTCTCGCCTGCGGCGCCGCCGCGGCCGCAGAGGCCCCGAGCGACCGCGTCAGCCTCGGGTCGTTCGCCATCGACCGGACCGAGGTGACGATCGGGCGCTTCAGGGCGTTCGTGGCGGCGCGCAACCTCGTCACGGCGGCCGAGAAGGAGGGCGGCGGCTTCGAGTATGGCGCCGGCTGGGAGCGGCGGCCGGGATGGACGTGGGACAGGCCCTACGGCGCACCCGGGGCCGACGACGAGCCGGTCGTGCACGTCTCGTGGAGCGAGGCCCGCGACTTCTGCAGCTTCGCGGGCGGACGCCTGCCGACGCGCGAGGAATGGACGCGCGCCGCCTACACCGAGACACGCAGCGCCCCCTCCGACGGGCTCGAGACGGGGCGCACATACCTCTATCCGGTGGGCAACAGCCCGGAGGGCATGAACACCAGCCGCCGCCGGCACGTCGCCGTCGGCACGACCAAGGCCGGCGTCAACGGCCTGTTCGACATGGGCGCCAACGTGTGGGAATGGCTCGCCGACCGCCGCGGCGACAGCGCGCTGACGGCCGGCGGCTCGTGGTGGTACGGCCCGGAGACGACACGGGCGGAAGCGGCGCAGTGGAAGCCCGCAGCGTTCTATGTCGTCTACATCGGCCTGCGCTGCGCCTACGACGTGCGCTGAGCACAGCTGGCGTGAGGCCCGGCACCGTCCGGGTGCCCGGCGCCGGCGTCAGAGGCTTGCATTCCCCTGCGATCGGGGTGCGATCGGCGACGGCACGGACACGCCCCCTCCACCGCCCCTGACCAGCGACACGATCACGCCGGCGGCCAGGATCAGCACCGTGACGCCGAGCGCCAGCACGGGCGGGATCTTGTCGATGCCGGCAAGGTCCGCGATGAGGATCTTGGAGCCGATGAAGACCAGGACCAAGGCCAGCGCGTACTTGAGGTAGTGGAAGCGGTCGACGAGCCCCGAGAGCGCAAAATACAGCGCTCGCAAGCCGAGGATCGCAAAGATGTTGGAGGTGTAGACCACGAAGGGGTCGCGGGTGATGGCGAAGATGGCGGGCACGCTGTCGACGGCGAAGATCACATCGGCCGCCTCGACGAGGACGAGCGCCAGGAACAGCGGCGTCGCATGCCAGGCGAGCCTGCCGGTGTCGGCCGCGCGAAGGCGCACGAAGAACCTCTCGCCGTGCAGCCCCTCCGTGACGCGCATGCGGCCGCGCAGGACGCGCAGCAGGCGACTGGCGCCGACGTCGTGGGGCTTGTCGTCGGCGAAGAACATCTTGACGCCGGTGGCGATGAGGAACAGCGCGAAGAGGTAGAGCACCCAGGACGCGCTCTCGATGATGGCGGAGCCGGCCGCGATCATGGCGCCGCGCAGCACGATGACGCCGAGCACGCCCCAGAACAGCACGCGGTGCTGGAGGCTGCGCGGCACGCCGAAGTAGGCGAAGATCAGGGCGATGACGAAGACGTTGTCGAGCGCCAGCGTCTTCTCGACCGCAAAGCCGGTCAGGTACTCGGCGCCGGCCTTGCCGCCGAGGGACCACCAGACGAAGCCGCCGAAGGCCAGGCCCAGCCCGATGTAGAGGCCCGACAGCAGCAGGCTCTCACGCGCCGAGATCTCGCGCTGCTCCTTGTGCAGAAGGCCGAGGTCGATGACGAGGAGGCCCGCGACGAGGGCGAGAAAGGCCAGCCACATCCAGGCCGGCGTGCCAAGGACGGGACTCAGACTCAGGGTTTCGAGGAGGTGCATGGGGCGCTCTCTTGATGACGGCTCAATGCCGACATCGCATCCCGGTGGATGCCAGAGGGGCCCGGCTGGTCACGACATGGTGAGACCATCGCGGCCGTTCAAGGGGGGAGGTTCAAGCAAGTGTGATGGGTTGCTCGCAATTTGGCCGACTTGCGGAGCAGTCTATTCAACATATTTGTTCGTAGAGACTGCACAGCCGGCCCGACCGGAGCTGCAATGGGTGGCAAAGGCGGCGAACAGACAACCTTGGTAGTACGAGCTGACACGACAAGGAGTTGAAAGGTCATGCAGACGATCATGGCTCCATGGAGCCTCCCCCACCTCCTCGCCCGCATGCAGCGCCTGCGGCAGATGATCGACAAGGCGCGCCGGCAGCCGCTGGCATCGCAGATGGACGTGTTGCGCATGCAGGCCCTGCTGCTGGAGGCCCAGAGGCGGCTGGTGGGGGCCCTGGTGCCGCAGGCGCCCGTGCCCGTGCTGGTCAAGGCCCGCCACCGGCGCTGACGCCGGCAGCCCCTTTTCCGATCCGGGCGCGCACGTTGAGCTTTGACGGCCGGGGTGTCCTGCGGTAACCCCGTGCCCATGTCCCGGATGCTCATCATCTTCGATTGCGACGGCACGCTCGTCGACAGCCAGCACGCCATCGTCGCCTCCATGCAGCACGCCTACGCAACGGTCGGCCTGCCGTGCCCGCCGCGCGCCAGCGTGCTCAGCATCGTCGGCCTGTCGCTGCCGGAGTGCTTCGAGGTGCTATCACCCGAGCAGGACCTGGCGACCCGCAGCGAGCTGGCGCGCCTGTACAAGGACGGCGGCGCCTGGAAGGCCGACGACAGCCGCGTGCACGATCCGCTCTATCCCGGCGCCGGCGATCTGGTGGCCGCGCTGGCAAAGCGCGAGGACGTGATCCTCGGCGTCGCCACCGGCAAGTCGCGCCGCGGGGTCGCCAGGCTCGTCGCGCGCGAGGGCTGGCACGGGCATTTCCTCACCATACAGACGGCCGACGACCACCCCTCGAAGCCGCACCCCTCGATGCTGCTCAAGGCCATGGCGGACGCCGAGGTGGCGCCAGAGCGGACGCTCATGATCGGCGACACCGCCTACGACATGGCCATGGCGCGCAATGCGCGCGTGCGCGGCATCGGCGTCACCTGGGGCTACCACGCCCACGCGCATCTGACGGAGGCGGGGGCCGACGCGATATGCCATACCTTCGACGAGCTGACGCGGCAGATCGAGGACCATTGCTCGGGACGATGACGGCATGAGCGATCCCATCAGAGCGGCAGCGCAGCGGCAGCTGCCGAAGCGCTTCTACACGGCGGTGCAGGTCGAGCCGAAGGCGGGCGGCTTCCATGTGCTGCTCGACGGGCGGCCGGTGCGCACGCCGGCGAAGGCGGAGCTCGGCCTGCCCAGCGCCGAGCTCGCCGCGGCGGTGGCGGCGGAATGGGAGGCGCAGGGCGCACACATCGACCCGTCGGCCATGCCGCTCACCCGCATCGCCAACTCCAGCATCGACGGCGTCAGCCGGCGCCGGGCAGAGGTCGAGGACGAGATCGCGCGGTATGCGGCCAACGACCTCGTCGCCTACCGGGCGGAGGCGCCCGAGGCGCTGGCGCGGCGGCAGGCGGAGGCCTGGGACCCGATCGTCGCCTGGGCCGCCGGGCAGCTGGGCGTCGCGCCCGTTGTCGGGACGGGCATCGTGCACATCGCGCAGTCGCCGGGCCTTGCGGGTGCGGTGAAGGCGCGGCTTGCGGCCACCGACCCGTTCGCGCTGGCGGCGCTGCACGTCATCACCACGCTCACGGGCTCGGCGCTGCTGGCGCTGGCGCACGCGCACGGGGCCATCGGGGCGGAGGCGATGTGGACGGCCGCGCACATCGACGAGGACTTTCAGATCGAGCAGTGGGGGTGGGATGCGGAGGCGAGCCAGCGCCGCGCGGCGCGGGAGCGGGAGATGCTTGCCGCCGTGCGCGTCCTGGCAGCCTGCGCGCCGGCCGCGCCGTGACCCTGCCGCGGCGCGCCAGCGAGCAGTCGCCGAGGCCGCCGCGACGGGCTAAACTCGGGTGATGCTCAGACGGCTCGTCCAGATCGCGGTCCTGGCGGCGGCGCTTGCCGCGGCGGGATGCACCAACGACCCCTATCCGGCGGCGGACAAGGGCCGCAAGGTGCTTTACAGCTCGTTCGGCGAGGTGCCGAAGACGCTCGACCCGGCGGTGTCCTACACCACCTCCGAGCATGTCATCACGGGCAACGTCTACGACACGCTGCTCGAGTACCATTACCTGGAGCGCCCCTTCAAGCTGGTGCCAGGCCTGGCGGAGGCCGTGCCCGAGCCCGAGGCCTTGCCCGACGGCGGCCAGCGCTACCGGTTCCGCATCCGCCGTGGCGTGCGCTTCCACGAGGACCCCTGCTTTGACCGCGCGCGGCCCGGACAGCGCACGCGGGAGGTGACGGCGCAGGATTTCGCGTTCCAGTTCGCGCGGCTCGCGGATCCGGCCATCAACAGCCCGGTCGCCAGCTCGTTCGTGCAGCTAAAGGGCTTCCAGGATTTCGCCAAGCGCCTGGCCGAGCTGCGCCGGGCCGATGCCGCCTTCGCCCGCCTGCCCGCGCAGGAGCAATACGCCAAGGCCGGCGGCATCGCGGGCGTGGCCACGCCAACGGCGCGCGACCTCGAGATCGTGCTCAGCGAGCCCAACGCGCAGATCCTCTACTGGTTCGCCATGGCGTTCACGACGCCCGTTCCGTGGGAGGCGGTCGCCTACTACGACGGCCGCGAAGGCCGCGCCAACTTCGCCGACCAAGCGGTCGGCACCGGGCCGTTCCGGCTCGCCGTCTACGACAAGCAGCTGCGCTACGTGCTGGAGCGGAACCCCGGGTGGTACGGCCTCAACCCAGACGCCGCCGACGCGCCGGGCGCCGTGTTCCCCACCGCCATCGATGCCGCCGACGTCGCGGCCAAGCGCATCGACCCGGCCTACGCCGGGCGGCGCATGCCGTTTCTCGACCGCGTCAACTTCACGCGCGAGCGCGAAGGGATCCCGCGCTTCAACAAGTTCCTGCAGGGCTACTACGACGACGGCGGCATCATCAAGGAGAGCTTCGATGCCATCATGCAGGGTGACCGGCTGAGCCCGGCCATGGCGGCCCGCGGCATGCGCCTCGACCGCGAGGTGGAGCCGACGATCTACTACATCGGCTTCAACATGAACGATCCGGTGCTGGGCACGAAGGGCGGCGAGGGGTCGCGCAAGCTGCGCCAGGCGATGAGCCTCGCGGTGAGCACGGAGACGTTCCTGCAGCTGTTCCTCAACGGACGCGGCGTGCCGGCACAGTCGCCGCTGCCGCCGGGGCTGTTCGGCTACGACGCGCGCTACCGCAACCCCTTCCGGCAGCCCGACATGGCAAAGGCGCGGGCGCTGCTGGCGGAGGCCGGCTACGCCAACGGCATCGATCCGGCAACGCGCGCGCCGCTGCGGCTCACGTTCGACATCGGCAACACATCGGCGCAATCCCTGCTCGAGACGGAGTTCCTGGTGAGCGCCTGGCGCAGCCTCGGCCTCAACGTCGAGATCGCGGCGACAACCTACAACCAGTTCCAGGACAAGGTGCGGCGGGGCGCCTACCAGATCTTCCGCTGGGGCTGGGTCGCGGACTATCCGGACCCCGAGAACTTCCTGTTCCTGCTCGAATGCTCCAACGCACAGGCCAAGAGCAACGGGCCCAACACGGCGAACTTCTGCAACGAGGGCTTCGACAGCCGCTACAAGGCGATGAAGGACATTCCCAACAGCGAGACGCGGGCGCGGCTCGTCAAGGAGATGCTGGCGATCACCGAGACCGAGCGGCCGTGGATCGAGCTGTTCCACGTCGAGGACTTCACGCTCAGCCACGCCTGGCTCGTCAACTCGAAGCCGATGGGGCTATCCTACCCCGCCTACAAATACAGGGACGTCGACCCCGCGATGCGCGAGCGCCTCATCGCCCAGTGGAACGAGCCGGTGCGCTGGCCGCTGGCGCTTCTGATCATCGGCGTGATCGCGCTCGTCGTGCCGGCGGTGCGCACCTACTACCGGGAGCGCACCTGATGGCGGCCTACCTGATCCGCAGGCTCGCCTACGGCGCGGTGACGGTGCTCGGCGTGCTGCTCTTGCTGTTCGTGCTGTTCTTTGCCGTCACCAACCCGGACGACATCGCGAGGAAGGCCGTGGGCGAGCGGGCGCGGCCCGAGGTCTACGCGCAGTGGAAGACGAACCACGGCTACGACAAGCCCCTGTTCCTCAACCGGGCCTACGGGAGCGGGGAGGCCAGGCACTACACCGACACGCTGTTCTTCGAACACTACCGCAGCATGCTCACCTTCGACTTCGGGCGCTCGGATGCCGACGATACGCCGATCGCGGACCGGCTCCTGCGGGGGGCGGGGCCGAGCCTGTCGCTGACGGTGCCCCTGTTCATCCTCAACCTCGCCGTGGCGGTGGGCGTCGGGCTGTTCGTCGCCTTTTTCCGCGAGACGCTGCTCGACCGGGTCGTGCTGGTGCTGTGCATCCTCACCATGAGCGTGGCGACGCTGCTGTACATCATCGCAGGCCAGTTCCTGGTCGGCATGCTGCTCAAGTGGTTTCCGATCTCGGGCTACGCGGGCGACAGCTCGGTGATCTGGCGGTTCCTGGCGCTGCCCATCCTCGTCGGCGTCGTCGCAGGCTTCGGCTCGGACGTCAGGCTGTACCGGACCATCTTCATCGAGGAGATGAACCGCGACTACGTGCGCACGGCGCGCGCCAAGGGGGCGGGCGACGCGCGGGTGATGGTGGCACACGTGCTGCGCAACGCGCTGATCCCGATCATCACCAACGTCGTCATCGCCATTCCCTTCCTGTTCACGGGCTCGCTGCTGCTGGAGTCGTTCTTCGGCATCCCGGGGCTCGGCGCCATGACGGTGGAGGCGATCCAGGGCAACGACTTCTCGACGCTGCGCACCATGGTCTACCTGGGCGCGCTGCTGTTCATCCTGGGCCAGATCCTGACCGACGTGTGCTATGCCGTCGCCGACCCCCGGGTGCGGCTCGCATGATCCTGGCGCAGAACCTCCTCGTCCTTGCAATCGTGCTCGGCGCGGCGTGGGCCGCGCGCTATGCCGCGCGCGAGCGCAACTGGCGCGAGAGCGCGCGCGAGTTGTGGCGGCGGCGGCCGGTCGCGATCGCGGTGGTCGCCGTCTACGTCGTGATCGGGCTGCTCGACACCGTCGCCTGGGTCGGCGGCGGCACGCCCGAGGACCCGATGGCGGCCTACGTGCCGCGCACGGTGATCGACCGGTTGCTCAGGCCGGAGGCCAGACGGGAGGCCAGCTACTCGGCGCCGTTCGCGGACACGGCGTTCTACGGCGGCGCGCCGCTGAAGCACCCGGGCTCGCACTGGCTCGGCACCGACATCCTCGGTCGCGACGTCGTCTACCGCATGGTCAAGGGCGTGCGCGTCGCTTTGCTCGTCGGGGGGCTGACGAGCCTCGTCGCCATCCCGCTGGCGCTGCTGTTCGGCGTCACCGCCGGCTATTTCGGGCGCCGCATCGACGACGCCGTGTTCTTCACCATGACGGTGCTGTCCTCGGTGCCGTCGCTGTTGCTGCTCATCGCGCTGATCATGGTGCTCGGCAAGGGGCCGGTGCAGGTATGCATCGCGCTGGGCGTCACGGGCTGGGTGCACTTCTGCCGCATCGCGCGCGGGGAAGCCCTGAAGCTGCGCGAGATGGACTACGTGGCGGCCGCGCGCGTGCTGGGCGTGTCGGATTTCCGCATCATCACGCGCCACATCCTGCCCAACATGGCGCACCTCGTCATCATCACCTTCGCGCTGTCGTTCACGGGCATGGTGCTGACGGAGACGACGCTGTCCTACCTCGGAATCGGCCTCGACGGCAGCTGGGGGCAGATGATCGACCAGGCGCGCAACGAGCTCTCCCGCACGCCCATCATCTGGTGGAACATCGCGGCGGCGGCGATCGCGCTGTTTGCCCTGGTGCTCGCGGTGAACCTGATCGCCGACGGATTGCGCGACGTGATCGATCCGCGCACGCGCAAGGAGCGGACATGAGCGAGCCCGACGCCGCGCCGCTGGTCGAGGTCCGAAACCTCACGATCAGCTTTCCCGGCGAGGGCGGCCACGTGGCCGTCGTCGACGGCATCGGCTTTGCCATCGCGCGCGGCGAGACGCTGGCGATCGTGGGCGAATCGGGCAGCGGCAAGTCGCTCAGCGCGCTTGCCCTGATGCGGCTGGTGCCGAAGCCCGGCCGTATCGCGGCGGGCGCCAGCGTGCGCTTTGAGGGCACCGAGATCCTCGATCTGCCCGTGCCCGCCATGCGCGCGGTGCGCGGGGCCAAGATCGCCATGATCTTCCAGGAGCCGATGACGAGCCTCAACCCGGTGGTGACGGTCGGCGCCCAGGTCGTGGAGGCGATCCGCCTGCACGAGACGGTCCCGGCGCGGGAGGCGCGCCGGCGGGCACTCGAGATGTTCAAGCTGGTCGGCATTCCCGACGCCGAGACGCGGCTCGACGCCTATCCGCACCAGCTCTCGGGCGGCCTGAAGCAGCGCATCATGATCGCGATGGCGCTCGCCATGGGCCCCAAGCTGCTGCTCGCCGACGAGCCGACGACGGCGCTCGATGCCACCATCCGCGCGCAGATCCTGGCCGTGATCCGCGACGTCGCCCAGCGCACGGGGACGGCTGTGCTGATCATCACGCACGACTTCGGCGTGGTGAACGAGGTCGCCGACCGGGTGGCCGTGATGTATGCCGGCGGCATCGTGGAGGAGGGCACGCGGCACGAGATCCTGCGCGCGGCGCGGCATCCCTACACGCAAGGCCTGCTGCGCTCGGTGCCGCGGGCGGAAGCCCGTGGCGACAGGCTCGAGGAGATCAAGGGCATGGTGCCGCGGCCCGGGCACTGGCCCAAGGGCTGCCGGTTCCACACCCGCTGCCCCTTCGCCTACGCCCGCTGCACAGAGGAGGCGCCGCGACGCACCGCGGTCAGCGCCACGCAGGGCGTGTGGTGCCACCTGGCCGAGGAGGGGCGCGCGCCGTGAGCATCCTCAGTGCGCAAGCGCTGCTCGAGGTGCGGGGCCTGCGCACCTGGTTTCCCGTGCGCCGCGGCGTGCTGCAGAAGGTGGCCTCCCACGTGCGCGCGGTCGACGGCGTCGACCTCACGCTCAACCGCGGGGAGACGCTGGCGCTGGTCGGGGAATCGGGCTGCGGCAAGACCACGGTCGGGCGCAGCATCCTGGGGCTGAACGCGCCGAGCGCGGGCGGCATCTGGTACCAGGGCCGCGACCTGACGCTGCTCGACGACGCCGAGCTCAAGGCCTACCGGCGCAAGATCCAGGTGGTGATGCAGGACCCCGGCGCCGCGCTCGATCCGCGCATGACGGTGCGCGAAAGCATCGCGGAGGGCATGGACGCGTTCGGTATCGGGGCCTCGGCGCAGGAGCGCACCGAGCGCGTGGCCGAGCTGATGCGCAAGGTGAGCCTCGACCCGGAGAGCATGTGGCGCTACCCGCACGAGTTCTCCGGCGGCCAGCGGCAGCGCGTCTCGATCGCGCGCGCGCTCGCCGTCGATCCGGAGCTGCTGATCTGCGACGAGGCGACCTCGGCGCTCGACGTCTCGATCCAGGCGCAGATCCTGAACCTGCTCGCCGACCTGCAGAAGGCGCAGGGCCTCACGTATCTGTTCATCACGCACGACCTCGGCGTGGTGCGCTACTTCGCAACGCGGGTGGCGGTGATGTACCTCGGGCGGATCGTGGAGACGGGGCCGACGGAGCGCATCTTCACCGACCCGCGCCACCCCTACACGCAGGCGCTGCTCGCGAGCATCCCCTCCCTCGATCCGGACCAGCGCCGCGACACCCGGCCGGTCGTGATGGGCGACATCCCCTCGCCCGAGCGGCCGCCGCCGGGTTGCCACTATCATCCGCGATGCCAAGTGCGCCAGGCGGTCTGCGACCGGCTCGATCCGCCCGTCGTGGCGCTCGCCGACGGCACCTGCCGCTGCGTGCTGGCAAAGCCCGGGACGTGAGCGCAGCCTGAGCCCGGAGCCTCCGAACCGATGCGTCGACCGATCGTCCTCCGCATGCTCCCAGCCCTGGTGCTGGCGGCACTCGTGGCGCTGCCGGGCGGCGGCCGTGCGCGCGACGACAACCCGCCCCCGGTGGCCCCGCGCAAGCCGGTGACGACGACGCACCACGGCGTCGCGCTCAGCGACGACTACGCCTGGATGCGGACAGCGCGGCCGGACGCCATCCTGACGGCGCCGGAGCTCCTCGAGGAGCCGATCCGGCAGCATCTGGCCGCGGAGAAGCGCTACGCCACGAAACTTCTGGCGCCCAACGCGGCGCTCGAGGCGCGGATCGTGGCGGAGATGAAGGGACGGGCCAGCGTCGAGGCCGACACCGTGCCCGAGAGCTACGGCCCGTTCGCCTACTACACGCGCTATGCGCCCGGGGCCGAGCGCAGGCTGCACTGCCGGCGTCCGCGCGAAGGCGGGCCGGAGCAAATCCTGCTGGACGAGAACGCGGTGGCCGGCCAGCGGCGCGCGTTCTCGCTCGATGAGACGGCCGTCAGCCCCGACCACAAGCTCCTCGCCTACACCTTCGACGTCGACGGCTCGGAGCGCAACGGGCTGCGCATCCGCGACATCGCGACGGGGCAGGATCTCGTCGACAGCCTCGCGGACGTGCGAGGGAGCCCGGTGTGGTCGCGCGACAGCCGCTTCCTGCTCTACGTGCGGCGCGACGCGGCGAAATGGGCAAGCACGGTGTGGCGGCACCGGATCGGGACAAGCCAGGCGGAGGACACGCTCGTCTACGAGGAGCGCGAGGAAGGCTTCAGCGTCGGCATCAGCGGCACGCTGTCATCGCGGTTCATGACCATCGAGCTTGCGGACTTCTCGACGACGCAGGTCGCCATGCTCGACCTGGCGACGCCGGAGGCGGCCCCACGTCTCGCCACGCCGCGCACGGCCGGCGTGAAGTACGCGGTCGCCGACCTCGGCGACCGGCTGATCGTCGCGACCAACGCCGACGGCGCCGCGACGTGGAAGATCCTGGAGCGACCGCTGGCGGCCGCGGCCAATGCGCCGCTCACCGAGATCGTGCCGGCGCGCCCCGACCGGCTGATCCAGAGCGTGCTGGTCTACAAGAGCCACCTGGTGCGGCTGGAACGCGATCTCGTGCACGGCGGGCAGGAGATCATCGTGCGGCGCTGGGCGGACGGGGCCGAGCATCCGCTCGCCGGCGCCGCCGGACCGGCCCAGGTCGACGTCATCGCCGGCGCCGAGCAGGATACCAACACGCTGCGCTTCTCCACCGAGAGCATGGCGCAGCCGCGCAAGATCTTCGACTACGACATGGAGACGCGCGCGCTCAGCCTGCGCAAGGAGCGGGACGTGCCGAGCGGGCATGATGCGAATGCCTACGTGACCCGGCGCATCGAGGCCGCAACCAAGGACGGCACCAAGGTCGGAGCGACGCTGCTGATGCGCCGGGACACGCCGCTGGACGGCAGCGCGCCGCTGTGGCTGCTGGGCTACGGCGCTTATGGCGACGTCGAGAACCCGGAGTTCGTTGCCGGCCGCCTCTCGCTCGTCGACCGCGGCATGATCTACGCCATCGCGCACGTGCGCGGGGGCGGCGACAAGGGCGAGGCCTGGCACGAGGCGGGGCGCGTGCTCAACAAGGCCAACACGTTCACGGACTTCATCGCGGTCGCCGAGACGCTGATCGCGGAGGGATACACGCGCAAGGGGCGCATCGTGGCCTACGGCGCGTCCGCCGGCGGCACGCTGATGGGGGCGGTCGCCAACATGCGGCCCGACCTGTTCGCCGCCATCATCGCGGAGGTGCCGTTCGTCGACGTGCTCAACACCATGCTCGACCGCAGCCTGCCGCTGACCGAGAGCGGCTTCTCCGAGTTCGGCAACCCGATCGACAACGCGCAGCACTTCGCCGCCATCCGCGCCTACTCGCCCTACGACAACGTCAGGCGGCAGGCCTATCCGCCGATGCTGGTCGAGCAGAGCCTCAACGACGCGCGCGTGCCCTACTGGGAGGCGGCGAAGTGGGTCGCCCGGCTGCGCGCCATGAAGACCGACGCCAACCCGGTCATCCTGTGGATGCGCGATGCCGGCGGCCACAGCGGCGGCTCGGGCCGCTTCGACAGCCTGGAGGACATCGCCAAGACCTACGCGTTCGCGCTCAGAGCCGTCGGCAAGGCGGAGTGAGGCGGCTGCGGTGCAAGCAATTAGGAGCCGCATTTCCCTCCCCCCGTACTTGCGGGGAGAGGGAGGTCCGCGACCGACGAGGGCCGCGAGCAAAGGCACCGGCGTGTGTCTGCCGCGCATTCATCGGATGCACTGCAGGTGCCTCTCAAGACGATAGCCTGGGCGGCAGTATTGATCGGCAGATCGGCATCTGACGGTGGCTGCACATCAAGCCGTCATGCAAGGGCCGCCCCAGAGCCAGGCGGCGCCGCGGACGCCGCTGGCATCGCCCCATCTGGGCGGCAGGACGGCGACCGCGCCCGCGTCCGAGAACACGTAGGGGCGCATGAGGTCCGGCACGACGCGATAGAGATGGGGCAGGTTCGACAGCCCGCCGCCCAGCACGATCACGTGCGGGTCGAAGATGTTGACCACGTGCGCCAGGCCGCGGGCGAGGCGGCCGGCGTGGCGGTCGAGGCTCGCCTGCGCCGCAGCATCGCCGCCGCCGGCGCGCGCGGCGATCTCGACGGCGGTCAGCGCCAGGCCAGTGGCGCGCTGATGGTCGGCCTCGAGGCCGGTGCCGGACAGCCACGTCTCCATGCAGCCGAGGCGGCCGCACCAGCAGCGGTTGCCCGGGTGCTCGTCGGGCCCCGCCCAGGGCAGCGGGTTGTGGCCCCACTCGCCGCCGATGCCGCGCGGGCCGTCGATCAGCCGGCCCTCGAAGACGAGGCCGCCGCCGCAGCCGGTGCCGAGGATGACGCCGAACACGGAGCGCGCGCCCGCGCCGGCGCCGTCGACGGCCTCGGACAGGGCGAAGCAGTTGGCATCGTTGGCGAGCCGGACAGGGCATCCCATGGCCGCCTCGAGGTCCTGGGCGAAGGGACGGCCGTTGAGCCAGACCGAGTTGGCGTTCTGCACGAGGCCGGTGCGCGGCGAGATCGATCCCGGCATGCCGATGCCGATGCCGGGCAGCGCATCGGCGCCCGCCGCCTGCGCAAGGTCGCCTGCGAGGTCCGCCAAGGTGCGCACGGTCGTCGCGTAGTCGCCGCGCGGGGCTGGAATGCGCCGCTCGGCCAGGACGGCGCCCCCGGAGCCCAGGACGACGCCGGCGATCTTGGTGCCGCCGAGATCGATGCCGACGCGGGGCGGCACGGTCGGCAACCTCTCGTCAACCTTATGGCTCGACGCGGGATGCACGGGGCCGCTCACGGCGCGATGTCGCCCGCCAGCACGTGGCCCGCCATGACCACGCGCTCGGGCGGATGGGAGGCCTCGGCGGCGAACACGAGGAGCAGGGATTCATCCCGCACCAGATGATCGAGAACGCCCGCCAGCAGGTCGGGGTCCCCCGCCCGCGCGCGCACCTCGGCCAGGTCGAGACCGCTGGCGCCCAGGAAGGCTGCGAGCCGCTGCGGCTCGGAGGCGAGGAAGCCCAGCGCCTCGACGCCGATCGCCTCCGCCTGATCCCTGGACAGCCGCGCCGACTTCGGAAAAGAGAAAGCCATAACAATTGTTAGCCATGATTCGCCGCCGGCCGGGCGGCATAAAGACTTGTTAGGCTCTGGCGCGCACACTGCCCGCGACCTGAAGAATCGGTGCAAACACCTGCAAGACTGCGAAAAGCGAGCCGCTGAGCGGGCATGACGTACCACGCCAACACCAAGGACATGTCAGGCCCTCCGCCCGAGCCGCAGTCGCGTGCCAAAACCGTCCTCATCGTGGAGGACAACGAGCTCAATGCCAAGCTCTTCCACGACCTGCTCGACGCCTACGGCTACAAGACGCTGCAAACCAAGAGCGGAACGGAAGCCCTGCAGCTTGCGCGCGAGCACAAGCCGAGCCTGATCCTGATGGACATCCAGCTGCCGGGCGTGTCGGGGCTCGAGGTGACGCGCTGGCTCAAGGACGACGACGAGCTGCGCGCCATTCCGGTCATCGCAGTCACCGCGTTCGCCATGAAGGGCGACGAGGAGCGCATCAAGCAGGGCGGCTGCGAAGCCTACCTGTCGAAGCCGATCTCGATCATGACGTTTCTGGAGACCGTACGGCGCTTCATCGGCCAGTGAGCCGGCCCGAGGCGTCGCAGAGTTGAGCGTATAGGTGGGTGATGACTGGCCGTGTCCTCGTAGTCGACGACGTGCCTGCGAACCTCAAGCTGATCGAGGCGCGGCTCACGGCCGAGTACTTCGACGTCATTCTCGCCGATACCGGCCGGCAGGCGCTGGCCCTGCTCGAGCGCGAGCGCGTCGACGTGGTGCTGCTCGACGTGATGATGCCCGGCATCGACGGCTTCGAGGTGTGCCGGCGGATCAAGGGCTGCGCGGCGACCATGCACATTCCCGTCATCATGGTGACGGCGCTCGACCAGCCGAACGACAAGATCCAGGGCCTGGAGGCCGGCGCCGACGACTTCCTGACCAAGCCCGTCGACGACGTGGCGCTGCTGACGCGCATGAAGAACCTGATGCGCGTCAAGACGCTCAACGACGAGATGGCGATGCGCGTGGCGAGCGGGGCGAGCTTCGGCATGTCGCTTCCCGACATGCTCAAGACCCCGGACGGCGGTCGCATCATGGTCGTGGAGGACAATCCGCGCGTGGCGCACCGCATCGCCCAGGCGCTGCAGGGCGAGCATGCCGTCGAGACACAACCCGACGTGGCGGCGGCGCTCGAGGCGCTCGCCCAGGGCGGACACGACCTCGTCCTGGTCAGCCTCAACCTGAAGACGGCGGACGGCCTGAGGCTGTGCAGCCAGGTCCGCTCACTGACGGCGACGCGGCACCTGTCCATCGTGGTGCTGGTCGACCCCGGCGAGGAGGCGAAGCTGCTGCGGGCCCTCGACATGGGGGTCAACGACTACCTGACGCGGCCGATCGACCGCAACGAGCTCGTCGCGCGCGTGCGCACGCAGCTCAGGCGCAAGCGCTACGCGGACCAGCTGCGCGAGGCCATCGACGAGAGCGTGGAGCTTGCCGCCACCGACACGCTGACGGGCCTGTTCAACCGCCGCTACCTCGAGGCGCACCTTGCCGCGCATGTGGAGCGGGCGCGCGGCGGCGGGGCGCCGCTGTCGCTCATGATCGCCGACATCGACCACTTCAAGGCCATCAACGACACCTGGGGCCACGACGCCGGCGACACGGTGCTGCGCGAGGTGGCGACGCGGCTGCGCCGCGACATCCGGGCGGCCGATATCGCCTGCCGTCTCGGGGGCGAGGAGTTCGTGGTGCTGATGCCGAGCACGGACACGGAAACAGCCAACGGCGTCGCCGAGCGGCTGCGCGACGCCATCGCGCGGGACGCGTTTCCCGTGGCGGCCAACCTGCCCGTGGCCGTCACCTTGAGCGTCGGAGTGGCGACGATCTCGCCCGAGGACACGCCGAAAAGCCTTTTGAAGAGAGCCGACACCGCCCTCTACGCAGCTAAAACGCGGGGCCGGAATCGGGTTGTATTGGCCGCCGCATAGCCCTACAGGATAAAAATTGAACAGATATGGTACTGATCCGCCTTAGTTTTTGCGAAATTTCGGACTAGCCGCGTTGTCGTACTCAGGTTTACTAAGACTTGAGCTTGTCGCTCTAAGGCGTTGTGTTCAAAGAACCTCTATTGCAAAAAATTATCGCATCTGCTTTGTTGGCGGCAACGATGGGGCCTTCAGCGGAATAGTTGGGGAGGACGCGGCACCGCCTTAGGCATGCCCCAACGTTCAGCTTAGATATCGAGATCTCACGGGGAGCAGGTCCGCCGCATCCCTGTCGCCGTGAGGTGTGGTCGTTCTTGCGGCTGGGAGTGGCCTCCTCAAGCAAAGCCGATGGGGACGACCGAACGCCAGGTCTGGCCAACGCCCTCTTTGGCTTGGACTTGGCAGGCCGGTGTCCGTGACTGCTCGGACTTCTACCCCGCTGCCGACGCCGTCACGGACCCGGCCGCTTCTCGCGCCAGGCGATACTCAATCCAAAATCATGCGTGAGCGCGCCGCGAGCAAAATCGCGGCAAACGCGGAGCGTGCCGAAGGGCGCCGGCTCAGGCGCCGGCTGCGTATTACTTGATCTTGGTTTCCTTGAACTCGACGTGCTTCTTGGCGACCGGGTCGTACTTCTTGAACGACAGCTTCTCGGTCGCGGTACGCGCGTTCTTCTTGGTGACGTAGAAGAAGCCCGTGCCGGCAGTGCTCAGGAGCTTGATCTTCTGGGTAACGGACTTGGCCATGACGTCGCAACACCGATGCTGAGAATTCGAGTTTAGCGGCGCACTCTATTCAGGCGCGCCGGCTAGTCAAGGCCGCCGGAGGCCGTGATCAGGTCGCGGCGGAAGCTCCCCTGCCGCCTATGGTAGAAAGGTACAGGCATCTCAGGCGCGTGCGCCGAGCTTGCGGCCGTGCGCTCGGCCAGATCCTCGAGGATGACGCGGGTGATGTTGGGCAGCTCCAGCGTGCGGGCCGAGGACAGCGAGTGCCATTCCAGATCGGAGAGCTCGTCGCTCATGGCGTCGACCTTGCAGGCGATGGCCTGGGCCGGGGCGCAGAAGAAGCGCGTGTCGAACCGGCGCGGGCGGCCGGGCGGCGTAATGGCACGGGCAAAGAAGGTCAGCTGCGCCAGAGACGGCTCATAGCCGTGGGCGAAGAAATGCGCCCAGTCGGGGGCCTTGTCGGGGGCCTTGGCGGTAGTGGGGCGGCCGATGATGAGACCGGCCTCCTCGAAGGTCTCGCGGACGGCGGCAAGCGCCAGGGCCCGGGCGCGGGCCTCGCTCGGGGCGCCCTTCATGTCGACCAGCAGCTTCGCCCTGCAGTCGTCCGAGAGGTCGTCGGCCACGGGCACGAGGCGGTCGGCGGGATCGACGCGGCCGCCGGGAAAGACGTAGCGGCCGGGCATGAAGACCATGTCGAGGCGCCGGCGCCCGAGCAGCACCTTGGGCTCGCCAGAGGAGGAATCGACGATGATCAGCGTGGCCGCATCGCGCGGCTTGAGCGCCTTCTTCTTCAGCTCGGCCTTTGCCGCCGGCTGCTGGGGTGCGCTCTGCTGTTCCTCGGCCATGCGGCGTCCCGGGTGGTTGGCGATCGGCCTTGAGGGTCTAGCGGGCTTTCGGCTCGCGTCAAGCTTCGCCCGCCGGCGGGCACGCGCGAGGTCAGCGCCTGCGGCGCTGGGGCCGCATGTTGAAGCGACGGCCCTTGGGGATGCGGCTGCGGTTGTGCGCCTCGCGCCGGCCCTCCGAAAGCATCTCGAAGCGCAGAGCCCCCGCCGTCGGCACCGCCTCGACGAGCTTGACGCGCACGTCGTCGCCGAGGCGGAAGGCCTCACCCGTGCGGTCGCCGATCAGCGCGTGGCTGTCCTCGTGGTGGCGGTAGTAGTCGTTGCCGATGGTGGCGGCCGGGACGAAGCCGTCGGCGCCGGTCTCGCGCAGGCGCACGAACAGGCCGGCGCGCGTGACGCCGGAGACGCGGGCGTCGAACTCGGCGCCGACGCGCTCGGACAGGAAGGTGGCGACGAGCCGGTCCATGGTCTCGCGCTCGGCCGCCATGGCGCGACGCTCGGCCTCGGAGATGGTCTGGGCGACCTCGGGCAGCCGCGCGGCCTCGGCATCCGTGAGGCCACCCTCGCCCAGCCCCAGCGCCCGGATCAGCGAGCGGTGCACGACGAGGTCGGCGTAGCGGCGGATGGGCGAGGTGAAATGGGCGTAGCGGCTGAGGTGAAGGCCGAAGTGGCCGAGGTTCTCGGCCGCGTACACCGCCTGCGACTGGGAGCGCAGCACAACCTCGTTGACGAGATCCGACACCGGCATGCCCGCCGCCCGCGCCAGGATGCGGTTGAAGTCGCCGGACTTCAGCGCGCCGTGGCCCGGAATCTTGAGGTCGAGGCTCTCCAGGAACTCGCGCAGCGCGTTGAGCTTCTCGCGCGAGGGCGCCTCGTGCACGCGGTAGACGACGGGCGCCTTGCGGGCCTCGAGCGCCTCTGCCGCCGCGACATTGGCCTGGATCATGAACTCCTCGATGAGGCGGTGGGCCTCGAGGCGCTGGGGCACGTAGATGCGCTCGATGCGACCCGTGGCGTCGAGCTTCACGCGGCGCTCGGGAAGGTCGAGGTTCAAGGGCTCGCGGCGGTCGCGGGCGGCGGCGAGCGCGGCGTAGGCGGCCCACAGCGGCTTCAAGGCGCTGTCGAGGAGGGGGGCGGCGCGCGGCGAGGGCTTGCCGTCGATGGCGGCTTGCGCCTCCTCGTAGGAGAGCTTGGCCGCCGAGCGCATCATGGCGCGCAGGAAGGTGTGGCTGCGCTTCGTCCCGCTCTTGTCGAAGACCATGCGCGCGACGAGGCAGGGGCGGTCCTCCTGCTCGCGCAGCGAGCACAGGTCGTTCGAGATGCGCTCGGGCAGCATCGGCACGACGCGGTCGGGGAAGTACACCGAGTTGCCGCGCAGCTGCGCCTCGTGATCGAGCTTGGTTGCGGGGCGCACATAGTGGGCGACGTCGGCGATGGCGACGTGCACGACGAAGCCGCCCGCATTGCCGGGATCCTCGTCGGGGACCGCATGCACGGCATCGTCATGGTCGCGGGCGTCGACCGGATCGATGGTGAGAAGCTCGAGATGGCGCAGGTCCGTGCGGCCCTCGAGCCTCGGCTCCCTGAGGCCCTCGACCTCTTTCAGCACGCGCTCGGGAAACTCGTCGGGGAGCCCGTGCGTGTGGATGGCGATGAGGCTGATCTTGCGCTCGTCGTCGGGGTTGCCGAGGCACTCGACGATGCGCGCCTGCGGCACGCCGAAGCGGCCCGAGCGGGCGAGATCGTAGCGCACGAGATCGCCGCTCTTGGCATCGCCCTCGTCGCCCGGCGCAATCGGCCACTCGCGCAGCTCCTTGCGGTCGATGGGATCTATGACGCCGCCCCCCTTCTCGCGGGCCCGGAAGATGCCGAGCATGCGCCGCTTCTCGCGCGGCAGGCGCTTGATGGGCTCGGCCTGGAACTGGATGCCGTGGGGACCCGCGCCGTCGATGCGCTCGATGCGGGCCAGCACGCGGTCGCCTTGCGCGATGGAGGCCTCGATCCCGGTCACCTTGGCCGCGACGATGACCGCGCGGGGCCGCGGTCCCTCCTCCGCGTTCCACACCGTCGGCTCGGCGATGAGATCGCCCTCGGCGTCGCGGCCCGTCACCTCGAGCACGGCGACGGGCGGCAGGTGCCCGCGCTCCTTGAAAGCCTTGCGGTTGCCGGCGAGCAGACCCTCGTCCGTCATCTCGGCAAGAACGCGCTTCAGGGCGATGCGGTCGTCGCCCTTGAGGTCGAAGGCGCGGATGATCTCGCGCTTGCCGGCCCGGGCGCCGGCCTTCCTCAGGAACGCAAGGATCTCCTCCTTGGAGGGCAGACCGGCGGCAGCGGGCCGCGCCTTGCGCCCCTGCCCTCTCGGATCATTCTTCTTCAAAGGATGCGATCCTGGTTGTGCCGCCTGGTCGTCGCCGGACGAGCACGGCGGCGACGGCCAGACGTGCCGCCTGCGTCGCCCGCGCCACGCGCGCGCCCGCCAGAGTAGAGCGCTTTGCGCTCTTTTGGAATCGCAAGAGCGCGCGGCTCCTGCGACAGGGCGAGCGGCCTCGCGCGATGCGCGCGAACCGCGATCTGATCCAGGCCGCCCGTCCACGCCGGCTTGAACGTCGGCCCAGCCGACGCGGAACGCCGGTGCGGCGCCGCCTCAGGCCGCGTCGCGATCGGTCTTGCCCTTGCTCTTCGGGCCCGCCTTCTTGCCGGACGGCTTCGCCTTGGCAGGCTTCTCCGCATCGCCCTCGCCGGCGTCGTTGGCGGCCTTGGGCTCCTTCTTGGCGGCCTTGGCCTTGGCGCCTTTCTTGGGCTTGGAGGGGCCCTTGGCCACGCGCTCGGCGATCAGCGCCACGGCCTCGTCCATGGTCAGCCCGGCCGGGTCCTTCGACTTCGGCAGCGTGGCGTTGGTGTCGCCGTGCTTGACGTAGGGGCCGTACTTGCCCGACAGCACCTGCACCTTGCCGCCCTCGGCCGGGTGCTCGCCGAGCTCCTTGAGCACGGTGGGCGCGGTGCGCTGGAAGCGGCCCTTGCCGCCGCCGGCGCGCTTCTCGGCCAGCAGCACCACGGCGTGGTTGAGGCCGATGGTGAACACCTCCTCGGCGCCCGGCAGGTTCACGTAGGTGCCGTCGTGCAGGATGAAGGGCCCGAAGCGGCCGAGGTTGGCAACGATGGGCGTGTTGGTCTCGGGGTGCATGCCGACCTGGCGCGGCAGGCTCAGGAGCTGCAGGGCGCGCTCCAGCGTCAACGTGTTGGCGTCGACGCCGCGGGGCACGGAGGAGCGCTTGGGCTTCTCGTCCTTGGCGCCCTCGCCGAGCTGTACGTAGGGCCCGAAGCGGCCGGTGCGCAGCGTGACGGGAAGGCCGGTCTCGGGATCGTGGCCGAGCAGCTTGCCGTCGGGCGTCGAGGCCTCGGCGGGGCCGTCGCCCGACTGGGAGAGCTGGCGGGTGTAGCGGCAGTCGGGGTAGCGCGAGCAGCCGATGAAGGCGCCGAACTTGCCCGAGATCTTGAGGCTGAGGCGCCCTTCCCCGCAGTTGGGGCAGGCGCGCGGATCGCCGCCCTCGGCCTTCACGGGGAAGATGTGCGGCCCCAGCATGTCGTTGAGGGCTTCCAGCACCTCGCTGACGCGCAGGTCCTTGATCTCGCCGACGGCGGCCGTGAAGTCGCGCCAGAACTCGCGCAGCACGTCCTTCCACTCGAGCTTGCCGTCGGAGATGAGGTCGAGCTTCTCCTCCAGATCGGCCGTGAAGTCGTACTCGACGTAGCGCTTGAAGAAGCTCTCGAGGAAGGCGATGACGAGGCGGCCCTTGTCCTCGGGGATGAGCTGCTTCTTCTCGGTGCGCACGTAGTCGCGCTCCTGCAGCACGGCGAGCGTGGAGGCATAGGTCGAGGGCCGGCCGATGCCGAGCTCCTCCATGCGCTTGACGAGGGTCGCCTCCGAGAAGCGGGGCGGCGGCTGCGTGAAATGCTGCTCGGGCTCGATCTTGCGGTCGAGGACCGCATCGCCCTCGGCCAGCGGCGGCAGGCGGCGGCCGTCGTCGGCCTCCTCGTCGTGGTCCTCCTTGCCCTTCTCGACCAGGCGGACGCGGCTCTCGCGGCCCTCCTCGTAGACCTTGAGGAAGCCCTCGAACTGCACGACGGAGCCCGTCGCGCGCAGGACATAGAGCTTGCCGTCGCGGCCTTTGACCTCGATGTCGGCCGTGGTCTGCTCGAGCTCGGCGGAGGCCATCTGGCTCGCCACCGTGCGCTTCCAGATCAGCTCGTAGAGACGGGCCTGGTCGCGCTCCAGGTGCGGGGTGACGTCCTGCGGACGCCGCGAGACATCGGTGGGGCGCACGGCCTCGTGGGCCTCCTGCGCGTTCTTGGCCTTGGTCTTGTACTCGCGCACGAAAGGGGCGACGTAGCGCTGGGAGTACTCGCGCGCGATCAGGCCGCGGATGGCGTTGACGGCCTCGGGGATGATGGTGACGCCGTCGGTTCGCATGTAGGTGATGAGGCCCACGGTCTCGCCTGCGATGTCGACGCCCTCATAGAGGCGCTGGGCGATCTGCATGGTCTGCTTGGCCGAGAAGCCCAGCTTGCGGGAGGCGTCCATCTGCAGGGTCGAGGTGGCAAACGGCGGATAGGGGTTGCGCTTCACCGCCTTCTTCTCGACGCGGGCGACGCGGAAGCGGCCGCCCTCGATGGCCGCCTTGATGGCAGAAGCCTGCGCCTCGTCCTTGATGTCGAGCTTGTCGAGGCGGCGGCCGTCGATGGCCGAGAGGCGGGCTGAGAACTCGCGCTCGCCGTCCTTGGCAAGCGTCGCCTCGATGGTCCAGTACTCGTCGGTGCGGAAGGCCTCGATCTCGGCCTCGCGGTCGCAGATCAGCCGCAAGGCGACCGACTGCACGCGGCCGGCCGAGCGGGCGCCCGGGAGCTTGCGCCAGAGCACGGGAGAGAGCGTGAAGCCGACGAGATAGTCGAGCGCGCGGCGGGCGAGGTAGGCCTCGACGAGGGGGCTGTCGATCTGGCGGGGCTGCTTGAACGCCTCCAGCACCGACTGCTTGGTCACCGCATTGAAGGTGACGCGCTCGACGGGCGTGCCCTTCTTGAGCGCCTTCCTGTCCTCCAGGATGCGCAGGATGTGCCAGGAGATGGCCTCGCCCTCGCGATCGGGGTCGGTGGCCAGGATCAGCTTGTCCGCCTTTTTGACGGCGTCGGAGATCTCCTTCATCACCTTGGCCGACCTGCCGTCGACATCCCAGTGCATCTCGAAATCCTTGTCGGGCTCGACGGAGCCGTCCTTGGAGGGGAGATCGCGCACGTGCCCGAAGGAGGCGAGCACCTTGTAGCTGGAGCCCAGGTACTTGTTGATCGCCTTGGCCTTCGCGAGAGATTCGACGATAACGACGTTCATTCGCGCGTGCTTCCGTGCTGCCTCAAGGGGTGCCTCAGTAAGGCAACACCAATCCTGATGTGTCGGGTCCGGGGTGCCGGTTCGGCGGCCAGAACATGGTAGATGACGGTGGCGGTGTCAAACGAGGGCCCCGCCGGCGCTGTTGACGGCCGCGCCATCTCGTTTGTTAATCTGCTTTCAAATCAAATACATAAGGCTCAATCCTAAACCTCAGATCCCCTGCAGCGGCAGCGACGCCGGGCCGTCGGTCAATCCCTGAGCGACACCATCTGCTGGCCGTGGCGCTCGATGCGGCCAGCAATGGACAGCTCGATCAGGGCGATTTGAAGGGCGCGGGCGGAAAGCCCCGTGGCGCGGGCGAGGCTGTCGAGATCGATCGGTGCAGGCCCCAGCGCGGCCAGCACCTGCTCGCGGTCGGCCTGGCCAAGCTGAAGCTCTGCCTGGGCACGGGGCGGCGCCGGCTCCGGCGGGGGGCCCGCCAGGGCCGCGCGCGCGGCCACCTCGCCCGAGCGCAGCATCGGGGCGAGCATGCCCAGCACGTCGGCGGCCTCGGTCACCACGGTCACCTCGCCGGCCTTGATCAGCGCGTTGGTGCCCTCCGCCCGGGGGTCCAGGGGATGGCCGGGCACGCAGAACACCTCGCGGCTCTGCTCGCGGGCAAAGCGGGCGGTGATCAGGGAGCCGGAGCGGCGGGCCGCCTCGACCACCACGACGCCCATGGACACACCCGAGATGAGGCGGTTGCGGCGGGGAAAATCCCGGCCCCGGGGCAGCAACCCCGGCCGGCACTCGCTCAGGATGCAGCCGTCGCGGGCGATGCGGGCGTGCAGCGCGGCGTTCTCGGGTGGATAGACGGCATCGACGCCGCCGGCGACCACCGCGACGGTGCCCGTGAGCAGCGCGGCGTCGTGGGCCGCCGCATCGATGCCGCGGGCGAGGCCCGACGCCACCACCAGGCCCGCCGCACCCAGATCGCGCGCCAGCATGGCAGCGAGCTTCTGGCCGGCGGCCGAGCCATTGCGGGCGCCGACGATGGCCACCATGGGCCGCACCAGCAGCTCCCGCCGGCCCAGGACATAGAGCATGGGCACCGGCGGATCGATGGCCGCGAGCGCCGGCGGGTAGCCGGGCTCTATCGTGAAGAGAGGACGGGCGCCGGCGCGGGCGGCGAGATCGAGCTCGGCCTCGGCCTCGGCTGCCGGGCAGATGCGGGCACCGCGGCGGCCGGCGCGGGCGTAGATCCCGGGCAGGGCCGCCAGCGCCTCCGTGGCGCCGCCGTAGTGGTTGACGAGATCGCGGAACGTCGCCGGGCCGATGTTCTCGGAGCGGATCAGGCGCAGGCAGGCGAGGCGCTGGGCGTCGTCGAGCGGCGCCTGGGGCAGGGGGGCCGGAATGATGCGCTCGCGCCGGTCGAGCTCGGGGGGCGTGGCGGCTCTAGGATTTGGCACCGATCCTGCTCTCCTCACCGGCGAGCAGGCGCTTGATGTTGGCCGTGTGCTTTCCAAAGATCAGAATGGTCATGATCAAAATGAACAGCAGGCCTGCCTGGCCGGACACGAAATAATAGACGACGACGCCGAGGATGGCCGTCAGCGCCGCCAGCGATGAATACCGCTTCCATGCCGCCATCCCGAGCCAGACCAGGGCAAAAACCAGCGCCGCAGGCCAGTGCAGGCCCACCAGCGCGCCGATCCAGGTGGCGACGCCCTTGCCGCCCTCGAACTTGAGCCACACGGGAAAATTGTGGCCGAGGACGGCGCCGAGGCCCGCAACATAAGTGAGCTGGTGCGCCTCGAACGGCAGGCGCTCGCGATAGAGATAGAACACGGCGAGGACGGCGACCGTGCCCTTGAGCGCATCGAGCAGAAGGGTGGCGGCGGCGAGCCCGGTGCGGCCCGTGCGCAGCACGTTGGTGGCCCCGATGTTGCCGGAGCCGATGTTGCGCACGTCGCCCAGGCCCGCGGCCTGCGTGAGCAGCAGCCCGAACGGGATCGAGCCCAGCAGATAGCCGATCAGAAGCGCCAACGGCGCGTAGAAGGAGAAGAGCTGGCTCATCGGGCGCCGGGCAGTCGGGGGACGGGGAAGCTCAAGCGTATTCGTAGACGGTGCGGCCGGCAACCATGGTCGTGAGCACCCGGCCCTGCATCTTGCTCTCGTCGAAGGGCGAGTTCTTGGAGCGGGCCTTGAGCTGGGTCTTGTCGACCACCCAGGGCAGGCCCAGATCGACGAGGATGAGGTCCGCCGGCGCGCCCTTCTCCAGGCGGCCGCCGGGTAGGCCCAAGAGCGTCGCGGGGTTGTAGGTCATGGCCCGGATCAGCGGCAGAAGCGGCACGTCGCCCGCGTGATGGAGCCGCAGGGCGGCGGCGAGCAGCGTCTCGAGGCCGATGGCGCCGTCGGCGGCCTCCGCGAAGGGATGGCGCTTGACGTCTGCGTCCTGGGGATCGTGGGCGGAGACGATGACGTCGATGTCGCCCTCGATGAGGCCGCGCACCATGGCCTGGCGGTCGCTCTCGGCGCGCAGCGGCGGACGCAGGCGGAAGAACGTGCGGTAGGGGCCGATGTCGTTCTCGTTGAGCGTGAGGTGGTTGACCGAGATGCCGGCGGTCACGGGCAGCCCGCGCGCCTTGGCCGTGCGGATGACGCCCAGGCTTTCGGCGCAGGTGATGCCGGAGGCGTGGTAGCGCCCGCCCGTGATCTCGACGAGCGCCACATCGCGCTGCAGCACGATGGTCTCGGCCACCTTGTGCACGCCGGTCAGGCCCAGCCGCGTCGCCACCTCGCCCGAGTTCATGACGGCGCCGTCCGACAGCGTCGCGTCCTCGGTGTGGTGGACGATCAGCGCCCCGAAATCCTTGGCGTAGAGCAGCGCATTGCGCATAACGCGGGCGCTGGCGATGGAGCTCTTGCCGTTGGTGAAGGCGAGGGCGCCGGCGCGCTTCAGGAGGCCGATCTCGGTCATCTCCTGGCCCTTCAGGCCGCGCGTCATGGCTGCCATCACGTGCACGTGGACGGGGGCGTTGTCGCGGGCGCGGCGCTGGATGAAGTCGACCAGCGCCACCTGGTCGATGACCGGCTCGGTGTCGGGCATCACGACCATGGTGGTGATGCCGCCGGCAGCCGCGGCGTGGCTCGCCGTCTTCAGGGTCTCGCGATGCTCCTGACCCGGCTCGCCGGTGAACACCTGCATGTCGACGAGGCCGGGGCAGAGCAGGTGGCCGCGGCAGTCGATGACGCGGGAGCGCTCGGCCGCGTTGCGGCGCAGGTGGTTGCCCATGTCGGCGATGACGCCGTTGCGCACCAGGAGCCCGCCCGGCTCGTCGCGGCCGGAGGCGGGATCGAGCAGGCGGGCGTTGAGAAAGGTGACCGCGCCGTCCTCGGAGGCAGTCTCGGGCTTACGCAACGGAATGAGCCTCCCTCAGTGGTTGGGCAGCTGGCGGGCCATGGCCTCGAGCACGGCCATGCGCACGGCGACGCCCATCTCGACCTGGTCGCGGATGACGCTGCGGGAATGGTCGGCGATGGTAGAGGCGATCTCGACGCCGCGGTTCATGGGGCCGGGGTGCATGATCAGCGCGTCCGGCTTGGCGCGGGCGAGCTTCTCCTGGTCGAGGCCGAAGAAGTGGAAGAACTCGCGCGTGGAGGGCACGTAGGTGCCCTGCATGCGCTCGCGCTGCAGGCGCAGCATCATGACGATGTCGACGTCCTCGACGCCTTTCGTCATGTCGGTGAAGACCTCGGCGCCGAGCCGGTCGGCCTGAGCGGGCAGCAGCGTCGAGGGGGCGACGATGCGCACGCGGGCGCCCAGCGTGTTCAGCACGTTGATGTTGGAGCGGGCGACGCGCGAGTGCAGGATGTCGCCGCAGATCGCCACCGTCAGGCCGGCGATGCGGCCCTTGGCGCGGCGGATGGTCAGGGCATCGAGCAGCGCCTGCGTGGGATGCTGGTGGGCGCCGTCGCCGGCGTTGATCACAGAGCAGTCGACCTTCTGCGACAGAAGCTCGACGGCCCCGGCCGCATGGTGGCGCACCACCAGGATGTCGGGGCGCATGGCGTTCAGCGTCATCGCCGTATCGATCAGCGTCTCGCCCTTGGAGACGGACGAGTTCGACACGTTCATGTTCATGACGTCGGCGCCGAGGCGCTTGCCCGCCAGCTCGAAGGAGCTCTGGGTTCGCGTCGAGGCCTCGAAGAACAGGTTGATCAGGGTACGCCCGCGCAGGACGTCCCGCTTCTTGATGACCTGACGATTGCTGTCGGCGGCCTTGTCGGCCAAGTCGAGCAGCGCGGTGATCTCGTCGGCCGAAAGCCCCTCGCACGTCAGGAGATGCCTGCGCGCAAAGGTTGCGTGGGTCTGGAGCTTGGTCATTAAAGCGGCTCTAATACGCCGACTCCGGCCGGCCCGCAAGCCTACCCGCTGACGCGGGTGGGCAACGCTCGGCGCAGGGCGCCGGGTGCCGCTGCCCCGGGCCGGGCGGCGTGCTAAAGTTGCACGGCAAATCAGAAGGCGCGGGAGGCAACCATGCGCGAGCAGCTGGCAACGCACGAGGTCACGAACCAGAGCCCGGCCTTTGTCGACGTCAACCTGTTCACCTTGGACCATGCCCTGCATGAGGCGGTGGCGCGCGAGGGGGCGGGCCAGCACGCCAAGCGTCTGGCGGCGGCCGGGGCGGCCTTTGGCTCGGAAGCCGCCTTCGAGCACGGGCGGCTCGCCAACGAGAACCCGCCGAAGCTCAAGACGTTCGACATGAAGGGCCGGCGCATCGACCAGGTCGAGTTCCACCCGGCCTACCACGCGTGCATGGCGCTGTCGGTCGCAGAGGGCCTGCATGCCTCGAGCTGGGACCATCTGGCCAAACCGGGCACGCCTCCCCTCCCCGGCGCCAACGTCGCCCGCTCCGCCGGCTGCTACATGGCGATCCAGATGGAGGCCGGCCACCAGTGCCCCATCACCATGACCAACGCGGCCGTCGCCACGCTGCAGCTCGAGCCCTCGATCGGCAGCCGCTGGATCCCCAAGGTGCTGTCGCGCAGCTACGACGCGAGCTTCGCGCCGGCGGCCGTGAAGAAGGGCGTCACCATCGGCATGGGCATGACCGAGAAGCAGGGCGGCACCGACGTGCGCGCCAACGCCTCGCTCGCCACGCCCGCCGGCGCCGGGGGACCGGGCGAGCACTACCGCATCACCGGCCACAAGTGGTTCATGTCGGCGCCGATGTGCGACGCCTTCCTGGTGCTGGCGCAGGCGCCGGGCGGCCTGTCCTGCTTCCTGATGCCGCGCGTGCTGCCGGACGGGGCGACCAACGCGCTCAACTTCCAGCGCCTGAAGGACAAGCTCGGCAACCGCTCGAACGCCTCGAGCGAGGTGGAGTTTGCGGGCGCCGACGCCTGGATGATCGGCGAGGAGGGACGCGGGGTGCCGGCCATCATCGAGATGGTCACCTTCACGCGGCTCGACTGCGCGGTCGCCTCGACGGGGCTGATGCGGCTGGCTCTCGCCAACGCGCTCCACCACTGCCGCCACCGCAGCGTGTTCCAAAAGCGCCTCGTCGACCAGCCGATGATGGCGGCCGTGCTCGCCGACCTCGCGCTCGAGGTGGAGGCGGCCACCGCGCTGTCGTTCCACCTCGCGCGCAGCTTCGACATGGCGGCAGCCGATCCCACGATGGCGGCCTGGCGCCGGCTGATGACGCCCGTGACCAAGTACTGGGTGTGCAAGGCGGGCCCGGCGTTCGCCTACGAGGCGATGGAGTGCCTGGGCGGCAACGGCTACGTGGAGGAGGGGATCGCCGCGCGCATCTACCGGGAGCTGCCGGTCAACGCCATCTGGGAAGGCTCGGGCAACGTCATGGCGCTCGACCTCATGCGCGTGCTGCAGCGGGAGCCCGAGACGGTCGAGGTAGTGCTCGAGCACCTCGCCGGCCTGGGCGGGAGCGAGCCGGCGCTGAAGGCCCAGAGAGACTACGTGCAGGAGATCCTGTGCGAGCCGCGGCTGCTGGACCGGCGGGGGCGGGCGCTGGCCGAGGGTCTGGCGCTGTACGCCGCCGGGGCGCTCCTGCGCGCGCACGCGCCGGCCGCCGTCGCCGACGCCTTCATCGGGACGCGCCTGGGCGCACGCCCCCGGCAGACGTACGGCCAGGGCCTGGAGCGGGCGGACACGCGCACCATCCTCGACCGGGCGCTGCCGGCGGGCTAGAGCCTGCCGGGCCACGCCCCTCGCGAAGGTTGGCCTTCGTGCACGACGTGCGGGCGTTGGCTGCTCTGGGTTGCTTCGGCGTCGTGCTCGCGGCACTGGGTCCCGGCTCTCCGCTTCGCTCCGGCCGGGATGACAGCGAGAGTGTGCGGCGCGACCCTCATCCCACCTGTCACCCCGGAATTTGCCGCCAGGCAAATGTCCGGGGCCCAGGGGCACGAGGGCGCGATGTGATTGCGCGGCGGGTGCCCGCCAACTGAAACGGGGCCGCCGGCCGCGCAGCTTCTACTTTTTGCCGAGGCGGGCGATCAGGCTCGAGGTGTCCCAGCGATTGCCGCCCATGGCCTGCACCTCGGCGTAGAAGCCGTCGACCATGCGCGCGACGTCGAGCCTGGCACCGTTGCGCTTGGCCTCCTCAAAGCAGATCGAGAGATCCTTGCGCATCCAGTCGACCGCGAAGCCGAAGTCGAACTTGCCTTGCGCCATGGTCTTCCAGCGGTTCTCCATCTGCCAGGAGCCGGCGGCGCCCTTCGAGATGGTCTCCATCACGGCCGGGATGTCGAGGCCCGACTTCTGCGCGAAATCGATGCCCTCGGAGAGCGCCTGCACGAGGCCCGCGATGCAGATCTGGTTGACCATCTTGGTGAGCTGCCCGGCGCCGGCGCCGCCGATCAGCGTCACCATGCGCGCGTAGTTGGCGATGACGGGCTGGGCCCTGTCGAACACGTCCTTGTCGCCGCCGACCATGACGGTGAGCACGCCGTTCTGGGCGCCGGCCTGGCCGCCCGAGACGGGCGCGTCGAGGAAGCCGAAGCCGCGCTCCTTGGCCGCGGCATAGAGCTCGCGCGCGATGTTGGCCGAGGCGGTGGTGTTGTCGATGAAGACGGAGCCCTTGGGGGCGCTGCTGAAGGCGCCCTGCGCGCCAAGCGTCACCTCCCGCAGGTCGTTATCGTTGCCGACGCAGCAGAAGATGAAGTCCTGGCCCTTGGCGGCGTCCGCCGGCGTCGGCGCGGTGCGGCCCGTGGCGTACTCCTTCACCCAGGCCTCGGCCTTGGCGCCATTGCGGTTGTAGACGGTGAGCTCGTGCCCGCCCTTCTTGGCGAGGTGGCCGGCCATGGGGTAGCCCATGACGCCCAATCCGATGAATGCGACCTTCGCCATGCGCGTATCCTCCCGCGGGTGTGTTGAGATCCGTTCTGCCTCTCTTAGAGCAGCGGGCCGCGGGAGGGAATAGACGGCCTCCGGAAGGACCTCATGGCCGGCGTTGAGAGGTGTGCCAAATGGCAATCACGTTCACGAGCAAGTCGTCGTGCTGGTACCAAACGACCAGCCGCGTCCTCGGAACCCAGGCTTCCCAGACACCTTCTCCAGGCCGGAAGCGGCCGGTCCGAGGGTATGCAGCAAGGATCGCGAGGTGGTCCTGAGCTTGCCCGCGATCTCGGTCAGTCTCTCGACCTTGCTCATGGGGGAAGCCAGCACGAGCCCCGCAGGTCCACAAAGCCGGCCGCCCCGGCCGGTTGCGTCACCGGCCGGGGCCTTGCATCAGCGGGGGCGTGCCGCGTTGAGCAGCTTCTCCCCAATGGGCCTGTCGCCGCTCGACGGCACGGCGATCACGGCGGCCCCGAGCAGGGCCGCCGCGGCCGTCGCCGCCAGCAGGACGTTCTTCAAGTTCACAGCGGGCCTCCAGCGCGCGATTGCCGGGGTGGAAAGACGGAGGTCGGCAACCGATCTTGGCAACAGGTGTAAAGCCGCGCCGTTGACGCCTCCCTGAACGCTGCATTTAGGGCAGGTTCATGTGTTTGCACCGCCCCCGGCGCATGCGCCGCAGCCCGCCCCCAGCGGCCACGACCGGCCAGCGCCCGATTGTGGAAGCCGCCGCAATGTGCTGTGTCGGCACGACAACGCCCGCACGAGCATGCAGGAACCGGCACGATGGCACGACGGCGAAGCCCGAAGCAGCAGGAGAGCGAAGGCGAGATCCTGACGCTGGCCGACATCGAGAAGGCGCGCGACGCCGTCGCCGGCTCGGTCGTCAACACCGACTGCGACTTCAGCCGCACGCTCTCCGACATCTTCGGCTGCAAGGTGTGGCTGAAGTTCGAGAACCTGCAGTTCACGGCCTCCTTCAAGGAGCGCGGCGCGCTCAACCGCCTCAAGGCGCTCACGCCTGCCGAGCGCACGGCCGGCGTCATCGCCATGTCGGCCGGCAACCACGCGCAAGGGGTCGCCTATCACGCCCACCGGCTCGGCATCCCCTCGACCATCGTCATGCCCGTGAGCACGCCCACGGTGAAGGTCGTCAACACCCGCCGGCACGGCGCGCACGTGATCCTGGAGGGCGACACGGTGGAGGAGGCGGCCGCCTTCGCGCGCAGCCACGGGCGCAAGCACGGCCTCGTCTTCATCCACCCCTACGACGATCCCCTGGTGATGGCGGGCCAGGGCACCATCGCGCTGGAGATGCTGGGGGCAGCGCCCGAGATCGACACCCTGGTCGTGCCGATCGGCGGCGGCGGCCTCATCTCCGGCATGGCGGTGGCGGCCAAGAGCCTCAGGCCCGGCATCAAGGTGATCGGCGTGCAGGCCAAGCTCTATCCCTCCATGTACAACGTGCTGCACGGCACCAGCGAGCCCATGCGCGGCGACACGCTGGCCGAGGGCATCGCCGTCAAGGCGCCCGGCGCGTTGACGAGCCGGATCGTGCGCCGCTTCGTCGACGACATCGTGCTGGTCTCGGAGGGCGAGCTCGAGCAGGCCCTGTCGATGCTGATCAACATCGAGAAGACGGTGGTCGAGGGCGCCGGCGCCGCCGGCCTCGCCGCCCTCATCGCCAACCCGGCCATGCTCGCCGGCCGCACCGTGGGCCTGGTGCTGTGCGGCGGCAACATCGACACGCGGCTGCTCGCCAGCGTGCTCTCGCGCGAGCTGGCCCGCGAGGGCCGCCTCACCCAGCTCATCATCGATCTCGCCGACCGCCCGGGCCAGCTCGCCAAGGTGGCCAACCTGGTCGGCGAGGCCGGCGCCAACATCGTCGAGGTTTACCATCAAAGGGTGTTTTCCGACCTGCCCGCCAAGGCGGCGCTGCTGGAGCTTGTCATCGAGACCCGCGACAGGGCACACCTTGAGGAAACGGTCGCGCGCCTGCGGGCCTCCGGCTTAGAGGTGAAGGCGCTGATCAACCCGGGAGGGAACCACTGATGGAAGCTTCTCGCGCCTTCGCCGGCCACGACGCCTCGACGCTCGAGATCCTGCGCCAGCTCGAGCGCAAGGTGCTGTGGCTGTCCTCCTACATGATCCACCACGCCAACCACGAGGTGGACCGCGGCGACGGGCTGAAGGTCGGCGGCCACCAAGCCTCCTCGGCCTCGCTGTGCACGCTGATGACGGCGCTCTACTTCCACATCCTGCGGCCGGAGGACCGCGTCGCGGTGAAGCCGCACGCCAGCCCCATCTTCCACGCCATCCAGTACCTGCTCGGCAACCAGAGCCTCGACAAGCTCAAGAACTTCCGCGGCTTCGGCGGCGCGCAGTCCTATCCCTCGCGGACCAAGGACAGCGCCGACGTCGACTTCTCGACGGGCTCGGTGGGCCTGGGGCCGGCGGCGACCGGCTTTGCCAGCCTGGTGCAGGACTACGTCCACGCCAAGGGCTGGAGCCAGAACTGGCGCAAGGGCCGCATGGTGGCTTTGATGGGCGACGCCGAGCTCGACGAGGGCAACGTCCACGAGGCCCTGCTCGAGTACTGGAAGCACGGCCTAAAGAACTGCTGGTGGGTGATCGACTACAACCGCCAGAGCCTGGACAGCACGGTGTCGGACCGGCTGTTCATGAAGCTCGCGGGCCTGTTCGACAACCTCGGCTGGAAGGTGGTGCTGATCAAGTACGGCCGACTCCTGGAGGCGGCGTTCGCCGAGCCCGGCGGCGAGCACCTGCGGCGCTGGATCGACGACTGCCCCAACATGCTCTACTCGGCGCTGGTGTTCGAGGGCGCCGGCGCTTTCCGCAAGCAGCTCGAAAAGGACCTGGCCGACCGCCCCGTCACGCTCGAGATCATCCGGAAGCGCGACGACGCGGCCCTTGCCCGCCTGATGACCAACCTCGGCGGCCATGACCTCGCCACCATCCTCGACGCCTTCGAGGAGGCGCCGAGCGACCGCCCGGTGTGCTTCATCGCCTACACCATCAAGGGCTTCGGCCTGCCGTTCCAGGGCCACAAGGACAACCACGCCGGCCTGATGACCAAGGCCCAGATCGAGGCGCTCAGGGCGCGCGAGGGCATCAACCAGGGCGAGGAGTGGGAGCGCCTGGCCGGCCTTGACCTTGCCCCCGACGTGCTCGAGCGCTTCCTGAAGAGCGTGCCGTTCAACGCCCGCGGCCGCCGGCGCCTGACGGCGGAAGCAGTCCCCGTCGGGAACTTCCCGCGCCTCGAGGCCAAGGGCCTGATGTCGACGCAGGCGGGCTTCGGCAAGGTGCTGGACGAGATCGCCCGCGCCGGCGGGCCGCTCGCCGACCGCATCGTGACGACCTCGCCCGACGTCACCGTCTCGACCAACCTCGGCGGCTGGGTCAACCGCCGCGGCCTGTTCTCCATGTCGTCCCAGGAGGACGTCTTCCGCGACCGCGGCCTGATGTCTCCGCAGCGCTGGGCCATGAGCCCCAAGGGCCAGCACTTCGAGCTCGGCATCGCCGAGATGAACCTGTTCCTGATGCTGTCCGCGCTCGGCCTGTCGCATGCCTTCTTCGGCGAGCGCCTGCTGCCCGTCGGCACGCTGTATGATCCCTTTGTGTGCCGCGGCCTCGATGCGCTCAACTACGCCTGCTACCAGGATGCCCGCTTCATCGTGGCCGGCACGCCCTCGGGCCTCACGCTGGCGCCCGAGGGCGGCGCCCACCAGTCGATCGGCACCTCGCTCATCGGCATGGCGCAGGATGGCCTCGCGGCCTTCGAGCCGGCCTTCGTCGACGAGCTCGGCGTGATCATGGAATGGGCCTTTGCCTACATCCAGCGCGAGGGCAAGGAGGAGCCGGGCAAGGCCGAGCCCTCCGCCCGCTCGCACCGCGATGCCAAGGGCGGCTCGGTCTACCTGCGCCTCACCACGCGCGCCATCGAGCAGCCGCAACGGCCGATGAGCAAAACATTCAGGGACGAGATCATCGACGGCGGCTACTGGCTGCGCCGGCCGGAGCCCGGAACGCGGGTGGCGCTCGTCTACACCGGCGCCGTGGCGCCCGAGGCGATCGAGGCCGCCGGCCTGCTGGCCGAGGACCAGCGCGGCATCGGCGTGCTCGCCGTCACCTCCGCCGACCGGCTGTCGGCCGGCTGGCACGCGGCGCAGAAGGCGCGCGAGAGGGGCCAGCGCGACGCCGTCTCGCACGCGGAGACGCTGCTTTCGGCCCTGCCGCGCGACGCGGGCCTGGTGACGATCACCGACGCGCACCCCGAAGCGCTGAGCTGGCTCGGCGGCGTGCTCGGCCATCGGGTGCGGGGGCTCGGCGTCGAGCACTTCGGCCAGTCGGGCTCGATCCCCGAGCTCTACGGCCACTACGGCCTCGACGT
>JANRIO010000134.1:0-73559 GCA_033764875.1 Hyphomicrobiaceae bacterium | reverse complement strand
GCGGCGGCGGGCGGGGCGGCCTTCGGCGCCGGCTCGGCGACGGCGGCCGGCGACTTGGCCGGCGGCGGCGCGGTCTGGGCCGTGACGGCGGGGGCGGCCTTGGGTGCCGCCGCCGGCGGCGGCGGGGGCAGACCGTCGGGCCCCTGCCTGAGGCCGGTCACCAGCTTGTCGTAGGCCTCCTGCGCGTGCTGCAGCCAGCGCGCCGCCGGTGTCCAGGGATCCTCGCCCTGGCGCGCCGGCGGCCCCTGTGCCACGCGCCCGGCCCGCAGCACCTCGGTGAAACGCTCGGACGCCTCCTGCGCGAGCGCCTCGGCGCGCTGGCGCACCGGATCGACGTCGGCGGGCGCCGGCGGCGTCGGATGCTGCGCGGCGGCAACGAGCACGGGAAGCGCCGTCAGCGCCGTGACCAGCGTGCCCAGCAGCACGTTAATCTTGTTGGCACGCATGGGGTCCCCCCGCTCATTCCCGAAAAATACGCGACACCAGCCTTTTGGCGCTTCCGGCTTAACCGGCACCGGAGCTGGCCAGGATGAATTATTCAGAACCATGGCTGCCGGCAAACGGCAAGGCCGAAGGCATGCTTTCAGGCTTCGGGCGATGCAACCGCGCAACGGGAAATCGTGGAAAGTTTTCAACGGCCGGGCTGCGACCACGGGCTTGCCGCGAACGCGGCCTAGGCTCCCCGCCTGCCCGGCCGTTTACCGGGATCTCTCACCCGCACGTGACAAGGTGCCGCCGGCCACGCATGCTTGGCCCCGGCCCGCCGACCAGCCCCTCAAGGACCCTCATGCAAAAGTCGACCACGAAGCCGCGCAGGAGCCAGCCAGCCAAGGGCAGCACGAGCATCGCCAACGTGTGCGTCTACTGCGGATCGAACTCGGGCAACAACCCGGCCTACACGGAGGCGGCCCAGGTTCTCGGCCGCACGCTCGCGGAGGCGGGCGTGGGTCTCGTCTACGGCGGCGGCGGCCGCGGCTTGATGGGGGAGACGGCGCGCTCGGTGCTCGCCGCCGGGGGGCGCGTGACCGGCATCATTCCGAGCTTCCTCTCCGAGAAGGAGCAGATGCTGCGCGAGGTCAACGAGCTCGTGGTCGTCGACGACATGCACCAGCGCAAGCAGCTGATGTTCGAGCGCTCCGACGCCTTCGTCGCGCTGCCGGGCGGCATCGGGACGCTGGAGGAGCTGGTCGAGCAGCTGACCTGGGCCCAGCTCGGGCGCCACACTAAGCCGATCGTGGTCGCCAACATCGTCGGCTGCTGGGATCCGTTCCTGGCGCTGATCCGACACATGCAGGGCGAGGGCTTCATCCGCCGCGACATGGACGTGCGCTTCATCGTGGCCGACCGCGGCGAGGACATCGTGCCGGCCATCCTCAAGGCGGCCAAGCCGCACAGCAAGCAGGCGGACGCCAAGGTGATCGAGAAGTTCTGAGCCAGGCCCGGCACGGGCCTGCCTCAGCGCTTGCGCTCGCTGGTCTCGGTCGACCAGGCGCTGCCGACCTCGCCGCCCGGGCGCGCGTCGGGCGCGGAGGACGCGGTGCCTGAGGCGGGCGAGCTCGACGACCGCGGCCCCGCGCCGGACCTCGCCGGCGGCGCCGCGCGCGGCAGCACGACCGGATCCTCCGGCGTCATCTGCATGATCTCGCGGAAGATGCCCGGCGTGACCAGCGACAGCGGGTTGACCAGCACCTCCGGATTGCTCATGGGGCCCTGGATGGCGAAGGTGATGCCGAGCACGCCCTCGCCGCGCGGCCCCGTCAGCAGCGGTCCCAGGAGCGGAATGGGAGCCAGCGCACGGTTGAGGCCGGAGAGCGGCACGTAGGTGCCGCCGACGGAGAGCTGCTGGGCGCGGAAATCGACCTTGCCGCGCACGGAGGCGCCGATCAGCGGCCCGCGGATGTAGCCCGAGTGCATGACGAACTGGCCGTGGCCCACGGAGAACGGGATGCGCATCTGCTCGAACTCGAACTGCTCGCGCACCACCTTGCGCTTGCCGCCGGACGTGCTGCCGCCGCCCTCGGCGTTCTGCAGCACCTCCGATATGATCGGGTCGCCGAGGATCACGAAATCCCGGGTCCACAGCGTGCCCGTGCGCTCGGCAACGCCCTGGCCGTCGAGATAGACCTCGAGGCTCATGACCCCGCCGGCGATGTTGGGATAGAAGCCGACGAGCTTGTAGAGCTGGCCGGCGTCGGTGGCCTCGGCAAGCAGGCGGCGCGGCTTGTTGCCCTCGGGCTTGATCACGGCGCCGAACAGCTTGCCGCCGTCGAAGATGCCGCGCACGTCGAGCTGGGTGACCTTGTGCCCGCGCTTCTGCAGCGTCACGCGGACGGAGCGCATGCTGGTGTCGAAATGGCCGATGACGGTGCCGATCTCGGCCTTGAGGTCGAGACCGGGACGCGCCTTCTGGGTCGGGTCGGGCGCGCCGCCGACGTCGAAGAAGGAGCGGAACAGCTCGCGACCGTCGTAGGTGTTGCCGCGCGCGGTCACCTCCCAGATGCCGTCGGAGCGCAGGCGGCCCGCCACCTCGAGACTCGAGACCACGTTGAGGGACAAGGACGGGAAGCGATACTCGCGCACCTTGCCGTCGGCGCCGGCGCCGATGGTGCCCTCGAGCGCGACGTTGTCGCCGACAAGCCTGACGTTGCGCAGCTCGATGGGCGTGGCTCCCGAGCCCTTGGCATAGTCGAACTCGAAGACGGCGCCGCGCCCCTTGGGCTTGCGCCAGGCGACGCTGTCGAGGATCAGCTCGGCGTTGAGAAGATCGCAGCGCACGTGCACCTGCCGCTCGCCTTGCGCGTCGCGCGCGATCGTCACCTCGACGGCGACATCGCCCTGGACGAGGTCGTTGATGTCGAGTCCGAGCTGCGTGCGGTAGCTGTTGTCGAGCGAGCCGGTGATGCGCAGCGGCGGCTGCTTCTCGGGCGGGGCGCCGAACACGTGCTGCCAGGAGATCTTGCCGACGACGCCGTTGACGAGCAGCTCGCCGCGGGCGTCGGCGGAGGTGGCGGCGAGGTCGAGGGTGATGTTGGCAGACGTGATCTCGTAGTTGCCGAAGCCCGCCTTCATGCGCCCGTCGAGCACGCGCACCTTGCCCTCGGCCTTGATGTCGCCGGCCTTGAGGTCGTCGCGGAAGGGAATGGTCAGGGCGACCTGCGCCTCGACGCGGCCGTCCATCTTGTCGATCGCCGAGCTCGCCTCGCCCTCGGCGCGGAACGGCGGGCGGTCGAGAAGCTCGTGGGCGAGCGACAGCGGTCCTTGGCCGCGCAGCGTCACGCGGCCGGTGTGCGGCTCGTCGCCCATGTCGACGGTAAGGTTGCCCTTGAGGGACATGCGACGGCCGTCGCCGGCGGTGATGGAGCCGTCGGGCACGGCGAGCTCGAAGCTGTGCCCGTCGAGCCGCACGAGCGCGCGGGGCGCCTCGAAGGCCGGCCAGCCCTCGATCAGGTCGAAGGCGACGTTGGAGGCCTCCAAGGCCAGGGAGGCGCGCTCGGGGGCCGCTGCGGCGCCCTCGCCCGAGACGAAGCGGAAGCTGCCGGAGTTGAGCTGGCCGCGCACGAGATGCTGCTGCACCCAGCGCCGGGTCTGCGGCGCCATCCCCGAGGGCCACAAGGCGCGAAACATGGCGGCAGACATGGGCCCCAATCGCCCCTCCAGCCTCGCCTTCATGGCGCCGCCCAGATCGGTGATGTCGCCCGTGGCGGAGATCTCGGTGCCGCCGGCGCGCAGGCGGAACTGGCGCAGCACCACGCGCTGCAGCTCTGGCGAGAGCACGCCCTGCGCGCTCCAGTCGTCGATCTTCACGCGCTGGGTCGCCGGCGGCTCGGCGCCGAGCCAGCCTCCCGCGGAGCGCAGGGCGTAGACCCAGCCCGGCCCCTCCGGCGACTGCGCCGCGTAGTTGATGCTGCCCGTGAACTGCAGGCGGCTATCACCCCAGACGAGGACCGAGGGGGCCACGTCGAAGCGCTTCTGGCGACTGTCGTAGGCCAGCTCCAGATGGGCGCCGTCGATGCGCTGCGGCACCGAGCCGAGCCAGGGCACCCGCAGCACGCCCGGGGCCGCATCGACCGTGATCTTGCCGCCCAGGATCTCACCGGCGCTCGACAGGTCGATGCGCGCCTCGCCCCACACCGGCATGTCGAAGCCCTCGAGCACCGCCAGGGAGGGCACGCTGCGCGCCAGCCCCCGGGGCACGAGCCCCTGCACGGAGAGGGCAAGCTGAAGGCTGTTGCTGGCGGTGGTCTCGATGGTGCGGAAGTTGACGGTCCAGGGGCCAGCCAGCGACTCCATGCGGGCGTGCCCGGCGATGGAGCTCTGGCTGCGCTCGTGGTCGAGGTCGAGGGCGAGCTCGGGCACACGCCAGACGCTGCGCCGGCCCGAGCCGTCGATGACGACCGTCGCCGACTTCAGGGCGACCTCGCGCAGGTAGGCGGATGCCGCCTCGCGCCGACGGGCGCGGGCCGAGGAATCGGTGAGGACCTTGATCACGTCGATGCGCCCGAGGCCGCCTTCGCCCGCCTTGGTGGGCGCCGCGGGGCTGGAGCGGACCGCCGGAGCGGCGCCGGCAGCCGGCTGCGGCTCGGCCGAGGCCTCGGCCGGATGCGAGAACTTCAGCGACAGGGAGCCGTCCTCTCCGTGGAAGAGCAGGAGGCGGGGCTGAATCAGCGCCACGCTCTCGGGTGCCAGGCGCCCTGCCAACAGGGCCGAGCGGCTGAGGGAGATGGTGGCCGCCGGCGCCAGCGCCAGCGTCTCGTCGCGCTCGCCGGCGACGCGCACGTTCTTGAGCTCGAACTCGAGCCGGAAGCCGTCGGCCAGCCGGACCGCAACCTCCTCAATCTTGATCTCGACGCCGGTGATTTCGTGCTTAAGCGCACTCTCGATGGGCCCGGCGAGGAAGGGGAGCGAGATCGGCCCCTGCAGCAGGCGGACGTAGACGAGCGCTGCGATGACGCTCAGGCTGAACACGGGCACGATGACGATCTTGGCGCACAGGCCGAGGTAGTGCCAGGGGCCGGCGTCGTCCCCGTAGGCGATGACACGGCCGGACTGCGCACGCCGGCCGGTGGTGGTCACCGGTCGCCGGACGGTTTGGCCCCCCTGATCTGTCACCCGCAGCCCCGATTCATTGCCCTTCGCGCGCCCGCCCGCGACTCCGCGCCGAGGCGCCCCCGCAGCCTCGTCCCGAATGCCATCCGCCTGCCAAGCATCCCGACGGGACGCCTTATGGCGTCAATGGCTTGCCGCAAGCCGACGGCGCAAGCGAGGTCCCCCCCGCGTACCCGTTCCCTGCTGACAGGGCAATGGGATCACGTCAAAACCAAGGCAGATCGCCCACGGATTGAGGCAGAGCCGGGGCTTGTCGACAGCCGCGGCGCCTGACGCCGAATCGGCGCCCGTGCGGTTTGCAGCGGTCAGCAAAAAAGCCGCTTCCCCGCAGGCGCGAGGAAGCGGCTTCAGATTGGCCGAGGCGGCTCAGGTCTGGGGCTGCGGCTCGAGGCCGCCGGTGCCTGGCTCGGACCGGGGCGGGCGCATCTTGCCGGCGAGCGGCACGGCCGGCCCGGCGGGCCCGCGCGTCTCCTCGTCGTCGATCTTGCGCACGATCTTCTCGCCGCGCATCAGCGCCTCGCACTCCTCGCCCGTGATGGTCTCGTACTCCATCAGGGCCTGGGCCATGGCCTCGAGCTCGGTCTTGTGCGCCGTCAGCACCTCCCAGGCCTTGTCGTAGCCCTGCTGAACGATGCGGCGAACCTCCTCGTCGATCAGGCGCGCGGTCTCCTCGCTCATGTTCTGGCTGCGCGCGATGGCGTGCCCGAGGAAAACCTCCTGCTGATTGTCGTTGTACCGAACGGAGCCCAGCTTCTCGCTCATGCCCCACTCGGTGACCATGGCACGGGCAAGGCCCGTCGCCATCTGGATGTCGCCGGTGGCGCCGGAGTTGAGATGGCTCTTGCCGTAGACGATCTGCTCGGCGACGCGACCGCCGAAGGCCATCGCGATCTTGGCCAGGCACCATTCCATGGTGTGGGTCAGGCGGTCACGCTCGGGCAGCGACATGGTGACACCGAGCGCGCGGCCGCGCGGGATGATGGTGACCTTGTGCAGCGGGTCGTTGCCCTTGACGGCGATGTTGATGATGGCATGGCCCGCCTCGTGATAGGCGGTCATGAGCTTCTCCTCCTCCGTCATCACCATGGACTTGCGCTCGGCGCCCATCATCACCTTGTCCTTGGCGTCCTCGAACTCGGACTGGGTGACGAGCCGCTTGTTGCGGCGCGCGGCGAGGAGCGCTGCCTCGTTGACGAGGTTGGCGAGATCGGCGCCGGAGAAGCCGGGCGTGCCGCGGGCGATGGTGCGCGCGTCGACGTCGGGCGCGAGCGGCACCTTGCGCATGTGCACGCGCAGGATCTTCTCGCGGCCGCCGACATCCGGATTGGGCACCACGATCTGGCGGTCGAAGCGGCCAGGACGCAGCAGCGCGGGGTCGAGCACATCGGGCCGGTTGGTGGCGGCGATGATGATGATGCCCTCGTTGGCCTCGAAGCCGTCCATCTCCACGAGCAGCTGGTTGAGCGTCTGCTCGCGCTCGTCGTTGCCGCCGCCGAGACCAGCGCCGCGATGACGGCCGACGGCGTCGATCTCGTCGATGAAGATGATGCAGGGCGCGTTCTTCTTCGCCTGGTCGAACATGTCGCGGACGCGGGAGGCGCCGACGCCCACGAACATCTCGACGAAGTCGGAGCCCGAGATGGTGAAGAAGGGAACGTTGGCCTCACCGGCCACGGCGCGCGCGATCAGCGTCTTGCCGGTGCCGGGCGGGCCGACGAGCAGCGCGCCGCGCGGGATGCGGCCACCGAGGCGCTGGAACTTCTGCGGGTCGCGCAGGAACTCGACGATCTCCTGCAGGTCGGACTTGGCCTCGTCGACGCCCGCCACGTCCTCGAAGGTGACGCGGCCCTGGCGCTCGGTGAGAAGCTTGGCCTTGGACTTGCCGAAGCCCATGGCGCGGCCGCCGCCCGACTGCATCTGGCGCATGAAGAACACCCAGACGCCGATCAGCAGCAGCATGGGGAACCAGTTGACCAGCACGCTCAGGATGGAGGGCACGTCCTCCTCCGGCGGCTTGGCCGTGATCTTGACGTTCTTGCGGTTGAGACGCTCGACGAGCTGGGGGTCCTCGGGCGCAACGGTGCTGAAGTTGTTGCCCTTGTCGCGCATCACGCCCTTGATGCGGTGCTTGCTGATGACGACCTCGGACACGTTGCCCTGGTCGACATTGGCAAGGAACTCGGAATAGCTGATCTCGCCGCGAGGCTGGCCCGGATTCTGGAACAGGTTGAACAGCGCCATCAAAAGGAGGCCGATCACCACCCAGATGGCCAAGTTCCGGAAGTTGGAATTCATCTCGTTCCCTTCATGCTGCGGGATGCATCTGCCGCCGCCATCCCGAGCGTCAACATGGCTCCACCCTTCGAGGGTCGGCCGAGGGCCTAGTTAACATAGGTAGGTAAGGAATGTTTGCCAAGCATGGCGCCTTGAGGGCGCAGCCATGCGCGTGCCGCAGAAATGGAGACGGCGCGGCGAGAGCCTCCTCCACCCTACCCCAAAAAGGTTGAGCGCAAGCCGCCAAGACCTTTGAACTCTACCTGAATTGCGAGTTGCAGCTGCGCCGGATCGAAGCCGAGGCTCGGCACGGCGAGAAGCGCTCCGTCGCGCCAGACGGCGGGCAGCGTCCGCAGCGCCATCGCAGGCGCCCCCCGCGGCCGGATCAGGCCTGCCCGGCCGGCCTCGGCTAGTCCCGCACCGCCGAGGGGGCCGAGCGCCAGCCCGTCGCCGACGGCCCCCGCGCGCACGCGGAAGCGATTGTCCCAAAGCCGGTCGAGGCCGCACGCGAGCGGCAGCCGGGACAGCGGCGTGCGGCCAGGCTCGCGGCTGACGACGAGGCCCCGGGCGTCGCGTGCGACGAGCGCGCGGCCGAGCGTGAAGCGGGTGCCGTCGCCCGCCGCCAGCCGGGCGTGCAGATCCTCCAGGCGCGAAAGCGAGACCGGCGCCCCGCCGCCGGCGCAGACAATCGCCATGCGCAGCACGCGCAAGGCGATCTCCTCCTCGAGCCGCGCGAAGGCGTCGCGGTCGAGGACGACGAAGCCGAGCGGATCGATGCGGGCGCCGGGGGAGGCGAGAAAGGCAGCCGCGGCGGCATCGAGCGCGGCGCGCGCCCGTGCCTGGCGGCGGGCGGCAAGCGCCAGCGCCGCGGGCGTCAGGCCGATCTCGGCGAGAGCCGGCGCGCGGGCACGCAGGCGCGGCCGCTCGAATGCGAGATCCGCGTTGGTGGGGTCCTCCGACCAGGTCTCACCGCAGGCTGCGAGAAAGCCGGTAAGTCGTGCCTTGCTGACGCCGAGCAGCGGCCGGACGAGGCGCAGCGGCGGAGCGCCGAACGTGCTGACAGGCGCCATTCCGGAGAGCCCGTCGACACCGCTGCCGCGGGCAAGCCGCATCAGCAGCGTCTCGGCCTGGTCCTCGAGGGTGTGCGCGGTGATCAGGGTGCCGAGACCGCGCGTGCGCATGAGATCGGCGATAAGGGCATAGCGCGCCTCCCGCGCGGCTGCCGCGATTCCGGCCGCCGGCTTCGGACCCAGCCAGCACAGCGTGACGTGCTCGAGCCCGAGCGCGGCCGCGCGGGCTGCGACCGCCTCGGCCTCCCGGGGCGACGCGCAGCGCAGCCCGTGGTCGACGGTGACGACCAGGCACGGCGCGGCGGCAAAGGCGGCGTTCAGCCCGCGATAGCGCGCGAAGAGGAGCAGGAGCGCGGTGCTGTCGGCGCCGCCGGAGACGGCAAGCGCGAGCCCGCGGGCATCGGTCCCGACAGCGGCGAAGAGGCTGGAAACCTCGGCCTCGGAAAAGACGGCGGCTGCAGGCGACTCATGCGGCACGGAACGGCATCCTGCGCCGGCCTCAGGTGCAGCCGGCCCGCTGGCGCTCGGCGTTGGCGGTGGACTTCACGTGGGGGGGCGCGCTGGGGAACTTGGCGGTGAGCTCGCTGAAGGAGGTGCACGCGGCCTCCTTCTGGCCGAGGCGCTGCAGGGAGATGGCGAGCTTGAGCAGCGACTCGGGCGCCTTCGGGCTCTTGCCCCAGCTCTGGTAGCCCTTGAGGAAGGCAGCGGCGGCGGCGCGATACTGGCCGCGCACGAACAGAGACTCGCCCAGCCAATACTGCGCATTGGCGCCCAACGGGTCGCCCGGAAAGCGCTTCAGGAAGTCCTCGAAAGCCTGCTCCGCGGCCCCGTAGTCGCGCTGGAGCAGATAGCCATAGGCCTGCTCGTAGAGCTGCTTGGGCGAGACGTCGTCGGCAACCGGCGCCGCGGCGACGCGCTGGGGCCGCTCCTGAGCGGGCTCGGTGAGCAGCTTGTTGATTTCGTCCTCCTTCTCGTCGGTGACGACGGTGGCACCGAAGCCGGTGCGCTCGGGGGGCGGGGCAGCGCTCGGACGGCCGGGACGCGGGGCCGTCGCGGCGCCCGGATCGGCGGCGGCGAGGCTCTCCGGCTGGCTCAGGCTGCCGCGGCGGCCGGACAAGGCGCGCAGCTGGTCTTGCATCTGCTCGATCTGGGCGGACAAGGCGCGAATCTGGGTCTCGAGGCTGTCGAGCCGGCCGGCGTCCGACCCCGACAGCGCGGCCCCGACGTTGCTGCCGCGGCCGGCAGCCGGCGCGGTGGTGCCCTTGGCCAGGGATTCGAGCGTGCCGACCACGACCTGCATATCGACAAGCTGCTCCTCGAGCTGCTCGACGCGGCGGGACAGTCCCGAGTCGGCGGACGGTGCAGGGGCGGCCTTAGGCGCCGCCGGCGTCGGGCGCGTCCCGGATTGGGCGGCAGCCTGCTGCGTCGCGGGCAGGGCCAGCGTAAGCAGCGTCACGGCACTGCAAAGGACTAGGGTCGACACCCGCCTCATGCTGAAATCCCAGCTGGAATCCTGTGTGAGCTGCATCGATCGCCACCATAGCGTCTCGGCGAGCGGGAGCAATCCTTCGCGCCGCCGCGCCTTGCGCCCGAGATTCGTTTCGCCCGCGGGCCTCGGAGCGGCGAGATGCCGTGAAGCAACACCCCTGTTGCGGCACCGCTACAGGTAGAGAGCAAGCGTGGAGGCGGGCGCCTCAGGATCGCGCCTCGCCCCGCATATTCAGCACCGTCTGCGCGCGGCGGTTCTGCGACCAGCAGGAGATGTCGTTGCAGACCGCGACCGGGCGCTCCTTGCCGTAGGAGACCGTGCGGATGCGCGCCGCGCTGACACCGTGCTGGGCCAGGTAGTTGCGCACGCTCTGCGCGCGCTTGGCGCCGAGGCCGATGTTGTACTCGCGGGTGCCGCGCTCGTCGGCGTGGCCCTCGATGGTGATGGTGTACTGGGCGTACTGCTGCAGCCAGCGGGCCTGGTTGGCCAGTGTCTGCTGCGCCTCGGGCGACAGGTCCGTCTGGTCGGTCGAGAAGTAGACGATGTCGCCGACGTTGGTCGCGAAATCGCGGGCCGAGCCCGGGGTGGCCGGGCTATTGCGGCCGCTGCCGGCAAGGTCGCCCTCCGGCTTCTCGTTGTTGGCGCACGAGGCCACCGCGAGTCCGACAAGGACCACCAGCGCCATCCGCGTGGCCACCCTGCGTACCGTTGACAGCTGCATCCCAACTTCCTCTCGACGACCTGCGCCTCGCGCACCGCTGGCGGCCATTGTCTAGCCCATCCTCTTCCTCCGCCGGCAAAATCTGCCCGGCATCGGACCACGACAAGCAGCTATATCAAGCTTCGCGCGAAAATGTGACCGCAAGTGGCCGCAGCACCAAACCGGCTCCGCGCGGGCAGCGCAAGCCTTGCCCCCTGGTTTTCCACGAGAATGGCCAGATGCCGGGGCGAGCATCCCCGGCCCGGGGTCCGGCATGCCACATTCGCTCCGCATTCCCGTCCGGACCGCCTCGGGCGGCCACTGCCGGAGCGGAAAAAGATTTGGGGCCGCCCCGCTGGAGCAGCCCCGAACCTAACAGCGATGCATCTGCCGAAGGGCAGCGTATCGCAAGCTTACTTCACCTGCTCGACGCTGGCGCCGAGCTTCATGGGCTCATGACGCACTTCCTTGCGGCATGCACCGAGAGCAACAGCGGCAACGACGGCGGCGATGAGGATAGCGCCCTTCATATCAGTCTCCTGGGTCTCGATCGAGACGATTGGATTAACGCGCGACCTGCGAAGCGGCCGGCACTTCGGCGCCGAGCTTCATGGGCTCATGACGCACTTCGCGGCGGCAAGCTGCGAACGCAACGGCGGCGACCACCGCCGTGACAACGATCAAGCTCTTGACGTTCATGCTGTGTCTCCTAACACGTGTTCGGCAATCGCACCGTCTGGGTTACCGAGGAGTCCCTTTATGCGCAAGAACACTGCGGGTTTTCCCAAGGTTTTCCACGGGGCTTGATGCGAAAATGCCACTCCGGATCGGGGCTTCGGGGGAGCGTCAGAACGCGTGACTTGAGGCCATTCCGGCCCCTTCGACGCATACGGGCCAACCTCTCGCCGCCATGTAAACCCGAACTGGGTTAAGGGCGTGTAAAGCAGTGTGTCCATCCCGCCACGCGCGCGGCGAGGCGGGATGCCGGAAGCCTCAATTGCGGGGCGGCGACCAGGCCGGGTCCGAGCCGAAGGCGGGGGTCGGGACGCGACGCTCGTTGTAGCCGGTGAGGTCGATGGAGTAGAGGCGGGGACCGCCCGAGGCGCCCTGGCTCTCGCGGACGAACATCAGGACGCGGCCGTTGGGCGCCCAGGTCGGCCCCTCGTTATGATAGCCGTCGGTCAGGATGCGCTCGCCGGTGCCGTCGGTGCGCATGACGCCGATCTGGAAGCCGCCGCCGGCCTGCTTGGTAAAGGCAATGAGGTCGCCGCGGGGGGACCACACGGGCGTCGAGTAGCGCCCCTCCCCCTGACTGATGCGGCGCGGCTGGGAGCCGTCGGCGTTCATCACGTAGATCTGCTGGGTGCCGTCGCGGTCGCTCTCGAAGACGATGCGGCGGCCGTCCGGGCTGTAGCAGGGGCCCGTGTCGATCGAGGTCGGCTGCGTCAAGCGCCGGACCTGGCGCGAGCGCAGGTCCACCTCGATCAGGGAGGTGAGGCCCTGCTCGCCGTTGCTCATGATGACGCGCTGGCCGTCGGGGGAGAAGCGCGGGGCGAAGGTGGAGCCCGGCAGCTTCGCCACCACGTCGCGCTGCCCGCTCTCGAGATTCATGACCATCACGTGCGGCTGCTCCCCCTTGTACTGGAGGAAGGTGATCTCCTGCGTGGTCGGGCTGAAGCGCGGTGTCAGCACCAGCTCGCGGCCCTGGCTGAGCAGCCGGACGTTGGCGCCGTCCTGGTCCATGATGGCGAGCCGCTTGGCGCGGCGGTCCTTGGGGCCGGTCTCGTCGACGAACACGACCTGGGTGTCGAAATAGCCCTTCTCGCCGGTCAGGCGCTCGTAGACCTGGTCGGCGACGAGGTGGCCGAGGCGGCGCCACTCGTTGGGCGGCATGCGGTAGCGCTGGCCGACGAGCTGGCGGCCGGAGAACACGTCCCAGAGCCGGAACTCGACGTAGAGGGCGCCCTCGGGCGAGCGGCCGACGCGGCCGACGACAATGGCTTGCGCGTTCAGCACCTTCCATTCCTGGAAGCGCGGCGGCGTGTGGACGTCGCGGATCTGCTCGATGAACGAGGCCCGGTCGAGGGGCTGGAACAGGCCGCTGCGCTCCAGGTCCGCCGAGACCACGTCACTGATATCCTTGGCAATCTTGGGATCCTCGCCGAGGAAATCAGGGATCGCGATAGGGATCGGCTGCAGCGAGCCCTGATTGATGTCGATCTCGAGGGGGCCGGAGGAGGCCGGCCGCCCCTGGCCCGGCTGGCGGGGCTGCTGGGCGGCGGCGGGCAGGGCCAGCCCGATTGCCAGCAGAAGGCCCAGCATCGCCTGGAGCACGCCCCGCCTCGGGGCCGGACTTGCGTGATGGCGCAGGGCGGATTGTCTTTGTCTCATGCTGTCAACAGCTTCCATGGCTGGCCAGGGAGGGACGGCCGCGCAGCGCCGCGCAACCAGGCTGGAATTCGCAAGCACACAGAGATGCAGGATTTTTTCGCCGAGAGCATGGATATCGGGTGTCCATCGCGCCCGCAAGCGCGGCCATGTGTGCCGGCTCTCAGCGATACATGTCGCGCGGGTCGAAATTGAGGACGATGTCCTTCCAGACCTCGTACTTGTCGGCCGGCAGGGGATAGGGCTCGCACGCCTGCACGGCGCGCAGGGCGCTGTCCGACAGGGCCAGGAAGTAGGGCGTGCTCTGCGGGTTCTGGATGATGGGCGCGCCCGCCAGGCGGCCGTCCGGGTTGAAGCGCAGGCGCACCTTCACCGAGGTCGACTGGGCCCCCTCGCCGCCGCTCATGACATTCCACTTGGACTGCACGCAGGACTTGATGATCTGCGCCAGGATGGCGAGCTCGCTGGCCGAGAGCGTGCGGTCCCGCCCTTCCGGCGCACCGAGAACGGGGCCCTTCTTGGCGTTGGGCGCGGTGAACTCGGAAGGCGGCGCAGGGCTTCCCTTGTCGGGCATCTTGTTGAGCAGGGCGGAGATGTCCTCGCCGAAATTCTTGGACTTGGCCTCGGCCTCCTTGCGCTTCTTCTCCTCCTCCTCCTTCTTCTTCTTGAGGGCCGCCTCGCGCCTCTTTTTCTCCTCGGCCTTCTTCTTGGCCTCGGCGGCCTTCTTGGCGGCCTCCTGCTTCTTGTGCTCCTCGGCCTTGCGCTCCTGCTCCTTGCGCTCTTGCTCTTTGCGCTCCTCCTCGCGCTGACGCTCGGCCTCCTGCGCCTTGACGAGGTCGTCGAGCTTCTTCTGCTCGTCGGGCGCAGGCACCGGCGGAGGCGCCGCGGCGGGCGGCGGGGGCGGCTCGGGCTTGGGCGGGGGCACGGAGGCCACCTTCTCCTCGGGCGGCTCGGGCTTCACCTCCTCCTTCGCCTCGGGCGGAGGCGGGGGTGGCGGAGGGGCGACGGCCGGCGTCGGCTTGGGCTTCTCGGCCTCCTTCGGAGAGGGCTCGCTCTTGGGCGTCTCCTTGGCCAGCGCCTCCATCTGCTTGGCGTTGCGGGCGCCCTGGCGCAGCTTCGTGACGTCGCTCTGGGAGATGAGGTCGACGGCCATGGGCTCGAGCTCGGGGATGCGCGGGGGCTCGCTGCCGCGGATGGTCAGGAGCACGGAGGCGAGCAAGCCGGAATGCAGGAGGACGGAGACGACGAGGCTCCCTCTCATCCTGCCACGGCCAGTGCTTGCCTCGCCCAGATCCACGGTCGTCAGGAGGGTTCGGATTCCGTGATCAGCGACACCTTGGAGAAGCCGCCGAGCTTGATACGGCTCATGACGCGCATGACCGTGCCGTACTCGACGCCCTTGTCGCCACGGATGAAGATCTGCTCGTCGAAACCGCCCTTGGCAATGGCCTTGAGCTTCGGCGCCAGCTCCTCGAGCCTCACCTCGGTCTCGCCGATGAAGACGCGGCCGGCCTTGTCGACGCTGATGGTCAGCGGCTCCTTGTTGGTCTGCAGCTGCTGGCCCTTCGACTCGGGCAGCTCCAGCGGCACGCCGGCCGTCAGCAGCGGTGCCGTCACCATGAACACGATCAGCAGCACGAGCATCACGTCAACGAACGGGGTGACGTTGATCTCGCTCATGGGCGCGTGCTTGCGCGCCCTGCCGCGACGGCCGCCGCCGGGTCTGCCGCCGCCTGCGAGACTGGCTCCCATTGCTCTACCCCCTCAGGTCCTGACGTCGATCTGGCGCGAGACAATGGCCGAGAACTCATCGGCGAAGGCCTCGAGGCGCTGGCCGAGACGCGAGGAATCCGCCGCGAACTTGTTGTAGAAGATCACCGCCGGGATGGCGGCAAGAAGGCCGAGCGCGGTGGCAAACAGCGCTTCCGCGATGCCAGGGGCCACGATCGCAAGGTTGGTGTTCTTGGCGGCCGCAATGGCCTGGAAGCTCGACATGATGCCCCAGACGGTGCCGAACAGGCCAACGAAGGGGGCGGTCGAGCCGACCGTGGCCAGGAACAGCAGACGCCGGTCGAGCTGCTCCATCTCGCGGCTGATGGTGACGTCCATCACCTTCTCGACCCGCATCTGGATGCCGCCGAGCGCGCGCACGTTGCCTTCCACGGAGCGCTTCCACTCGCGCATGGCGGCGACGAACAGGGAGGCCATGGAGAAGGTCTGGCCCCGCGACAGGGCGGCATACAGCTCCTCCAGCGACTGGCCGGACCAGAACTGCTGCTCGAAGCGGTCGGCCTCGCGCCGGGCACGCCGGAAGGCGATCAGCTTCTCGATGATGATGGCCCAGGCCCACACCGAGGCCAGCATCAGCCCGATCATGACGATCTTCACCACCGGATGGGCGGTGAGGAACATGTCGAGGAAGGAGAACCCGCCGGCTGCGGCTGGCTTCAGTGCTTCTGGATTCATGAAAGGATCCGTCTGGAATTCCGTGAGGCGCCACGACACCGGGAAACCAGGGCGGATGCAAGACGCGCGCCGCCCGCTCCCGCCGATTTCAGGGGGGAAAGGGAGGCGGCCGGCCTTTCGCCCGCTCTGGCAGGCGCAACGGCCCGGCGACACGCTCGAAACGATGGTCTACCCGTATTTCCGGCGCGGCGGGAATGCTTTGGCGCATGCGCGCTGGCCTTGGGCCAGCCTTTGGATGCTGCCGCCGCGGCCCCCGTGCCGCGGGAGTCACACCAACCTGTTACCGTGGCGACACTATGACGGGTGGGGGGCCGATGGCGACGCAGGGCACGGCGCGGCGCCCTCATGCCCGCGAAGGGGCGCACAGGCCGGCCTCCTCGTAAGCCCAGCATCGTAGGTCGGGTAGAGCGCAGCGAAACCCGACACGGCACGCTCGGCGAGATGTCGGGTTTCGCCTTCCGCTCTGCCCGACCTACGGCGCCGCAAGGGCCGAGCCGACGATCTGTGCTGCGACCCTGAGCTCGCGCGGCCGGCCCCCCCGGAGCGGACGCCTCAGCCCTTCTTGCCCTTCTCCTTGTAGGCCTCGGAGAGGCCCATCAGGATGCCCGACACGACGGTGGCGTAGTTCTGGGTCAGCGTGTGCGCCGCCTTGAAGGCGGTCTCGCGCGTCGCCTGCATCTGATCCTGCAGGTTTTTGGCGAAGGTCTCGGCGAACTTCTGCGCCTCGGCGCCGGTCTGCGAGCCGGCCTGCTTCATCTGCGCGAGAACCGGCGCCCAGGCCGCCTTGAGCGGGCCGCCGGCGCTTTCGGCAGCCTGCTGCACGGAGGTCATGAACTGGGATTCCAGCGCCTTGATCTCGTCCAGCCGCTTCTTGAACTGCGACTGCTCGAACTCGCTGCCCTGGTCGGTCAGTTGCTTCAGCGCGATCTGATTCGCCTCCACGACCTTGACCACAGCCTCGTCCATGCCGGCGAGCGCGTCCTGCAGGATCTTGGCCGAATCGACCTTGAGGCCGGCTGCCCCCTGGCTCACGCCGGTGGTGACGCTCTGCACCACCTTGCCGATCTGCTCGACCGTCGCCTCACGGGTGGAGAGCGCCTTGAGGGTCAGGTCGCGCACGGTCTGGCGTAGCGTGTCGCCGTGCTCGACGGCCTTGGCTGCAAGCTTCTCGAGCATCTCGTTGGGATCGATCGACGGGTTCATGACGCAGTCCTCCCTGGGGTCAGATGGTCGTCGGGAACGCGAGGCTCACTGCATGTGCTGGCCGCCGTTGATGGCGATGTTGGCGCCGGTGACGAAGGCCGCCTCCTCGGAGCACAGATAGATGATCAACCCTGCCACCTCTTCGGGCTTGCCGAGACGAGACACGGGAATCTGTGGAAGAATCTTGCTGTCAAGCACGTCCTTGGGGATGGCCGTGACCATCTTGGTGCCGATGTAGCCCGGCGAGATGGTGTTGACGGTCACGCCCTTCTTCGCCGACTCGAGCGCCAGCGCCTTGGTGAAGCCGTGCATGCCGGCCTTGGCGGCCGCATAGTTGGTCTGGCCGAAGGCGCCCTTGGAGCCGTTGACGGACGAGACGTTGATGATGCGGCCCCAGCCGCGGTCCATCATGCCGTCGTAGACCTGCTTGGTCATGTTGAAGACGGAATCGAGGTTGGTGCGGATGACGCCGTCCCAGGCGGCCTTGTCCATCTTGCGGAAGGTCATGTCCTTGGTGATGCCGGCGTTGTTGACCAGGATGTCGACAGGCCCGACCTCGGCCGCGATCTTGCCGACGCAGGCCTTGGCGCTCTCGTAGTCGCCGACGTCGCAAGGGTAGGCGCGGAAGGCGTAGCCCTTGGCCTGCATCTGCTCGAGCCAGACGCCGGAGGTCTTGTTGGAGGGCGAGTAGGTGACGACCACGGCGTAGCCCGCGTCCGCCATCTTGGTCGAGATGGTCTCGCCAAGCCCGCCCATGCCGCCCGTCACCAGCGCGATCCGCTTCGACATCCCGATCTCCTCCCAGTCGCAACGCGTTTTCGTTGCTGCGAGCTTACGCGCCCACGCGCAGCAAAACCAGCGAGATGGCGGGGTCGAGGCGGCAGCCGAAAGTCGAACGCCGACGGCGCGACGGGAGCGACGCCAGCTGGCCTTTGCCGGACTGTCGCGCCAGCCGAGGCGCCCGCCGGGAGACGGGAACCGGGCTGCGCCGGGAGCGCCTAGAGCTCCCCGTCCAACAGATAGGTCCCACGGTCATCCTCGGGCTCGCGAGCGCGGGAGCAAGCGGTGGGATGGATGGTCGGGACAAGCCCGACCACGAACAACACTAGCGCTGCACTGCAGCATCGACGACGGCGAGTGCCGTCATGTTGACGATGCGCCGGACGCTGACGTTGGGCTCGAGAATGTGCACGGGCCTCGCGGTGCCGAGCAGGATCGGCCCGACCGTGATGTTGTTGCCGGCGGCGACCTTGAGCAGATTGTAGGAGATGTTGGCCGCGTCCATGCTCGGCATGATCAGGAGGTTGGCGTCCGCCGTGAGCGAGGCGCCCTCGAACTGGGCGACCAGGATGTCGCGCGACAGCGCGGCATCGCCGCGCATCTCGCCCTCCACCATCAGGGAGGGATCGTGCTCGGCCAGGATGGCGCGGGCGTCGCGCATGAGCTGGGCCTCCGGCGCCTTGGACGAGCCGAAGCTCGAATGCGAGACCAGCGCCACCGTCGGCTTGACGCCGAAGCGGCGGATCTCCTCGGCGGCCAGCAGCGCCATCTCGGCGATCTCGGCGGCGGTCGGGTGGCGGTTGACGTAGGTGTCGCAGATGAAGATCTGGCGCGCGGGCAGCACCAGCATGTTCATGGCGGCGAGCGTCAGCACGCCGGGGCGCTTGCCGATGACCTCGTCGACGTAGGCCAGATGCTCGTCGTAGGTGCCGACGACGCCGCACAGCATGGCGTCGACGTCGCCGCGGCGCAGCAGCATGGCGGCGATCAGGGACGCGCGCGAGCGCATCGCCTCCTTGGCGATCGCCTGGGTGACGCCGCGGCGCTTGCCGATGGCATAGTACTCCTGCACGATCGCGGCGTAGCGCGGATCGCTCAGGATGTTCACCACCTCGCAGTTCTGGCCGACCTTGAGCCTGAGCCCCAGGTTCTCGATGCGACGCGCGATGATCTCGGCGCGGCCGAGCAGCACGGGCCTGGCGAGCCCCTCGTCGACGACCACCTGGGCCGCGCGCAGGACGTTCTCCTCCTCGCCCTCGGCGTAGATGACGCGCTTGGGTGCCGACTTCGCCGCCTGGAACACCGGCTTCATGATGTTGCCGGAGTGGTAGACGAAACGGGCAAGACGCTCGCGGTAGGGGCCGAGGTCGATCGGGCGCGTGGCGACGCCGCTGTCCATGGCGGCCTTGGCGACGGCCCAGGCCACGCGCTCGATGAGGCGCGGGTCGAAGGGGCGCGGGATCAGGTAGTCGCGGCCGAAGGCCAGCGTCTCGCCGCCGTAGGCATTGGCGACGACGTCGGAGACCTCGGCCTGGGCGAGCTCGGCGATGGCATTGACGGCCGCCACCTTCATCGCCTCGTTGATGGTGGTGGCGCCGACGTCCAGCGCCCCGCGAAAGATGAAGGGGAAGCAGAGGACGTTGTTGACCTGGTTGGGATAGTCGGAGCGGCCCGTGCACAGGATGGCGTCCGGCCGCACGGCCTTGGCGAGCTCGGGCCGGATCTCGGGCTCGGGATTGGCGAGCGCCATGATCAGCGGGTTGGGCGCCATGGCCTTGATCATCTCGGGCTTGAGGACGCCGCCGGCGGAGAGGCCGAGGAACAAATCGGCGCCCTCCAGGATCTCGGCCAGCGTGCGTGCGCGCGTGTCCTGCGCGTAGCGCGCCTTCTCCTCGTCCATCAGCTCGGTGCGGCCCTTGTAGACCACGCCCTTGATGTCGGAGACGAAGATGTTCTCGCGCTTGAGGCCCAGCTCCACCAGCAGGTTGAGGCAGGCGAGCGCGGCCGCACCGGCGCCCGAGACGGCGCAGCGCACGCGCGAGATGTCCTTGCCGACGAGCTTCAGCCCGTTGAGGATCGCCGCCGAGACGATGATCGCCGTGCCGTGCTGATCGTCGTGGAACACCGGGATCTTCATGCGCTCGCGCAGCTTGCGCTCGACGATGAAGCACTCGGGCGCCTTGATGTCCTCCAGGTTGATGCCGCCGAAGGTCGGCTCCAGCGCCGCCACGATCTCGACCAGCTTGTCGGGGTCGGTCGCCGCGATCTCGATGTCGAACACGTCGATGCCGGCGAACTTCTTGAACAGGCAGCCCTTGCCTTCCATGACGGGCTTGCCGGCGAGCGGGCCGATGTCGCCGAGGCCAAGCACCGCCGTGCCGTTGGTGACGACGGCGACCAGGTTGGCGCGCGAGGTGAGCGTCGCGGCCTCGTTGGGATCGTCCCGGATGGCGAGGCAGGCGTAGGCGACGCCCGGGGAATAGGCCAGCGACAGGTCGTGCTGGTTGATGAGGCCCTTGGTCGGGGTGACGGAGATCTTCCCCGGCGTCGGAGCGCGATGGTAGTCGAGCGCTGCCTCGCGCAGGATCTTCTCGTCCATGGCTTTCCCCTCGTCCAAGCCGCGGCCGCAGCCGCCGCAATCACGCCGTCTGCTTCGCCTTGCGCCTGGGCGCGATCAGGTCGGTGATCGAGCCCTCGAACATCTCCGCCGCCATGGCCACCGTCTCGGAGAGCGTGGGATGCGGGTGCACGGTGAGACCGATGTCGTGTGCGTCCGCGCCCATCTCGATGGCGAGCGCCGCCTCCGCGACGAGATCGCCGGCATTGGGTCCGACGATGCCGCAGCCGATGATGCGCTCGCTCGCCTCGTCGAACAGGATCTTGGTCACACCTTCGTCGCGCCCGAGTGACAGCGAGCGCCCCGAGGCCGCCCAGGGGAACACGCCCTTGCCGTAGGCGATGCCGCGGGCCTTGGCCTCGGTCTCGGTGAGGCCGACCCAGGCCACCTCCGGATCGGTGTAGGCGACCGAGGGGATCACCTTGGCATCGAAGGCGGAGGGCTTGCCGGCCGCCACCTCCGCCGCCACCTTGGCCTCGTGCATGGCCTTGTGGGCGAGCATGGGCTGGCCGACGATGTCGCCGATGGCGAAGATGCCGGCGACGTTGGTGCGCATCTGCCGGTTGACGGGGATGAAGCCGCGCTCGTCGACGGCGATGCCGGCGTTCTCCGCCCCGATGAGCCGGCCGTTGGGGCGGCGGCCCACCGCCACCAGCACCTTGTCGAAGCGGTCGCTCGCCGGCGCCCCCTCGCCCTCGAAGCTCACGTGCAGGCCGTCGGCCTTGGCCTCGACCTTGGTCACCTTGGTCTTGAGGTAGATCCTCTCGTAGTGCCTGGCGATGCGCTTCATCAGCGGCGTGACGATGTCGCGGTCGGCACCCGGGATGATCTGGTCCATCAGCTCGACGACGGTCACCTTGGAGCCCAGCGCATGATAGACGGTCGCCATCTCGAGGCCGATGATGCCGCCGCCGAGGACCAGGAGACGGCCGGGCACGTCGCCAAGCGCGAGCGCGCCCGTCGAGTCGATGACGCGCGGATCGCCGTGCGGCACGAAGGGAAGCTGGACGGGCTCGGAGCCCGCCGCGACGATGGCCTGGTCGAAGGAGACGACGGTGCGCTTGCCCTCGTGCGCGACCTCCACCTGGGAGGCGGAGATGAAGCGGCCCGTGCCCGTCACGACCGTCACCTTGCGCTGCCTGGCGAGCTGCGCCAGGCCGCCGACGAGGCGCTTGACCACGCCGTCCTTCCACTCGCGCAGCTTGGCGATGTCGATGGCGGGCGTGCCGAAGGAGAGGCCGTGGGCCGCCATCTCCGTGCTCTCGTCGATCACCTTGGCCGCGTGCAGCAGCGCCTTGGAGGGAATGCAGCCGACGTTGAGACACACGCCGCCGAGCACCGGCCAGCGCTCGATCAGCACCACCTTCCTGCCCAGGTCGGCCGCGCGGAAGGCTGCCGTGTAGCCGCCGGGGCCGGCGCCGAGCACGAGCACCTCGGCGTGCAGGTCGGAGGGGCCGATCGCGGCCTTTGCCGCAGGGGCCGCGGCGGGGGCAGGTGCGGGCGGAGAGGCCGTCGCCGGAGCAGCGGCAGCGGCCTCACCGGCCGCCTCCTCGAGGCTCACGATCAGCGCGCCCTCGCTGAGGCGGTCGCCGACCTTGGCGTGGACGCTGGCGATGCGGCCCGCGCGCGGCGCCGGCACCTCCATCGTCGCCTTGTCGCTCTCGAGCGTGACCAGCGGGTCCTCGGCCTTGACGATCGTGCCGGGTGCCACGTGCACCTCGATCACCGGCACATCTTTGAAGTCGCCGATGTCGGGGACGCGGATCTCGATGCTCTTCATCCGAAGCGCACTCCTTGCGATGGCTGTTGGGGCGGCTCTAGAGCACCAGGTTGCGCACGTCTTCCAGCACGGCCGCGAGCCGGCGCGTGAAGCGCGCCGCAAGCGCCCCGTCGATGACGCGGTGGTCGTAGGACACGCACAAGGGCAGCATCAGGCGGGGCTGGAACGCCTTGCCGTCCCAGACCGGCTTCATCTGCGCGCGCACGACGCCGAGGATCGCCACCTCGGGCGCGTTGACGATGGGCGTGAAGTTGGTGCCGCCGATGCCGCCCAGACTCGAGATGGTGAAGGTGGCGCCCTGGATGTCGGCCGGGGCGATCTTGCCCTCGCGCATGCGCTTGGACGTGGTGGAGAGCTCCTGCGACAGCTCCAGGATGCCCTTGTGGTCGACGTTCTGGATCACCGGCACCACGAGCCCGTCCGGCGTGTCGACGGCGACGCCGAGGTGGTAGTACTTCTTGTAGATGAGCGCGTCCTTGCCCGGGCTCAGCGAGCTGTTGAACTCGGGATGCTCGCGCAAGGCGACGACGCTCGCCTTCATCAGGAACGAGAGCATCGTCACGCGATAGCCCTTCTCCTTGGCGGCGCCGTCGAGCGTCTTGCGGTAGGCCTCGAGCTCGGTGATGTCGGCCTCGTCGGTGTGGGTGACGTGGGGCACGTTGAGCCACGAGCGGTGCAGGAAGGGGCCCGACAGCTTCTTGATGCGGCCGAGCGGCTTGACCTCGACGGGACCGAACTTGGAAAAGTCCTGCGCCGGAATCTCAGGGATGCCGGCGCCCGCCGTGCCGCCGCCCGGCCCGCGCAGGGCAGCCTTGACGTCGTCCTTGGTGATGCGGCCCTTGTCGCCCGAGCCCTTGATGCGGGTGAGATCGAGGTCGAGCTCGCGGGCAAGGCGGCGGACGGCGGGGCTTGCATGCACGCCGCCGAAATCGGCGGGGCCCGGCGGCGGCAGCGCCGATCGGGGGCCATCCGGCTGCGCGACGGGCGCCGCCTCCTGCCGCGGCGGCGGCGAAGCCGCAGCGACAGCCTTGGCCGCAGCAGGCGCCGGGGCGGAGGGCGATGCGCCGCTCTCGAGCTGGATGATGAGGGAGCCCTCGCTCACCTTGTCGCCGACCTTGACCAGCACCTCGACCACCTTGCCCTCGGCAGGTGCCGGCACCTCCATGGTCGCCTTGTCGCTCTCCAGCGTGACGAGGGGGTCGTCGGGCTTGACCACGTCGCCCGGCTTCACCTGCACCTCGATCACCGGCACGTTCTTGTAGTCGCCGATGTCCGGCACCTTCACTTCCATGACGGACATGTTGCGAGCTCTCTCCCTGTCGCTGATTGGTCTTGGGTCTGGGCCTCAGGCGCGCGCCGGGCTCGGCTTCTCCGGATCGATGCCGTACTTCCTGATCGCCTCGGCGACCAGTGTGGAGGGGATCTTGTTCTCCTCGCTGAGCTGCTTGAGGGCGGCCACGGCCACGAAATGCCGATCGACCTCGAAGTGATAGCGCAGCCGGCGCCGGTAGTCGGAGCGGCCGAAGCCGTCGGTGCCGAGCACCTTGTAGTGGCCCGGCACGTAGGGGCGGATCTGGTCGGCGAACAGCTTCATGTAATCGGTGGAGGCGATGACGGGGGCCTCGCCGCCGTGCTTTGCGAGCTCGGCCGTCACGTAGGGCACGCGCGGGGCCTCGAGCGGATGCAGCATGCTCCAGCGCTCCGCCTCCATGGCCTCGCGCCTGAGCTCGGTGAAGCTGGTCACGCTCCAGATGTTGCAGCCGACCCCGTGCTCGGCCTCCAGCAGATCGGCGCCGGCCAGCACCTCGCGCAGGATGGCGCCCGAGCCCATCAGGTTGACCTTGTGCCCCTTGTGGCCGGCGGGTGCTGCACGCAGCAGGTACATGCCCTTGACGATGCCGGCCTCGGCGCCGGCCGGCATCTCGGGGTGCGGATAGTTCTCGTTGAGGGTGGTGAGATAGTAGAACACGTCCTCCTGCTCGGTCAGCATGCGCCGCATGCCGTCCTGGATGATGACGGCGAGCTCGTAGGCGTAGGTCGGATCGTAGGAGACGCAGTTGGGGATGGTGGCGGAGAGGATGTGGCTGTGGCCGTCCTCGTGCTGCAGGCCCTCGCCGTTGAGCGTCGTGCGCCCCGAGGTGCCGCCGATGAGGAAGCCGCGCGCGCGCATGTCGCCGGCGAGCCAGGCGAGGTCGCCGACGCGCTGGAAGCCGAACATCGAGTAGTAGATGTAGAACGGCACCATCGGCACGTTCGAGGTCGAGTACGACGTTGCCGCCGAGATCCAGGAGGCCATGGCGCCGGCCTCGTTGATGCCTTCCTGCAGCAGCTGGCCGGTCTTGTCCTCCTTGTAGAAGCTCAGCTGGTCGGCGTCCTGCGGGCGATAGAGCTGGCCCACCTGGGAGAAGATGCCGAACTGGCGGAACATGCCCTCCATGCCGAAGGTGCGGCTCTCGTCAGGCACGATCGGCACGATGCGCTTGCCGAGCACCTTGTCGCGCAGCAGCGTATTGAGGATGCGCACGAAGGCCATGGTGGTCGAGATCTCGCGCTCGCCGCTGCTCTTGAGCAGCGGCTCGAAGCTCGACAGCGGCGGGGCGGCAAGCGTCTCGGACTTGCGCCGGCGCGCGGGCAGATAGCCGCCCAGCGCCTCGCGCCGGGCGCGCAGGTAGCGCATCTCCTCGGAGCCCTCGTCGAACCTGATGAAGGGCAGCGCCTTGAGGTCGGCGTCGGAGAGCTTCAACGCGAAGCGGTCGCGGAACTGCTTGAGCTGCTCGAGCCCCACCTTCTTCTGCTGGTGGGCGACCATCTGGCCCTCGCCCGCCTCGCCCATGCCGTAGCCCTTCACGGTCTTGGCGAGGATGACGGTGGGCTGGCCCTTGTGCCGGGTGGCGGCGGTGTAGGCGGCAAACACCTTCTTGGGATCGTGGCCGCCGCGGGTGAGCTTCCAGATGCGGTCGTCGGACCAGTCGGCGACCATGGCGGCGGTCTCGGGATACTTGCCGAAGAAATGCTCGCGCACGTATTGGCCGTTCTTCGACTTGAAGTCCTGGTACTCGCCGTCGACGCACTCCTCCATGCGCTTCCTCAGCAGGCCGTGCGTGTCACGCGCCAGCAGCTCATCCCAGCCCGAGCCCCAGATCACCTTCACGACGTTCCAGCCGGCGCCGCGGAAGTCGCCCTCCAGCTCCTGGATGATCTTGCCGTTGCCGCGCACCGGCCCGTCGAGGCGCTGCAGGTTGCAGTTGATCACGAAGATCAGGTTGTCGAGCTTCTCGCGGCCGGCGAGCGAGATGGCGCCGAGGCTCTCGGGCTCGTCCATCTCGCCGTCGCCGCAGAACACCCAGACCTTGCGGCTTGCCGTGTCGGCGAGGCCGCGGTGATGCAAATACTTGAGGAAGCGAGCCTGGTAGATGGCGAGGATGGGCCCCAACCCCATCGACACGGTCGGGAACTGCCAGAAGTCCGGCATCAGCCAGGGATGGGGATAGGACGAGAGGCCGCGGCCGTCGACCTCCTGACGAAAGCTCTGCAGCTGCTCCTCGGTCAGGCGGCCCTCGAGGTAGGCGCGGGCGTAGATGCCGGGCGAGGAATGGCCCTGCACGAAGACGAGGTCGCCGCCGTGGCTGTCGGTGGCGGCGTGCCAGAAATGGTTGAAGCCGGTGTCGTAGAGGGTGGCCGCCGACTGGAAGCTCGCGATGTGGCCGCCGAGCTCGGAGGAGGTCTTGTTGGCCTTGAGCACGATGGCGAGCGCGTTCCAGCGGATGGCCGAGCGGATGCGATGCTCGATGTCGCGGTCGCCGGGATGGGGCGGCTCGTCGGAGGGCGCGATGGTGTTGATGTAGGCGGTGTTGGCGGCGAAGGGCAGACGGGCGCCCGACCGGCGGGCGGTCTCGACCGCGCTCGTCAGCAGTCGGTCGGCCTCGGCCGTGCCCTCGAAGGCGATGACGGACTCGATGGCGTCGGTCCACTCGCGTGCCGCGTCGCCCGCGTCCTCGCGCTGATCCTGCATCCCGCGCAACCTCCCGAAGCGAAAAGTATTTGCCGGGAGTATAAGGGCCGGGTCGCGGATTGAGAAACGCTCTCCGCGCGTGGCGCGCAACTATTTTCGCGGCAGCTCGAGAGGCAGCCGGCGGCGCGAGCGCCCGATCAATTGCCGATCAGGGACGAGAAGACATCGCCGAGGCTCGCCTCCTTCGGCGCCGCCTTCTTGCGCACCACGCGCTCGCTCTTCTTGCGCGGCTCCGCCCGCTCCTCGGCGGCGGCCGCCGCCGGCGCGGCGACGCCGGAGATGCGCACGGACTGGCCCTCGAGGGCGGAGGCGACGCGGCCGTCAAGGCCGTAGAGATCGGCCAGGTGGCGCACCTTGCCCTCCTCGTCGGCGATGGCGGTGAAGTAGGTGATGTGCACCGGCACGCGCTTGGTCAGCTTGATCTCGCCGCCGCGCTTCACGAACTCGGCCGTCCGGGCGGCATCGTAGCCCTTGTCGTAGGCGAGGATGACCTCGGCAAGGCGCACGGGATTCTGCACGCGCATGCAGCCATGGCTGAAGGCCCGCACGGCGCCGCCGAACAGGTGCCGCTCGGGCGTGTCGTGCATGTAGATGTCGTGCTTGTTCGGAAACCGGAACTTCACGATGCCGAGCACGTTGCGCGGCCCCGGGGCTTGCGTGAAATCGAAGCCCGCAACGTTGGCCTTCGACCAGTCGATGCTGTCGGGATCGACGGGCACGCCGCCGCGGCTCACCTTGAGCCCGTGCGCGGCGAGCACCTGGGAGGCGGCGGGATTGGACGAGAACCAGCCGCCGCCCGTGTTGCGCAGCTTGGGGCCCAGCTCGTGCGCCTTCATGCCGGGCGGCACGCCCCAGGAGGGATGGAAGATGACGAACTGCATGTCGGCGGAGAACATCACCGTCGGGGAGGACGGCTTGCCGACGACGATGCGCTCGGTGAGCACGGGCTTGCCCGCCTCGAACACGGTCGTCATCTGCTCGGTGACGCTGTCCCAGACGTAGAACTCGCCGAGGTCCGCCGGCAGCCAGCGCCAGCGCTCCATGTTGACGAGGATGCGGCGGAGGTCGTCGCGCCTGGCCGGGGGCTTGTCGTCGCCGGCATCGTCGGCCTTGGCGGCGCGGGCGGCAAGCAGCGCCTTGCGCAGGGTGTGGAAGCCGGCGTGCCTGGGGTGCAGGTCGCGCAGGTAGGCGTCGAGCGCATCGTTGGCGGCGGCGGCGCGGAGCAGCGATCGGGGATCGAAGATGGTGGGCTTCTGGTCGAACAGACGGCTGATGGCGACAGGCTCGAAGCGGCCGCCGCGGGCGTGGCGGGCGTAGGTGAGAACGGCGGCAGCAAGCTTCACCTCCGCCTGCGCCAGGCTCTCGGGCGAGGCGCCTTGCACGGGCGCGGGCGGCAGGTCGAAGGCCGACGCCTTCAGCCCCCAGTCGTCGGCCCTGGCGATCTCCTCGCTCGCGAGCCGGCCGCGCGCGGTGAGGCCCGTCGCGTCGACGAACACCGGCTGCGAGACGCCGGCATAGAAATCGACGAGCGCGGCGAGGTCGTCCTTGTGGATCCTGGGCGGCGCGTCCCTCAGCGCCTGGCGCGCGGCGGCGACGACCGGATCGGCGCCCTCGCCGGGCGTGGCGAGAGACACGCTCGCCGGGGCACCGGGGGCCTGTGGCGCCGGACCTGCCGCATCGGCCGGCGCCAGCGGATCGGGCCCGTCGCTGTCGGCGCCGGCGTCGAGATCGAGCGCCGGCGCGTGGCCCATGCCGGTGGCGCCGAGCGGCGAGGCAAAGCCCAGGAGCACAAGCGCCAGCACGGCCGCCGCAAGCACCTGCAGTCTCGATATCGCCGGCCCCATGCGTCCCCTCGCCTGCCTGGAATCACCCGTTCCCGGAGCAAACCCTCGACTGCGCAGGCCGCCGCCCTCAAGGGGGGGTGGATGCGCAAGGTGTGGATCGTGCCCGCGGGCCTTGTGGATAACTCCGCTCGGGCGCATCTGGTTCAGAGGCATCACTTTTTTGTGTCCTGGAGCGCGCGGAACGCAGCCGCCGGCGCCGCTCAAGCCTTGCGGCGGACCACGAGCTTGGACAGGAAGGCGGTGGAGGTCTCGACGGGGGCCAGGCCGGCCTCGGAGAACAGGGCGTCGAGATCGTCGATGGCGTAGTGCCGGTAGTAGGGCTCGTGGAAGCGGCGCGGGAAAGCCTCGAGCAGGCCGTCCCAGCCGGGCTTGTCGCCCATCTGCAGGCTGTCGATGAACACCAGCAGGCCGCCGGGCCTGAGGATGCGGGCCATCTCGCGCGCCACCTCGCGCCTGACCTCGGGGGGCAGCTCGTGGAACAGGAACACGCTGGTCACGATGTCGGCGCTCGCGGTCTCGAGCGGCAGCCGCTCGGCGGCCGCCTCGATCAGCTCGACCGGGCGCAGGCTGCCGAGGTGGCGGCGCGCCTCGTCCAGGTAGCTGCGCGAGAGATCGACACCCTTGAGGCGCATGGCCGGGTAGGCAAGCCGCACCTGGCGAAGGAAGCGGCCGGTGCCGCAGGCCAGGTCGACGAGCGTCGTGCGGCGCTGGTCGCGGCCGCGCATGAACTCGGCAATGGGCCGCAGCCCCGTGCGCCGCATGGGGCCGGCGGCGCCCATGAACAGGGTCTCGACCTGGATGTCGTAGAGCCTGGCCGAGCCCTCCGCGAGATAGCCGCCGGTCTGGAAATGGAAGTCCTGGGCGTAATAGGCCGGCACGTGGGCCGCCGCCGGCTCCCGCGCAGCGCTGCTCGCATCCCCCGCACGCCGGCGCTCGACGGCCGTGGGCAGGTCCGCGAGCATGCGGCGCACGCGCGCCAGGTGGCGCAGCGGCGGGCCGTCCTCATCGGCGACGGGCGGATAGAGGCCGTCGCGCACGGCCATGGCATCGGCGAGGAGAAGCTGCATCTGGTCGGCCAGAAGCTCGCGCAGCGACGGCATGGGCCGCTGCACGGGCACGGCCTCGACCTTGCCGCGCAGGGCCTCGGTGCGGCGGTCGACGAGGCGGTTGAGCGCCAGATACCAGCCAAAGCGCAGGGACTGGCCGGCAAGCTGGGCCGCCATGCCGATGGTGTCGCTCATGGACCGCCTCCTCTCCTGACGCCCTCAACGGGCCATGCCGAGCCAGCCCGGATCGGCCTGCAGCGAGAAGGGACGCGCGGCATAGGCGGGCACGGCCGGGCCCATCGCCTCGACGGCTGCGAGCATGCGGCCGTTGCGGCCGAGAAGATCGTCCGCCAGCCGCACGATCAGCCGGTTGGGCTGCGCCGTCGGGGAGGCGGCCCGCAACGCCCGGGCGATGGCGGCCTCGGGAACCTCCGGATTGACGAGGCACAGCGAGGTGAAGGCTGCCGCCGTCGAGCGGCTGATGCCGGCCCAGCAGTGCACAACCATCGGCCCCTCGCCGCCCCAGCTCTCGGCAAAGGCGATGAGGCGCCTGACGTGCGAGGCGTCCGGGGCGACCTGATCGAACAGGGGCTCGGAGATGTCGTGCACCTCGAGGCGCAGATGCAGCCCGTCGGTGATGCCCGGCGGGGTCGTCACCGGGATGTCGGATTGCAGAAGGGTCACCAGGTGGCTGGCGCGGGCCCGCTCGACGACGCTCGGCACCTCGCTCAGCGGGCACACGTGCACGACACCCGAGCGCCGCCCGCGCGGGGGCCCGCCTGGGTGCGCCGGATCGTCCGTCTTCTGTCGCATCGGTAGCTCCTCCCAGGCGCCCCTACCACCTAGGGGCGGCAAGGGACGAAATTGCGGCTGCGGCGGACGCCCCATGCGCCCGAGCCGTCATGCGTCGGCCAAGGCCGAAAAGCGCGACAGGAAGCGGGCCTGCGCCTCGCCCGTCGGCCAGGGCGCCAGCGCCTCGAGCCGGCCGCGCAGAGCCTGCGGCAGCGCCTCGGGCCTGCCGAAGTAGCGCTCGCCCTCGGCGACGCTGAAGCCCGCCAGCAGCGTCGCCTCGTAGTAGGCGGCGACGCGGTCGGCCGCCTTGATGGCGGCGCTCGTCGCCTCCGGCAGCACCGGGGCGATGGCGAAGCGGCGGTGGATGGCCTCGAGAAGGCGCAACTCGAAGGCCTTGTAGTTGAGACCGACGGCCGCCTTGAAGGGGCTGATGAGGTCGCCCACCACGTACTCGGGGGCGTCGTGCAGGAGGGCTGCGAGCCGCGCCTCGCGCGAGGCGTTCGCGTGGCAAGCGGAGAAGATGTCCTCCACCACGAGGGCGTGCTGGGCGACGGAGAAGGCATGCTCGCCCACGGTCTGGCCGTTCCAGCGGGCGACGCGGGCGAGCCCATGGGCGATGTCGGCGATCTCGATATCGGCGGGCCTGGGGTCGAGCAGATCGAGACGCCGCCCCGACAGCATGCGCTGCCAGGCGCGCGGCGCGGCCGATCCCCCCTTGCGTCCCGTCCCAACGTCCATGCCGTCTCCTCGCCGGAAAAGCCCGCCGGCTCATTACTTGGGCATCTTGAACCTCGCCTGCAGCGCCGCGCAAGGCGCGTGCCGGTGGCAGCCCACGAGGTGATCGTTGACCATGCCGGAGGCCTGCATGAAGGCGTAGATGGTCGTCGGCCCGACGAAGCGGAAGCCTTCCGCCTTCAGCGCCTTCGAGATCGCCTTCGAGGTCGGCGTCTGCGGGGGCACGGACTTGAAGCTCGCGTACCGGTTGACCTGCGGCTTGCCGCCGGCAAGCTCCCACAGGAAGGGGGCGAGCCGCCGCCGCTCGGCGAGCCTGAGGTAGGCGCGCGCATTGTCGATGGTGGCCTCGATCTTGGCGCGATTGCGCACGATGCCGGCGTCCTGCATCAGGCGGGCCACGTCCTTGTCGCCGAAGCGGGCGATGCGGACGGCGTCGAAATCGTGGAAGGCCTTGCGGAAGGCGTCGCGCTTCCTGAGGATGGTGAGCCAGGACAGCCCGGCCTGGAAACCCTCGAGCACCAGCTTCTCGAACAGCTGCCGGTCGTCGGTCTTCGGCACGCCCCACTCGGTGTCGTGGTAGCGCGCATAGAGCGGGTCCTCGATGCCGCCCCAGGGGCAGCGCACGGGCTCGGCGACGGAGGCGGGGCCGGTCATGGCGCCTCGTCCTCGCGCGCAGGCGGCGCCAGAGCGAAGCTCGCCCACGGCGGCTTCTCGAGCGTCAGCGCGACGCCGCCGGCGGCGATCGTCTCGCCCTTGGCCAGCGCCTCCGCCGCGCGGTCGAGGCGCACGAGCACGACCGCCGAATGTCCGGCGGCGGTGCCGACGGCGCCGATGCGTGCGCTGCCCGCCATGACGACGGCGCCGGGCGGGATCGGCGCCCCGGCCTTGGCGAGCACGATGCGTTTTCGCGCGGTCGCGCGGTGCTGCATGCGGCTCACCACCTCCTGGCCGACGTAGCAGCCCTTGTCGAAGGACAGGCCGGCGAGCTGGTCCATGTCGGCCTCGTGCGGGAAGGCGTCGCCGAAGGCATAGTCCTTGCCGCCCTCGGGCACGCCGAGCCCGATGCGGTGGGCGTGCCAGTCGGCGGCAGAGGCGTCGGCCATGCCGGCGGCGGCGGCCGGCACAAGGATGCGAAGCCCGAGCGCCGGCAGGCGCGGGTCGGGAAAGGCCACCGCGCCCGCCGGCACGGCGAGGGTTGCAGCGGCCTCGCCCCAGGCGACGAGTACGGCCATGTCGGCGGAGCGATCGGCGAAGGCGGCCTTGGCGCGCAGGCGGTACAGGGTGAGCCGCTTGACGAGATCGACCGCCCTGTCGGCCGCGACGTCGATCAGGAGGCCGTCGGGCCCGCGCGCGAGAAAGAAGTCGAACAGGATCTTGCCCTGCGGGCTCAGCAGGCCGGCGAAGACGGCCGGCTGGTGCGAGAGGCGCGCGACGTCCTGGGTGAGAATGCCCTGCAGCAGATGCTCGGCATCGGGGCCCGTGACGGCGATCACCGCGCGATCCGCCAGACGGGCGAGGCCCGCGGGCGCCGGGCCAGGGTTATCCACAGCGCTGGCTGTCACCTGCATTCTGTTGTACCTGCTCGGGCTCGGAGGCGCGCCACCGGCGGCGCTCCGCAAGAGATGAGCACGCGGTGCCGCAGGTCAAGCCCTGGCCGCGGCCAAGAGGAGCCAACCGCGGCGCCGGCGCTCGAACGGGGACACCACATGGCCGAGACCTACGACCTGATCATTCGCGGCGCAACGGTGGTCAACCACGACGGCAAGGGCGTGCGCGACATCGGCGTGCGCGGCGGCCGGATCGCGGCACTGGGATCGCTCGCCCAGGCGAGCGCCGGCGAGACCATCGAGGCGGCGGGCCTGCACGTGCTGCCCGGCGTCATCGACACGCAGGTGCACTTCCGCGAGCCGGGCCTCACGCACAAGGAGGACCTCGAGACGGGAAGCCGCGCAGCCGTCCTGGGCGGGGTCACGGCCGTGTTCGAGATGCCGAACACGGTGCCGCTCACCACCTCGGCGGAGACGCTCGCGGCCAAGGTGCGGGCCGCGCGCGGGCGCATGCTCTGCGACTTCGCGTTCTGGGTCGGCGGCACCCGCGAGAACATCGCCGACATCCCCGAGCTGGAGCGGCTCGAGGGCAGCGCCGGCATCAAGGTGTTCATGGGCTCCTCGACCGGCAACCTGCTGGTCGACGACGAGGGCTCGCTCGCGCGGATCATCGCGGCCCTGTCGCGGCGCGCCGCGTTCCATGCTGAGGACGAGGCGCGGCTGAAGGAGCGCATGGGGCTGCGCAAGGCGGGCGATCCCGCCTCGCACCCGGTCTGGCGCGACGTGGAGACGGCCATGATCGCGACCCAGCGCCTCGTGCGGCTGGCCGAGACGCACCGCAAGCGCGTGCACGTGCTGCACGTGTCGACGGCGGAGGAGATGGCCTTCCTCGCGCAGCACCGCGACTGGGCCAGCGTCGAGGTGACGCCGCATCACCTGACGCTGGAGGCGCCCGACTGCTACCAGCGCCTCGGCACCTACGCGCAGATGAACCCGCCGGTGCGCGAGGCGCGGCACCGCGCGCGCATCTGGGCCGGCGTCGCGGACGGAACCGCCGACGTGCTGGGGTCGGACCATGCCCCGCACACGCGCGAGGAGAAGGACCACGCCTATCCGGCAAGCCACTCCGGCATGACCGGCGTGCAGACGCTGGTGCCCATCATGCTCGACCACGTGAACGCGGGACGGCTGAGCCTCGAGCGGCTGGTCGATCTCACCAGCCACGGGCCCAACCGTCTGTTCGGGCTGCGCGGCAAGGGGCGCATCGCCATGGGCTACGACGCCGACCTCACCATCGTCGATCTGAAGAAGCGGCACACCATCCGCAACGCGGACGTGGCCTCGCGCGCGGGCTGGACGCCCTACGACGGCGTCGCGGTGACGGGCTGGCCGATCGGCACCGTCGTGCGTGGCGAGCGGGTGATGTGGGAGGGCGACATCGTCGCGGAAGCGCACGGCCAGCCCGTGCGCTTCTTCTGACGTCTGGCGCCTGGCGTCTGACGCCCTAGACCCTACTCGCGGGAGAACGACGCGCGCGGCCCGGACACCTGGCTCGCCACGATGCGCTCGAGATCGCCGGGCAGGCGGCTCACGACCGTCACCGGCGTGCCGACCTCGATGCGCGAGGCGAGATCGATGGCGTGCCCGTTCAGCATGCGGAAGCAGCCGGAGGACGCGGCGCGGCCGATGGAGCTCGGATCGTTGGTGCCGTGGATGCGGTAGAGCGTGTTGCCGAGGTAGATGGCCACGGCGCCGAGCGGATTGCGTATGCCGCCCGTCATCTTCACCGGCAGGCTCGGATCGCGGTCGCGCATCTCCTCCGGCGGGTGCCAGTCCGGCCACTGGGCCTTGCGGCTGACGACCTCGGTGCCGGTCCAACTGAAGCCGTCGCGGCCGACCGAGATCGGGTAGTGGAACGCCGTCTCGGGGCTCTCGATCAGGAACAACTGGCGGCCCCTGGTGTCAATGACGATCGAGCCCGGCTTGAAGGACGACGGGAACGAGATCGGGCGCGGCGAGATGGGCGCAACGTAGGGGCGCCCGCCGCCCGAGCGCACCTCGTCGCCGTAATAGCTGTCGCGGTAGCGGCGCGGACGATCGTCGTCGTCGTCATCGTCGTCGTTGTCGGCATAGCGCGGCCGGCGGGCCGGCGGGCGGCCATAGGGCTCGCCGTTGTCCCAATAGGGCCGGCCGCCGTAGGGCGGCTCCCAATAGGGGCGGCCCCAGTACTGGGCCGACGCCGTCTCTGCCGAAACCGCCAGCAGCCCGAGAGCAGCCAGTGCCCCGAGCAGGCAAGAACGCAAGCGAGACGTGATATTGTGCATTTTCCCCAACTTGTTACGATGGCGGCCTTAAACACCCTGAGAGGACGGCCGGATTGTGATGCAGCCAGGCGCCGGACGCCAGTCCGCCCGCATCACTTGCGCGTGAGGCTCAACCAATTGCCCTCCGCGCCAATGACGAGGCGCCAATGGGTATACGTACCGGCGGCCTGGATCCTGCGCAATTCGGCCACGGGCACGAGCCGCAACGCCTCGACCTGCATGGCCGGCGTCCAGGCCGCCACGGGCACCTCCGCCAGGTAGGGCCAGACGTAGACCAGGCTGTTCTCGACGTCGCGGCCGAGGGGGACGGCCGCCGGCGGCAGGGCCAGGATGTTGGCCAGCGCTGCCAGCAGCTCGCGGCCCTCGCCGTCGCCGGACTGGCGGCGCCAGAAGGCGACCGGATCGGCCCCGACGCCCGGCGCGAAGCCAGGCCCCAGGTCCGGCTTTATCTCGTTCAGCTCGAAGGCCTCCCGCAGATCCTCGATGCGGCCGGAGGCGATCGCGGCCTCAATCGCCTCGCGCATCTCCGCGACGGGCCGCGGCAGCTTGACCTCGCGCAGGACGCGCACCTGCGGCTTGGCCGAAGGGGCGTCCTTCGCCTTTGGTGGTGCTTGATTTTGCGCCTGGCCTCGCGCCGGATACGTGATTGCGTCCCCGAGACAATGGACAAGCATCAGGGCCGCCACTAGGAATGGCCTTGTCCCAATCCACAAGGATTGAAGCGCACATCGCCTCGTCGTCATGGGAAGGCCCTCGCGTTGTCCGGCCATCGGCACGTCCGCAGAACGCCCAGCGCAGCTCCTCGGGGGCCGAAGGACGCCGCCAGCAGCGTGGGACCGGGCTCCATAGCAGCACCCGTCCGGTCGATGTAGGGCATTTTTCCCGTGCTCTCCTACATCCCCAATCCGCTCATCATCCCCGTCGGCATGATCATGGGGCTGCTGCTTGCGATGCCGTTCGGACCCGTCAACCTGCTCGGCATGCAGCGCGCCGTTGAGCGCGGCTTCCTCGGCGGCATGGCCGCCGGCCTCGGCATCATGCTGGGCGACGGCCTGATCGCGCTGTGCGCGGCGATGGGCGTCAACGCCGTATCGGGCGCCATCCGGGACTACCGCACGCCGATCCAGATCGTGGGCGGGGCGGTGCTGATCCTGGCCGGCGCCAAGCTCTACTTCACCAAGTCGGTGATCCAGATCGACAAGCCCGGCACCCGCGCCACGCTGTGGGACTACATCGGCGAGGTGCCGCAGATGTTCCTGCTCACCATCACCAACCCGGCGGCCGTGCTCGGCCTCGTCGCCATCTTCGGCGGCGTCAGCACGTTCGTCGAGATCGACACCTACATCGACGCGTTCACGATGGTGGCGGCCATCATGGGCGGCAGCTTTCTCTACTGGTTCGTGGTATCGCAGTTCATCGCCGCCATACGGCACCGCTTCAACGCGGTGCGGCTGGAGCAGATCAACCGCATCGCGGGGCTGATCCTGATCGCATTCGGCTGCGTGCTGATCGGCGAGATGGTGGTGAAGCGGCTGCGCTTCTGGTAGGGGCTGCTACTGACGCGTGCGGTAGAGGGTGAACTCGCCCGCCCGCACGCGGGCTCCGAGGCCGTTGACAAGGGCCAGCACCGCATCCTCGCCAAACTTGGTCACGAGATCGGTCAGGGCCGTGTAGATGGCGGCATAGGCCATGAGCTCAGGCGCGATGCCGCTGTCGGTGCCCTCCTCCCAGGCCTCGAGAATGAAATGCAGCGCCTCGACGCTTTCCTCCCCTGGCGTACGGATCGTCTCCAGGCCCTGCATCAGCACCCTCCTCGCGGGTTCACTCTCGTCACGTCGGCTCGCTCGAGCGTTGCTAGCACACGCAAGGGACCGGCGACGGGAGGGCTGAATTTAACTTTAATCAGGCACTTAAGTGTGGCGCGTTGCGTGCCCGGCATCGCCTCAGGGTGTCGACTTGAGGATGGCGTCGGCGAGCTCGGCCCCCTCGGTCAGAAAGCGGGCGATCGCCGTCTGCGCCGGCTGCGTGCAGGTGGCGTAGGTGCGCGAATAGCTGCGGTAGCCGTTGTTGAAGCTGCGCGTCAGGCGGGCCCGGCGCAGCGCCGAGGAGCCCTCCGCGTCCATCAGCTCGCGCATGCGGTCGCGCCAGAGCATGCCGTCATTGGCCCCGCACAGCTCGCGCAGATAGTGGACGGCGCCGAGGATCTCCGACAGCCGCAGCAGGCGGTCGTCGTAGGGCTTGCCGTCCGGGCCGGCAATCTGCGCAGCCGCAACGCCGGGCGCTGCTACAAGCGCCGCGAGCAAACATAGCGCCTGCAACCGCAGTGTGGGTTTGCGAGTCATTGGCGGCATTCTAGTGGGGCTCACCGGTGGGGCAACCCTGGGCGCCGGGTCCATAGAGCGCGAAGGCCCGGCGCAGAAAGCCCTGGGCCCCCGGCGTCAAATCAAGACGAACGGCAGCCTCGAGCGTGAAGAAGCCGGCGTCGGCGGCATCGGCAGCCGCGACCGGCTCGCCCGCCCGCCAGACACCGACGAAAACCGCGATCAGGTAGTGGCCGCGCAGGCGCCCGCCTGCGTCGCGCGGCATGACCTCGAAGAGGTCGAGGAACTGCCGGATCTCCGCCTCCACCCCCGTCTCCTCGAAAACCTCGCGGCGGGCCGCATCGGCCGCGCTCTCGCCGGCCTCGATGTGGCCGCCGGGCAAGCTCCACAGCCCCTGCAGCGCGCCGCCGCCGCGGCGGATCAGCAGCACCTCGGCCCCGCGCAGGATGGCGGCGCTGGCCGCCGCCCGCGGCACGATCGCGGCTTCGCTTCGCCCTGCCTCTGGCATCGCCCCTCGGCTCCTCGCTGGCCAGCCCGTCGGGATTAAGGTTAGCAGATGATGTTGCCGCTGCCGATCCGCGTCCCCCTCCCGGGCGGCTGCAAAACGGTGCACATTCGGCGCCGGCACAACAAGCGCTTGCTCCTTTCTCTGTTGTCTGTAGGACGGAACGGACGGGGCGCGAGCGTGCGGTCCAGCCCGAAGCCGCGACGGCCGACGGACAAGTCTTTCGGGGCGGACGCAGCGGGCCGCTGCGCACGGGGAGAGTGAGATGGCGTACAGGGGACAGGATCTCGACCTCAGGGTGGGCCGCGCGCCCTTCTTCCGCAATGCCGCCCTGGGCGAGACGGGGGACGCCGGGGTCGCCCGCATGCTCGGCCGCGACGAGGCGATCGTGGTCGACGAGACCCTGCTCGCGACCTGCAATCACGCCTACGAGGCCGCCGTCTTCAACGGCTCGCGCGAGGTCAGGCTCGAGCATCTCGTGTATGCGCTGGCCCGCGTCGGCGCGGCGGCGCAGATCCTCGCCGATCTCGGCATACGGCCCGAGCACCTGCGGCGCGAGGCGGCGCTCGCCATCGCCGCCGAGACGCCGGCGACGGCCGCCGACGCCAAGGTCGATCCCGCAACCAGCGACGAGGTCAGGGCGGCGCTGCGCCGCGCCTCCGACCGGGCGCACGAGCGGGGCGCGCTCGCGGGCGTGCCGGACCTGCTGCGCACGATCCTGTCCGCCGGCCGCGACAGCGCAACCGTGGCGCTGCTCTCGCGCGCCTCGAGCGACCCGCAGCGCCTGGAGCGCTGGCGCGAGGACAGCCTCAGGCGCGAGACGGCCACCCTTGACCTGGTGCGCGTGCCGCCCGCGACCGACGGCACGCCGGCGGTGCTCGCGCGCCTCGACCAACTCGAGCTCGGCCTGCAGCTCGCGGTCGAGCACGCGGAGAACGACCGGCGGACGCTGCAGACCCTGCTGCACCAGGTGCAGGAGGCGCTCGTCGCCGTTACCAGCATCAAGCCGCTGCCGCCCCTGCCCGACCGCACCGACGAGATCAAGCAGGTGGTGGATGCCCGCCTGCAGGACGTGTCGGAGCTCGTGCTCTCGCTCGACGAGCGGCTGCACGGGCTGTCCCAGCGCGCGGGCGCCGGAGCCGCGTTGCCGGAGGAGGCGGCGCAGCGCTTCGACCGCCTGGAGCAGCGCATCCAGGAGCAGGGCCACGAGCTGTCGCGCGCCATCGCCCCCGTGCTCAGCGAGCGCCTGTCGCAGCTCGTGACGGAGCGCATCGTGCAGCGCATCAGCCAGTCGGAGGCGAGCGTGGCAGAGCTGCTGTCGACCTCGCAAGGCGAGCCGCGACAGGGGCGCGACCTGGAGCCGGTGCTCGCCGCCTTCGAGACGTCGCTGCGCGAGCAGCTTGCCAAGTCGGGGACCGGGGAGCTCGGCGAGCGGCTCGGCCAGCTCGAGGCAAGCGTGCGCACGCATCTCGCCGGCGCCGAGGAGACCACGCGTTCCCAGGAGCGCGACCTGACGGAGATCTTCGAGGCGCTGGTGAAGCTCGGCGCCAACCAGCAGACGCTGGCCAACAACCTCAACACCTGGCGGCTCGACACCAGCGGCGACGTCTCCATCGTCAGCAACCGCATCGAGGCGCTGGAGGCGACCGTGCTCGAGAGCCTCAATCGCCTGGGCAGCGAGTTGCACATGCTGCGCGGGCCGACGCTGATCGAGCAGGAGGAGCCGCAGCCGGCCGGCTGGAGCTTCAAGCGCTGGCTGTTCGGGACGACCCGGGTGCTCACGCCGGGGCTCAATCGCGACGGGCAAGGCCCCGTGCGCCACGCGCTCGCGCGGCTGCGGCTGATGAAGAAATAGGGCCGGCACGGGCGGCATTAAGCGGAGGGCAAGGCATTCGTGCGAGGCTGAAGGGCGTCAACCCCAGAGCCCGGCCCCGCGCCGGGCCCCCGTACCCGCCCGATGTCCCAGTCCCGCGTTTCCAGCGACAGCTCTGGCTCGCCGTCCGGACAGGGCGCGCGGGTGGTGGTGCTCGCCACCGGCAGCGCGCTGTCGCGCATCCTCGTCAACGGCCTGCGGCAGCGCTTCCCGGACCTCGTGGTGCTGCGCGAGGAGCCCGAGGGCAAGTGGGCGATCACCAGGCGGCGGGCAAAGCTCCTCGGCTGGCCGCAGGCGCTTGGCCAGGCCGCCTTCGGCATCGCCTCGCGGCTGATCGCGAAACGCAGCGCGGCGCGCCTCAACGAGATCAGCGCACGCTATGGCCTCGACCCCACGGCGGAGGATGCGACGCGCTGGCAGGAGGTCGGCTCGGTCAATGCGGCCGCGTGCCGGGCAGCGCTTGCGGCGCTCGAGCCCGACGTCGTCCTCGTCTACGGCACCCGCATCATCCGGCGCGACACGCTGCGCGCGGTCAAGGCGCCGTTCATCAACTACCACGCCGGCCTCAATCCCGCCTATCGCGGCCAGCACGGCGCCTACTGGGCGCGCACGCAAGGCGACGCGGCGCACGCCGGCCTCACGGTGCACCTGGTCGACGAGGGCGTCGACACGGGCGAGGTCCTCTACCAGGCGATCACGGAGTTCGCACCCAGCGACAACATCACCACCTACCAGCTGCGGCAGATGGCGGACGCCATCCCGCTCGTGATCCGCGCCGCGGAGGATGCGCTGGCCGGCCGGCTCGCCCCCCGGCGCGTCGAGATGGCCTCCAGGCAATGGTTCCTGCCGACGCTGTGGGGCTACTGCCTGACGGGCCTGACGCGGGGTGTCTGGTAAAGCCGAGCACAAGCCTGTGAAGGATTGCCCCTGGGGCAACCGACGCTTCGCCCCCGTGCGGACATAATTGCCCGACCTGGATACTCCACAGGAGCGGACTAGACGACGCCAACAAGATGCAGACGATGCTCAGACGCGCGATCTCGACATGGATGCCCCGCAGAGGCCTCATCCTCGTCGTCTGTGCGCTGGCGCTTGCCGTGCCGCTCGTCGGCCTCGCCGCGCGGGCCGCCACGCGCTCGACGGATGCCCCCTTCAGCGCCGCCGTGCCGTCGAGGCCCGTGCACTTCGGCGACACCCGGATCACGCTCTACTACGACCCCGCCAACTTCAAGATCTCGGAACGCGACATCGACGAGTGGGTGCTGCGCTCGGCACGCGCCACGGCCTCGTTCTTCGGCCGCTTTCCGGCGAAGGACGTCGCCATCGCGCTGCAGCCCGGCCGCGGGCGCGACATCATGGAGGGCGAGGCGACCTATGATCCCAAGCCGCGCATCCGGCTGGTGCTCGGGCGGGAGATGACGCGGGAGCGCCTGAAGCGCGACAGCACGCTGGTGCACGAGATGGCGCACCTGGGCTTTCCGGACATGGACGACGCGCACCTGTGGCTGCACGAGGGGCTCGCCACCTACGTGGAGTATGTCGCCCGGGCCCAGGCGCGCGAGATCAAGCCCGCCGAGATGTGGGCACGTCTGGCCCTCATCGCGCAGCAGGGGCTGCCGGCGGAGAACGAGCGGCAGGGCCTGGAGCGCACGCGCGACGAGGACCGGCGCTACTACGGCGGGGCGCTGTTCTGGCTGGTCGCCGACGTCGAGATCCGCAAGCGCACCGGCAACGGGCGCGGGGTGCAGGATGCGATCCGCGCCATCTTCAACGCCGGCGGCACGCTCGCCATCGACACGACGCCGGAGGAGGTCATGAAGCAGGGCGACCGCGCCGTCGGGGTGCCGGTGCTGAGCGAGCTGTTTCCCACCTGGCGCAAGACGGCGGTGTCGCCCGACCTCGACAGCCTGTGGCAGAGCCTCGGCATCGAGCCGAACGGGTCCAGGACGCGGCTCGTGAATAGCGCGCCGCTGGCCGACGTCCGCCGCGCCATCACGGCGCAGCCGGAGAGGCCGATCCTGCTCAAGTCCCCCGCCCTGCTGTACGAGGCCAAGATGCGCTGAGCGGCCTGCCGCTAGGGCGTCGTGCGGCGCCGGTATAGAGTCGCGGCAAAGGGCAACAACCGCGGGGACGAAGCCCATGTCGCAGCGCACGACCAAGACCATCAAGACGGCGGACGGCGCCATCGACCGCCTCGAGCGGCTCTATGCCAACGCCTCCGAGGCGCTGGTGGCCGACCTCGACCGCTACCTCGCGACGCGGCAGGCGCCGAGCCCCGAGGAGCGCCGCCGCTACCACTATCCGCTGCTGCGCGTCGCCTATCGCCGCAGCGACAGGCCCGAGCCCAAGCACCGGCGCGCCTTCGGACGCCTGCAGCGCGAGGGCGTGTACGAGACGACCATCACGCATCCCAGGGCGTTCCGGCCCTACCTGATGGAGCAGCTGGGCGCGCTGCAGGCGGACTACGCCGTCACCTTCGAGGTGACCGAGAGCGACCAGGAGATCCCCTACCCCTACGTGCTGGAGCGCGCCGAGGAGCTGCACGACGCCAATGTCACCGCGGCGGAGCTTGCCCGGCATTTCCCCGTGCCGCGGCTCTCCCTCGTCGGCGACGAGATCGCGGACGGCACGTGGATCCAGCCGGCCGGGGCGCCGCGGCCGCTGGCGCTGTTCGATGCCGTGCGCGTCGACTACTCGCTGCGCCGCATCGTGCACTACACCGGCAGCGACTGGCGCCACGTGCAGAGCTGGATCCTGCTCACCAACTACCACCGCTACATCGACCAGTTCCTGCGCTGGGGACGGGCGCAGCTCGCCGCCGACACGCCCTACACGCGCATGACGCTGCCGGGCAATCTCGTGCTCGAGCGCGGGCAGACGCCGGCGGAGGCCGACCGCATCGTGGCGGCCTGCGAATGGCACCGCTACCAGATGCCGGCCTACCATCTGGCGGCGCCCAACGGCGAGGGCGTCAGCCTGGTCAATATCGGCGTGGGGCCGTCGAACGCCAAGAACATCACCGACCACCTGGCGGTGATCCGGCCCAACTGCTGGCTGATGGTGGGGCACTGCGGGGGCTTGCGCGACACCCAGCGCATCGGCGACTACGTGCTCGCGCACGGCTACCTGCGCCAGGACCGCATCCTCGACGCGCTGGTGCCGCCGGACGTGCCGATCCCGGCCCTGGCCGAGATCCAAGTGGCCCTGCAGGACGCGGCCGGCGCGGTCACGGGAGCCTCAGGCGAAGGCCTTAAGGCGATCCTGCGCACGGGCACGGTCGTCACCAACGACGACCGCAATTGGGAGCTGCGCTTCACGCAGGAGCGCCGCCGCATCAACCTGTCGCGGGCCATCGCCGTCGACATGGAGAGCGGCACCATCGCGGCACAGGGCTTCCGGCTGCGCGTGCCCTACGGCACGCTGCTGTGCGTCTCCGACAAGCCGCTGCACGGCGAGATCAAGCTGCCGGGCGCGGCCAACGCCTTCTACGAGCGCTCGGTCGCCCAGCACCTGGAGATCGGCCTCAAGGCGCTGGACCTGCTGCGTGCCCGCCGCGAGACGCTGCATTCGCGCAAGCTCCGCAGCTTCGACGAGCCGCCGTTCCGGTGAGCGCGCGGCGCCTCTGCGCCCGCGAAACGCCCTGTGCCTGCCGGACAAGGACGCTGTCGGACATCTCAGTTTTCGTATGACGGGCAAAGCTGCGCCGTGGTAGGGTTTCGCACCGACAAGCTGGCACTTGGTCGTATGCTGCAAGGAGGGGAGGACGCATGTACACGCTCTCGGCAATCGGTGGCGGTCTCGCCGTACTGATCGTGTTGATTCTGCTCGCCCGGATCATCTGGGGTGCGGGCTCGGCCATGTCCTCGGCCGCGCTCTGGTTCATCCCGATCTGGTTTGTCATCTCTGCCGTCTACGTCGGCTACGGCATCTACTATTTCGGCTACAGCCTCGCGCAGGAGGCGCCCATGTTCCTGCTCGATTTCGGCGTGCCGGCCGTGGTCGCCCTCATCCTGTGGGTGTGGCTGAAGCCGAAGGAGACGACGGCCTGAGGCCAGCGTGCCCAGGCCGGCGCGCCGGCTCTGTCATCTCCGCGCCACGAGAGCGCCCAGGGCGCATGTGGAGCCCTGTCGGCGCGCCAGGCTCGTGCGTCGCGAGGGCCACGCCGGCGGGATCGCGCATGGCTGCTCTCGCCTTGCGTGCCCTCGCCTTGCGCTCGCGGTCCGACAGCCGTCGCGGAGGTGCCCCGGCGCCGAGCCCCGGCGCCTGACGCAGGCGCGCCCCGCTCCGGCATGCTTCGAGGCGGGACCGGTTTTTTCGTTCCGTTCGCCGGCGGCGCATGCTAAGCGCCTGGCCCGTCAGCAAGGATGGGTGGCCGAGTGGTTTAAGGCACCGGTCTTGAAAACCGGCGTGGGTTCACGCTCACCGGGGGTTCGAATCCCTCCCCATCCGCCAGATATATGGTTAAGTCATTGATTTCGCGATGCTAATCCAAAAGCATCTGATACATCCCACACCTCTACCCACAATGATGTATCTAGGCCTCAACGGCAGAACGCCGCGCCTGGCTAGCTGGCGGCTAGCCGAATTCTCCGACACGACTTCAACGCGGCGTCTCAGCCCCTTGGCTTCGCGCGTTTCTTTCCCTTCACAAGCTCCTGCAGCGTCTCCTCGAGCAGTTCCTGCACGGTCGTGCGCTCGTCGAGGGCGAGCTGCTTCACGGCGAGGCGGAGTTCGAGATCAACGTGCACAGTGAGGGCGACCTTTCCCTCGCGACTGGGCTGCTTGTACCCATCTGCAGGCATTTCTAACCCCGGTGACGGTTGCATCGCCCATCCTCTAGCCGCTTCGTCGGCAGTTGACAAGTATACTCACCGAGGTTATCTATGCGTGAGTATACTTGTAGTCTAGGCTACTCACAAGGAGCAATGCAGATGCACCGCCTTTTGATCACCACCACCGACCGCTACGGCGACGAACTGGGCACACGCCGAGCCTGGCTCGACGACCTGCTGCCGGATCTCGACGGCGACTTCGCCGACCTCAGCCCGGGTGAGGTCGCGTGATGCGCTTCACTCAGGACCATCTCAGGGGCTGGCTCGCCGCAGACGCTGATCTTCCGCTCGATCCGAACGAGACGGCCGAGTTCAAGGAAGGCTGGCACCTTCATGTCGGTCATCGCACCACGCGGCAGCGCTGGGCCCAGATCGGCCTCTCCGCATCCGCTCACTGACCCCCAAGGAGATCATTCCCATGCAGACAGCATCGCCCTCTCGCTACCGGCGCCACCGGACCCGTTGCCCGGCGCGCCCGACCTTGCGCTTCGGCGCCGCGCACTTGCCGCCGCTGCCATCAAAGGAGGACTGGCTTGCCCACCTGTTCCATGCGCAGATCGCTCATGCCGCAGTCACCCTCACCAAGGCCGCGCTCCGCGACAAGGCGCGCGGGCTGCTCGCCCAAGGTGAGACCTTCGAGGTCATGGTCGAGCAGCTCGAACGCACCCACGATCATCTGGCGGCCATCGCCGAAATCGTCGCGACGGCGAGGGCGCGCCTTCTGGTCGTCGCCGGCGAGATCCTCGACGCGGACGCGACGGAGGCGCCGGCATGAGCAACCTTCGCGACATCTGCCACCTCATCGAAGCGCGCGCCGCTGCCGAGGATGATGCCTTCGTGCAGCTCGGCGAGGCCAATGCTCTGCGTCACGCCGAGGCCTTCTGGCAGCACGCCGAGCGCCTCGCGTCCACGCCGGCGCAGAGCATCGAAGACCTGCTCATGAAGGCTCAGGCAGCAGCGCTCATATGGCGGCACCAACGGATCGGCGGCGAGCCGCTCTACGAGCTGCTGCGCGATCTCGTTGCCGAGTTCTCCACCATCGAGGAGCGCGTTGCGTTCTCACTCCTCGCCGACGCGGCCGCGCTCTCGAAGTTGAGCCGCGCTGCCTGAAACGTCACGGACCTGGACGGCTGTCACCGACCAGGCCCGCAATCACGATCTCCCGGCTTGCTTGGACGGCGGCCGGGGGATCTAGGCCTCAACCCTGCGAAGGTGAAACCATGATGTCTACCTACACCAAGGCGCAACACTGCGCCATCGCGCTCGGCGTGCTAGCCGCATGCGGCGCGCTCGCCATCCTGTGGCAAGAGCCGATCTCGACCGGCGTCTGGACCATGAAGCACTTCTTGCTTCCAATCCTGATCACGATCGCGATCGTCACCGGCGAGCTAGCCGTTGTCGCCGCGAGCGAACACCGCCTCGGCTCCGCCGCGGGCTTCGCGTTTGTGTTCGTCGTGAGCAGCGCCCTCACCCTCTACTCGAGCGTCGGGTCGCAGAAGGAGAAGTCAGCTGAAAAAGCCTCCGGCGCTGAGGCGCACAACGAGTTGCTCGCCGACAAGCGCGCGGCGCTCAAGGGCGAGGAGCACGCGCGGGACGTTGCCGGCCGCCTCCTCGAGGACACCCGCGCGCAGCTGCAGGCCGACTGCGTGCGCGGCAAGAAGAGCAAGGCGCACTGCGACGGTGTGCGCACCAACATTGGCGTCTACGAAGCGGCGATCGCAGGCCACGAGACTGTCATCGCCCGTTACGAGGCGGATATCCAGAAGCTGGGCGGCAAGAAGGTTGCCCGACCGAATGCCGAAGCGCTGGGCGAGCTGGCAACCGTTCTCGGGTGGAACGGCACTAAGGTTGCCGCGGTGGCAACGGTTGCCGAGCCATTCGCCTTCTCGTTCTGCTTCGAGATCGCGTCGATCGTCGCCTTCCTGTATGGCCTGCGCAGCAAGCACATGCCGGCGACTGTTGCGCCTACCGCAACGGTTCCTGAGCCACTGCCGCCGAAGCCGGGCAACCGTCGCCCAGTTGCTGTGAACCAGGTGACGACCAAGGCCGCTGCTGAAGCTGACATCGTGCAACTCGTCGCGCGCGGGCAACGGTTGCCGAACCAAGAGGCTCTGCGCCAGCGCTGGCGGGTGCACAAAGGGACAGCATCAAAGTGGCTCCGAGATTTCGAGCAACGGGGCCTAGTGCAGCGCGATGTGGAAGGTCGGTGCAAAACTGTGCGGTCCGCAATGATTTGAGAGGCCGGTGCCGGCAGCTTCGCGTAGGCTTCGCTTGGCACTGTGAAGTTGCAGGCAATAACCGACTCTTGCTAGCCAGCCGCAGGAGTGCAGAGCAGCAAATGCAAGTGTAAGAACTTGTTGACCGATTCGGATCGACTGTTCCTTCACGCCACTCGGCTTGCTTTTGTCTCATTCGATGCGTACATAACAGGAACACCGGCAGCCCACCGGAGGATTGTCAAATGACCGCTCGTAAATCGCTACTAGGCCCGACGCCACAGCACCCGGAGCTCGACAGGCTTCTTGAGGAGGCAAAGCGTACGCCCGTAACCGACGATATGCTGCGCGAGCAGCGGGTGAGCTTTGCATTTGGTAACGCGCCTGAGGACGCCGGGATCACCAAGGAATCGGTACGGGACGCTTCGAGTGCGTTCAGGATCGTGCGCTAATGCCGTGATAGAGGCCTTTTTGGCCTCTATTTTTTTTGAGATTGCTCATGATCGTTTTGAAGGACCAGGATCCTGACCTTTACACCAGGGTCCAAGAGAAGAATCTGATCAGGCAGTACGACCTGCTCACCAACTGCATTGAAATCGGGTTGAAGCAGGGGCCGACCGCTTTCGACAAGTACACCCTGTGGGCCCTCAACCACGTCGCGGTGGCCAATATCTCTCAGCTCGGCGGCCGCTTTCGCCAAGAACCCATCTACGTCGGCAACCATATCCCGCCGCACTTCAAAGATGTGCCAGATCTCATGGATCGCTTCATCCTATTCATCCATGAGAACTGGTACCTGTTGACCCCCACTCAATTGGCCGCGTACGGGCTTTGGCGCCTCAATTGGGTCCATCCCTTCATAGAGGGAAACGGCCGGACGGCGCGCGCGGTCTGTTACTATCTTCTGTGTGTGCGACACGGTGGACTCTTGCCAGGCAACAAGATTGTACCCGAGCGAATTCGCGAAAACCGCGCTCCCTATTACGACGCACTGCGCGCAGCCGACAGGGCTTGGGAGAATGGTCATTATGACATTAGCCAGTTGGAAGGCTACCTCGCTGGCCTACTCACGTCTCAACTGCGAAATGACCCCTGAGCTGAGATGCCCATAGGCGAGGTGGCGACACCAATTCCATTTCGCATGCGGAGCGGGACCGCCTGCGGTGTTCATCCCAGAGAGCTGTGCAAGTGATTTGGAAAATTCAGTACTTCGAAGATGCAGAGCAGACAAAACTAACGCGAGTGGCATACGTTCGCGCTTCTACTGAAACCGATGCTGCAGACATTGCCGCGAAGAATATGGTCGCGGGGGAATGGTCGGCTGCCCTGACGAGGGTCATTTTTGGTGCCGGCCAACCGCCGGGGCCACTGCTGAACTGATGTGAATGCACAGCGCGAGCAACAGTCGGCATTGCGGGGATCAGCCCAGCCGGCCAATAGTCGAGTGGTGTACGTTCATCTCGCGCCCAACTTCCCGATGTGACATGCCCTCGGCGATCATTTTCAGGGCACGCTGCGCCTGGATCGCAGTGAGCTTCGGCTTCCTGCCCAGGTGCTGGCCTCTCCGCTTCGCGGCCGCGCGTCCCTCGTTGGCCCGACCCAGGATTCGTTGGCGCTCGTCTTCGGCGAGAGCCGAGAGCAGTGCGAGAATGCCGCGGTTGATCGGCTTCGTCAGATCGAGATAGTCGCGGTCGAGCACTTTGATGAGTGCTCCCCGCTTATGCACGCGCTCGATGATGGCCATGCCGTCTGAGAGCGAGCGGGTCGCGCGGTCCCATTCAGCGAGCACCAAGATGTCGCCAGTGCCCAGGCTGTCTATCGCCTTCTCGAGCTCAGGCCGGCCCTTCAGGCTCTTGCCGCTCGCCTTCTCACGGAAGATCTCGTCGCACCACTCCGCTCTAAGGGAGGCGATCTGCCGATCGAGATTCTGCGATGCGCTCGACACCCGCGCGTAGCCGATTTTGCGCATGGATTTGCCTCGCTATTTAGCGCCGGACTTGTGAGCCAGCTTAGTCGCTGATTTGCATGGCCTCGGTCAACGGCTAACAAGTTAGGAGTTTCGCGCCGCTAGCGCGAAGCTAGCGTTCGCCCTCGGCAAGCGAGCGGAGCCGCTCGTCAGCGGCCTCCCGCTCAGCTTCGTGGCGCTCGTGCCAGCTGAGCGGGCGCGCCGGCGCATCGCGACGCGCCCCTCTCCCGTTCCGGCGCACGGTTTCCGCGAGCCTTGCGAGGCTCTGCCGAAGCGCCTCGCGCTCGATCTGCTCTTGGTCGGTCATCTTCAATCCAACGCGGACCGGGCTGCCAGCGCAGAGAAACCACCGGCAGCCCGGTCCGCTGTCCACGGCGGGTCGGACGCCCCGCCGGTTGCCGATGAGGGTCGGATGCCCCTCACGGCGATGCGATCTCGGTTCTAAGCTGGCAGCCGCGGGCCTGCTGCGCCTCCACGGCCTCCAGGCGAGCCCCTTGGGCGCGCAACTCCGCGGAGATGGCTCCGAATATCGCGCCGGCTTCGAGCCACGACTGGACGACCTCGGCGTGGTGCAGGATCGCGACCTGCTGGTGCAGAGCCATCCGCTCGAGCTCCGCGACCCGCTTCTCCATCGCCTCGAGGCGTTCCAGGATCGAGGTCCGCTGATCCTTGAGGTCGACGACAGCCATCAGACTACCCGCCGATCTTGCGCTTGTTGCACCGTCTTCACGATGGTCCTGGGCAGCTCGGCCTTGAGGTCGGCCACGGCCGCGATCAGCTTCGTCACGGAGGCCTGCTCAGCGCCGCGCGCATCGATGGCGATCGTCACGGGCGCATTGATCACGCCGCCCATGCCCCTGCCAGCGCCGCTGACGGGCAAAACGACCTCGCCCCTCTGGAGGATGGCCGGAACTTCGCCGGGCATCAGGCCCGCAATTCCGCCCGTGTGGTAGCGCCGGGCCCCGGCGAATGCCGCGGGCGCGACGATCCTGGGCGGGTTGTTGTCGTTGACGCCTACGATGCCGCCGGAATGGAAGGTTGGGACCTGCGCGGCCCCGCCGGCTTTGATGCCGCCCCCGAGCAGCCCTCCAAGCGCGCCGGTTCCGCCGGCGCCGCCGAAGATGGCTGCGAAGACATTGTCGACGGCGAGATCGGCGAGCTTCGATGCGAGCTTGTTGAGCGAGTTCGCCAGCGCCTCGGTCGCGCTCTTGCCCTGCAGCATGTCCTGCACGAAGCTCGACGCGAACTCGCGGCTCATGTCGATCGACTGCCGCAGGGTGTAGTTCAGGCGGATCTGCGCCGCTGCGGCCTCAGCGGCCGTGCCCTTGATCTCGCCGTTGGTGAGCATCCCGGCGCTCTTCAGGCGCGAATAGACCTCCTGCTCCTGCGTCGTGCGGCCTAGCTGGGCGCGCTCGAATTGTATGTCCTGCAGTAGGGTGCGCTGCCGGACGAGGGCATTGATCTCGGCCTGCTTCGCCGCCTCGCCCTGCAGGGCTTCGAGATGCCGTTTGTCATAGGCATCCTTGTCGCCGTAGAGCCTGAGCGCCTCCTGCTCGGCCTGCTGCCGCAGCTGGGTCTGGGCGCGGATGCGTTCCTGCGTCTCGGCGTTGGCGCCGACGAGCCCGAGCTCCATGCGCGACACGTCCACATTCTGCTGCGCTGTAAGGAGCTGGGCCTGCTGGTTGCGAAGCAGATCGATGGAAGCCTGCTTCAGGATCTCGGCGCGGCGCATCTCGCCCATCGCGGTCGCTTCGTCGTTGGTTCGGCCGGAGCGGAGTTGCTGTTCGCGGGTCTGGTTGTACGCGATCTGCCCCCGCTCTGCGGGCGATCTGGCCGCGATGTTCAGCATCGCGAACTCGTGCTCGAGCCTCGAAACGTCGAAGCTGCCGAGGAAGGCATCGGCCTTCTGCTTCATCATCTCGAGCGCCTTGCCGAGGTTGGCGCCCACGGCGGGCGCGAGGCGATTCAGGTCCTTGAGCTGAGAGAGCAGCGTCTCCAGCTCCTTGACCTGGGCCTCAAGGCCGATGCGGGTGCTGTCGTCAGGGACGACAGATCTCACGATGGCGCCGATCTTCTCCGAGAACACGCCCGCCGCCGTGGATTCGGCCTCGTCCTTCGTCCGCTTGATCGCGGCCGTCAGGCGCTCGACCTCGGCGCGATACCGCGCGATCGCGTCGGCCTTCGCCATGTTGAAGGTCCCCGGATCATTGCCCGGCGAGTATGCCAGCCGCTCCGCGTCGGCGAGGTTCTTCAGCGCGTCGGCGAGCTGTTCCTCGGCCGTGCCCAAGCCGGCCATGCGCGCCGTGCCGCGGGACACTGCATCCCAGTACTCGCTGGCAGCGGCCTTCGCCTTGAGCCAGGCGGCCGCCCATCCTGTCGTCACCTGTTCGGCCTGCTGTACGCGAGCCGTCACGCCCTGCATGATGATCTGCTGCGCGCCCAGGGTCTGGCCGCTCGCGGCGAGTGTGCGCGTCAGGTCGGCCTGCCTATTGTCCCACACGGCGAGGCGCGCATTGAGATCGTCCACCCCACGCGCCGGATCTGCAAGCGCCTTGGCGAGGCGAGCGCCGGCCTCCGCAGTGTTCTCGCCGAAGATGCGGCCGAGGCCCGCAGCGGCCATAGCGGCTTGCTTCGCCACGTCCTCCGTGATCTTGCCGGTGCTGGCGAGCGCGAGCACAACCTGCTGCGCATCGGTCACTGTCGCCTTGCCGGCCTGTGCGACCGACAGCGAGATGGCGCGAACGGCCGCCTCGGTGATGCCCGCAGCTGAGCCCATACCGATGAGGCCGAGCCTGATCTGCTCTTGGGCGTCGGCATACTGCTTTGCGGCTACGGCTGCCGTGACGAACGCCGTCGCGAGGGTCCCGCCAGCTAGCCGGGCCGGCGTGACGATCGCTGCGAGCCTAGCGCTCAGGTCTGAGAGAGCGCCGCCGACGCCGCCGTTCGCTGATGCCAAGATCTGATAAACCTGCCCGCCTTGCTGCGCGAGGATCTGGAACGCGCCGACACCGGACAGAGCCTGCGTCGCGACATCGTTGATCTGGTAACCGAGGTTGGTCAGGGCGTAGCCGGAGAGCCCGGCCTGCCGAGCGTTCGCGGCAAGCGTGCGGTTGAGCGCTTGGGCTTGCGCGACGGCGCGGTTGACGTTCTGTGCCATGGCCTGCGTCGCTACGCCTGCCTGCGCAGTGCCTTGACCGAGTCCCGTTGCCGCGGTCTCGGCTGTCTTGGCGCTCTGCGCGAAGTCCTGCAGCTCGCTCGTGGCTTTAGCCACGGGCGAGCTATCGACCGAGAGGCCGAGGGCTGCGATGTCGTTAGGCACGTCGGTCCTCCGATGACAGAAAGCCGATCCGTCGCGGCTCCGGAGTGCGCATGATCGGCCGTCCCTGCGCATCGAGAAGCCCAGTCCACACCGGGACAGCCAGCGCTTCGTAGACGCGTAGGGGCCGCTGGGCTTGCTTCACCGCGTGCACGACGGACATGGCGTCAGCGGCCTTTCCGCAGCCCGCTGCGGATCGCCGCAGTTTGTTGCATCGCAGGCTTCGGCGGCGTGCGGCCGCGGGGACGCGTGTCGCGGTCCTCGGGCGTGCCGGGCATGATGCCGGCGCCGCCGGTGCCGCCGATGTTCGCGGTCTTGTACAACTTCTCGGGGGGCGGCGACTTCTTCCGGTTGGCCATGGGGTCCATGTTGTCTGCTCCTGTTGGATGTGGTGGAGGTCACGCCGCCGCTGGCGGGTCGGTGTCGGCAAGCACTGCCCTGAGGGCCTTGCGCCGCTCTTCGCGTTCGCCGTGGGCATCTGAGCGCGGCAGGCCCGTCTCCTCGGCGATCCGCGCGACGCGATCGTCACGCGTCGGATCGACGTACTGGCGAAGCAGCTCCTCGGCCTTGTCGGCATCTGCGGCGGCTTCGGCGAGAACGTTGGGCTGCACCGCGGCGAGGCGCTCGAGGGCATCGCGCGAGATCCCGGTGTCGGCGGGGGTCTCGAGGCCGATGAGCCGCAGCGCGCTGTCGACCGCGGCGATGCATTCGTCGATGTCCTGGATCTGTTTGACCTCGGCCGGAAATGACGCCTGCAGGGTCAGAGTTACGGCACGCTCGTGCTGCGCCGGGCTGAGCCCGCTCAACTCGGGGGGCATTTCCGCCGCTGCCGCGACGAATTCGGGATTACCGAGCCCCGAGAGCAAGGCCGCCTGCGCCGCGGGCGCGAGGGTCTTAAGGTGCTGGCGCATTTCCTGCCGGCGGAGAAACGCGGTGGGACTGTCGTCGAGCGGCTTGGCGACCATCTTCGAGCGGATTGACTGCTGCTCGGCCCGCGCCGTGGCAATCGCGTCCTGCGCCCTGCGAACTGCGGGCACGAGGTCGCGCAGAGCGGCGCGGCGCGTCTCGGCCTTCACGCCGGCGGGCGTGTGTCGCCCGGCAGCCTCGAGTTTCGCACGCGTAGCCACGGGCTTGTCGAGTGCCGAGAGCAGGGCCTCGTAAGCGCCCCACGGAAGGTGCACGCCCGGCAGATTGCACGAGTGCGCCACGGCGACGGGGAACTCCACCACCTGCCTGTTCCGAATGGTCTTCGTCTTCATGGCAGTTTCGGCCGCCTGGGCCGCTCCTAATTGATCCCCGCCGCGAGCCGGTCCTCGAGGATGAATTCGCCGAAAATCCGCGCGGCCTCGAGGTCGGACACCCCGTCCGGAAAGGTTGGCACGGGCGGCCGGTGGGCCAGGGTGGCGTCGACAGCGCGGCGATTGGTGAAAGCACCCCCGGCGTCTTTGGCGGCCTGCTCGAGCAGCGCCGCAGCGAGCGCGAGCTCCCCGGCCGCTTCGGCGCGGTGATACAGAGCCTCAAGTCGGCGCATGCGCACGGCGTGATGCGCGACCGCGACTTCCGCAACATCCGACGTGTAGCGCGCGCGGGTCTCCTGAAAGAGTGACTGCCACCGTGCAGCAAGCCGTTTCCCGGCGGCTGTCCCGGGGTCGTATCCCGAAACAAGCTGCCGCGACACGGCGACTCCGAACTCCGCTAGGATTGCCTCCGCGATCGCGGACGGAGCCTCGAAACATGCCAAGCCCGTGACGATGCGGGTTTTCACGGCCTCGGAAAGTTTGCTCGGGCGCGCCATTCGGGTCAGGCTTTCGGCACGTTCTTCACCGGGACCGTCGTCGGCCGGAAGCCGAGGAGCCGCAGCTGGCGGTCCAGCGTCTCGTTGAGCCTGATGTACTCGCGCCACTGCGCCTTCGTCGGCGACTTTCCGAACTCGGCCTCGGCGATATCGAGGCGAAGCTTCAGGCTGACGGCCCGCTTCACGAAAAAACGGTCGCTCTCGGACGGCTCGCGGCCGAGCGCGGCGACGATCTCTTTCTCGATCCTCCGCATGCGCCTGCCCACCGTGGTGCGGCCGTCGATCCCGAAGATCGCGCGCTTCTTCTTTTCGGGCAGCTTTTTCCAATCCAGCATCGATTGGCGCTCCATTCGGCCTCCAATTTCCAGAATATTGATTTGATTATTCGAGCGATTTGGCAACCGAAATCTAGCGCAGCCGATCAAAAAACTCATGGATAGTCGTCCGGTTTCGGACGATCGAACCTCTCGCCGGCGCAGATCCGGCCGGCGCTGGCTGCGTTGTGGGCCACCTTGTGGGCCAGATGCTCACGCCCCCAAATTGGCGCCGCGATTCAATGGCCGGCGGCGGATGACTTCTCCGTCGCGAAGTGAAACCTCATGACGCGCGCGCGCGGGTCGTCAAGGTTGGGTCAAACTTCGCTCCCCTGCCTCGCCGCCCGCCATCGCTGCCATCGCGCTCGCGCCGCTGCGGCGATGCGAGCCTTCCCCTCGGCTGTCTTGGGCCCGGTCGAGCCACCGCCGTGATTGGGACATCGGCCGCCAGCCCCGCGGCCCAGGCGCTTGCACGGCGTGCCGGCTCTCGTGCTAGCGCCGCACGGGTCGAGCGGTCGCTGCTCAAGGAGCCGGGCTAGCTCGTCGACAGGGTCTCGCTTCACGACCTGCCTCGGCCGCGTTTTACGGAGGCCTCCCAGCCCGCGAGGGCCGCCTGAAGCCCTCTTGCGTCCGATTTCGCGGGCGAATGGGCGGGCGCGGTGCGGCTTGGCAGCCGCGTGCCGACTGCCTCGGCCTGGGCCGCAGCGCGTGATTTGTGGTCCCCCTTCACGGCCTTCTTGAGCAGGGCGATCGGGACGCCATCTCTCTTCGCCGCCTCTTCGTACATCATCTTCGCCACGTATCTCGTTGGGTCTCGGATCACCTTGCCAGCCGACTTGATCTTGAACAGCGTGTAGGTCTTCTCGACATCGACGCAGAGGTCGTGCCCGAGCACGCGAAGGGAGGCAGACAGCGGAAGCCTAGGACCATCGATCTGTTCGGCGTTCGTGACGCCCGCGGTCGCCTGCTGCAACAGGTTCGTGACCGGCGAGAACGGGATCAGCGTCTCGTCGCCCTCGAACGGGTTCGCCGATAGGGCTGGGCGCTCTTGTCCGTCAATTCTGGGAACATCGCCGACATCAGCCACAGGCTCGGAAGGGGCGGGTCGGGTTGTCGTTTGGTTATCTTTGGACGGATTCAGTGAGATAGGTTCTCTTTCAGACTGCACCACTGTTGCAGTCTGGTTCTGCTCGACTTTGCAGTCTGCAGACTGCATCGCAGCGCAGTCTGAATTGCAGTCTGAATTGCAGTCTGTTTTGCAGTCTGATCCTGGGCCCTCATCGCCCGGCATGATGCCGCTCGCGATCGGCGGGAAGTGGTAGCGGCTGCAGCGCTGCGTACCCTTGTGTTGACGCTGGGTGGCGATGTAGCGGCCTTCTTCAAGTGCGCTCAGCGAATTGTGCGCGGTTCGCTCGGCCAGCGGCTTCCGCTCGGGACCTTTGCCCAAAGCAAGGGTTGTAACGCGGACAAAAGCGTAGCCATGCCTCTCCTGGTTTGCATAGTCGAGCAGGCGCTCAAGCACGCGCACCGCTGAGCGCGGGAGGTTTTCGTCCTCCATCGCTGCTAGGAGCAGTTGGCGCTTGCGGGACGCCCACAGCTGTTGGGTCAACGCGCGCGTTGACCGGGCCATCTCTTCGAACGCGGCTGCTGTGAGTTTATTCTTCCGCGGGCCACCGGAGCGCTTCGGCGCGGGGTCAGTTGGTGGCTCTTCGTCCGTTGCGTCGGACGCAACATTTTCCACGCACATCGTCGTTCCAGGACTTCAGGCGCGCGCGCGTTCGGTGTATGATGGCTGCGCCAGGACTTGAGTTTGCGCCATGCACGGCGCGGCTCACGCAGCACCAGCCCCGAGCGCCCTGCAAGGCCTCGGGGCTTTCGCTTCAGGCAGCCCTATCGCGCGCCGCGATCTTGCTCGCAATGAAGGCGTCGATCTCTGAGGCCACCCAGGCCACGCGGCGCGGCGTCAGCCGTACCGGTCGCGGAAACTCGCCGCGGTCGATGAGCAGGTAGATGGTCGACCGGGGAAGGTCAGTGCGGCGTTGAACGGCGCCGATCAGCAGCAGTGTCGGGCCCTCAGGCGCTGCCGCGGTCGTGTTGTTCTCGGGCATGTCCAGTCCCCTCGTCCAGATGGCTCTGGACAATAGGATCAGGCGATTTGCAGATAGCGGCCAGCGCATAAAAACTGGTGCTATTTCTTGCGCGGTCCTCCGCGCCGGACGGCGCCGGCGAGATCGCTTTCGGAGATGGCTGCCGACGCGGCAACGGCGCGTAGCGCGTCGGCGCGCGCTTCCCCGCTCTGTCGCCGCGCGTGATAAGCCGAGAGCGCTTCCTTGATGCGCGCCGTTTTCGCGACGCCCTGCGGGCGGCCACGTCGCTCCGCCGTATGACCACGGAAATATCCGGCGAGCGAGCGACACTGCGGCCCGTTAAGGCCGCCGGAAGCTTCGACGAGATCCGCGACCGCGCACGGATCACCAAGGTCCACAGCCGTGGCGAGAGCGAGGTCCATCGCCGACACCGTGGTCTGATCCCCATCGAGGCTGGCGTTGCCGGTCCCGAGTGCCGCTTGCCACCAATCGGCCGCGCTCTTCAGCCTTTGCAGGCGCTCGGTCGCTGCAGCCCATTCAGCTTCTGCCGCTCTGAGGCTGATGAGAGACTGTTCAGTTCGGTGGCGCGCCCAGGTATCATGCGCCGCCTGCCACTGACCTCCGGCCAGTCGAGCAGCACGGGAAGCCCGTGCGAGCCGCGCAGAGAAAGTTGGGATCCGGCTCATTTGCCCTCACAAAAGGCTGCCCACGCCGCCATTAGCTCGCGCCTCTTCTCCAGGGCGTCGCCACGGCGATAGGCCTGCTCTGCCTTGTCACCGACTACGTGAGCAAGCGCCGCCTCTGCGACCTCTCGCGGGAAATTTGTGCACTCGCCGCACCAGTCTCTGAAAGCCGACCTGAAACCGTGCACGGTAAGGCCGCGGCCGCGCATGCCCCGCAACTGCTCCAAGAGCGCCATGTTCGAAAGTCCCCTCCCCGCCCGGCCGCCGGGGAAAACGAACGCCGAGCCCTTCACCCGCGGCAGCGCATGCAGGAGGCTGCAGGCCTGCTTCGAGAGCGGGACTCTGTGCTCCCTGCCAGATTTCATGCGGCCTGCAGGGACGGTCCAGACGGCCGCCTCAAGGTCGACTTCGACCCACGTCGCGGCGATCGTCTCGCCCGTTCGCGCCGCGGTGAGGATGGTGAACTCGAGGGCCCGGGCCGACAGACCGCCGCGGGCGCGTAGCTCGGCCATAAAGAGAGGCAACTGCGCGAAGGGCATTGCGGGGTGGTGCGCGATCCTCTGCACCTTGGCTCGGGCGGGGAGCAGTTTGTCCAGGTGCCCCCGCCATCGGGCCGGGTTGTCGCCGGCGCGATGGCGGCGCGCAGCGGCCCAGTCGAGCACGGCCTCGATGCGGCCGCGCACGCGGGATGCGGTCTCCGTCTTGGCCGCCCAAATCGGCTCGAGGATCCGCAGAACGTGCGCGGTCTCCACCGTCGCAACCGAGAGATCCCCGATCACCGGGAATGCGTAGAGATCGAGGGTCGCGCGCCATTGCGCGGCGTGCTTCGCGTTCCTCCAACCTGCAGCATGGGCAGCGATGTAGCGGTCGGCCGCGTCGCGGAACGTGACCCGCTTTGCCACCTCGGCCCGCTGATCCGCCTTGCGCTTTTCCCTCGCCTCAATCGGGTCCAGCCCATCGAGCAGGAGGGCGCGCGCGGCCTGCGCTCGGGCGCGCGCGTCGGCGAGGCCTACAGTGTGAACCGCGCCCAAGCCCATCTGCCGAGCGCGGCCTTCGATCATGAAGCGGAAGAGCCACGACTTCGTGCCGGACTGGGAGACCTGCAGCCACAATCCCCCACCATCGCCATAGCGGCCCGGAGCCTTGAGTTTCGACACCTTCAGTGCGGTCAGTTTCGAGTGTCCGCCCAAGCCCAGCCCCCGAATCTACCCACAAATCCGTCATGGATTCTGCCAGACTGGTTCGGACCGGTCTAGACGACGCCGCGCGGGAAACTATTGAAAATCAGCCCGTTCCGAGACTGTGCGGGATGGTTTGGGACTATTGCCTGTCAGACTCCCCATCCGCCAATCAGCGCGTGTCCTGCTTCGGCGCCATGGACGGGCGGCGATAGGGGCGCGGAAGCGGCCGGCGCGATGCGCATCAGGGCACGGCGCTTGCGCTGCCTCGAGCAATTCGTCTAGTTTGCACGGGATCGGCGATGGTGCCTGTCGCATACTCGTGGCGTGCAGGCTAGAGGAGCCCCAGGGCCTTGCACGCTGCTCGCCTCAGATGCGGCCACGCGCAAGCCAAGCCGCGCACGTTCCCTACCCCACAATCGGATGACAATTTGACCCTCATGGACGCGCGCGAGGCCCCTGCCAGCGCAAAAGACTGGTTGCCCCTCCTCAATCGCTACCGGGGCGCCAACGGCGCCCGGTCCGTGCAGGAGATCGCGGTCACGATCGTGCCGTTCGTGCTGCTGTGGATCGCGACCTGGATCTGCCTAGAGGTGAGCGTGCTGCTCAGCCTCGCCATCGCCGTGCCGGCCGCGGGCTTCCTGGTGCGGCTGTTCATGATCCAGCACGACTGCGGGCACGGGGCGCTGTTTGCCCGCCGCTCGGCCAACGACTGGATCGGGCGCAGCATCAGCGTGCTGACGCTGACGCCCTACGACGCCTGGCGCCGCAGCCACAGCGTGCACCACGCGACGTCGGGAAACCTCGACCAGCGCGGCATCGGCGACATCACCACGCTGACGGTCTCGGAGTACCTGGCGCGCCCGCGCCTGGCGCGGCTCGGGTACCGTCTCTACCGCAATCCGCTCGTCATGTTCGGGCTGGGCCCGGCGTACATATTCCTGCTCAGGAACCGGGTTCCCATGGACGGGACCATGCTGCGCTGGAGATCGTGGCTGAGCCCCATGACGACGAACCTGTCGATCGCGCTCCTGGCCGCCGGCATGATCTGGCTGATCGGCCTCAAGCCGTTCCTGCTGGTGCACGTGCCGATCGTGCTGATCGCGGCCTCCATCGGCGTCTGGCTGTTCTACGTCCAGCACCAGTTCGAGGACACGTCCTGGGCGAAGGCCGATAGCTGGACCGTGCACGGGGCAGCCCTGCACGGCAGCTCCTACTTCGAGTTGCCGCCGGCGCTCGACTGGCTCACGGCCAGCATCGGCGTGCATCACGTCCACCACATGTGCAGCCGCATTCCGTTCTACCGTCTTCCGAATGTGCTGCGCGACCATCCCGAGCTCAAGAACGTGGGTCGCCTCAGCCTGCTGCAGAGCTTGTCCTGCGCGCGGCTGGCGCTGTGGGACGAGACGCGCCGGCGCCTGATCTCGTTCCGCCAGCTCGCCGACATGAGGCGGGCCGGCGAGCTGCCGGCGTGACGGGGCGGCCCTGCCGCGGCAACGTCTGGCCGCTGCCCTGCCCGCGGGCGTCCGCGCGCCTGGCCGCGGCTTGCCTTGCGTGATCCGACGTCCACAGGACCCTGCACACGGAGCGCTATCGGGCGCGCGCGGCATGTGCTAGCCTAGCCGGCAGCTTGGGCTTTGCACGCATCACGCTGCACGACCCTGGACCACCGGCTGCCAGAGCGCCGTCCCCCAAGGGGCGTACGGGTGCCCTGCCTTCTCGCTCCTGACTGCACCTGCGATCTGCGCCACGTCCTCGAAGTCGCGTGCGCGGAACACGGCTGCGCCCATGCCGCTGCCGCCCCCTGGGGCGAGGCGGGCCATGCGCGACCAAGGAAGCATCACACACCTGCCGCGCGTCGAGCTTGGCGACAAGCTCGTCGCGGCCTGCACAAGGACGGCACGCTTGACCAAGCACTCGCGGAACTTCGGAACTCGATCGGACGAGATCGTCGAGCTGAGCTCGCTGCTGAAGCTGGCCACGGCGCTCGACGTCAACCTGCACGTCAACTGGGACACCCGGCAGCCTCACCTGTGGGAGCTGGAATTCATCAAGAATGCGAGCTCGGTGGCGGGCAACGGCAGCCTCGTGCTGGGGCTGCTCAACGATGCCGCAGACCAGCACCAGATGGGCATCGTCGGCTTCGCGCAGAACATGACCGATTGCCGCCTGCCGCCGCACGAGAAGTTGCTCTCCTGGTACGAGAAGCACGGCTTCCGGCGGGGCCGCGCCGAGCAGCACGGCATCCAGATCCGGCGTCCCAGGCGGACGTCGGCCGGGCGATGAACGCGGCGCCGGCCGCGCTCAGGCAAGAATCATTTGCTGGCCACCAACCCGGACATGGTGTAACGGTGTGCATCGATTTTGCGTCGGAACTCGACCTATCGCCGCGCGCGGCGCCTGCTCGGACCATCTCAAAAACTCGATGCCATCCCCGGGACGCATCTTGTGTCCCGGCTGATCACGCACATCCTGAAGGTACTTCAATGAAAGACGGCACCGTAAAATTCTACAACGAGCAGAAGGGCTACGGATTCATCCAGCCCACCGACGGCGGCACCGACGTGTTCGTGCACGCCTCCGCACTGGAGCGCGCGGGACTTCGCACGCTGCGGGAGGGACAGAAGGTCTCGTTCGACACCGAGAAGGACCGCCGCTCCGGCAAGATGGCCGTCTCGAACATCCAAGAAGCCTGAGCGCTTAGGCGCTGACACGGGCCGGTCGCCAGGATAGCGGCGGCCGGCTTTGCCTCCGGCGAGCAGGAGCGATCCTGCGTCGCCCGGGGGCGTCGCGCACTCGGCGCGATTGCTGCGCAAGGCGTGCCATACGCGCGCAGATTTTCATCCGAGAGCTGAAACTTCCCGCACAGTCGCGCTCGCGCGTGTCCTGGAACGCATGCCCTGGAGCGCTCGTCGATTCTTCGGGTAAGGAAGCGCGCGTTGCGCGCACTGTCACGCGACAGGCGCCGATGCGCGATCGCGATCTGCTCTCTCTGGAAAGCTTGGAACATGCCCCGGCCGAAGGTCGACGCTGGCGGCCATGCCCCCCGCATGCCCCGCGCCGACGAACCTAGCGGCTCCTGAAGAAGGGCTGCAGCCGCGGACGCGGCGCATGCGCGTCCTCGTCGACCACGGTGACGTCGCTCTTCTGTCCTTTGGCGCGCAGTCCCTTCTGCCGCTTCCGGACGTCGGCGACGGCTTGCTTCTGCGACACGAACAGACCAAGCCGCGAGGAGCCGATGCGAACGGCCCAGCCATAGTCGGTCGGCTCGACCATGAAATGCGTGACTTGCGTGGTCTTGATCATGTTTTTCAATCTGACAGGACTCCTGCATTAATGCGAGCATGATTTTGTTTTTTCTTGCTACGGCTACGAATTGCGTCCAAGGATTCGGCGAAACCCGGCCGACAGGACGCGCCTATGCAGCTCAAAGCTGATGCACTGTCGGGGTTCATTATTTGCCACGTCATCGCGGCGTTCGCGTTTCACCCCTATTTCTTCAGCTGGAGCGGGGTCGTCCTGCTCGCTGTGGGCGTGAACCTCTTCGGCGTCCTCGGCCTCAATGTCGGATTTCACCGGCTGCTGACGCACCGCGGCTTCTCGTGCCCGCTGTGGTTCGAGCACCTGCTGGCGATCCTCGGCACCTGCAGCCTCGAGTTCTCGCCCGCGCTTTGGGTTGCCGTGCACCGGCGGCATCACCACCACTCCGACGATGCGCGCGATCCGCACTCGCCGCTGAAAGGCTTCTTCTGGTCCCATTTCGGCTGGCTGCTGATGCGCACAGGGGACATGAAGTCGAAGGCGCTGATCGACCGCTACGCCAAGGATCTCATGCGCGATCCGCTCTATGCGTGGCTCGAGCGGCGCAAGCGCTGGATCGTGGTGTCCTTCCTCGTGTGGGGCCTGATCTTCCTCGCCGGGGCCGGCCTCGGCTTTGCGGCGGGCGGCACCGGCGCCGACGCGCTCCAGCTCGGATCGAGCTGGCTGGTGTGGGGCGGAGCGCTGCGCACGATCGTGGTCTGGCACATCACCTGGTCCGTCAACTCCGCCGCCCATGTCTGGGGCTACCAGAGCTACGCCACCGGCGATCAGAGCCGCAACAACGTGCTCGTGGGCTTCATGGCCGCCGGCGAAGGCTGGCACAACAACCACCACGCCGACCCGACCTCGGCGCGCCACGGGCATCGGTGGTGGGAGTTCGACTTCTCGTTCCTGCTCATCCGCCTCCTGCAGGCTGCGGGCCTGGTCTGGAATGTCGCCCTGCCTTCACCGGCGCTGCGCAGAGACGGTTAACGATAAGAATGCGCGTCACGCGGCGAGATGCGGCGGCCGAATTCCGCGCGGAGCACGGTTTTTTATATTCCTAGGTGCTGCATCGGCCGCGTGCTACTGTCGGCGACCGCGAGACGGCCTTGCTCTCAATGAGCGAGAAGCGCGCGTCGGAAGGGGCTTTCATGCAACTGACGCGCATCGAGTTCTGGTTCGGGATCATTGCAACGTTCGGCCTGTGTGCGGCAATCGTCTTGCTGCAGATCGTGCACACCCACTGACGTCGGCCTGCCCGACCTGCTTCTGCAGTCCCTGAGGCTCGCGCGCTCCCGCTGCACAAGGCGACGGGGCCCTCTCGCGCTGGCGCGCACTGCCGCGTCGCCGCCACTACAGGAGTACCGATGAAAGCGCACAAGTTCCAGGTTGGCCAGATGGTGGATTTCATTCCGAACCGATCGGGCGTGCCGACGGCCGGACGTCGCTATGAGATTCTCAGGCAGCTGCCTGCGGAGAACGGCGAGGCCTCCTATCGGGTCAAAAGCAAGGAAGAGCCGTACGAGCGCATCGCCAAGGAGAGCGAGCTTTCGCGGCGCGTATGATGGCGACGCTCCCGGCCGGTTGCGACCGGGCCGGGGTCAAGGCCGCCGGCGCGGCACGCCATAGCGGCTCGCAGGAAGGGACGTATCCATGATGCGCGGACTGTGGTGGCTGCTGCCGGTCGTGCTGGTCTCCTCGTCGGCACTGGCCCAGACTCGGCCAACGGCTCCTGGCTCGGACGCGGCGCCGCACGCATCGAGGGCCGCATGCGACAGCGGCTCCGTCCGCCAGGGCGGCGCTTGCGTGCGCATCGTGGTGCCGGACAACGCCTACCTCAGCGACAGCGGCAGCGCGCGCGGCTGGGACTGCCGGCGGGGGTATCGCGAGAGGGCCGGCGCGTGCGAGAGGATCGTCGTGCCGGAGCACGCCTTCCTGACCGGATACGGCTTCGGCAACGGCTGGACCTGCGAGCGCGGCTACCAGGCGCGCGAGGGTGCGTGCCTCCAGATCAAGGTCCCCGCGTTCGGCTTCCTATCCGAGACCAGCGCGCGCGGCTGGGACTGCGAGCGCGGGTACCGGCCCGTCGGCGCGGAGTGCGCGGCCATCGTGCCTCCGGACAATGCCTACCTCAACGGCTCCAGCTTCGGCAGCGGGTGGTCGTGCGCGCGCGGTTTCGTCGAGCAGTACGAGAAGTGCGTCCGGATCCTGGTTCCGGCCCGCGCCTATCTCACGGGAACCGGGCAAAGCTGGAAATGCGATCGCGGCTACGCGCGCATGGGGGACGCGTGCGAGACGATCGTCCTGCCGGCCAACGCTCACCTCGATGCCAGCGGCAGCGGCTGGGAATGCGAGAAGCCGTACCGGAAGTCGCAGAGCGCGTGCACGCTCGGTCGCTGAGCGCCGCGATCCCGCGGTCGTAAGCCGCCGCCCCGTTGCCGGACAGCCGCCGGCGCCGTCCGCCTCCGCTCCAGCCTGCCATGCCCGTCCTCGCCTTGGCCCGCGGTCAGTGCCCAGGCCACCGCTCGCTGGCGAACGGGCCCGGGCGGATCGTCGCGGGCCTTCAGCCGGCCTCAAGCGGGCCCATACCCGCGGCCGAGACGGAGGCAGGGGCCCAAGCGCCATAGGCGCCGGCAAAGCGCTCGGCGCGCCTTGAAACCTGCGCGCAGGCTCACCATCAACAGCGGGGCGCCGCACCCCAGGGAGCCGCGCGTCCCCGCTTGCGCGCGACCGGAGAAGGCGTCTAACAGTGCTGCGCCCGATCCCTCCAGCCGTGCGCATCCCTTCCGACGGCGCGGGAGCACCGCGCCACCAGCAGCAGCGACACAGCAGGCACCATGCCGGCGATCATCTCCATCTCCGGTCTGTCGAAGACCTATGCGACAGGCTTCCAGGCGCTGAAGAGCGTCAATCTCGACATCAACCGCGGCGAGATCTTCGCGCTGCTGGGGCCCAACGGCGCCGGCAAGACGACGCTGATCTCGATCGTGTGCGGCATCGTCAGGCGCAGCAGCGGGGACATACGCGTCGACGGGCGCGACATCGAGCAGGACTGGCGCCGCGTGCGCGCGGACATCGGCCTGGTGCCGCAGGAGCTGCACACGGACGCCTTCGAGAGCGTGTGGAGCACGGTCAGCTTCAGCCGGGGCCTGTTCGGCAAGCCGGCCAACCCGGCGCACATCGAGAAGACCCTGCGCGAGCTTTCGCTGTGGGACAAGAAGGACAGCAAGATCATGACGCTGTCGGGCGGCATGAAGCGCCGCGTGATGATCGCCAAGGCGCTGTCGCACGAGCCCAAGATCCTGTTCCTCGACGAGCCGACGGCGGGCGTCGACGTGGAGCTCAGAAAGGACATGTGGCAGGTGGTGCGCGGCCTGCGGGCGGCCGGCGTCACCATCATCCTTACCACCCACTACATCGAGGAGGCCGAGGAGATGGCGGACCGCATCGGCATCATCACCAAGGGGGAGCTGCTGCTCGTGGAGGAGAAGAGCGAGCTGATGCGCAAGCTCGGCCGCAAGCAGCTCGTCCTGCACCTGCCAAGCCGGCTCGACGCCGTGCCGGAGGCGCTGGCGCGCCACGCGCTCGAGCTCTCGGAGGGGCGCAACGAGCTGATCTTCACCTACGACGCGCGCGGCGAGCGCACGGGCATCACGAGCCTGCTCAAGGACCTGAACGCGGCCGGCATCCGCTTCACGGATCTCAGGACCACGCAAAGCTCGCTCGAGGACATCTTCGTCGATCTCGTCAGGAGCGCCCAATGAACCTCTACGCGGTCAAGGCGATCTACCGTTTCGAGATGGCGCGCACCTGGCGCACGCCGCTGCAGAGCATCCTGTCGCCGGTGCTGTCGACGGCGCTGTACTTCGTGGTGTTCGGGGGCGCCATCGGCGCGCGCATCCCGGAAATCGAGGGCGTCAGCTACGGCTCCTTCATCGTGCCGGGGCTGATCCTGATGGCGATGCTGACGCAGAGCATCACCAACGCCTCCTTCGCCATCTACTTCCCGCGCTTCATCGGCACCATCTACGAGATCCTGTCGGCGCCGATCTCGCCGTTCGAGATCGTGCTCGGCTACGTCGGGGCGGCGGCCACGAAATCGATCATCATCGGGCTCATCATCCTGGCGACGGCAGCCCTCTTCGTGCCGCTCAGCATCGCGCATCCGGTGGCGATGGTCGTGTTCCTGCTGCTGACGGCGGTGACGTTCAGCCTGTTCGGCTTCGTCATCGGCATCTGGGCCGACAACTTCGAGAAGCTGCAGATGATCCCAATGCTGATCGTGGCGCCGCTGACGTTCCTCGGCGGCACCTTCTACTCGATAAGCATGCTGCCGCCGGTGTGGCAGACGATCTCGCTGTTCAACCCGATCGTGTATCTCGTCAGCGGCTTCCGCTGGAGCTTCTACGGCGTCGCCGACGTCAACGTCGGCACCAGCCTCGCGCTCGCACTCGCCTTCCTGGCCGCTTGCCTCGGCATCGTCTGGTGGATCTTCAAGACCGGCTACCGGCTGAAGACCTGAGGCCCGGCGCCGCCCCGCGCTTCCCTCAGAGAGTGGCAGGCTTCCGGTCCGAGTGGACCCTGCGGGCGCCGCCTGAACGATAGCGGCGTGGATCCCCGCCTGCGCGGGGATGACGTTGAGGTCTTGCCCGGCATCTGCCCCCAACTGACGTTATGCTCGCGCAGGCGGGCAGCCACGCAAGTTGCGATACCGGCGCCCCCGGCTGCCTGCCTCGAGCCCGCTTGCTTTGCTCGCTCGGCGGCGGAGAACAGGGTCCAGCCGTCGGATCGACACGCGCGGCCCGACGGCTCGCTTGCAGAGCCAACGGGCCGCGCGTCCCGCTTGGGTGCGTCAGCCGCGCAAGCTGCTGCGGCAGGCGTTGACCGCATCGTTGAGGTTGAGTTGCCTGCGCGCGCTCTCGACCTCCTCCGACGACAGCCCGGGCGAGGGCCTTGCCGCATCGTGCAGGCAGAAAAGGATGGCGCGCGCCGTCTCCATGCGCGCGGGGCCGTTGCCGGCAACCTGGCGCGCATGCTCGAGCTTGGCCTCGGGTGACATGCCGAGCCAGTCACCGAGCGTATGGTCGCCGGCCTGAGCCGGGCGCATCACGGTCGAAAGTGCCACGGCAATCAGCGCCGCGGCCGCAAAGCCGATGCCAAACGAGGTTATGAACCTTCCCATTGCACACTCCGCTCTTGCATGGTTCCCGCAGTTCCTTCGCTTCTGGCAGTGGCGGGAGAGACAGCACTTTCCAGGCTGAGTGTGGGCTCGGAAGCGCGGCAAATGTGGCCTGTGAATAAACGCGGTTATGCCAATCGCGGCATCAACGGCACGCGATCGGTCAGGACCAGCCCTCGCCGTGATAGCGGGCATGCTGGGCTCCGCTCGCAACGAGGCAATCGATCGCGGTGCGCACATAGCCGGCGAACGGCGCCGGCAACGCGGCCACGGGCACGAAGGCGAGACCATCGCACTTGTCGCGCTCGCAGATGCGCGGGCTTCTCGAGAAGCGGGTGGCGGCGAAGAACAGATCGATGATCGTGCGATCGGTGCGACGATGCATGGCGCACACGAAGGACCAGTCCTGCGGCGCCACGACGAGGCCCGTCTCCTCGTGCAACTCACGCGAGACGGCCGATACCGCGTCCTCACCCTCCTGCACATGGCCGGACGGAACAGCCCAGTAGCCGTCCAGATAGCCGGTGTTGGCACGGCGCTGAACCAGGATGGTGTCGCCGACGCGGATCAGACCGTAGGCGGCGAGATAGGGGCGCTGGTTGGCGGTCATGCGGCGATCCCGTGTTGCCGTGAAGGAGAAGCGGCTTGCCCGGACGGTGCTGTCGCATCCAGCATGGGTGCGGCGTGATCACGCGGCCTTGCGGCCCGATTGCGCGATCTCGGCGAGCTTGCTCACGAGGTCGCGCACGCCCTTCAAGCGCACCTTGTCCTGATCCCAGTCGGCGCGGAAGACGAGCTTGTGGTCGGCCTGCATCTTCACGTGGCCCTTGGATTTCTGAATGAAGCCGATCAGCCCTTCCGGATTCGAGAACGCATTCTTGCGGAAGCCGATGACGCAGCCCTTGGGGCCGGCGTCGAGCTGCTGCAGGCCTGCGACCTTGGCGAAGGCCTTGATCTCCATCACGTCGAGCAGGTGGCGCACCTCGTCGGGCAGCTCGCCGAAGCGGTCGGTGAGCTCGGCCGCAAACGCGTCGATGTCGGCGCGCTTCTCGAGGGTGGAGAGGCGGCGGTAGAGCCCCAAGCGGATCTGCAGGTCGGCGACGTAGCTCTCGGGGATCAGCACGCTGGTGCCGAGCGAGATCTGCGGGCTCCACTGCTCCTCGGTGTCGCCGAGGTCGCCGCCCTTCAAGGCCGCCACCGCCTCCTCGAGCATGGCCTGGTAGAGCTCGAAGCCGACCTCCTTGATATGGCCGGACTGCTCGTCGCCAAGCAAGTTGCCGGCGCCGCGGATGTCGAGGTCGTGGGAGGCCAGCGAGAAGCCCGCCCCCAGCGTGTCGAGCGACTGCAGCACCTTGAGGCGGCGCTCGGCCGTCTCGGTCAGCTTCTGGCCCGACGGCGTCGTCAGGTAGGCGTAGCCGCGCGCCTTGGAGCGGCCGACGCGGCCCCTGAGCTGATAGAGCTGGGCGAGGCCGAACATGTCGGCGCGATGCACGATCAGCGTGTTGGCGTTGGGGATGTCCAGGCCGGATTCCACGATCGCCGTCGACAACAGAACGTCGAACTCGCCGTCGTAGAAGGCCGTCATCACGTCCTCGAGCTGCTGGGGCGTGAGCTGGCCGTGGGCGCGCGCCACGCGCAGCTCGGGCACGTGCTCGGCCATGAACTCGGCGATGTCGTCGAGGTCGGAGATGCGCGGCACGACGTAGAAGCTCTGGCCGCCGCGGTAGCGCTCGCGGCGCAGGGCCTCGCGCACGATGACGGGATCGAACGGGGAGATGTAGGTGCGCACGGCGAGGCGGTCGACGGGCGGAGTGGTGATGAGGGACAGCTCGCGCACGCCCGACAGCGCCAGCTGCAGCGTGCGCGGGATCGGCGTCGCGGTCAGCGTGAGCACGTGCACGTCCTCGCGCAACTGCTTCAGGCGCTCCTTGTGGCCGACGCCGAAGTGCTGCTCCTCGTCGACGATGAGGAGGCCGAGGCGGGCGAAGGCGATGGTCTTGCCGAGCAGCGCATGCGTGCCGACGACGATGTCGATCTGCCCGTCCTTCAGGGCCTGCTTGGTGGCGTTGAGATCCTTGGCGGCGACGAGGCGGGAGGCCTGCGCGACGCGGATCGGCAGCCCCGCAAAGCGCTTGGAGAAGGTGGCGAAGTGCTGGCGGGCGAGCAGCGTCGTCGGCACCACCACGGCCACCTGGAAGCCGGCGAGCGCCGCCACGAAGGCGGCGCGGATCGCCACCTCCGTCTTGCCGAAGCCGACGTCGCCGCAGACGAGGCGGTCCATGGGCTTGCCGGAGGCGAGGTCCTGCAGCACCGCGTCGATGCTGGCCGCCTGGTCCTCGGTTTCCTCGTAGGGGAAGCGGGCGACGAACTCGTCGAAGGCATGCGGCGGCGGCAGCATGGCGGGCGCCTGCTTGAGCTGGCGCAGGGCCGCGATCTTGATCAGCTCCGAGGCGATCTCGCGCAGGCGCTGCTTCAGGCGCGCCTTGCGCGACTGCCAGCCGGCGCCGCCCAGCCGGTCGAGCGGCGTGCCGCCATCGGCCGAGCCGTAGCGCGTCAAGAGCTCGATGTTCTCGACGGGAAGGTAGAGCTTGTCGCCGCCAGCGTAGCCGATCTCGAGGCAGTCGTGGGCCGCACCCAGCGCGGTGATGGTGGTGAGCCCGTCGAAGCGGCCGATGCCGTGGTCGGCGTGCACCACGAGGTCGCCGACGGCGAGGCTCGTCGCCTCCGTGATGACGTCGGCGGCGCGCTTGGCCTTGCGGCGCGGGCGGCTCAGGCGATCCCCTAAGATGTCCTGCTCGGCGACGACGGCGAGGCCGTGCGTCTCGAAGCCCTGCTCGATGGCGAGCACGGCGAGGGCCACGGTGTCGGGGCGAAGGGCTTGCGCCTCCTCGAAGCTGTCGATCTTGCGGGTGTCGGGAAGGCCGTGGTCGGCGAGCAGCGTCGACAGCCGCTCGCGCGAGCCCGGCGTATAGGCCGCGATGATCACCCGGCGGCCGTTGGCCTGCTGCTGCCTGACGTGGGCGACGGTCGCCTCGAAGACGTTGCGCGTCTCGCCGGCGCGGTCGGCGGCAAAGTTGTAGCCGATACGGCCGGCAAACGAGCGCAGCGTGAACCGCGCCTTCTCCGTCGCCGGCTCGAAGGGCGTCATGGCGCTCACCGTGCGGGCGTCGAGCAGCTTGTCCCACTCGGGACGCGTCAGGAACATCGCCTGCGGCGGCACCGGCTTGTAGGGCGGGGCGCCGAAGGTCGCCGCCTCCAGGCCGTTGACGCGCGCCTGGTAGTGGTCCTCGATCAGCGCGAAGCGCTCGGTGATGCCCTCCTCGATCAGGTGGTCGAAGCTCAGCGGCGCCTCGGGCACGTAGTCGAACAGCGTCTCGAGGTGGTCGTGGAAGAAGGGCAGCCAGTGCTCCATGCCGGGATAGCGGCGGCCGGCGCTCACGGCCTCGTAGAGCTCGTCCTCGCCGGTGGTGGCGCCGAAGGCGGCGATGTAGGCGGTACGGAAGCGCTTCTCGGCCTCGCCGCCGAAGGCCGCCTCGCTGACGGGCATCAGGGTCAGCTTCTGCACGATCTTGGCCGTGCGCTGGGTCTCGGGGTCGAAAGCCTTGATGTGCTCGAGCGTGTCGCCGAAGAAGTCGAGGCGCACCGGCGCCGAGCGGCCCGGCGGGAACAGGTCGAGGATGCCGCCGCGCACGGCGAACTCGCCCGCCTCCATCACGGTGCCGGTGCGCTGGTAGCCCGCAAGGTTGAGGCGGCGCGTGAGCTCGCCCATGTCCATGCGCTGGCCGGCGGCGAGCGTGCGCAGGGACTTGCGGATGAAGTCGCGCGGCGGCAGGCGCTGCAGGATGGCATTGGTCGTGGTCAGGAGGAGCGTGGGCTGCTTCCTCGCCTGGGCGACGAGGCGGGCCAGCGAGGCCACGCGGGTGGCCACGATCTCGGGGTTCGGGCCGATGCGGTCGTAGGGCACGGTGTCCCAGGCCGGCAGCGGGATGACGCGCACGTTGGGCGCGAAGAACTTGAGGCCCTCGGTGATAGCCTCCATGCGGCGGTCGTCGCGGGCAACGTGGATGGCGATGGGGGCGCCGCCGCCCTGCTCCTCGAGGAGCTGGGCCAGCACCAGCGGCACGAGCCCGTCGGGCACGCCCGCCAGCACCTCGCGGCCCGGTCCCTTGACCGGCCCGGCTTCCGTCTTGGCACCGTCCGCCATGCCGTCTACCGCCCCGCCGCGCCGAGACCATGGAAAGCCCGGATCTCGCCGACGAGGGCGGCAAAGCGCGCCTCGGGCTGCCGGTCGGCAAGAAACATCTCCTGCAGCTCCGGGTCGGGCTCGAGCAGCAGCGCCTCGAACAGCGCCAGCGTCGCCTCCGGCATGGACGCAAGGCGGGCCTTGGCGAACGGCCCCAGCACCAGGTCCATCTCCTTGGTGCCGCGGTGCTCGGCACGGTACAGGGCGCGGCGGCGGCGCGTGTCCAGGTCTTGATCTGCGACTGGGCTCATGGCGGGGCTCACGGTCGGCTCGGCTGTCGGGGGTAGCCTGTGGATAACTCGGTCCTGGCGCGACCGCCCGAACGACGAACGGCCCCTACCCTTGAGAGGGAGGGGACAATCGGGGCCGGCGGCTTGACGGGCCCGGTGCGGCCGATCAGGCTCAGACGCCCTGATATAGGGCCTGGCGGGCGGCCGCGCCAGCCGCAACGCGGGCGGGTGTCCCCTCACGCCGGGCTGCCTTGCGTCCGCCGCTGCCTGCCGGTATGGGCCCGGTGGCGGCACGACGGCCGCCCGGCCCGCTGCTCACACGCGATGGAAGCTTAGCCCCTGATGCGCCCCGCCCCGCTGATCCCGTTGTTTGCCAACGCGAAAAGCCTTTCCGGCATCGGCCCGCGCATGGAGCTGCTGCTGAAGAAGGCGCTGCGGCTGCCGCCCGGGGTGAGCGAGCCCCGGGTGGTCGACGTGCTCTGGCACATGCCGACGGGCGTCATCGACCGGCGGGCGACACCCACCATCGCGGTGGCCGTGCCCGGCACCATCGCCACGCTCGAGGTGCGCGTCTTGAAGCACCGCCCCTCCCCGCGCGGCAACGTGCGCGCGCCCTACAAGGTGCTGTGCGAGGACGAGACGGGGCAGATCGACCTCGTCTTCTTCCACGCCGAGCGCAGCTTCATCGAGCGGCAACTGCCTGTCGGCGCCATGCGCACCATCAGCGGCCGCATCGAGAGCTACAACGAGCGCACGCAGATGACGCATCCCGACTACATCGTGGCGCCGGAGGCGCGTGCCGAGCTGCCGATGCTGGAGCCGGTCTATCCGCTGACCGCCGGCCTCTCTGGCAAGATCCTGATCAAGGCCGCGCGGCAGGCGCTGGAGCGGGTGCCACGGCTGCCCGAGTGGCAGGAGCCGACGTGGCTTGCCGCCCGCGGCTGGCCGGACTTCACGAGCGCGCTCAACCGCATCCACCGGCCGGAGGACGCCGCCGACATCTCACCGGGCTCCGGCCCCTGGCAGCGGCTCGCCTACGACGAGCTGCTCGCGGGGCAGCTGGCCCTGGGGCTGGTGCGGCAGAACCTGAAGGCGCAGAAGGGCCGCGCCGTCGCCGGCCGGGGCCACATCCGCGCCCGCATCGCCAAGGCGCTGCCCTTCGGGCTGACGCGCTCCCAGCACGCGGCGCTGGCCGAGATCGAGGCCGACATGGGCGCCCCGCACCGCATGCTGCGGCTGCTGCAGGGCGACGTCGGCTCCGGCAAGACGGTCGTCGCCCTGATGTCGATGGCGATCGCGGTGGAAGCCGGCGCCCAGGCCGCGCTGATGGCCCCGACGGAAGTGCTCGCCCGCCAGCATGCCGAGACCATCGCGCCGCTGGCGCAGGCCGCGGGCCTCACCCTCGGGCTGCTGACGGGGCGCGAGAAGGGCCGGCCACGGGCGGAATTGCTGGAGCGGCTGGCCTCCGGCGAGATCGACATCCTGATCGGCACGCACGCCCTGTTCCAGCCCGACGTGGTGTTCAAGGACCTCGCCTTCGCCGTCATCGACGAGCCGCACCGCTTCGGCGTGCACCCGCGGCTGGCGCTGCAGACCAAGGGTGGCAGCGGCGGCGCCAACGTCCTGGTCATGACCGCCACACCGATCCCGCGCACGCTGCTGATGACGCACTACGGCGACCTCGACGTCTCGCGACTGACGGAGAAGCCCGCCGGCCGCAAGCCGATCACCACCACCAAGGTCTCGACCGACCGGCTCGTCGACGTCATCGACGGCTTGAAGCGGGCCGTGGCGCAGGGCGCGCAGATCTACTGGGTGTGCCCGCTGATCGAGAGCAGCGACGCATCGGAACTGGCCGCTGCCGAGGAGCGGCATGCGCATCTCTCCCAGATCTTCGGCGCCGAAAACGTCGGCCTCCTGCACGGCGCCATGAGCGGGGCGGCTAAAGACGCCGCGATGGCGGCCTTCTCGGAAAACCGCATGAAGCTGCTGGTTGCAACCACCGTGATCGAGGTTGGTGTCAACGTGCCGAATGCCTCGGTCATGGTGATCGAGCACGCCGAGAGGTTCGGTCTTGCGCAGTTGCACCAGTTGCGCGGCCGCGTGGGCCGCGGCGACCGGCAGTCCTACTGCATGCTGCTCTACAAGGCGCCGCTGGGCGAGACCGCGCAAGCGCGCCTCGACATGATGCGCGAGAGCGAGGACGGCTTCCTGATCGCCGAGAAGGATCTGGAACTGCGCGGCGGCGGCGAGGTACTGGGCGCACGCCAGAGCGGCGCGCCGGAGTTCCGCGTCGCCGAGGTGCCGAACTTCCAGGAATTGGTGGCGGCCGCCCGCGACGATGCGACCCTCATCCTGAACCAGGATCCCGACCTCGCGACGGCGCGTGGCCAAGCCCTGCGCGTGCTGCTCTATCTCTTCGAGTGCGACGAGGCGGTGCGGCTGTTCAGGGCGGCCTGATCACCGTGCTTACTCCGCCGCGGCAGGCTTGTCCTTGATCAGGGTTTCGCCTGGCTTCACGATGGTGAAGGCAACGGGCGCACTCTCGATCGCCAACTTGCCGTCGACCAAGCGCGATAGCGTGTAGGTGCTGGTCTCGAGATCGCCGGGCTTGGGGAAGTCCTCGCGGAAATGAGCCCCGCGGCTGTCCTTGCGCTCGATCGCCGCGAGCGTGATCACCCGCGAGATCTCGACGAGCGAGCGCAGGTTCAGCCAGTCGTGCCAGGTCAAGTTGAAGGCCCGCTCGGAGGTGCCGATGCCGGTCTTGTGGAGGTCGGCCTCGATGGCGTCCAGCGCGCCCAGAGCTCGGGTCATGGATGCGGCATTGCGGATCACGCCGACGTCGTCCCACATCAGGTCCATCAGCCGCTCGCGCAAGGCGTTGATGTCGCCGGCAGGCTTTTCGAAGGGCGCAAGCGCGCGGGCCTCCTCCGCGGCGACCGCCTGCATGTCCGGCTCGCGCCAGTGCGGGTTCTGCGCGATGAAATCGGCCATCACCTCGCCGGCGATGCCGCCGAACACGGTGGAATTCGCGACACCGTTGCCGCCGAGGCGGTTCGCCCCGTGCATGCCGCCCGCGTCCTCGCCGGCGACGAACAGGCCCGGCAACTCCGTCTCCGTGTCGAGGCCGCACACAAGCCCGCCCATGAAGTAGTGCGCGGTCGGCACCACCTCGACGAGGCCTCCCGCAAGGTCGAAGCCGCAGTCGGCGCAGCGTTCCACCATGCCCTTGAACTGCTTGGCGACCTTCTCGGGCCCCAGATGATCCATCTTGATGTAGACGCCGCCGTTGGGCGTCGTATTGCCCTTGCGCATCTCGTCGTAGATGCACTGCGATATGAAATC
>JANRIO010000128.1:0-15927 GCA_033764875.1 Hyphomicrobiaceae bacterium | reverse complement strand
GGTGACGATCACCGACGCGCACCCCGAAGCGCTGAGCTGGCTCGGCGGCGTGCTCGGCCATCGGGTGCGGGGGCTCGGCGTCGAGCACTTCGGCCAGTCGGGCTCGATCCCCGAGCTCTACGGCCACTACGGCCTCGACGTCAACGCCATCCTGGCGGCCGCCGAGAGCATCGGCGGCACGCCGGTCAGGTACCGGTTCCTGCAGAGGTAGGTGCCTTCGGACGCGCAACTCCGAGCGCCGGTCGCGAGGCCGCACGCCCCGGCCGTATGGGTGCACAGGAGCTCGACCGGGGCGGTCGGAACGATAGTGGCGTGGATCCCCGCCTGCGCGGGGATGACGGGTGGAGGATGGCAGGCGGAGAGCCCCTTCAATGCCGGGCCGCGTCGGTCGTCCCCTGTCGGAGCCGCCCCCACCATTGCGCGTGCAAGTCCTCCACTTCATAATCGTTTAACCGAATCAGTGCGTCCTCGCCGGTCATGCTTGTCCAAAGGAGACTGCCATGACCGATCTCGAGAGGACGCTTGCACTGGTTGTCGCCGCGCTGGCCGAGGCGCGGGAGAAGGGTGACGCCTTGCGCATCACGCATCTGATGCGGCGCAGGGACGCAATTTGCGCCGCGCTGGCCGCGCCCGAGCACCACGCGGTGCCGGCGGCGGAGCCACAGGCGCCGACGGCGGCGTCCAGCACCGCGATTGCCGCGTAGACGGCGACGGCACCGAGCATTGAACTGGAACGCAAGACGAGCGTGCGGGCGGCGGCAACTGGAACGGCATGGCATCTCGACCTGAAGCCAAAGGCGCGAGCAAGCTCATGTCGGCGCCCGCCGCCGCCGCCCTCGTCAAGGCCGGCGACACGGTCGGCACCGGCGGCTTCGTCGGCATCGGCTTTGCCGAGGCCATCGCGGTCGCGCTGGAGCAGCGCTTCCTCGCCTCGGGCGAGCCCAGCGGCCTGACGCTGGTCTATGCCGCCGGCCAGGGCGACGGCCGCGAGCGCGGCCTCAATCACCTGGCGCACAAGGGCCTCGTGGCCCGCGTCATCGGCGGACACTGGGGGCTGGTGCCGAAGCTGCAGGCGCTCGCCGTCTCGGACGCCATCGAGGCCTACAACCTGCCGCAAGGCGTGATCACGCACCTCTACCGCGACATCGCGGCCGGCAAGCCGGGGCATCTGAGCCGCGTCGGCCTCGACACCTTCGCCGATCCGCGCCACGGCGGCGGCAAGCTCAACCCGCGCACAACCGCCGACCTCGTCAGCCTGATGCCCATCGAGGGCGAGGAGTACTTGTTCTACAAGGCCTTCCCGATCGACGTCGCGATCGTGCGCGGCACCACGGCCGACCTCGACGGCAACATCACCATGGAGCGGGAGGCGCTGACGCTGGAGGCGCTGTCGCTCGCCATGGCCGCCCACAACAGCGGCGGACGCGTGATCGTGCAGGTCGAGCGCATCGCCGACCGGGGCACGCTCAACCCCAGGCAGGTCAAGATCCCCGGCATCATGGTCGACGCGGTGGTGCTCGCCGAGACACGCGAGGATCACATGCAGACCTTCGCCGAGCAGTACTCGCCGGCGTTCGCCAGCGAGATCCGGGTGCCGGTCGACGCGCTGAAGCCGTTGCCGCTCGACGAGCGCAAGGTGATCGCGCGCCGCGCCGTGCTGGAGCTCGAGGCCAACACGGTCGTCAACCTCGGCATCGGCATGCCGGAAGGCGTCGCGGCGGTGGCGGCGGAGGAGCGCATCAGCGACACCTTCACCATGACGGCGGAGCCCGGCGTCATCGGCGGCGTCCCGGCCTCGGGGCTGAACTTCGGCGCGGCGACCAACGCGCAGGCCATCATCGACCAGCCCTACCAGTTCGACTTCTACGACGGCGGCGGGCTCGACTGCGCGGTGCTGGGCCTTGCCCAGGTCGACCGCCACGGCAACCTCAACGTCTCGCGCTTCGGGCCGCGGCTGGCGGGCGCCGGCGGCTTCATCAACATCAGCCAGAACGCGCGCAAGGTGGTGTTCGTGGGCACCTTCACGGCCGGTGATCTGGCCGTCGAGGTGGCCGATGGGCGCCTGCGCATCGTGCGCGAGGGCGGCGTGCGCAAGTTCGTCGCCGACGTCGAGCACCGCACATTCTCGGGCGACTACGCGCGCCGGCGCGGCCAGCCCGTGCTCTACGTCACCGAGCGCTGCGTGCTGCGCATGACCGAGGAGGGCCTGGAGCTCACCGAGGTGGCGCCCGGCATCGACATCGCGCGCGACATCCTCGCCCACATGGACTTCATGCCGATCGTGCGGGCGCCGGCGGTGATGGACGCGCGCATCTTTGCGGATGCACGCATGGGGCTCGCGCAGCGGCTGTCCCTGCCGAGCCTGGGCGAGCGGCTGTCACTCGACCCGAAGCTGAAGATGCTGTTCGTCGACCTGCGCAAGCTCGAGGTGCGGGACGAGGCCGACATCGCCCACATCAGGGCCGAGATCGAGCGCAAGGTCGCGCACCTGCCGCACAAGGTGTATGCCATCTTCAACTACGCGGGCTGGCGCATCGCCCCGGCGCTACGCGCCTCCTACCAGGCCATGGTGGAGGATCTCGGACGGCGCCAGCTGATGGGCGTCACCGGCTACGGGGCGCTCGCCACGCTCGGCGCCCGCCCGGAGCCTGCGGCCGGCCCGCCCGGCGCCCATCCCGCGCAGCAGCCGGCCTGGGACGAGACGGACCTCGCCGGCCTCGTGCTCGGGCCGCACAGCGAAGCGGGCTGAAACCTCGCGATCCGCCGCATGCTCGCCTGGATGCCCGCCTTCGCGGGCATGACGGGAGGTGCGGCGCGCTTGACGCCCCCCACTCAAGTCGCTCCGCGGGCCGGGGACGACCGGCTCGAGATCCGGCCGCAACCGTCGCGCCGGCTCGGCCTGCCTTCGCGCCTCGTGCCAGCGCATGGCCTGCGCCGTCGCGCCGGAGGGGCCGCCGCGGGACGAGCCCGGCATGGTCAAGCGCCAGGGGCCAGCTATGCCGGCCCGACCTCGAACAGGCAGTGGTCGTGGGCGCCCTCGGCCTGGCAGTAGGCCTCGCGGGCCGCGAGCGTCTGCCGGCGGCCGGCGCTCGCCGCCACGTATTCGAGCGAGCCTTCGAGCCACGAGGCGAACACGTAGCACACGCTTCGCCCGGCGGTGCGGTGCGCCTCGTCGATGAAGGCCGAGTTGCTGAGGCGCACGCGCGCGGTGCCGGCCTCGGGCTGCACCTCGAGCACCTCGAACTGGCCCCAGCCGCGCTGGGTGATGCGGCGCATGTAGTGGCGGAACACCTCGACGCCCGACAGCCCGTGGTGGGCCGCCTCCTTCTCGCACCAGTAGTAGGCGGAGCGATACCCTGCGGGGCGCAGGATCTCGGCGAGCCGCGCCGGGCCGACCGCAGCCTCGATGGCGTAGTGGTTGTTGAGATAGTAGTGCTGCGGCATCAGGATCATCGGCAGCGCATCGACCGACCAGCGCCCCGTGGCGTCGTCGACTACGATCTCGACCTGCGGCTTGCCCATGCTGGCGTGTTCCTTGATGGTGGCTTCATCGTCACCGGTAACATCGCGGCTTGCGCTGGAACAAGAGTTACGCCGCTACTTGCAATGCCAAGCGCCATCCGGAGAGGCTCCGGCACACTCCGCTCCCGAAGCACACTCCTCCCCGCATTTTGCCTCCCCGGCCGAGCGAAGCGAGAGCCGGGGTCTTGCCCCGTCGAGGCTTATCGCCAGCGGGCAGGATCCCGGACAGCCGCGCCTGCGGCGCGCCTTCCGGGAACGCAGCCGGCAGGCGATGGGCACTCGCGTCGGCGCGCCCCTACTCCGCCGCCTCGCGTTTGGTGCCCTTGGCGCGGCGCACGAGGAGGTCCTTGAGGTACTGGCCGGTGTAGCTCTCCTTGACGCGGGCCACGTCCTCGGGCGTGCCTTCCGCCACGATGCGGCCGCCGCCGTCTCCCCCCTCGGGGCCGATGTCGATCAGCCAGTCGGCGGTCTTGATGACCTCGAGGTTGTGCTCGATGACGGCGAGCGTGTTGCCGGCATCCGCCAGCTCGTGCAGCACCTCGAGCAGCTTGGCGACGTCGTGGAAGTGCAGCCCCGTGGTCGGCTCGTCGAGGATGTAGAGCGTGCGCCCCGTGGCCCGCCGCGACAATTCCTTGGCGAGCTTGATGCGCTGCGCCTCGCCGCCCGACAGGGTCGTGGCCTGCTGGCCGATGTGGATGTAGCCGAGGCCGACGCGGGCCAGCGTCTCCAGCTTGTCGCGGATCGCCGGCACCGCCTTGAAGAACTCGGCGCCCTCCTCCACCGTCATGTCGAGCACGTCGGCGATGGACTTGTCGCGGAACGTCACCTCCAGCGTCTCGCGGTTGTAGCGCTTGCCCTTGCACTGGTCGCAGGTGACGTAGACGTCGGGCAGGAAGTGCATCTCGATCTTGATGACGCCGTCGCCCTCGCAGGCCTCGCAGCGCCCGCCCTTGACGTTGAAGGAGAAGCGGCCCGGCTCGTAGCCGCGCACCTTGGCCTCGGGCAGACCGGCAAACCACTCGCGGATCGGCGTGAAGGCGCCGGTGTAGGTCGCCGGGTTCGAGCGCGGGGTGCGCCCGATCGGCGACTGATCGATGTCGATCACCTTGTCGAGGTGCTCGAGCCCCTCGATCTTGTCGTGCGGGGCCGGATGCTCGCGCGCGTTGTTGAGGCGGCGGGCCACAGCCTTGTAGATGGTGTCGATGAGCAGCGTCGACTTGCCGCCGCCCGAGACGCCGGTGATGCAGGTGAGCAGACCCAGCGGCAGCTCCGCCGTCACGGTCTTCAGGTTGTTGCCGCGCGCGCCGACCACCTTCAGGGCGCGCTGGGGATCGCGCTTGCGCCGGGCCTTCGGCAGCGGGATCTGCCGCACGCCCGTCAGATACTGGCCGGTGAGGCTGCTGGGGTTGGCCATGATCTCGCCGGGCGTGCCGTGGGCCACCACCTCGCCGCCGTGGATGCCCGCACCCGGCCCGATGTCGACGACGTGGTCGGCCGCAAGGATGGCGTCCTCGTCGTGCTCGACCACGATCACCGTGTTGCCGATGTCGCGCAGGTGCTTGAGCGTCTCCAACAGCCGCGAGTTGTCGCGCTGGTGCAGGCCGATGGAGGGCTCGTCGAGCACGTAGAGCACGCCGGTCAGCCCGGAGCCGATCTGCGAGGCTAGGCGGATGCGCTGGCTCTCGCCGCCCGACAGCGTGCCGGCGGCGCGCGACAGCGTCAGATAGTCGAGGCCGACGTCGACCAGGAACTGCAGACGCTCGCGGATCTCCTTCAGGATGCGCGTGGCGATCTCGTTCTGCTTCTTCGTCAGCTTGGCTGGCAGCGCGGCGAACCAGTCGTTGGCGGCGCGGATGGACAGGTCCGTCACCTGGCCGATGTGGCGCCCGTCGATCTTGACGGCAAGCGCCTGCGGCTTGAGGCGAAAGCCGCCGCAGGCGTCGCAAGGGTGCGCATCCTGGTAGCGGGAGAGCTCCTCGCGCACCCAGTCGCTGTCAGTCTCGCGGAAGCGGCGCTCGATGTTGCCGATGACGCCCTCGAAGGGCTTGGTGTTGGTGTAGCGGCGCACGCCGTCGGCGTAGACGAAGTCGACCTCCTCCTCGCCGGTGCCGAACAGGATCGCCTTCCTCACCTTCTCGGGCAGCTTGTCCCACGGCGTCCTCATGGACACCTTGAAGTGCTTGGCGAGCGCCTCCAGCGTCTGCTCGTAGTAGGGCGAGGTCGAGCCGGTCTTGGCCCAAGGGTAGACGGCGCCCTCGGCGAGGCTCAGCGTGCCGTCCGGCACCACCAGGTCGGCCTCGAAGCGCAGCTCCGTGCCGAGCCCGTCGCACTTGGGGCAGGCGCCCGCCGGCGCGTTGAACGAGAACAGCCGCGGCTCCACCTCCTCGATGGTGAAGCCCGAGACGGGGCAGGCAAAGCGCGCCGAGAAGGTGATGCGCTCGTGCGTCTCGTTCTTGTTCTTGAGGATGCCCGAGTCTTTGTTTGCGCCGGGCGACTCCCCTGCGGGGAGCCGGCCGCCCGGCGCGGATTCTTGTTCCTCAGCGCGCGGCCGGCGCGCCGCAGGCGTGTCGCGCGCTGCACCAAGCGGCCTGTCCGCAAACTCGGCGACCGCGATGCCGTCGCCGATGCCGAGCGCGGTCTCGAAGCTGTCGGCAAGGCGCGTGGCGATGTCGCCCTTCACCACGATGCGGTCCACGACCACGTCGATGTCGTGCTTGTATTTCTTGTCGAGCTTGGGGGCGTCGGCGATCTCGTAGAAGGCGCCGTCGATCTTGACGCGCTGGAAGCCCTTCTTCTGCAGCTCGGCCAGCTCCTTGCGGAATTCGCCCTTGCGGCCGCGCGAGATCGGCGCCATGAGCAGCAGGCGCGTGCCCTCGGGCAGCGCCAGCACCCTGTCTACCATCTGCGTGACGGTCTGGCTCTCGATCGGCAGGCCGGTGGCGGGCGAGTAGGGCACGCCGACGCGGGCAAACAGCAGGCGCAGGTAGTCGTAGATCTCGGTCACCGTGCCGACGGTGGAGCGCGGGTTCTTGGAGGTGGTCTTCTGCTCGATGGAGATGGCGGGCGACAGGCCGTCGATGTGGTCGACGTCGGGCTTCTGCATCATCTCCAGGAACTGGCGTGCGTAGGCCGACAGGCTCTCCACATAGCGCCGCTGCCCCTCGGCGTAGATGGTGTCGAAGGCGAGCGAGGACTTGCCCGAGCCCGACAGCCCCGTGAACACGATCAGCGCGTCGCGGGGGATCTCGAGGTCGACGTTCTTCAGGTTGTGCTCGCGCGCGCCCCGGACGTGGATTGTCCTGAGGTCGCTGGCACGGGTCTTCGCGGGCGGCTTGGCCGCGGGCTTGGGGGCTTTGCTCATGCTCGTGCCTTGGGGGATCTTTGCCCCCATCTAGCAGCAACGGGTTGCGCCAGCAATGCGGCTGGGCGCGTACCTGTTGAGCCCGTCGGCAGGCATGCGATGGGGTGGGACCAGCCTGCTAAATGGCAACGCGTTTTGCGCGATCAAGGCGCGGGGTGCTGCGAGCGACGGCAACTGACGTCAGCTGCCGCATCCGTCCGCCCGAATGTGCGCCCTCCAGCGACCAGGCAAGGCCGGAGCACCACGGCCTGAGGTGGGCCCGCCCTGAGCGCCCCCATAACCATGCAGGCCGGGTTGAGCGGAGCGAAACCCGACAAAGGCCACGCGATGAAAATGTCGGGTTTCGCCTTCGGCTCTGCCCGACCGCCACGCCGTCCGCCCGAGCGTGCGCCCCGGCCTAGCCGTTGTTGGTCGTGGCGATGAACTCCTCGTCCTCCTGCGCGCGGCGCTCGAAGGCGAGGAAGTCGTAGTAGCCGCAGCGGCCGCCGGGGAAGCTGCGGCACAGGGCGGGCCGCGCCTCGTAGACGGTGCAGCGGCGCTTCTCGGTGTCGAAGAAGCGGCAGATGCGGCCGAAGATCTTGTCGGCCTTGCGACGCATGGAGTACTTGGCGCCCCAGCGCTCGGTGGTGAACTTGCGGCGCGCCTCCTTGAAGCTGATGTCGAAATGCTTCGCCAGCCGCTCGACGTCGCGCTTGGTGAGGCGGATCAGGGGATACGAGCAGCAGTATCCGGGGCATTTCTTGCAGTTGTACATCGACCGGCGCGCGTAGAGACCTTGAGCTTGCTGCGCGGCGGCGCCGGGCGGCGCGCCGCGCGTACGAGGCGTGGCGGCACCGAAGCACAAGATGTGTTCCCGGCCAAGGCATAAAGCGCGCCGGCGCGGCCCGGATCCGCGCGGCTTTGCCCGCCGGCAGCATGCGCCAGGCGGGGGCCCCTCAGCGCTCGGCCCGCTTCGGCGCCCTGCCCAGGCTGTCGACATCGCGCGCTCGCCTGCGGGCCTCGTAGCGGGCGAGCACGGCGCGCGCCTTCTCGAGCACGCCGTCGGCGATGGCCGCCTGTCCCTCCGCCGTCGGATGAAAGGCGCCCGAGTAGGTGGCGGCGAGCAGGAGCTGCACCCAGGCCAGCTGCTTCGTCTTGAGCAGGATCGACTGCGAGACGTGGAAGTTGGCGGTCATGAAGGCGTCGTTGGGAGTGCGGAACCAGCGTTGGCGCGGCGCGTAGGGCTTGTAGTCGGCCGGATTGTAGGGATCCCAGGCCCCGTTGAGCTTGCGCGGCAGGCGCAGCTCGTCAGCCTGGCTCCAGGGCGCGTCCGTGAAGCTCGCGCAGATGCCGCGGCCGCGGAAGGCGGCGCGGTGGCCCTCGACGAAGGTCCAGCTGTGCTGCTGGGCCGCCGCGCGCATGATGCCGTTGAGCTGGTCGCCGGCCTTCTCGCCCTCGCGCGCCTTGACCTCGCTCAATTGGAAGTCGGGCAGCACCGTCATGCCGTCCTTGCCGTCGGGGCAGAAGGTCTTGCCGTCGTCCATCAGGGCCATCGGCGGGTAGCCGGTCAGGATCACTCGATCGCTCTCGTTCCAGGGCACGTGCAGGATGTTGTGGATGGCCCGGTTCGTGGCCTTCAGCCGGTCGTCCAGGCTCTCCAGCTGGGCGCGTGCCTCGCCGTAGCCGTAGACCTGGCCGAACCAGCCGCCGAGGCTGCGCAGGATCGAGCTGTCCGACAGCACGGCGTTGGCGACGAGGCGGGCAAAGCCGATGTCGTTGCCGCCGATCGACACGAACAGGAGGTCGAGCCTGCGCGCCTGCTCGGCGTCGCACTTGCGCAGCACGAGGCCGCCCTCGAGCTCGGGAATGCGGCCGCCGAGGTGGTAGGCCTGGGGCAGGTCGTAGTCCTTGGCGCCCTTGTTGCCGCACTGGGCCTCGGCGACGGCCGAGATCTGCGACAGGAGCGGCGGGTTGGGCACCCACTCGTGGCCCTTGTAGCGCAGGAACAGGCCGTTCACGGTCTCCGCACCCGAGCAGGCCAGGCCGACGAAGGTGACGGCACGATGCGGGTCCTCGACGGCGAGCTGCAGGGCGGCGCGCAGCTGATGGGAGTAGAGCGAGCGGTGACAGGCCTGATCGAGCCAGCGCGCGTTCTCCTCGATGAAGCCGCGCTCGCCGACCTCGCTCCAGGTGCCGACGCGGGCGGGATAGCCCTTGAGCTTGTCGTCGTAGTCGGCGACGCGCTCGGGCGAGAAGCGCACCGGCACGTCGGGGTTGCCCTCGCCGGAGGCGAAGCTGTCGCCGAGCCCCGCGATCAGCAGGTCCGTGACCTTCACCGACACCTCGGCGACCTGCCTGCCGCCGATCTCGACGGTCAGCCAGGCGCCGCCCGGATAGGGGATGTCGATCTCGACCGGCGTGTCGCAGGGAAGCACGATGGCGCGGCCGCGCGGGCCCTTGCCTTGCGGCGCGGTGAGCCAGGCGCAGTCGACGGTGCCGGCGTCCAACAGTCCGTCCATCTGCGCGCGGATCTGGTGGCTCTTGGGATTGAGGTAGTCGCTGCGCTCGGCGCAGGCATAGCGGTTGCGGGTGGGATCCCAGCAGGTCTTGTGGAACATGGTGGCGGCCCAGCCGTCCGGATGCCGCTCCGACAGCAGGCGCTCGGCGGCGAGGACTGGACTGCGCTTCTCCCGCTCGTTCAGGCTCGCGAACGTGGCGCGGTGCACGTCCGTGTCGGCGTTGTCGAGGAAGAAGCGGAACGGGTTGGTCAGCTCCCACTGGATGCGGGGCTGCTGGGCACGCGCCGGCAGCGGCCCGAGCGCGGCGAGCAGGACGGCGATCGTGGCAGCGAGCCCCGCGCCAAAGCGTATCGGCATTGTCACCTCTCCGCCCACAAATCTATGCGCGAGGATCGCAAAGGCCTAGCTGCTACGGCGAGACCCTCCAACATCTTTCCCCGGCTGGCGCCATCGCCGCTGTGCACGGCTGCACGCGCGGCACGGCCTGCAGGCTCACAGGCGCCCGAGCGCGTGCGCGGCCAGGAGCCGCGCGAGGCGCTCGATAGGTGCCACCTCGGCGGCGTCGCGCAAGGGATTGCGGCCTGCGCGCGTCGCCTTGCGGAGATAGGAGCCGACCAAGGCCAAAGGAAGGAAAGCACAGCGAATTCTGCGGCCGAGCCCACGCACGGCAGGGCGCGCAAGCGCCAGCCTGTCCGCGGCCAGGGCGCCGAGATCGGCCACCAGCCCCGCAACTTCGGCCTCGCCTGCCAAAATTTCCGGCAGCGACAGGCCCGCCGCGTCAATCCGCGCCTGGGGAAGCGGCACGTGGCCCAACGCGACGAGCTGCGGCAACGCCAGCAGCCGCCGCGCGAGGCCGTAGGCCACGCCGGCATGCTCCGCGAGGCGATCGAGCTCTGCTCCCGGCGCCATCCCCAGCGTCGCCGCCGCGAGCCGGAACAGCGCCCCCTCGCCGAGCCGCAGGCCCGCGATCAGCTCCGCGTCGTCGGCATAGGCGTCGGCGAGGCCATCGTGGGCGTGGGCGTCGACGATGCCCTCGATGTCGGCGGCAGCCCAACCGTGGCGCGCCATGGCCGCCTTGACGGCGTCGGCCACCGGATTGCCGGACGGCGGTGCCGCGGGCGCTAGCGCCTCCCGCCACCATTGCAGCCGGATCTCGCCCATGTGCGGCTCGCGCCGCGTCTGGGGGGCGATGCGCACCAACTCGGCCGACAGCGCCGCCAGCGCCAGCAGCGCCTCCCGCTCGGGGGGCGGCGCCAGCAGGGCCGCCATGGCCCGGTCGTAGGCGCCGTCGCGGGCGGCTGCAAGCAGCACCGGCGCCAGGGGCGCGCGTGTGTCGCCGCCCGCGCCCACGTCAGAAGAGATGTGCCGCCGCCACCATCACCACCGTAACGGGGAGGGCCAGCATCAGGTTCAGGCGTGAGTACCGCACCACGCGCGCCCGGGCCGCCTGCCTGGCCGCGGCGTCGCCCGGGCGCAGGCCGATGACCACCTGCATGTTGGGCCAGATGTACATGTGCACGAACATCCACATGACGAAGGCCGCGAGCACGCTGAGCCACAGGATCAGCGCGCGCGAGGCCGGCACGTAGACGGCCGAGCCGTAGACGAGGCTCGGCAGCGCGTAGCCGGCGGCCACGAGCAGCACGGCGCCCGAGGCGATCGTCGCCGTCGACGCGTGCCGCACCCACCAGGCGACGGCGGGGACGATGGTGGCATGCAGCACCGCCCTGCCCGCGTCGTCGGCCTTCCGCGTCGCCTCGAGCTGGATGAAGTTGATGAAGACGATGAGCCCGACCCAGACCATGGCGCTGAGAACGTGGGCGAGCCGGAACAGGTAGGAAAACAGCACCTGCCCGTCGGCACCGGCCACCAGCCCCCAGACGACGAGGAGGCCTGCAGCGACGATCGCCCCGATGATGGCCGCGCCCCGCGGATCTTCGAACATCTGCCTTCTCCCGCTGTCTGGGTTTGCCGCTGGTCCTTGCGCGTCAGTCGACGGCGATGAGCGCCGCGCCGACGCTGCGCCTCTCTGCGAGCAGAACGTTGTAGGTGCGCGCCGCGGCCCCCGTGTCCATAGGCTCGAGCCCGATTCCGGCGGCGGCGAAGGCGTCCTTCAGCGCGCGGGAGGGAAACACCTGCCGCGGCCCGGTGCCGAGCAGCAGGAAGCCGATGGGCGCGCCGTCGAGCACGCGGGCCAGGCTCCGGGGCGTGACCTCCTCCGGTGCGGCCACGGGCCAGGCGTGGATGCCGGACGGCAGGCAGAGAATGGAGCCGCGATGGCTCATGTCCGCGAACCGGAAGCCGCCGTTGCCATAGGCGTCGATCGGGGCCTGATAGGGGTATCTGGCCTGGGCGGAACTCATTTGGAGGCGCGGGCGGCGGTTGTGGGCGCGCCGCCGGCAGGGGTGGCGCCCTTGGCGCCCGACCAATCCCGCTTCACGCCGAGGTAGCCCAGCATCGGCGCCGCGATGAACATGGACGAGTAGGTGCCGATGACGACGCCGAGCAGCATGGCGAGGTTGAAATTGCGGATCACCTCGCCGCCGAAGACATAGAGCGCCACCAGCACCACGATCGCCGTGCAGCCGGTGAGGATGGTGCGCGACAGCGTCTCGTTGATGGAGATGTTGAGCAGCTCGTTCAGCTCCATGCGCTTGAACTTGCGCAGGTTCTCGCGAATGCGGTCAGACACGACAACGCTGTCGTTGACCGAGTAGCCGAGGATGGTCAAGAGCGCGGCCACGATCGACAGGTCGAACTCGAGCTGGAACAGCGCGAACACCCCGACGGTGAGCAGCACGTCGTGCGCCAGCGCAACGATGACGCCGACCGCGAACTGCCACTCGAAGCGGAACCAGACGTAGGCGGTGATCGCCAGCACGCCGACGAACACCGCAAGGAAGCCCGTGAAGCGCAGCTCGCTCGACACGGCAGGGCCCACGATCTCGGTGCGGCGCGAGACGTACTCGCCCTTGAGCGCTTCCTGCACCTTCCCCAGGGCCACCTGCTGGGCCTCCTCGCCGCCCGGCTGCTGCTCAACGCGGATCATCACGTCGCTCGGCGCGCCGAACTCCTGGATCTGCACCGCGCCGATGCCGAGCTTGCCGAGGCTGTCGCGCAACTGCACGACGTTGGCCGGACCGCCCGAGGCCGTCTGCACCTCGATCACGAGGCCGCCCTTGAAGTCGATGCCGTAGTTGAGGCCCTTGACGAAGAACACCGTGAGCGACAGCAGCATGGCAACGATCGACAGCGCGATCGCGGGCCCCTTGTACGCCATGAACGGCAGCCGCAGGTCGTGCGGGAAGAAGTCGATGCCCTTGAAATTGGGTAGCCACTTCATGTTGCGCCTCGGGCCTTATACCGGCACTTCGACGCCGCGGGGGGTCCGCTTCGCCGAGCGCAGCCAATAGGATACCAGCAGCCGGACCACCGTCACCGACGCGAAGATCGAGGTGAGGATGCCCACCGACAGCGTCACGGCAAAGCCGCGGATCGGCCCGGAGCCCAGCCAGAACATCACGGTCGCGCAGGCGAGCGTCGTGAGCTGGCTGTCGGCGATGGTGACGAAGGCGCGATTGAAGCCCAAGTCGATGGCGGCGATGCCGCTCTTGCCGGCCCGCAGCTCCTCCCGGATGCGCTCGAAGACGAGCACGTTCGCATCCACCGCCATGGCGATGCCGAGCACGAGGCCGGCAATGCCGGGAAGCGTCAGGGATGCGCCGATCAGGGTCATGATCGCGACCGTCAGCGCGCCGTGCACGAGAAGGCCGACGCAGGCGAAAAGGCCGAAGGTGCCGTAGGCCAGCACCGTCAGGACGATGGTGGCGATGCCGCCGATGATGCCGGCGAGCTTGCCGGCTTCGATGGAATCGGCGCCCAGCGACGGCCCCACCGTCCTCTCGTTGACGATGGTGAGCTTCGCCGGCAGCGCGCCCGAGCGCAGCTGCACGGCGAGCTGATTGGCGCTCTCCACGGTGAAGCTGCCGCTGATCTGGCCGGAGCCGCCGAGGATCGGCTCGCGCACCACCGGCGCCGAGATGATCTTGTCGTCGAGCACGATGGCGAACGGCTGGTTCACGTGGCTGGTCGTGAACGCCCCGAACTTGCGGGCGCCGGCGTTGTTGAAGCGGAACGAGATGACGGGCTCGTTGGTGCGCTGGTCGAAGCCCGGCTGGGCGTCGGCGAGCTCGTCGCCACGCACGACGGGCGTCTCGCGCAGCACCAGCGCGCCCTCGTCACGCGCCCCGCCCTCGTACACCTTGAAGCCCGGGGGCGGACGCGTCTGCTTGGCCTGCTCGGCCGTCATGTCCCGGCTGACCTCGTGGAAGGTGAGCCGCGCCGTGGTGCCCACGAGCTTCTTGAGCTCGGTGGTGTCGGTGAGGCCCGGCACCTGGATCAGGATGCGCGAGGTGCCCTCCCGCACGATCAGCGCCTCCGTGGTGCCGTCAGGGTCGACGCGGCGCCGGATGGTCTCGATGGCGGCGCTCACCGCGTTGGAGATGCGGTTCTGGATGCCCGGCTCGGTCGGCACGATCAGGATCACGCCACCCTCGGCCTTGCGCACGTCGACGTCCGTGCCGGTGGTGCCGGTGAGGACGTTGCCGATCTGCTGGGCGAGGTTGCGCAGCTCCTTGACGGCGGCGTCGGCCTCCTCGGGCTTGGCAAGGCGCACCTGCACGGCACCGCCGGTGATGCCGACGGCCTGCACACCGATCTTGGCGTCGCGCAGGCGCCGGCGCGCGTCGTCACGCAGCGTCTCGAGCCAGTCCTTGCGCACATCGCCCGGCTCCATGGAGTAGAGCAGGTAGGCGCCGCCACGCAGATCGAGGCCGAGGCTGAGCTGCTTCCTCGGCACCCACGAGGGCCATTTGTCGACCGTCTCGCGGGCAAAGAACGACGGCACGATCAGCAGCACGCCAAGGGCGACCACCGCCCAGATCATGGCCTGCTTGAAGGGGGAGAAATGCATCCGGGCTGATGTCCTGATCGCGACGCTTGGGGGACGAAATGGAGCCTCGAGGGCTCGGGCCTGCGCCTCAGGCCGTCTCTTTCGCAGCCTCGCCCTTGGCGCGCACCTCGGAGACCGTCGCCTTGATCACCCTGACGCGCGTGTTCTCCGCGATCTCGACCTCGATCTCGGCGTCGTCGCGCACCTTGGTAACCTTGCCGATGATGCCGCCGCTGGTGACCACGGTGTCGCCGCGGCGCAGGTTCGCCACCATCTCGCGATGCTGCTTCACGCGCTGCTGCTGGGGGCGCAGCAGCAGGAAGTAGAAGATCACGAACATCAGCAGGATCGGCACGATGTTGACGAGCATGTCGCTGCCGCCGCCGAAACCTTGCGCGTAGGCCGGAGTGATGAACATCGAGAGGGCGTTTCCTGGTTGAGCGAGAAAAGGTTATAGCGCCGCAGGCTGCCGCCCCGGCCTGTCAACTCGGCGCGGAATATAGAGCCTCAGCCCCCGTTTGCAACCGTTTCAGCCGCGCGGGACACAAGCTCGGGCAGGCGCGCATGCGGTCCGCTCCCACCAGTTTTTCCGGCGTGCATTTCGCTTGCGGGCCCGGACCCGGCCGCCGTATAGAGCCCGCGTAACGTACGGTACGGTACGGACGCCGGCCCGGACCGGCAGAGCAAGGCGAGAGGCACCATGACCACCGCGCAGGCGATCCTGGACAGGCTCGAGAGACTGGCCGGCGCGCTCGAGCGCCTGGCCCCGCCGGCACGCCAGGAGGCCGACTTCGGCGCCGCCGAGGCCTTCGTCTGGCAAGCCTCGCCAGAAGGCTTCCTGCCGGTCCCGCACGTCAACCGGCAGCCGCTCGGCCTGCTCAAGGGCATCGACCTCGCGGCCACCCAGCTTCTCGACAACACGCGCCGCTTCGCCCGGGGGCTGCCCGCCAACAACGCCCTGCTGTGGGGCGCACGCGGCATGGGCAAGTCCTCGCTGGTCAAGGCGGCGCACGCCGAGGTGCGGCGCGAGCTCGGCCTTGCCACCGGGGCGGCCGGCGACCTCAAGCTCGTGGAGATCCACCGCGAGGACATCTCGAGCCTGCCGCAGTGCCTGGGCCACATGCGCGCGGCACCGATGCGCTTCATCATCTTCTGCGACGACCTGTCCTTCGACCACGACGACACATCCTACAAGTCGCTCAAGGCGGTGCTCGAGGGCGGCATCGAGGGCCGGCCGCAGAACGTGCTGTTCTACGCCACCTCCAACCGCCGCCACCTGATGCCGCGCGACATGATCGAGAACGAGCGGAGCACGGCGATCAACCCGTCGGAGGCGACGGAGGAGAAGGTCTCCTTGTCCGACCGCTTCGGGCTGTGGATCGGCTTCCACAACTGCGACCAGCCGACCTTCTTCGCCATGGTGGAGGGCTACGCGGAGGCGATGGGGCTGCCGATCGGGGCGGAGGAGCTGCGGCGGGAGGCCAACGAGTGGTCGGTGACGCGCGGCGGGCGCTCCGGGCGGGTGGCCTGGCAGTTCATCCAGGACTTGGCGGGGCGGCTGGAGGTGGCGGCCAGGGCGGCGGGGTAGGCCGCCG
>JANRIO010000124.1:0-142402 GCA_033764875.1 Hyphomicrobiaceae bacterium | reverse complement strand
TAGAGCGTCCAATGCACGAGGTGGCTCGCCAGCTTCTCGAAGGCGTTGAGGCTCGGCTCGTCGGCGGGCGCGCCGTTGATCAGCCGGTAGGCGAGGCGCACGACGACGAGCAGCAGGATGATCAGGCCGAGCAGCTTGTGGAAGGTGTAGAGCCCGGCCGGGAAGCCGTCGATGCGCACCATGGCGATGCCGAGGGGAAGCTGGATGGCGAGCAGCGCCACCGTCCACCAGTGCAGGCGGCGGGCAAGGGGGCTGTAGGATTGCGCGGCGGCAGCGGTGGATGCGGTCATGGCTCGGATTCACCTCGGTCGTGGGCGCGCCCTGGCGGGCTCATCCCTGGGGCGCCTGGCATTGCGTTCGCAGGTCACAATCGAATAGCACATCACCGTCCGCCAGCACATGCACGGTTGTTCGCGGGCGCAGCGCGTCGGCGAGGCGGGCGAGCGGCGGCAGGGCGAGGCCCGGCTTGCCGGAGCCGAGGATGACCGGCGCCAGCAGCACGTGCAGCCTGTCTACCGCGCCATCGGCAATGAAGGATGACACGGTCATCGCCCCACCCTCGACCAGGAGGCGGCGCAGGCCGAGGCCGAACAGCGCCGCGACGATGGCGCGGGGGGGCATGTGGGCGCCTTCGCGCGGGACCGTCACCAGCCGCACGCGGGCGGCGAGGCCCGGCGGCACAGACGCATCGTCGCCGCGCACCAGGTAGACGTCGCAGCCGTCGCGATCGAGGCACTTGGCGTCGGGGAGCAGGCGCCCGGAGGGATCGATGACCACGCGCGCGGGCGAGCGGCCCGGCACGCGGCGCACGTTGAGGCGCGGGTCGTCGGCGGCCACCGTGCCGGCACCCACCACCACGGCGTCGACCGCGGCGCGCAGGGCATGCAGGTGGTCGAGCGCCGAGCCGTTGTTGATCCATCGGCTCTCGCCGCTGTCGAGGGCGATGCGGCCGTCGAGCGACTGGCCGAGCTGGGCGACGACGAACGGGCGGTCGGCGGGGGCGCTGCGGATCGGCGCCAGCGGGTCCGCCGCGGCGGCCTCGGAGCCGGGTGCTGGGGGGCGTGCCGTCATGCGCTCGAGAGATCCTCCGTCACTGCCGCGTCGCGCCTGCCCGCCTCGGGATGCGGCGGCTGCGCGATGGCCGACACTATGAGCATTTACCGTTCGCGCTCGCGCACGGCAAATGCTCTGGCTTGTTGCTTGTGCGAGCATCCTCTCCCGTCCGGGCGGAGAGACCAGCTCCAAACGCATGCCGCCGCCGACGCCCCACGCCGCCGCACGCGGGGGAAGGCCCCGGCGGGCTGCACTGGCGCAGCGCTGGCTGCGCACCGCGGGCCCGCGCAGACCTTTGCCTTGTGCGTCCCCGGATGGCGCGCAGCGCCAGTCCGGGGCCTTGCCCCGCGGACAGGGGCGCCGGCCTATCCGGGCGGCGCGCGCCGCCTGCGACCCGGCAGGGCCCCGGACAAATGCAGATAGCCGAGAAAAGGGCCGTGCCGGCGCGGCGGCCGCCGGCTCAACCGCGGCGGCGCCGGCCCAGGGGCCGCGCGTGGGCCGCGCAACCGCTTGGCGGGGGCCGATGTGGGCTTTATGGAAGGCCGGCCGACGGGCGTGACGCACGCCGCAAAGCGCGGCGGTGCCAGGGATCGAGGCGAGCCGCAGGTGAGGGACAGACGGGTGGCGAGCTTCGACTGGCGCAAGTTCTGGCCCATGGCAGCGGCATTCCTGGCGGGTGCGGCGCTGATCGGCTGGCCGTGGCTCACCGGCATCGTCACCATTCCCTGGGACGCCAAGGCGACCTTCCTGCCGCAGATCCAGTTCCTCGCCCGCAGCCTCGCCGGCGGCGACGACCCCTCGTGGCTGCCCTACGCCTTCTCCGGCCACCCCCAGATCGCCGACCCGCAGGCGATGATCTTCTCGCCGCCGTTCCTGGTGCTGGCGCTGATCACGAGCGCGCCCAGCCTGTGGGCGGTGGATGCGACGCTGCTGGCCATGATCGCGCTGTCGGGGCTCGTGCTGATCGCCTGGTTCATGGAGCGCGGCTGGCACTGGTCGGGCGGGGTGGTGGCGGCGCTCGCCTTCTGCTACGGCGCCTCCATGGCCTGGCGCATCCAGCACATCGGCCAGGTGCTGAGCCTCGCCTACCTGCCGTTCGCCCTCTTCCTCCTCGACCGGGCGCTGGCGCGGCGCTCCGTCGGCTACGGCATCGGCGCGGGGCTCGCGGCGGGCTTCATCCTGCTCGGGCGGGACCAGGTGGCGCTGCTCTCGATCTACCTGCTTGCCGCCTACGCGCTGTGGCGCATCGGTCAGGCGCGCTTTCCGCTGAAGGCGGCCCGGGCGGCGCTGCTGCCGGGCCTTGCGGGCGCGGTGGCGTGCGCGGCGCTGATCGCGCTGCCGATCCTGCTGACGGCCCTGATGACGGCGGGCTCCAACCGGCCCAGCATCGACTACGCGGGCGCCGCGCGCGGCTCGCTGCATCCGGCGCTGCTGCTGACGCTGGTCGCGCCCAACCTGTTCGGCGCCGCCGGCCGGATGGCCGACTACTGGGGGCCGCCGAGCTTCGCCTGGGCCGGCACGGACCTGTTCGTCGCCCAGAACATGGGCGTGCTCTACATCGGCGCGCTGCCGTTGATCCTGATCGGCCTCGCCGCGCTGCGCGGGGACCTGTGGCGCGGCGAGATCCGCTTCTTCACCGTCGCCGCCGCGGTGATGGTGCTGTACGCGCTCGGCAAGTACACGCCGGTGTTCCGGGTCCTCTACGCGGTGGTGCCCGGCGTATCGCTGTACCGGCGGCCGGCGGATGCGACCTTCCTGATGGGGGCGCTCGGCGCCATCCTGGCGGGCTACGCCGTGCATTGCCTGATGCGGGAGGAGGCCTACGCGCCGGCGCGGGAGGCGCGCCACCTGCGCACCCTGGCCAAGGTCCTTGCCGGGGCGGGCGGCCTCGCCCTGCTGTGCGGGATCGCCATCGACCGGCTGGCCCTGCTGCCGGTGCCGGCGGCGCTCGCGGCCCTGTTCTTCGGCGCCTCGGCGGCGTTGCTGATGGCGCTGCGGCCCGTCCTGCGCACCCGGCCCCGGCAGGCCGCCATGGCCATGGCCGCGCTGCTTGCCGCCGACCTCGCCTTCAACAACGGGCCGAGCTCCTCCACCGCGATGCCGGCCTCCGCCTACGACGTCCTCGAGCCCCGGACGCGCAGCGAGACCATCGCCTTTCTCAAGGCGCACCAGGTGCGCAACGCGACGCGCCGCGACCGCATCGAGCTCGCCGGGCTCGGCTTCCACTGGCCCAACGCCAGCATCACGCACGGGCTGGAGAACACGCTCGGCTACAACCCCCTGCGGCTGCAGCTCTACAGCCGGGCGGTCGGCGCCGAGGATCACGTAGGCCTCCCCGACCAGCGCAAGTTCTCGGCGCTGTTTCCCTCCTACCGCTCGCCGCTGGCCAACCTGCTCGGCCTGCGCTTCATCGCCACCGGCATCCCGGTGGAGGCGATGGACAAGACGCTGAAGGAGGGCGACCTGCCGCTCGTCGCCCACACGCCCGACGGCTACATCTACGAGAACCGGCAAGCGCTCGACCGCGTTCTGTTCGCCACCCGGGCCGTGGCCGCCGACTTCGAGGCGATGCTGCGCGAGGGGCGCTGGCCGGACGTCGATCTCACGTCGACGGTGCTGCTGCCGGAGGGCGCGGTGCGCCCCGGGCCCGAGGGCGGCACAGGGCGCGTGCGCATTGTCGACTACCGCAACACGCGGATCGAGCTCGAGGCCGACAGCGACACGGGCGGCTGGGCCGTGCTCAACGACCCGTGGCATCCGTGGTGGCGCGCCGAGCTCGACGGCAAGCCCGTGCCGATCCTGCAGGCCAACGTGCTGTTCCGCGCCGTCGCCGTGCCGCAGGGCCGGCATCGCATCGTCTACAGCTTCCGGCCGGTGGCGGGCGCGCTGGCGCAGATGCGGGCCGGCCTCCGCCCCTAGCCCGGCCCCTCCCCAAGGCTGCGCCGGTCGAGGCCGATGGCCTCAGACCGGCGCCAACGCGCTGCCCGAGCGGACGGGCCGGGCTCGCGGCCGGCTTTGCCCGCGCGGCGTTCATGTCCCCTTCAGCCGGCCTCGGGCACCCCTTGCGTTTGAGGCCTCCGGCCCTACTGTCCCGTATGCGGAACTCGTCCCTCGGCGGCCGGGCGCCTCCGGGTCGCAAGGGCCGGACGGCGCTGTGGTCGCGGTCTGCAGGATGGTCAGGAACTCGAGCGAAGCCGGCGTGATTGCGATCGAAAACTCCAAGCTGACCCGGGCTGCGGCTGCGGCGGCCCCTGCGCGCGGCGGACAGGCGATGGTGCCGGCTGGCGCGTTGCGGTGGCCCCGCCTGCGCGGCAGATGAGCGTCGCCGACTTCCAGGCCCCGGACGCGCCGGGCTTCAAGCTCGACCCCCGCGTGGTGGGCAGCTTCACCCGCTTTGCCGGCGGCTACTGGCGCGGCAGCAAGGCGCTGCAAGCGTGGTCCCTGTCGATCGGCCTCGCCCTGTGCCTGCTCGCCTCGACGGGCGCCACCGTCGCGCTCAACCAGTGGAACCGCTGGTTCTTCGACGGACTGGAAGCGCGCAACGTCTCGGTCATCACCACCGCCGTGTTCCTGTTCGCCGGCATCATCGCCACGATGGCCGCGATCGGCGTCGTCATCGTCTACACGCGCGAGGCGCTGCAGGTGCGCTGGCGCGCCTGGCTCGTCAACGAGCTGGTCGGGCGCTGGCTTGACCGCCAGCGCTTCTACCATCTCAACGTCACCGGCAAGGAGCCGCCCAACCCGGAATATCGCATCTCGGACGACACGCGCTGGGCGACGGAGCCGCTGGTCGACCTCGCCATCGGGCTGGTGCTCGCGCTCGCCGGCGCCTCGGCCTTCATCTCCATCCTGTGGTCGGTCGGCGGCTCCATCAGCGTGCCGGTCGGCGGCGGGCAGGTGGTCGTGCCGGCCTACATGGTGTGGGTGGCGCTCGCCTACGGCACGATCGCCTCGGGCCTGATGCTCTGGGTCGGCGGGCCCCTGGTCGGCTACGTCGGCCGCAAGAACGAGGCGGAGGGCTACTTCCGCTTCGCCATGATGCGCATCCGCGACAACGCCGAGAGCGTCGCGCTGATGAAGGGCGGGCCCTATGAGCGCGCCGTGCTCGGCCGCTTCTACGACGCCGTGGTGAACCGCTGGATGGCCGTGGTGCGCCAGCATGCGAAGCTCACCTGGATCACCAACGCCTCGGGGCCCATGATCCCCATCGTGCCGCTGCTGTTCGCGGCGCCCAAGTACATCTCCGGCGACCTCACGCTCGGCCAGGTGACGCAGCTCGCCGCCGCCTTCGTGCAGGTGCAGATCGCCATCTCCTGGGTGGTCGACAACTACAACCGCGTCGCCGAGTGGTACGCCTCCGCCCGGCGCGTGATGGACATCATCGACGCCTGCGAGGCGATGGATCGCGAGCTCGCCGCACGTCCGGAGACGGTGCAGGGCGGAGCCTCCTCCTCGCTCAGCTTCAGCGATTTCGAGGTGAGCGACAGCAGCGGCCGGCCGCTGGTCTCCGGCACCGGCCTGACGGCCGGCGCGGGCGAGAGCGTGCACATTGCCGGCGACAGCAGCACCGGCAAGTCGACGCTGGTGCGGGTGCTCGCCGGCCTCACGCCGCTGGCGCGCGGCAGCCTGAAGGCGCCGCCGGAGGACGGCGTCATGATCGCACCGCAGAAGGGCTACCTGCCGCTCGGCTCCCTGCGCGGCGCGCTCGCCTACCCGGTGGCGTCGCTGCGCCTTGCCGACGACGAGGTGCGCCGCGTGCTGGCGCGCGTCGGCCTCGAGACGCTCAGCAGCCGCCTCGACGAGGTGGCGCGCTGGGACCAGGTGCTGTCCAACGGCGAGCGCCAGCGCCTCGCCATCGCCCGGCTCATGCTGCACAAGCCGGCCGTGGTGGTCCTCGACGACGCGCTCGCGGCGCTGGAGGAGCCGGCCCAGCAGGCCCTGCTCGCGCGCCTGCGCCAGGATCTGCCCGCAGCGACGATCGTCAGCCTCGGCCAGCGGCCCGCCGCGGGCGGCCGGCACGACCGCGAGCTGGTGCTCGAACGCTCGGGCCACCAGGCCCGCCTGGTGCCCTCGCGCCCGCCGGCGGCGCTCGCCGACGTGAAATGAGACGCAGTGGAATGAAACCGCCCCCTGACCCATGCTGACGGACGCACCAACCATGACGACGCTGAACCTCTGGAATTCCACCTGGAGCCTCGACGAGGCGCAATGCCCGTGCGACGTGCATTTCCTCGACTATCTCGAGCGGGAAGGCGTCCGCAACGCCGCCATCTTCCACTTCGGCACCGGCAATCACCACGTCGTCGGCCTGAAGACGGCGACCAACGGCTCCAACAACGCCGTGCTCGGCGTCACCGCCTCGCGCCATGAGTACGAGGCCTACATCGACCTCCTGGTCGAGAACCCGCACATCGGCCACACCTACAAGGCCTACTTCGGCGACATCTACCAGCTCGATCCGCGCCTGCTGCCGGATCTCGACTTCGCGTCGCTGTTCCACGTCGGCGAGTACCGCACCAAGGAGAACGACGCCTACGGGGCGCTGACCGACAACGAGATGGTGGCCGTGGTGGCGGGAAAGCTGAAGAAGGGCGGCAAGATGCTGTTCTTCTCGGGCTCCTTCGCCTACGACAAGGCGGAGGCCGCCGGCAACGCGCTGATCGCCAAAGGCGTGCTCGCCGCGTGCGGCGAGTTCAAGACGCTGAAGATCCTCGAGAGGCTGTGAGCCTTCTGCAAGGGCGGCGGGCCAGGCATCCTGCGTGCCAAACCTCGCGGCATGGCCTAGAACCACCGCGAGACGATCCGAGCCGGCGAAAGCTGCAAGGCGACATGCGACATCAATGGCCCAGGCTCGCGCGCAGCCCTTCCCCTCTGCGTCCCCGGATGGCGCGCAGCGCCAGTCCGGGGTCTTGCCGGATGGATGTGGGGGTGCCCCGGCCTGTCTCGTCCTCGACGCGGCAAGATCCCGGACAATCGCGCGTGCGCGATTTCCGGGAAGGCAGAGAGAGAGGCGCGGACGACGCCGAGGGCGCGTACGTCGGGGCGGGGGGCGGGAACGGGCGCATGAGCATTGCGAGGTTCGAGGGCAGGCATGACTGACACGAGCACCACGGCACGGCCCTCCACCTGGGAGATCTACAAGCGCGCGCTCGGCATGCTGGGCGTGGAGCGCTGGCGCACCATCTCGGTGGCCGCCGCCGGCGTGCTGGTGGCGCTGGTGCAGCTCGCCGAGCCGCTGCTGCTGGCGCGCGCCGTCGACACCATCGCCGCCAAGCAGAACGCGTTTCCCATCATCGCGGTATGGGCGCTGGTCGGCCTGTTCGGCATCTTCGCGGGCGTGGCGGTGGCCGTGCTCGCCGACCGCCTCGCGCATCGCCGGCGGCTCGCGGCCCTGGGTCAGGCCTTCGAGCACGCCATCATCCTGCCCATCAGCTACCACGCCGAGAAGGGCTCGGGCGCCGTCGTGCGCACCATCCTGGCCGGCACGGACGCGCTGTTCTGGAACTGGCTGTCGTTCCTGCGCGAGCAGCTGACAGCCATCGTCGGCATCCTCGTCATGGTGCCGGCGGCCCTGCAGATGAACGTGACGATGGCGCTGATCCTGTCCGGCCTCGCCGTGCTCTATCTCGCCGCCAACGTGCTGGTGGCGCACAAGACGAGCACCGGGCAGGCGGCGGTGGAGCAGTACCACAACAACGTCTACGGCCGCGTCGGCGACGTGCTCGGCAACGTCTCCGTGGTGCAGAGCTACGCCCGCATGATGACGGAGGCGCAGGACCTGCGCCGGATCATCGACCAGCTGCTGCAGGCGCAGTATCCCGTGCTGACCTGGTGGGGGCTGCTGACCGTGCTGACGCGCACGGCCGCCACCATCACCGTGGTCGCCATCTTCGCCGTCGGCTCGGTGCTGGCCATGCGCAACGAGATCACGGTCGGCGAGATCGTGGCCTTCGTCTCCTTCGCCAACCTGCTGATCGGCAAGCTCGACGCGCTGTCGGGCTTCGCCGTGCGCCTGTTCCAGCAGGCGCCGACGCTGCGCAGCTACTTCGAGCTGGTGGACGCCACCGACGGCGTGCGCGAGAAGGCCGGCGCACAACCGCTCACGGGCGTCGACGGCCGCGTGCGCTACGATGCCGTCACGTATCGGTTCAAGAACAGCGCCCAGGGCGTGTTCGACATCAGCTTCGAGGCCGAGGCCGGCAAGACCATCGCGCTGGTCGGTCCCACGGGCGCCGGCAAGACGACCTGCCTTGCCCTGCTGCAGCGCCTGCGGGCGCCCGACAAGGGCGTGATCACCGTGGACGGCCAGGACATCGCCCAGGTGACGCTGGCCAGCCTGCGCCATTCCATCGCCGTCGTGTTCCAGGATGCGGGGCTGTTCAACCGCCCGATCGGCGAGAACATCCGCATCGGCAGGCCCGGCGCCACCGACGAGGAGGTGGAGAAGGCCGCGCGGCTGGCGGAAGCACACGACTTCATCGTCAAGAAGCCCGGCGGCTACGGCTTCGTCATCGGCGAGCGCGGGGCCTCGCTGTCGGGCGGCGAGCGGCAGCGGCTCGCCATCGCGCGCGCCATCCTCAAGGACGCGCCGATCCTGATCCTCGACGAGGCGACGAGCGCGCTCGACGTCGAGACCGAGTCGCGCATCAAGCGCGCGCTCGACCGGCTGCGCGCCGGCCGCACCACCTTCATCATCGCGCACCGTCTGTCCACTGTCGCCGGCGCCGACACCATCCTGGTGCTGGAGGACGGGCGCATCATCGAGCGCGGTAAGTTCAGCGAGCTCGTGGCGCAAGGCGGCCTGTTCGCGCGCCTCGTCCGCGAGGGTGGCTTCGTCGAGCCGGACACGGAGGAGGCCGCAGCCCCGGCGCCGGCCGGCGCCGCCTAGGCAGCCGCGCAAAGAGATCGAGAATTGCCGAGCCGCGAGAGGGCGTGTGTCTCCCTCGCCCCATTCCGCTTCGCTGCACGGGGACGGCCTCGGTCGCCCCGCCGCCGCCCCGCCTTTGCCTCGGCGGCGGAACCGGCTATAAGCGCGGCGCAACCGCAAGATGCAGTCGAAAAAGCCAGACAAGCCAATGGCCAAAGCTCCCAAAGCGAACCGCCCCGAGGCCCGCCTGCCCAAGGGCTTCCGCGACACCCCGGCCGACGAGGTGCGGCAGCTCTCGCACATGCTGGCCAAGATCCGGCACGTCTACGAGAGCTACGGCTTCGAGCCGCTGGAGACGCCGGCCATCGAGTACACGGAGGCGCTGGGCAAGTTCCTGCCCGACCAGGACCGACCCAACGAGGGCGTGTTCTCGTTCCAGGACGAGGACGAGCAGTGGCTGTCGCTGCGCTATGACCTCACCGCCCCGCTCGCCCGCTTCGTCGCCGAGGGCCTCAAGACGCAGACGCTGCCGCTGCCCTTCCGCCGCTACGCCGTGGGGCCCGTGTGGCGCAACGAGAAGCCGGGCCCGGGCCGCTTCCGCCAGTTCACCCAGTTCGACGCCGACACGGTGGGGACGGACAACGTGGCCGCGGATGCGGAGATCTGCATGCTGGCGGCCGATACGTTGGAGGCGCTGGGGGTGAAGCGCGGCGACTACGTGGTGAAGGTGTCAAACCGCAAGGTGCTGGACGGCCTGCGGGAGGTTGCAGGGCTCGCAGGCGAGGCCAGCGACGCCACGTGGCTCACCGTAATGCGCGCGCTGGACAAGTACGACCGCCTCGGCGCGGAGGGTGTGCGCCTCCTTCTCGGCGCCGGCCGCAAGGACGAGAGCGGCGACTTCACCAAGGGTGCCGAGCTCGATGCCAAGGCCATCGAGACGGTGATGAGCATCTTCGCGCCGGCCGCCAGCATCGAGGACAAGCTCGCCCAGCTCGATGCGCAGATCGGCGGCAGCGAGGTCGGCCGCCTAGGCAAGGCGGAGCTCGAGACCATCTGGTCTTTGACCCGTGCTGCCGGGTATGGCGACGGACGCATCAGCATCGACCCCTCCGTCGTGCGCGGCCTCGAGTACTACACCGGCCCCGTGTTCGAGGCGGAGCTGACCTTCGAGGTCAAGAACGAGGACGGCCAGCCCGTGCGCTTCGGCTCGGTGGGCGGCGGCGGCCGCTACGACGGCCTGGTCGAGCGCTTCACCGGGCAGAAGGTGCCGGCGACCGGCTTCTCCATCGGCGTGTCGCGGCTGCAGGCAGCACTCGCGGCGCTGGGCACGGCAGGCCACGAGGGCAGCGGGCCCGTGGTCGTGCTGGTCATGGACAAGGACCGCCTCGCCGACTACCAGCGCATGACGCAGGCCCTGCGCCAGGCCGGCATCCGCGCCGAGATGTACCTCGGCACCGCCGGCATGAAGGCGCAGATGAAGTACGCAGACCGGCGCCACGCCCCGTGCGTCGTCATCCAGGGCGGCGACGAGCGCGCCAAGGGCGAGGTGCAGATCAAGGATCTGATCGCGGGCGCCAAGGCCTCCCAGACCATCACCGACGCCAAGGAATGGCGCGAGGGCCGCCCCGCCCAGGTCTCCTTGCCCGAGGCCGACATGGTCGCCGCCGTGCGCGACATCCTCGCCCGCCACAAGGCGTGAGGCATGTCGGCGCCGCTCCCCTCTGGTGTGCCTTCCCGGACGCTGCGCGCCAGCGCGGCGAGCCGGGGTCTTTGCCCGCTTCGTTCTCCCGTTACCGGGAACGATCCCGCCTCTCGCTTCGCTCGGCCGGGACCGCACGCGGAGGCGTCAGCGCTGCCCTCGAGCATGCCGCCTGTTTTCGCCGCAGCCTATGGGTCGGGTAGAGCGCCGCGAAACCCGACGAAGGGCAAGCGAGCGAGGCCGGCGATCGCGCGCGAGGGCGTGGCACGTCGGGTTTCGCCTTCGGCTCTACCCGACCTACGGATTGGCTATGTGCTTTCCTGGACGCTGCGCGTGCGCGTGGCGAGCCGGGATCCCTACCCATCTCGGTCGTCCGCCACCGCAGCGCAGGCCTGCCATGCCGCCTGAGATCGCCCAGAACTTCGAGGCGCTCACGGCGCAGACGCTGCGGCTGATGGGCGTGTTCGCGCGCGCGGGCTACGAGCTGGTCGCGCCCGCCGTGATCCAGCCGGCGGGGCCGTTCCTCGACGTGGTCGGCGAGGAGCTGCGGGCGCGCACCTACATCTTCACCGATCCCGAGGGCGAGGAGCTGTGCCTGCGCCCCGACCTGACGGTGCCCACCTGCCGCCTGCACCTGGCGCGCCACGGCGAGGGCAGCGTGCCCGCCCGCTACTGCTACAACGGCCCCGCCTTCCGCTACCAGCCGGGCGGCGGGGATGCCACGCACCCGCGCGAGTTCCGCCAGGCCGGCATCGAGTGCTTCGGCGCGGGCGAGCGCGAGGCGGCCGACGCCGAGGTGGCGGGCCTGATCGCCGAGGCGCTGCGCGAGGCGGGCCTGGGCCGCGCGTTCCTGCGCATCGGCGATCTCGACCTGTTCGCGACGCTGGTGGCCACGCTGCCGATCCCGGATCGGTGGCGGCGGCGGCTGCATCGCAAATTCTGGCGGCCCGCCGCGTTCCGCGCCGAGCTGGCGCGGCTGGCCTCGCCGGAGCTGCTGGCGGCGCACGGCCTGCCGGCCGACCTGGTCGCGGCCGTCGACCCGACGGCGCCGCAGGCAGCCGGCGCGGTCGTCGAGGCGCACATGGCCGCCGCCGGTGTCGAGATCATCGGCACGCGCGGCCTCGCCGAGATCGCCGAGCGCATCGTCACCGCCGCAGCGGACGCGCGCGAGCGCCCGCTGGCGCCAGAGACCGTGCGCCTGATCGAGGACTACGCCGCCGTGCGCGCGCCCGTGCGCGAGGCCACGGCACGCATCCGCGCGCTGCTGCCGGGCGCGGCGGCGCCGGCGCTCGAGGCGGCGCTTTGCGCCTTCGACCGGCGTCTCGACCTGATCGCGGCGCGAGGCGTCGATCTGGACGGCGCCACCTTCTCCGCCGAGTTCGGCCGCAACCTCGCGTACTACACGGGCTTCGTGTTCGAGCTCGTCGCGCCCGAGCTCGACGCGCGCAGCGCCGTCGCCGGGGGCGGCCGCTACGACAGCCTGCTCGCCGATGTCGGCGCGCCGGCGCCCATCCCCGCCGTCGGCGCCTGCATCCACACCGAGCGCCTGCTGAAGGCGCTCGCTGGAGCGCCGGGAGGCCGGCCATGACGGCGATCGACAAGGGCGGCGAGAAGCTGATCCTGGCGCTTCCCTCCAAGGGCCGCCTGATGGAGCAGACCACGACGGCCTTCGCCGCCGCGGGGCTTCCGCTTGCCAAGACCGGCGCGGCGCGCGGCTACCAGGGCGAGATCGCCGGCTGGCCGGAGGTGGAGGTGAACTTCATCTCCTCCTCCGAGATCGCGCAATTCGTGCGCGTCGGCAAATGCCACCTCGGCGTCACCGGCGAGGACCTGCTGCGCGAGAGCATCGCCGATTGCGACCAGCGCGTCCGCTTCGTGGCGCCGCTCGGCTTCGGTTTCGCCGATGTCGTGGTGGCCGTTCCCGACTGCTGGATCGACGTGCGCCGCATGGGCGACCTGGAGGAGGCGGCCGTCGCCTATCGCCGCGCGCACGGCCAGCGTATGCGCGTGGCCACCAAGTACATGAACCTGACGCGGCGCTATTTCGCCGAGCGCGGCGTCAGCTCGTACCGCATCGTGGAGAGCCTGGGGGCCACCGAGGGGGCGCCCGCGGCGGGCCTTGCCGAGCTGATCGTCGACATCACCACCACCGGCTCGACCCTGAAGGCCAACGCGCTGCGCGTGCTCGACGACGGCGTCATCCTGCGCTCGCAGGCCAATCTCGTCGCGTCGCTGGGCGCTGCTTGGACGCCGGCGCGGGAGGCGCTGGTCGCGCGCCTCGCCCAGCACTTCGGCAAGGCCTGAGCCGGCGGCAGACCGCCGCCACCATGCAGGAGGCGCCGGCGCCTCTGAGTGCGGGCGCGGCGGGCGGCGCGATGCCAGCATCCTTGAAGCCGCCCTTGAAGCCGCCAAAATTCGACGCTCTGGGTTGAGCGCTTTGCATGTCCTCATTGTGAAGAGAGGATTTCCCTTGGCCAAGTCCTATGAAGTTTTCGGAATCCAGAACAGACGGAATCCATTGTCGCTGGTGAAGCGCGGCGCGGTCGATGCGCAACTGGAAAGGGCACTCGAGCAAAGACGGATGACCGTGATCGTGCTGCACGGCTCATCGAAGCAGGGAAAGAGCTCTGTTCTGCGAAACAATCTGCGCAAGGGCAGCTTTCTGCAGATCTCGGGCGGCAAAGGCTTGAGCCCGGAATCGGTGTTCCGCGATCTCCTCAACCAGTGCGGCGCCGTCGTGGGCGGCGGCGTCAAGACCAGCGGCAGCGGCGAGCTCAAGGCCAACCTGGCCGTGGTTTCATTCAAGCTTGGGGGCTCGGCCGGCGTCGAGCACAAGGAGATCGCCGCCGACCTCGCCAACCCGGCGTCGGTCGCCCGCGTGCTCAATCAATGCACCAAGCTGCGCACGATCGTGATCGAGAATTTCCATTTCTTCGATGCCGACGTGCAGGTGCAGCTGGCGCAAGCCATGCGCACATTCGAGGATGTGCCGAACGACGACGCCGACGACGACGGCTTTCAGTTCGTCGTCCTCGGCACCTGGAACTCGGAAGACTACCTGCAGAGCATGGCCAACCTGGCAGGGCGGGTGCAGAGCATCTCGGTCGATCCCTGGCTCGACAGCGATCTCGAGGCCGTGTTCGACGCCGGGGCGCCGCACCTCAACGTCAGGTTCGGGGGACGCCTCAAGAAGTCGCTGATCACCTACGCGCACGGCAACGTCGGCCTGCTGCAGGAGCTGATCCTCGCGACGATCGAGAAGCATCGCGTGCTCGAGACCGCCGCCACGCCAGTCACGATCGAAAACTACAGCCTTGCCGACCAGGCCGCACACGAGATCATGGGCAAGGAATCCGACAGCGTGCTCAAGCACCTGCGCGTCATCTCGGATTGCGGCGCCAACTACGCCGGCGGCAAGACGCGCTCGCACTGGATCCTGAAGGCCTTCCTGTCGGGAGAGCAGGCGACGATCGAGGACGGGTACCCGCTCGAGCGGCTGCTCGAGGAGACCAACGCACTCGTGCGCGCCATCGACAAGAAGGTCGAATTGCTGTCGCCGCAGGCGTTCAACCTGCTCGTGAAGCGGCAATGGCTCGAGTACCAGCTCGACAAGATCACCTCGCCGCTGATCGTGTTCGACGGGAAGAAGAGCCTGGTCATCCTGGACGGGTGGGCGAAGCTCGTCCTGAAGCTCAATCGCCGGAAGATCGCGCAAGGGTTCTGAGACCGACGCCCGGCTGCGCGTGCCGGCGCGGCAGAGGGCTCCCTCGGCGAGATCGGGCGGCGTTCGGGAACGCGCTTCGCGACCGTACGCGCCGAGGTCGCTGGCGGCGCAATGCACCGCGGCGGCGTGCGTCAGTCAGCTCGAAGGTTGCCGACGGCCGCTCCCTCCAGCACCCGAGGCGACCGTGCACCGCGGGCGCAGCGAGGCTCGGTCCGTCCGCCCCCGACAGTCGAGACTGGCGGCGCCGGCGGCAGAGAGCACGGCCGCCGCGGTCTTGGCTGCCGCGCCTGCTTTTCGCGCCGCCATGATGCCCCTTGACATGACTGACTGGTCAGTCATAAATGAAGGGACGTCAGATCGCTCGCGCTCGCACACCCCTTCTTCCGCGCAAACCTCTGATGTAATTGGCGTCTTTTGTGCGACGGCATACGGCGGCTCGGACCATGGCGGGCAAACCCAGATCAGCGCAGCAGGCGGCGCGGCGGGATGAGATCCTGAAGGCGGCGCTCGCCGAGTTCGCCGCGCACGGGTTCGAGGCCGCCAGGCTCGACGACGTGGCCAAGCGCGCGGGCGTGGCCAAGGGCACGCTCTATCTCTACTTCGCCGACAAGACGGCCCTGTTTGAGGAGCTGGTGCGCACGGCCGCCGCGCCCGTCATCGAGCGGCTTGCCGATCTCAGCGAGGCGCCCGACGTGCCGGCGCCGCTGCTGCTTGCCACCTTCTTCGAGGTGTTCCGCACGCAAGTCCTCGGCACCGACCGCAAGCTGCTGCTGCGGCTGGTGCTCAGCGAGGGACCGCGGTTTCCCGAGATCGCCGCCTTCTATCACGCCAACGTCGTCAGCCGCGGCATGGCGCTGTTGCGCAAGGTCATCGCCCGGGGCGTGGCACGCGGCGAGATCAAAAATGCAGCGCTCGAGCAGTATCCGCAACTGGTGATGGCGCCTGCGCTCGTAGCACTGGTGTGGGACGGCCTGTTCCAGACGCTCGAGCCCATCGACATCGCCGAGATGCTCAAGACCCACATCGACCTCCTCACACAATCGCCAACGCGATACCCGCCGCCGACCGACCCCGAAAGGAGCCTGCCATGACGCGCGCCCGCGTCCCTCTCATCATTGCCCTCGTCGCGGCCATCGGCGCCGCCGGCACGTGGGGCTACCTGCGCGCGCGCGGCGGGGACGACGGCCGCACGGTGCAAGGCTGGATCGAATCGCAGCTGATCTTCGTCGCCCCGGACGAGACAGGACGGATCGAGGCGCTGTCGGTGCGCGAAGGCGACAGGATCAAGGTCGGCGACGCGATCTTCGCGCTCGACGCCGAGCTGCAGAAGGCGGCGCTGGCGGAGGCGGAGGCCAACGTCGCCAACGCGCAGGTCGCCTACACGCGGGCCAAGGAGCTGCTGGCCCGCAACGTCGGCTCGCAGAAGACGTTCGACGACGCGGAGGCGGTGCTGCGCACGGCGGAGGCGCGGCGCAACTCGGCCAAGACGCGGCTCGAGCGGCGCAAGCTCGACAGCCCGGTCACGGGAGCGGTGCAGGAGGTCTACTTCCGCGTCGGCGAGCTCGTCTCCGCCGGCCGGCCGATCGTGTCGCTGCTGCCGCCGGGCAACGTGCGCGTGCGCTTCTTCGTGCCGCAGGACCGGGTGGCGCGGTTGAAGATCGGCGATCTCGTGAGCGTGACCTGCGACGGCTGCCCCACGGGGCTCGTGGCGCGGATCAACTTCATCTCGGCGCAGGCGGAGTTCACGCCGCCCGTCATCTACAGCCTCGAGGAGCGCGCCCGGCTCGTGTTCCGCGTCGAGGCGCTGCCGGAGACCCCGGATGCCCTGCGCGTCGGGCAGCCCGTGTCCGTGATCCTTCCCGCCATGCAGAGCCTCGCCGATGCCCGCCGCTGACATTGCCATCGAGGTCGAGGGCCTCACCAAGTCCTTCTCGGGCAAGGTGGTGGTCAAGAACCTCACCATGCGCGTGAAGCGCGGGCAGATCTACGGCTTCCTCGGCCCCAACGGCTCGGGCAAGACGACGACGCTGCGCATGCTGTGCGGGCTGCTGACGCCCGACAGCGGCAGCGGCACGGCGCTGGGCTTCGACATCCGGTCGAAGAGCGACGAGATCAAGCGGCGCGTCGGCTACATGACGCAGCGGTTCAGCCTGTACCAGGACCTGTCGATCCGCGAGAACCTGGAGTTCGTGGCCCGCGTCTACGGCCTGAGCGACCCCGAGCGCAGGGCCGGCGAGGCGATCGAGCGGCTGGGCCTCACGGGCCGCGAGGAGCAACTCGCGGGCGAGCTCTCCGGCGGCTGGAAGCAGCGGCTCGCGCTCGGCGCCTGCATCCTGCCGCAGCCGAAGCTGCTGCTGCTCGACGAGCCCACCGCCGGCGTCGACCCGAAGGCGCGGCGCGAGTTCTGGGCCGAGATCCACAAGCTCGCCGCCGAGGGCATGACGGTGCTGGTGTCGACGCACTACATGGACGAGGCGGAGCGCTGCCACGAGATCGCCTACATCGCCTACGGCAGCCTGCTGGCGCAGGGCACCATCGAGGAGGTGATCGCGCAATCGCGGCTCGTCACCTACACGGTGTCGGGACCGGACATGGCGGAGCTCGCGCAGCGGCTCGCGACCGCGCCGGGCGTCGACATGGTGGCGCCGTTCGGCGCCAGCCTGCACGTCGCGGGCCGGGACGAGGCGGCGCTGGAGGCCGCCATCGCGCCCTACGGCGGCGAGGAGAAGTGGACCTGGGTGCGCACGCCGCCGTCGCTGGAGGACGTGTTCATCGACCTGATGTCGGGCACCAGGGACAACTTCCAATGAGCGGCACGGCAATGAGCTGGCGCAGCGGCGCCCTGATGCGGGCCTGGGCCATGCTGGTGAAGGAGTTCGTGCAGCTCCGGCGCGACCGGCTCACGTTCTCGACCATGATCTTCATCCCGGTCGTGCAGCTGCTGCTGTTCGGATATGCCATCAACACGACGCCGCGCAACCTGCCGACGGCGGTGCTGGTGCACGAGGACAACGACCTCACCCGCTCGGTGATCGCCGCCATACGCAACACCTCCTACTTCCGCATGACGCGGCTCGCGCGCACGGAAGCCGAGATGGACCACTGGATGCGCTCGGGCACGATTCTGTTCGGCGTCGAGATCCCGCCGGGCTTCGAGCGCAGCGTCCGGCGCGGCGACAGGCCTGCCGTGCTGGTCGCGGCGGATGCCAGCGATCCGGTCGCCGCCGGCACGGCGCTCGCGGCGCTGGAGGGCACGATCGCGACGGCGCTCGTGCGCGACCGCGGCATCCCGGAGACGGTCCAGTCGATGCCGGCGTTCGAGATCCGGCAGCACCGGCGCTACAATCCGGCGGCCGTGACCAGCCTCAACATCGTGCCAGGGCTGCTCGGCACCATCCTGACCATGACCATGCTGATCTTCACGGCGCTGTCGGTGACGCGCGAGATCGAGCGCGGCACCATGGAGAGCCTGCTCGCGATGCCGATCAAGCCGCTCGAGATCATGCTCGGCAAGATCGCGCCCTACATCCTCATCGGATTCCTGCAGGCGGCGCTGATCCTGATCTTCGCCGTCGTGCTGTTCGAGGTGCCGATCGCGGGCAGCCTGACGCTGCTCGCCGTGCTCAGCACGCTGTTCATCGCGGCCAACCTGTCGATCGGGTACACGTTCTCGACGATCGCGCAGAACCAACTGCAGGCGATCCAGATGTCGTTCATGTTCTTCCTGCCCAACATCCTGCTGTCGGGCTTCATGTTCCCGTTCGCCGGCATGCCGCGCTGGGCGCAGTGGATCGGGGAGGCGCTGCCGCTCACGCACTACATCCGCATCGTGCGCGGCATCATGTTGAAGGGCGCGACGCTCGGCGACCTCGCCGGAGAGAGCTTGGCGCTGGCTTTCCTGATGCTGGTCGCCATGACCTTCGCGGTGCGCCGCTTCCGGCGGACGCTGGACTAGGGGGTGAACGCAGACGTTATGGGAGGGATCGCAAGGGGTACGTGGGCCGCATGCGGGCCGCATCGTCCGGCGACGCCCAAGACTGTGACGGGATGGGGCCAGTAGGCGACATTCCATCCTTACTGCGGGTGATCGGCGAAAACGCCCCTCGAGCGCAACCCGCCCTTGCCGCGGTAGTCACTCACAGCGCCCTCCAATCACGTTTGCGCAGAACGCATGCGCGCGAGGCCGTCCGCCCAGGTGATCACGGGGCTGTAGCCGAGCTCTCGTCGCGCCTTGTCGATGGCGATCGTGAAGTCCTTGCCGATCAGCCGCAGCATTTGGCGGGTGATCGGCGGCTCACCCTTGAGGCTCAGCCCACGCCAAGCCGCGGCCATCAGCCCGGCCATGTACCATGCCATTCCAAAGGGCACGGAGCGGTCCTTCGGATAAACGCCGCGGGTTTCGAGCAGCGCCGAGATGACGCTTTTGAGCGTTCCGTCGCGTCCGTCCGAGACGAAGTAGGCTTGCCCTCCGCGTCCCCTCTCCGCCGCCAGTAGAAGCGCCTCGCACAGGTTGTCGACATGGCAGGTCGACATCGCCTGCTTGCCGCCGGCCACCCACTGGAAGCGGCCTGCCTTCACGGTCTCGATCATGTGGTCGAGCGTGGGCATGCCTTGCCCCCAGATGAAGGGCGGTCGGATCGCGAGGGTCTCGAACCCAGGGCGGCGTCCGTTTGCCTCAAGCAGGATCTGCTCGGCGATGGCTTTCGACGTGGCATAGGGCGCAAACGCTGGGGTCTGCAGGGGAAGCGTCTCCGTGACGCTGTTCATCGGCTCGGGAGCGCCCATGACTACGGCCGCCGCGCTGACAGATATCAAGCGGCGCACGGTCGGCGCCGCTACTGCCGCTTCGACGAGCACTCGCGTGCCCTCGATATTGGCGCGGTCGAACATCCGGCGAGGCCCCCACAGCTTGAAATGAGCAGCGACATGGTAGATGACATCGCAGCCCTCCATTCCCGTCCTAAGCGCTGCAACATCGTTTAGGTCGCCGGCAACAGGAGTGGCGCCGAGATTGCGGACCGCCATGACCGAATCCGCACTTCGCGCGAGTGCATGTACTTGCCACCCTTGGGAAACGAGCAACTTGACAAGGCGGGAGCCGACGAACCCCGAGCCACCTGTTACGAATGCATGCTTCATGCTACACCTATATCGCTGCTATAGTCGTTCTATAGCATCGATATAGTGCGCGCAAGTGAAAACGCAGGTGCCGTTAGCCATGTCGACGGAAGATGAGATCTTGAGCGCCGCGGCCGACCTTCTTGAACGCGAGGGCGCTGAGGCGCTGACGACGCGCGCGGTCTGCCAGGCCGCCGGCGTGACAGCGCCGACGCTCTATCATCATTTCGGCGACAAGGAGGGACTTCTGCGCGCGGTTGTAGCGAAAGGCGTCGCACGCTTCATGGTGCTGAAGCGCACCAACCGTCAGACACGCGACCCGATTGCCGATCTGCGCCGAGGCTGGGACGGCTGGATCGCTTTCGCAATCGAGCGGCCGAACTTGTTCAGGCTAATGGTCGAAAGTACGCGGGCCGATCCGTCGTCGAGCCAGGAAGCCTTCGCGATCATGCGCGCGAACGTCGAACGTTTGCACAAAGAGGATCGTCTCAAAACCGACGTGGAAACGGCGGCTCGCACGATCTGGGCGGCCTCGAACGGAGTGCTGACGCTCTTCATGCAGGGCACCAACCCGAACGACATCAAGCTAACCAGCGACCTTCTGTTCGAAGCGCTGATGGCCAAGATTGTTGCCTGAGCTGGCGGAAAGCGCGGGGTCCGGCGCACAATCGAGGACGACACGGCGCACGGCGCAGAAAAAAGCCCCGCTTGCGGCGGGGCTTTCTTGTCCTCGGGTCTGGCGACAGATCAGATCTTGTGGATGTTGCGCTTGTAGGTCTCGGGCACCAGCAGCAGGCCGATGACGAAGGTGCCGAGCGCCACGATGATCGGGTACCAGAGGCCGTAGTAGATGTCGCCCGTCTGCGCCACCATGGCGAAGGAGGTCGCCGGCAGCAGGCCGCCGAACCAGCCGTTGCCGATGTGATAGGGCAGCGACAGGCCGGAGTAGCGGATGCGCGTCGGAAACAGCTCGACAAGGGCCGCCGCGATCGGCCCGTACACCATCGTCACGTAGATGACGAGCAGCGTGAGCAGGCCGATCAGCACCAGCCGCTGGGCCGTGAAAATGTCGAACATCTTGGCGAAATTGAACAGGCCCTGCTTCGGATCGATGGTGATCTTCACCACCGACTTGTTGTCCGCGCCGGGATAGCCGGCCGCGGTGAGCGCTGCGCCGACGTCCTTGGCGAAGCTCGGATCCTTGGCGTTGAAGTCCTTGCCGGCGATCGTCACGTGGGCGGTTGAGCCCGCCGGCAGCGCCTCGGAGGCGTACTGCACGGCGCTGCGCGCCAGCAGGGCCTTGGCGATGTCGCACGAGTTGACGAACTTGGCGGTGCCGGTCGGGTTGAACTGGAAGGAGCAATCCGCCGGGTCGGCCTTCACCACCACCTTGGTGTTCTGCTGGGCCTCATAGAGCGCCGGGTTGGCAGTCTGCGTGATCAGCTTGAAGATCGGGAAGTAGGTGAGCGCCGCGATCAGGCAGCCGCCCAGGATGATCGGCTTGCGGCCGATGCGGTCCGAGAGGGCGCCGAAGATCAGGAAGCCCCAGGTGCCGATGATCAGCGACCACGCGATGAGCACGTTGGCGGTGAACGAATCCACCTTCAGGATGCTCTGCAGGTAGAACAGGGCGTAGAACTGGCCCGTGTACCACACCACCGCCTGGCCGGCCGTGAGGCCGAGCAGCGCCAGCAGCGCGATGCGGCCGTTGGCGATGCGGCCGATGTTCGCGGCAATCAGCACGATCGTCACCGGAATGCCGATCAGCGCCCAGTTGAAGCCCACCCAGGTGCCGGCGAAGGTGCCGATGAGGAGCACCGCGACCAGCAGCTTGAAGGGCGTCGACCACGAGCCGAAGGTCTCGGTCAACGGCGCCTTGGACTGGGAGCCCTCCTCCTTCATCTTCAGGAAGGCGGGAGACTCGTTCATCTGCAGACGGATGTAGAGCGAGATCAGCAGCAGGAAGATCGAGGCCAGGAACGGAATGCGCCAGCCCCAGGCGTTGAAGGCCGAGACCTTCGCCGCGCCGACCTGGATCTCGGGATAGTTGGCGTTGACGTAGATCTGCGTGAACATGATCACGATCAGGGACAGCAGCAGGCCCAGCGTCGCCGTGGTCTGGATGAAGCTCGTGTAGAACCCGCGACGGTTCTGCGGCGCATGCTCGGCCACGTAGATGGCGGCCCCGCCGTACTCGCCGCCGAGGGCCAAGCCCTGGGCCATGCGCAGAAGGATGAGGGCGACGGGCGCGGCGACGCCGATCGTCTCATAGCTCGGCAGCAGGCCGACGAAGAACGTCGACAGGCCCATGATGAGGATGGTGATCAGGAAGGTGTACTTGCGGCCGATGAGGTCGCCGAGACGGCCGAACACCAGCGCGCCGAACGGACGCACGAGGAAGCCGGCGGCGAAGGCCAAAAGCGCGAAGATGTTGCGCGTCGCCTCCGGATAGGCGCTGAAGAACTGCGCGCCGATGATGGCGGCGAGCGAGCCGTAGAGGTAGAAGTCGTACCACTCGAAGATGGTGCCGGCGGAAGAGGCGATGATGACCTTCCGCTCCTCCGCCGTCATGGGCGCCGCCCGCGCGGTCACCCCATAGTTCGCCGTTGCCATGGCCAATCTCCTCCCGAAATATTCTTTGCTGCCGGACTCGCCGACACGCGACACAGCCGGAGCCACACGTGCCACAACTGCCGGCAGCTTTTGCTCAGCCCTTAGTCGTCATTCTTTAGTGCCGGTGAATTCGGCCAACTCATTGAAATACATTGGATAGAAATCAATCTCTGTTGCCCTGGCCCCGACAAAAGTGTTAGCCTTCCCAAGTCAGACCAAAGTCCACAGACGGACAGGCCTGCTCCGACACAAGTCGACAGAGCCACAGTTCACCGAGAGAATTTTCACGAGCATGCGCATGAGCAAAGCCAAGACGATCAGTCCGGAGGTGATGGAGGAGGAGCGGGTGGCGCTGCTCGAGCGCCTCAAGAACCTCGACGCGCGGGCGAAGGCGCAGCCGGGCTATCGCACCGCGCTGTCGCTGCTCAACTCCAAGTTCAGGAAGGCCTCGATCGGGGCGCGCGTGGCAGTGCTGCAAGCCGCCACCTTCATGACCGAGGTTCTGGAGAAGCTGCCGCTGTAGGCGCTCAGCCAGGCTTTTCGAAGCCGCGCGCGTCGCCGGGAGCAACGGGCACGCGGCCGATGCCACCCAGGCTCGGCGTCGACCGCCCGGGGCGGCTCAGAAGCGCAGCACCTCGCGGACCGCCTTCACCAATAGCGTTCCGATCTCGCCGCCGACGCGGCCGAGCAAGAACACGAGCCCCATCACCGCAAACCAGAGCAGCCCCCGCAGGAAGCGGCGGAAGGCGCGCCCGCGCACGCGGATCTCGATGACACGATCGGGCAGGCCCGTCTCCTCGCTGGCGCCGCCGGGACCGATGGAGCGCATGGAGACCAGCAGGACGAGGCTCTCCTTGCCGCTGGAGCGCGGCGTCACGTGCCAGGACCAGACGAGCGGCTCGGCATCGACCGTGTTGGGGGCGTGCTCGACCCATTGCGTCTCGGAGGATTGCGGCTCGACGAACAACTCGCCCGAGGGGCTGCGCAGGCGCACGGTCAAGGCGCGGGTGAGCACCGGCTCGTTGACGTCCGCGCCGCCGCGGCCGGCCAACAACTGCACGAGGCCGTCGATGCGCTCGCGCGAGATCTTGACCTCGGCCAGCGTGGTCACGCCGATGCGCATGCGGCGCGGCACGCTCTCCACCACCGGGTTGCGCTCCGCCGGCCCGGAGGACTTGCGCCCGGCCGGCTGCGGAGGAAACGGCGAGAGCGGGGTGCCGGCGCGGCGCATGCGCGCGGGGTCCATGGCCACGGGAGGGCCAGGCGGCATCGGCGCCGCCGGCATGGGAGCCTGCGGCGCCATGGACCGCGGACGCGGCGGCGGCCCGCCCGCCCGCGGCGGAGGCATGGGCTGGGGCGCGGGCGGCGAAGCCTGGGGGGGCGCCATGGGCGGACGCTGGGGCGGCGGCGGGGCATAGACCGGCTCGGCCGCGTGCGGCGGGGGAAGCGGCCCACCGGCGCGAGGCTCCGGGGGCGGCACCAGGCGCGGCCGCGGCGGCTCTGCCGGAGGCCCGCCGGGCGGATGCTCGAAGGCCCCGTTCAGCGCCGGCTCCGCAGGCTGCGCCGCCAGGAGCTCACGCATGGCATCCGACATCCCCTCCTGCGACGGAAGGGCGTGGAGATCCTGCAGGGCATCGAGGCCGCCGCCGGCGGGCGCCGGCTGGGACAGCTGGGCGGCCCGGCGCTGGATGCGGGCGCGGGCGGCGGCCAGGATGTCATCGGCGCTCTGCACTTGAGGGCCCCCGCGGCGAGGCTGGGGCTCGGGCGGCGGCTCGCTGACCGGGGCGGCGGCGGCAGGCTCGCGCGGCGGCGCCGGCTCGTGCCAGACGGGCTCAGGCTCGGGACGCGCGGGCTGCTGGGCAGGACGCGGCGGCGGCGGCTCGGGGGCGGCGGCGGCAGGCACGGGCGCCGGCTTGGCGGGCTTGGCAATCGGCTTCAGCCGCGCCTTGGTGTTGGCGAGCTGCAGGGCGCGGATGGCCTGCTCGAAGGTCATGCCGTGGGACTTGAGAAGACCGGCCGCGGCACTCTTGCCGTCGCCGACCATGGCCGCCAGCACGATGGAGCCGTCGATCTGACGGCGCTTGGACTGGTGGGCGGCCGAGGCAGCGGCCTGCAGCACGCGCAGGAGCTCCGGATCGGGCCGCGGCTCGGACGTACCGTCGCTGCGCATGTCCTCAAGCAATTGCCCGAGGTAGGCCGACACGTCGGTCGAAAGCCGCGCGAGATCAACGTTGGCGGCCTGGAGTATGATGGACGCCTCGGGGTCCTCGGTCAGGGCCAGGAGCAGATGCTCCAGCATGACGAGGCGATGCGCCTGCTCGCGCGCAAAGCGATGCGCCCGCTCCAGGCTGTCGCCCAGATTCGAGGACATCGGGATAGATCTCAGTTCCTCCGCAAGGGCTTGCGGCATCGCGGGCTCCGTGGAGGGCGCTTCGGGCGAGTTGCGCCAAGCAAGCTCGCCGCCGCCGGCAAATCGGCCTTCGGCAGGAGTCTACCCGATGCGCGACGCATTTACACTCGCGTCGAGGCGGGTGCGTGCAACCTGATGCCAGCAAGTGACGGCGGCCTGATGGCACGCCCCCCGCCTCATGGGACAGCCCCCTTGGCGCGGGCAGCGTTGGCAGGGGCGGACCGGGGCCCTATAAGAACGGCCGATTTGCACATCCACCTCGAGCCCGGCCCGCGCCGGTGCCTCGCCCGCTGCGGACAGACACGCCATGGCCCACGACAAAGCCCCAGGTAGCGAGACCGCCGCACCCGAAGGGCTCGCCTCGCTCTCGCCGGTCCTGCAGGCGCGCATCCTCGCCGAGGCGCTGCCGCACATGCTGCGCTACGACAACGAGACCATCATCGTGAAGTACGGCGGGCATGCGATGGGGGACCCGGCACTGGCGGCCGCCTTCGCGCAGGACATCGTGATGCTGAAGCTGGCGGGCGTGAACCCCGTGGTCGTGCACGGCGGCGGGCCGCAGATCGGCAGCATGCTGAAGAGGCTGGAGATCAAGAGCGAGTTCGTGCAAGGCCTGAGGGTCACGGACAAGCCGACGGTGGAGGTGGCCGAGATGGTCCTCTCGGGCCTGATCAACAAGGGCCTCGTCACCGCCATCAACCAGCAGGGCGGCAAGGCGGTGGGCCTGTCGGGCAAAGACGCGAACCTAATGTTCGCGCGCCGAATCACGCAGATGCAGGACCCGGAATCGAACCTCATGAAAGCCGTCGACATCGGCTACGTCGGCGACCCCATCGAGGTGAACCCGCACATCGTCGACCTGATCTCGAAGTCCGAGCACATCCCCGTCATCGCCCCGGTCGCCATCAGCCGGGAGGGCGAGACGCTGAACATCAACGCCGACACCTTCGCCAGCGCGCTCGCGGCGCGGATGAAGGCCAAGCGCCTCCTGCTCCTGACCGACGTCGCCGGCGTGCTCGACCAGGGCAAGAAGCTGATCACGCACCTGACCATCGATGCGGCGCGCGCCATGATCAAGGACGGCACCATCTCGGGCGGCATGATCCCCAAGGTGGAGGGCTGCATCGAGGTGGTGGAGGCCGGCGTCGAGGGCGTCGTCATCATCGACGGGCGCGTGCCGCACTGCGTGCTGCTGGAGCTGTTCACCGAGCACGGCGTGGGCACGCTGATCGAGCGCAAATCGCGCAAACCGGGCTGAGGCAGGCAGCAGCGATGGCCGACGGCCCTGCATCCGGAACGACCAAGCGCGGCTTCGAGGCGACGCGCATCTGGATCTTCGACCTCGACAACACGCTGTATCCGGCGGAGTGCAACCTGTTCGCCCAGGTCGACCAGCGCATGGGGGAGTTCATCCAGCGCTACCTCGGCGTGCCGCTCGAGTACGCGCGGCACCTGCAGAAGAGCTACTACCGGCAGTTCGGCACCACACTCTCCGGCATGATGCTGGTGCATCGGATGGACCCGAAGGCGTTCCTCGACTACGTGCACGACATCGACCTGTCGCCCGTCGCGGAGCATCCCGAGCTGCGCGAGGCCATCGCCGCGCTGCCTGGGCGCAAGCTGATCTTCACCAACGGCTCGGTGCGCCACGCCGAGAACGTGGCCGGCAAGCTCGGCATCCTCGACCTGTTCGAGGGCATCTTCGACATCGCCGCGGCCGACTACGTGCCGAAGCCCACGGCGTCGGCCTACGATGCCTTCCTGAAGGCGCACGCGGTGGAGGCGAGAACTGCCGCCATGTTCGAGGACATGCCGCACAACCTCGAGGCCCCGCACGCGCTCGGCATGACCACGGTGCTGGTGCACTCGGCCGCCACCTACGACCATCCCGTGCAGCACGCCATCCGCGCCTGGCAGACGCCGCCGGAGCACGTGCACCACATGACGGACGACCTGTGCGGGTTCCTGCAGCGCCTCAGTCCCGACCGGAGCGGCCCATGAGCACTGCGCCGGGCACGCAGGGCTACGCGGACGAGGCGCCGGAGCTGGTCGACCGCTACGAGGCCATCGACTTTGCGGCGCTGCACGGGGGAATGCTCGACCTCGTCCCGCCGGCGCCGGCGCTGATCCTCGACATCGGCGCCGGAACGGGGCGGGACGCGGCCGGCTTTGCCGCGCTGGGCCACAGGGTGCTTGCCGTGGAGCCGACGGACGCTCTGCGCACGGCCGCGGCTGCCCTGCATGCCTCGCCGCGCATCGAATGGCTCGACGACGGGCTGCCCGAAGTCGCCCTGGTGAGAGCACGCGGGGAGACCTTCGACGTGGTGATGATGACCGCCGTGCTGATGCACCTCGACACCGCGGAGCGGGCGCGCGCGATCGCCAACATCGCGCCGCTGCTGAAGACGGGCGGCCTACTGATCCTCTCCCTACGGCACGGCCCGGTCCCTGCGGGCCGGCGCATGTTCGAGGTGTCGGCCGAGGAGACGATCGCGCTCGGCGCGGCGCACGGCCTTGCGCCGATCCGCGTCGCCGAAGGCCAGTCGCTGCAGGGCACCGGCTACCGGCACACGGGCGTGACCTGGACCCGGCTGGCCATGAAACGGCGGTGACAGCACCGGGCGGCCATGGCACGCCCGACCGCAATTTCGTGCATGCCGGCGTCCCGTACACAGGCCAACTGCCTGCATGCGGGAGGTGCCGATGTCCGCCGGCGCCCCGGCGCGCCCGCTGTCGCTGGCCGAGCTGGCAGACCTGGCGGGCCTCGGCCGCACGCAGCTCATCCGCGCCTTTGCCAGGAGCGTCGGCACAACACCCTACGCGGATCTGCTGCAATGCCGGGTCAAGCTCGCCCGCCGGCTGCTGGCGCGGGGGACGGCGGCGGCGGCCATCCAGGCCGGCTTTGCCGATCAGAGCCACATGGGCCGCGCCTTCGTCCGCCAGCTCGGCCATACGCCGGGGCGGCTGGGCAAGCGCCGGCGCAGCGGCTGAGCCTGGGCGCGACGGGCCGATCGGTTTGGATCACCCGTCCTTGGCATACCAGCCCAATGGCGGGTGGCGACGGGTCGCCGTTGACTAGGACGCGCGGTTGCGGGATTAAGGCCCGCGCTGACTAGAACAGTCCCAAGGATACCGACCGCTATGGTCCAGCTCTCCCTGCCTCAGAACTCCAGGATCGGCACCGGCAAGACGTGGAACAAGCCGGCCGCGAAAAAGGGCTGGAAGGAGTTCCGCATCTACCGCTGGAACCCCGACGACGGGCAGAACCCGCGCATCGACACCTACTGGGTGGAGCGCAAGGCCTGCGGGCCGATGGTGCTCGACGCGCTGATCAAGATCAAGAACGAGATCGACCCGACGCTCACCTTCCGCCGCTCCTGCCGCGAAGGCATCTGCGGCTCGTGCTCGATGAACATCGACGGCAAGAACACGCTGGCCTGCCTCAAGGCCATCGACGACGTCTCCGGCGCGGTCAAGATCTACCCCCTGCCGCACATGCAGGTGGTGAAGGACCTGGTGCCGGACATGAAGCACTTCTATGCGCAGCTGCAGTCGATCGAGCCGTGGCTCAAGACCACGTCGCCGACCCCGCCCAAGGAGTGGCGGCAGAGCCGCGAGGACCGCGAGAAGCTCGACGGGCTCTACGAGTGCATCCTGTGCGCCTGCTGCTCGACCTCGTGCCCGAGCTACTGGTGGAACCAGGACCGCTACCTCGGCCCCGCGGCGCTGCTGCAGGCGCAGCGCTGGGTCATCGACAGCCGCGACGAGGCGGCCGGCGAGCGGCTCGACAACCTGGAGGATCCGTTCCGGATCTACCGCTGCCACACCATCCTCAATTGCACCAAGACGTGCCCGAAGGGGCTGAACCCCGCCAAGGCCATTGCCGAGCTCAAGCGGAAGATGGTCGAGCGGCGCGTCTGAGGCGCGTTCCCCGCAGCGCAATCGCGGCCAAAGGCGCGCGGGCGGCCCGGCGCGGCAGGCGCCCGGCCGTGTTCGGGGCGCCGATTTGCCCTTGCCCACCGGCCAGGCCCGCGCCAAGCTTGCCTCGGCAACCGCTGCAGCGTCGATCAGGAGGGACACGTGCTCGACCACGTCGGCATCCCGGTCTCGGACTACACGAGGTCGAAAGGGTTCTATCTGCGCGTGCTGAAGCCGCTCGGCTACGACCTCGAGATGGAGGTGTCGTCGCAGGAGACGGGCGGGGAGAACCACGCGGGCTTCGGGGCCAAGGGCAAGCCCGAGTTCTGGATCGGCAGCGGCATGCCCGTGCAAGGGCGCGTGCATTTCGCCTTCACCGCCAAGACGCGGGCGGCGGTCGATGCCTTCCACAGGGAGGCGCTGGCCGCCGGCGGCACCGACAATGGCGCGCCTGGGCTGCGGCCGCACTATCACAAGAACTACTACGGTGCCTTCGTGCTCGACCCGGACGGGCACAACATCGAGGCCGTCTGCCATTTCCCGGAATAGGGCGACGCGGCACGCCTGATGCGGCAGAATTCCGCCGTCTCGACTTGTATGGACTCGCATTTTATCGGGGCCTACGAAACGCAGGGCACAAAAAGAGAAAGCCGGAGACCGCACGCGGCTCCGGCTCTCTCATTGGAAGCGATCGGAAGTGGGTGGCGGCTCGCTGCTCTGCCCTGGTGCCCAACCGGGGCTGGCGCCGAGCCTTTACCCCTGTTCCGTTACCGGCGCTTCGCGGCCTTCTTGGCGGCGGGCTTCTTCGCTGCCGGCTTCTTCGCCTTCGCCTTCGCCTTCACTTTCGTAGCTGCTTTAGCCATGGGTTTGTCCCTCTCTCTCTAGATAAGTTCGAATCATTTCGAACACCGTGATAGTGAGCAATTTCGCGCAGTTTGTTGATAGTAATTGTAGAAACCCCAATGCGATTTTGGCTCTGCAATCCGAAAGTGTTGCACGTCTTCAACAGTTTTCGCCTGTTTTACGAGTTTTAAACCCGATTTTCTGCACCGCGACGCGCCGGAGAGGCGATCTCGAGACCGAAAAGCGCGCCAACACGCGGCAGTGATTCGCGAAATCGGAGCGCTGCCGACGACGAACGGCGCGCGAGCGACGGCTGATCGCGACACCGCGCGCGTGCTGCGCGGGGACATGACGCGCGAACGAGCGCGCCGGATCCGATGCGCGCGACCGCGGCGTCGATGTCGCGACGGATGACGCGCGCGGCGCGGGATCGGACACGCGCGCACGAGGCGCGACAGACACGAGGCGCAGCGCCTCACGCCCGCACCCCACCTCGCGTCACGGGAGGGCCCGTCGGAGGATCACGGGCGAGGCGCGGAGAGGAGCAGCGGCAGAGGCGCGCTACCCCGAGGCGCGACCCCGACCCGCGGCCTTCGGGCCGGGGCTGCCGCAGCACGATCGCGGCACGCCGCAGGCAACGGGGGAGGGAGCACCCGGCACGTGGCTGCGCAAAGCGGGTCGGCGGGCGCGACGCGCGGCGCGCCCAGGGAGCGCGGAGGCCCGGTGACCGCGACCGCCGCAAGGCCGCGGGGAAGGGGGCCCGCGAGATGGGCCGCGGGGCGGACGAGGCAGGGCGGGGCAACGGCTCCGGCGACGGCAGGGCACGCCCCATGTCCTCACGCGCGCGCCGCGCGCCCCGGACGCCGGCGCCCAATCGCCCAAGTTGCACTCCGACGCATTTCCACTAGACTCGGGCCGACGATGGAACGGCGCCAGCCGGCGCTGCCAGATACCAGGACACCGATGCAGAACCTCGACATCACCCGGCAGACGCGCGACACCAAGATCCGCATTCACGGCAAGGACGGCTTCGAGGGCATGCGCAAGGCCGGCCAGCTCGCCGCCGCCGCGCTCGACCTGCTCACGCCCTACATCAAGCCGGGGGTGACGACCGAGCTCCTCGACGAGATCGCCACCCAGTTCGCCATCGAGAACAACGCCATCCCGGCGCCGCTCAACTACCGCGGCTTCCCGAAGTCGATCTGCACCTCGGTGAACCACGTCGTGTGCCACGGCATTCCAGGCCCGAAAGCCTTGAAAGACGGGGACATCGTGAACATCGACGTGACCCTCATCGTCGACGGCTGGCACGGCGACACGAGCCGCATGTTCGCGGTCGGGGGGATCTCGCGGCGGGCCGAGCGGCTGATCGAGGTGACCTACGAGGCGCTGATGCGCGGCATCGCGGCGGTAAAGCCCGGCAACACGACGGGGCACATCGGCGCCGCCATCCAGATCTTCGCCGAGAAGGAGCGCTGCAGCGTGGTGCGCGATTTCTGCGGCCACGGCCTCGGGCGCCTGTTCCACGACCGGCCGAACATCCTGCACTATGGCGAGCCCGGAGACGGCGTGGTGCTGGAGCCCGGCATGCTGTTCACCATCGAGCCGATGATCAACCTCGGCAAGCCGCACGTGAAGATCCTGCCCGACGGCTGGACCGCCGTGACGCGGGACAGGGAGCTGTCGGCGCAGTTCGAGCACACCGTCGGCGTGACCGAGACCGGGTGCGAGGTGTTCACCTACTCTCCCGCCGGCCTGCACAAGCCGCCCTACAGAATCGGGCCGGTCGCGGCCTGAGACCGGCCCGGCACCCTCGCATACTGCAGCTCGCATACTTCGTGGCGTTGGATGGCGTGAGTTGACCCGATGGCGCGCGGCGCTCTCAAGGACAAGGGGCTCAACCTCGAGCCGCCGCTGCCGCTCCTGGATGCCGGCGCGGAGCCAGGCCGAGGCGCAAGCGGGCCGGCCCGGGAGCCCCGCCCGGGCAGCCCGCACGCCGGGCACCGGGACAGGCTGCGCAAGCGCTTCCTCGCCGCCGGACCCGACGCCTTCGCCGACTACGAGCTGCTCGAGCTCGCCCTGTTCGCCGCCATCCCACGCCAGGACACCAAGCCGGTCGCCAAGCGCCTGATCAGCCGCTTCGGCAGCTTCGCCGAGGTGCTGAGCGCTGCGCCCGAGCGGCTGAAGGAGGTGGAGGGCGTCGGCGAGGCCGCGGTCACCCAGATCAAGGTGATGCGCGCTGCCGCCCTGCGGCTGATGCGCGAGGCGGTGATGAACCGGCCGGTGCTCGGCACCTGGCAGAGCGTGCTCGATTACTGCCGGGCAAGCATGGGCTACGAGGCGCAGGAACAGTTCCGCATTCTATTTCTGGATAAGAAAAACCGGCTCATTGCCGACGAGGTCCAGCAGAAGGGCACGGTCGACCACACGCCGGTCTACGTGCGCGAGGTGGTCAAGCGAGCCCTTGAGCATGCCTCGAGCGCCATCATATTGGTGCACAACCATCCGTCCGGCGACCCGGCGCCGTCGCGTGCCGACATCGACATGACGGCCCTGATCGTTGCCGCTGCAAGGCCGCTCGGCATCGTGGTCCACGACCACATCATCGTGGGCCGCCAGGGCCATGCGAGCTTCAAGGCCCTCAAATTGATTTGATCCGGACCTTGGCCCCAATCGACCCGCGCCGGCGAGCTATGCATTGACCGCAGGCGTGGCAAGGTCTTTATAGACGGGGATCCGGCGCGTGTTCCGCGTTCGTTCCGCTTGCGCCCCCCACACGCATCCATGGCACTCCCTCAACGGCTCCCCATGACTGTCCAGCATCACAAGGTCATCATCCTCGGCTCGGGCCCGGCCGGCTACACGGCAGCGATCTATGCGGCGCGCGCCATGCTCAAGCCCGTGGTCATCCAGGGACCGCAGCCGGGCGGGCAGATGACGATCACGACCGACGTCGAGAACTTCCCCGGCTTTGCCTCCGCCATCCAGGGCCCGTGGCTGATGGAGCAGATGCACGCCCAGGCCGAGCATGTCGGCACGCAGTTCGTCATGGACCAGATCGTCAAGGCCGAGCTCGGCCGGCGGCCGTTCCGGCTCGAGGGAGATTCGGGCGACGTCTATACCTGCGACGTGCTCATCATCTGCACGGGCGCCCAGGCGCGCTGGCTCGGGCTTGCCTCCGAGGAGGCCTTCAAGGGCTTCGGCGTGTCGGCCTGCGCCACCTGCGACGGCTTCTTCTACAAGGGCAAGGCGGTGGCCGTGATCGGCGGCGGCAACACGGCCGTCGAGGAGGCGCTGTTCCTGACCAACTTCGCGCGCAAGGTGACGGTGGTGCACCGGCGCGACAGCTTCCGTGCCGAGAAGATCATGCAGGACCGGCTGTTCTCCAATCCCAAGGTCGAGGTGATCTGGGACACGACGCTGGAGACCGTGATCGGGTCCGAGGGACCGCCGCGCTCGGTCACGGGCGCGCGCCTGAAGAACATGAAGACGGGCGCGACGCAGGATATCGCCGTCGACGGCATCTTCATCGCCATCGGGCATGCGCCGGCGACGGAGCTGTTCAAGGGCCAGCTCAAGACGACGCCGTCGGGCTACCTGGTCACGGCGCCGGATTCGACCGCCACGGACATTCCCGGCGTGTTCGCCGCCGGCGACGTCAAGGACGAGGTGTTCCGCCAGGCGGTGACGGCCGCGGGCATGGGCTGCATGGCCGCGCTCGAGGCCGAGCGCTACCTCGCCAAACTCGAGATCGCAGCGAAGGCTGCGGAGTAACAGAAATCCGAAGCACCGCCTTCGCAACGAACGACACACCTTATGGACTGGGACAAGCTGAGAATTTTCCACGCCGCCGCCGAGGCCGGCAGCTTCACGCACGCGGGCGAAGCCCTGCGCATGAGCCAATCCGCCGTGAGCCGGCAGGTTTCGGCCCTGGAGAAGGAGCTCAAGGTCTCGCTGTTTCACCGGCACGCGCGGGGACTCGTGCTCACCGAGCAGGGCGAGATGCTGTTCTCGACGGCCAGCGAGATCATGGGCAAGCTGTCGACGGCGGAGACGCTGCTCACCGACACCACCACCAAGCCCACCGGCGACCTCAGGATCACCGCCCCCATCGGCCTCGGCACGGTGTGGGTGACGCAACGCCTGCGGGAGTTCCTGGAGCTCTACCCCGACATCCGCGTCGAGCTGATCCTGTCTGACGAGCAGATCGCCATCGCCATGCGGGCCGCCGACGTCGCCATCTGGACCAGCGAGCCGCAGCAGAGCGACCTGATCCGGCGGCCGCTGTTCAACATGAAGATCCATGCCTACGCCTCGACGCACTACGTGCGGCGCTACGGCGCACCGCAGTCGATCGAGGCGCTCGACGGGCACCCGATCATCTCCTACAGCGGCACGCCGGCGGCGCACTTGTCGGCCGTGCGGGCGCTGGAGACGGCGGGCCTGGACGGCAAGCCGCCGCGCAAGCCGGCCTTCGCCGCCAACAGCGTGCTCGCCATGAAGTACGCCATCCTCGCCGGCATCGGCATCGGGCTCATCCCCGATTACCTGACGGAGGAGGAGAGCGAGCTGGTGCCCGTGCTGCGCGAGGCAGAGCTGCCCAGCATCCAGATCTACTTCGTCTATCCGGAAGAGCTGAAGACGGCCAAGAAGGTGCAGGTGTTCCGCGACTTCATGGTCTCGAAGGCGCGGCAGTGGAAGTTCTGAGCACCGGCAGCGGGCGCCTGACAGGAGGCTTACGGGCAAGCCATGCAGGCACGCATGGCTCCAATGCCCGCCGGAGCATTCCCAGGACCAGCCGCGCCTGATGTTATGCACGCAGCTGTGACGGACAGCTCGTGAAGGCTTCTACCTCCCTTCGACGCCTTCAACCACCCACACGGGTGGCGTGAAACCACTTTAAGGCCGGGCCTTGCGCCCGGCTTTCTTTTTGCCCTGCGGGGTTGGCGGCGCGCGGCGGGCTCGCTATGACAGCGGCAAGACGCACCAGGGAGCCTGCCCGCCATGGCCAACGCCCAAGCAAAAACCCTCTACGACAAGATCTTCGACGACCACGTCGTGGCGCGCCAGGACGACGGCACCTGCATCCTCTACATCGACCGCCATCTCGTGCACGAGGTGACGAGCCCGCAGGCCTTCGAGGGGCTGCGCATGACCGGCCGCAAGGTGCGGGCGCCGTCCAAGACGCTGGCCGTGGTCGACCACAACGTGCCGACCTCCGACCGCCGCAAGGGCATCGCGGACGAGGAAAGCCGCATCCAGGTCGAGACGCTCGCCAAGAACGCCGCCGAGTTCGGCATCGAGTATTATAGTGAGCTCGACGTGCGGCAGGGCATCGTGCACGTGATCGGGCCGGAGCAGGGCTTCACACTGCCCGGCACGACCATCGTGTGCGGCGACAGCCATACCTCGACGCACGGCGCGTTCGGCGCGCTGGCGCACGGCATCGGCACCAGCGAGGTGGAGCACGTGCTCGCCACCCAGACGCTGACGCAGAAGAAGGCCAAGAACATGCGCGTCACCGTCAACGGGACGCCGCCGGCGGGCGTGGGTGCGAAGGACATCATCCTCGCCATCATCGGCAAGATCGGCACGGCCGGCGGCACGGGACACGTCATCGAGTACGACGGCGAGGCGATCCGCGGCCTCAGCATGGAAGGCCGCATGACGGTGTGCAACATGTCGATCGAGGGCGGCGCGCGCGCCGGCATGGTGGCGCCGGACGAGCTGACGTACGCCTACCTCAAGGGCCGGCCCAAGTCGCCCAAGGGCGCGGCCTGGGACATGGCCATGAGATACTGGGAGACGCTGCACACGGATGCGGGCGCGCACTTCGACAGCGTGATCACGCTCGATGCGGCCAACCTGCCGCCGATCGTGACCTGGGGGACGAGCCCGGAGGACGTGGCCACCGTCGACGGCGTCGTGCCCGACCCGGCCAAGATCCACGACGAGGCGAAGCGAGCCAAGACCGCGCGCGCGCTCGAGTACATGGGCCTTGCCGCCGGCACGCGCATCCAGGACATCCCGCTCGACGTGATCTGGATCGGCTCGTGCACCAACGGCCGCATCGAGGACCTGCGCGAGGTGGCCAAGGTGGTCGAGGGCAAGACGGTGTCAGACCGGTTGGCCTACGCGATGATCGTGCCGGGCTCGGGCCTGGTGAAGGAGCAGGCGGAGGCCGAGGGGCTCGACAAGATCTTCCTCGCCGCGGGCTTCCAGTGGCGGGAGCCGGGCTGCTCCATGTGCCTGGGCATGAACCCCGATCAGCTGAAGCCCGGCCAGCGCTGCGCCTCCACCTCGAACCGCAATTTCGAGGGACGGCAAGGCTATCGCGGGCGGACGCACCTGGTCTCGCCGCGGATGGCGGCGGCCGCGGCTCTCGCCGGGCATTTCGTGGACGCACGCAAGCTCTGAGGGGGCGAGGCACGCCCTGCTCGAGGAGGGAGATCAGCGCCATGTCCAAGACCCTCGTGCAGCAGCAGTTCGGGGCGCATGCGGCGGCCTATGCCACGTCGCAGGTGCACGCCAAGGGCGCCAGCCTCGCCCGGGTCGTCGAGCTGGTGGCGCCGCAAAAGAGCTGGCGCGCGCTCGACATCGCGACGGGTGCGGGCCACACGGCGGCGGCCCTCGCGCCGCACGTGGCGCACGTGATCGCCAGCGACATCACGACGGAGATGCTGGCCGAGGCCGACAAGCTCGCGAAGGAGCGGGGGCTTGAGAACCTCGAGACGGCGGTGGCCGATGCCGAGGCGCTGCCCTTCGCCGACGGCGCCTTCGAGCTGGTGACGAGCCGCATCGCCCCGCACCATTTCCCGCACCCGGAGAGGTTCGTGGCGGAGGTCGCGCGCGTGCTGAAGCGGGGCGGGGTCTTTGCTCTGATCGACAACATCGCTCCCGACGCGCAATCGACGCCCGGGTTCACGGAGGCGGAGCTCGCCGAGGCGGCGGCGACGTACAACGCCTTCGAGAAGCTGAGGGACCCGAGCCACGGGCGCTGCCTCGGCATGGGCGAGTGGGCGCGCCTGATGGGCGCCTGCGGCTTCAGCGTACGGCACGCCGAGCGCATTCCGAAGGACATGGAGTTCGATCCGTGGGCGCGGCGGCTGGGCTGCGACGAGCCCACGATCGCGCGACTGGCCGAGATGCTCGCCAAGGCCAAGCCCGCGCTCGCGGCGTTCCTCAAGCCGCGCACATTGGATGGCGTGGTCTGGTTCACGCTCGACGAAGCCATCCTGATCGCCGACAAGGCCTGACCCGCGGCGCGGCGCACCCGCATCGCCCCACAGACACCGAAGTGTGATGCAATTGACGCTTGGAGCGTGCCCGTTAACCACTGTATGCTGTGCGTAACTTGTGGAAAAACGTGCTGTCCAAGGGTGTGCGTCATGAGTGCCGGACCGGACGACCGCCGCGAGCTTGAGAGCCTAGTCGAGGACATCGAGCTGGAGCTTGCCGCCATCAGGCTCGTCACCGATCGCGAGCGGCTCGAGCGACCCCGGCCGAGGAAGGCCGTGCGGCTCGCAGAGCCGGGGATCCCGGCGCGGGTGATCGACTCGCGCGGGATCGACATCAACAAGACCTCGCGAGACAACCTGCCGAAGCCCCGCCCTGCCGAGAGGCCGCACGTCAGCCTCGCAGAGCGGCTGGCGCACAGCCGCGCGGAAGCCGCGGAATAGGCCGCCTGCGGCGCGCGGCGCACTTGAGCTGCCGCGCGTCTGTGCCTACGGTGGCGCTATGGCAAACGCACAGCTGGTGATCATTGCGCGAATTATTCCCCCGGTGGCCTGAGGGCTCCGGGCTTTTTGCCGTCGCGCATTGCATTGATCATCCTGTCGCAGGACCTTGCCTCCCATGTCGCATGCCCGATCCAACGCCGGCCACGTGCCCGGCGCCCCGACCGTTCGCGCCTATTTCCTCGTCACCGCCCCCGCCGACCCGCAGCTGCTGCCGCGGCTGATCGAGCCCGTTGCCAAGCTCGGCACGACGCCGCTCAGGGTACACGCCTCGCGCGAGGATGGGGACGGGCGTGAGCTCAGCGTCGACCTCAGGCTCGCGGGCGTCTCGGCGCGCACGGCCGAGCTCGTCGAGTTCGCGCTGCGGGCGGTCGTTGGCGTCAGCCAGGTCACCGCCCATATTGAGCCGGAGGCGATCGAGAAGGTCGCCTGATCTGGGTCAACTCCGGAGGACTGGGCCTCGATGAGCCAGGATCTCGATTGGGCGCCGCGCAAGGCGCCCGATATCGCGGTGTTCGAGGACCTTGCCGCGAAAGCCTGGGAGCGTCTGCCGCAGGAGTTCCGGGCGCTGGCGCAGGACGTCGTGATCCGGATCGAGGATTTCCCGACGGACGAGGTGCTGGACAGCCTGGGGATCGAGAGCCCGTTCGACCTGCTCGGGCTCTATCACGGGGTGAGCCTCGACAAGAAGAGCGTGACGGACATCACGCGCATGCCGGACATGGTGTTCCTGTACCGGCGGCCGCTGCTCGACTACTGGGCGGGCGGGGAGGAGACGCTCGATGCGCTGGTGACGCACGTGCTGGTGCACGAGATCGGCCACCATTTCGGCCTGTCGGATGCCGACATGGAGGCGATCGAGGCAGCGGCAACGGAGACGTAGGGTTTTTGTGCTTCTACGCGTAGTCGCGGCACCGAGCGAGGGCAGCGGGGCTCGCGGGCGTGTAGCGATAGTTGAAATCCGGGCGCGGCCGGGCGAAACTGGCAACAGGTGCCGCTGCGTCGGGCGGAACGAGGGGATAGATTTGCTCAAACAAGGGCTTACAGGCGCGCTCCTGTGCGCGGCCCTGGTGCTGGCAGAGCCGGCAGCGGCCGGCCCGACGCCGGAGGAGTACGTCAACCAGGTCGGCAAGGGCGCTCAGATCGTGCCCTCGGGCGAGCTCAAGCTCGACGGGCAGAGGGTGGTGTGCGGCAAGCGCCCGACCGTGATGGACAACCATCTCGACGACTATGGCGCCGCCTACCCGGGGTTCCTGATCCTCAATCCCAGGTTGCTCGACAAGGTCTCGACGGCCGTCAAGCTGTGGATCCACGCGCACGAGTGCGGACACCAGTTCCGGGGCCCCGACGAGGAGACCGCGGACTGCTTTGCCGTGCAGCGCGGGCGGCGGCAGGGCTGGCTCACGGCCGACGGCCTGGAGGAGGTGTGCAAGTTCATCGCACCTGCGAAAGGCGACAGCATGCATTTCTCCGGCTCGCGGCGCTGCGAGCTGATGCGGCAGTGCTTCGCGGACCCCTCCATCAGGTAGGCCCGGGCCTATCCCCAGGCGGTCGGTGCCACCATACTCTGGCCCAAGGCCCATTCCAGCGAAGCCCGGCATGGCGATCATCGACTACACGATCAAGCTTCTCGGCCTGACCGAGGCCATCACGCGCTGGCGGGAAAGCCTGCTCAAGCTCGAAGCCGGGCGGCGGGAGAAGGTGGCCGCCTACGCGGAGGAGATCGCCGCCACCCTGGCGCGGGCCGCCGGCGCCTTCGCGAAGCTCGAGAAAGGGGCCAACGCCGCCGCCGAGCGCGAGGCGGTGCGCGAGCTCGGACGCATCGCCGGCTACGTCGAGGACATCGTCGCCGCCCTCGAGGATCACCTTGACGGACGCAAACTCGCTGGCGTTAAAAGGCGGCTCGAGGGCATTGCAGGGCGCGAGCCCGTGCTCAAGACGGTGAAAGCCGCGGACGCCCAGCGCATCGAGCGGCTGCTCGAGGCCGAGGGCTATTTCCGCGCGCTCGCCGACGGCCTCAGGGCGTGAGGCTGCGGCGGACGACCCAGGGAGAGAGACATGCAGAAGTTCACCAAGCTCACGGGCGTCGCCGCTCCCCTGCCGATGATCAACGTCGACACCGACGCCATCATCCCGAAGCAGTTCCTCAAGACGATCAAGCGCACGGGGCTCGGCAAGCACCTGTTCAGCGAGCTGCGCTACGACGACAGCGGCAAGGAACGCCCCGACTTCGTGCTGAACAAGCCCGCCTACCGCCGCGCCGAGATCCTGGTGGCTGGCGAGAATTTCGGCTGCGGCTCATCGCGCGAGCACGCGCCGTGGGCGCTGCTCGACTTCGGCATCCGCTGCGTGATCTCGACCTCGTTCGCGGACATCTTCTACAACAACTGCTTCCAGAACGGCATCCTGCCGATCAAGGTGAAGCCCGACGAGCTCGAGAAGCTGATGGACGACGCCAATCGCGGCGCCAACGCCACGCTCACCGTCGATCTGGAAGCCCAGGAGATCCGCGGTCCCGACGGCGGCTGCATTGCCTTCGAGATGGATCCCTTCCGCAAGCGCTGCCTGCTCGAGGGCCTCGACAACATCGGCCTCACCCTCAAGGACGAGAAGGCCATCACCGCCTACGAGGAGAAGGCGGCCGCGGCACGGCCCTGGGCATAGAAGGCCCGGGCTCACTCGCCGCGCGGACCAGCCAGCGGCGCACGACCGCCTCGTCGCGTTCCGACAGCCCGTGCGCAAGCTCGGCCTCGAGCCGGTCGACGCGGGCCCTGCAGCGGGCGTGCACGGCCATGCCCTGCGGCGTCAAGGTCAGCTGAAGCACACGACCGTGCACGGGATGGGGAGCGCTTGCGAGCGCGCCGGCCCGCTTCAGGTTGGCGACGATGACGCTCACCGTCTGGGGCGTGAGCAGCGTGAGGCGGGCAAGATCGGCGCCCGACAGGCCGTCGTAGGCGCGGATCATGGTCATGACGGCGAACTGCGGCGCCGTTACCCCGAGGTCGGAAAGTGCGCGGTCGACGCGGGCGCGAAAGGCGCCGCTCGCCTGCCGCAGGAGATAGCCCAGGTGCCCGGCCTCGCCGCGCTTGCCCTCGCCCGGATCGGGAACGGCGCCGTGTCCCGTCTTGCGCATGATATCAGAGCTCGAATATGATGTTCGTAGTCTGATACTAGGCGAGTTGGAGACGGAGAGCCAGCATGGCGGACAGCACCGGATCGCACGGGGAGCGGGTTTCCTACGAGGACTTCGGCCGGCGGGCGGCTAACGTGCGCGCGGCGATGGCGGCGCTCGGCGCCGCGGTCGATGCCAGCGGCCTCGACAAGGGCCTGACGGAGCTCGTCAAGCTGCGCGCCTCGCAGATCAACGGCTGCGCCTTCTGCATCCAGTATCACCTGTCGGTGATGCGCAAGCTGGGCGTGCCGGCGGCCAAGATCGACCTGCTGCCGGCGTGGCGCGAGGCCGGCATCTACTCGCCGCGCGAGAAGGCGGCGCTGGCGTGGACGGAGACGCTCACGGCGATGGGGCCCGAGAGCGCGCCTGATGCCATCCATGCCCAGGTGCTCGAGCAGTTCAGCCCGGAGGAAGCGCTGTTCCTCACCGTCGCCATCGGCACCATCAACCAGTGGAACCGCATTGCCGTCGGCCTGCGCTTCGCGCCGCACGTGGCCGCGTCATGAAGCGCGAGCACGTGACGGAGGATCGGCTCGCGGACTACCTGCCGCTGATGCAGCAACTGCGGCCGCACCTTGCGTCGCTCGAAGACTTCGCCCAGCGCTTCCGGCGCATGTCGGCAGGCGGCTACCGCCTGATCGGCTTCAGCGAGGACGGCGCGCTGGTGGCACTGGCCGGGGTGCGCGTCATGGAGACCCTCATTCACGGCCGCTTCCTCTACGTCGACGACCTGGTGACAACGCAGGCCGCGCGCAGGGGCGGCGTCGGTGCGCGCGTGATGGACGATCTCAAGGCCGAGGCGCGCGCATTGGACTGCGCCAAGCTCGTCCTCGACACCGCGCTCGACAACGTGCTCGCGCACCGCTTCTACTACCGCCAGGGGCTCGTCGCCGCGGCGCTGCGGTTCAACGTGACGTTCCGATGACCGTGTCCGGCGCGCGCGCCGGCTGCCGCGACAGGCGGCGCCCGTTTTGCTAGCGCGGCCGAGACGGGATCGTGGTAGCAGTGCGCGCGGGGCTTTGCGTGTGTTCGATGCCGGATATCGTGCCATGGGCGTTGTGCCGTTGCTCAGACCATATGCCGTCGCGCTGGTCGCGCTGATCCTGACCGGTCACCCCGGTGCGGCGCTCGCGCAGGAGGCGCCGTCGCAGCCCGGCGCCCAGGCCAAGCGGGCCGAGGAGGCCACCACTCCCGCCGCGCCGCGCCGGCTGCTGCCGCCGGACAGCACCACGCGGCACACGCTCGACCTGCCCGGCCGCCAGCTCGCCTTCAAGGCGACGGCCGGATCGATCCCGCTCTATGCGGAGGACGGACGCCTGACGGCGGAGATGGCCTACGTGGCCTACCAGCTCGAAGGCGCCGACGCCGCCAAGCGCCCCGTCGCCTTCGCGTTCAACGGCGGGCCCGGATCGTCCTCGGCCTGGGTGCACGCGGCGGGCTTCGGACCGTGGCGGCTGTCGACGGAGCCCGCCGCGCTGGCGCCCTCGGCGCCGGCCGTGCTGGCACCGAACCCGGAGACGTGGCTCGACTTCACGGACCTCGTCTTCATCGACCCGGTGGGAACCGGGTTCTCGCGGCTGGCCCGCGCAACGCCGACCGCGGGGCCCCAGGGGCAGCCCGGCGCGGTGGGGCCGGCGCCGCAAGCCGCGCCGCCGCCTGGCGGGCGCGACTACCACTCCGTCGACGGCGACGCGGATTCCGTCGCCGATATGATCGCGCGCTGGCTGCGGCGGCACCAGCGCAACGTGTCCCCGAAAATGCTGGTCGGCGAAAGCTACGGCGGCATCCGCGCGCCCAAGGTGGCGCACCGGCTGCAGACGCAGCACGGCGCCGGCATCGGCGCCCTGGTGCTGATCTCGCCGGTGATGGACTTCTCCCTGTTCCGCGGGCCCAGACACCGCATCCAGCCGTTCGCGCACTGGCTGCCCTCGATCGCGGCTGCGGCGCGCGAGGCCAAGGGACAGGCGTTCGGCACGCGGGCCGAGCTCGCCGAGGTGGAAGCCTACGCGCGGGGCGAGTTCCTGACGGACCTGGGGCGGGGCCCGCGCGACGCGCCGGCGCTCGAGCGCGTGGTGAAGCGCGTCGCCGCCTACTCGGGCCTCAGCGAGGCCACCGTGCGCCAGTACGGCGGCCGCATCGACGAGTTCATCTACATCCGCGAGGCGAACCGGGCGGCGCAACGCCAGGCCAGCGGCTACGACGTCTCCATCACCGGCGACGACGCGGACCCGACCGCCTACTTCCCGCGCTGGGACGACCCCTTCGCCGCCGCGCTTGCCGCGCCGCTCAAGGGCGCCATGCTCGACCTCTACGCCCGGCTCGGCTGGAAGACGGAGCTTGCCTATCACCTGAGCGCCTCGCTGCGCTGGCAGTGGGGCAACCTCAGCAACGGCGTCGAGAGCATCAGCCAATTGCAGTCGGCGCTGGCGCTCGATCCGAAGATGCGCCTGCTCGTCACCCACGGCGCCACGGACCTGCGCACGCCCTACTTCGGCAGCGCGCTGCTGCTGGAGCAGCTGCCCGGCTACGCGGACAAGCCGAAGGGCCGGGTGGAGCTGAAGCTCTATCCGGGCGGGCACATGCACTACAGCCGCGAAGCCTCGCGCAAGGCGCTCCGGGCCGACGTCAAGGCGCTCGCCGACGGCCTCGTGCCCGGGCCGTGAGCGCAGCGGGCGCGGGGCGTTGCCGGGCGCGGGGCGAATGGCCCCTGGATCCCGGATCGGCGCTGCGCGCCATCCGGGAAGACACAGGAGACGTTGCGCCGGGGCGCAGAGCGCCAGCCACCCGGCCTACTTCTTCACCAGCGGGCAGCGCGAGAGGAAGAGCGGCTGGAAGGCCTCGTCGCCGGGGATGGTGGCGAGCAGCTTGTAGTAGTCCCAGCGCTCCTTCGATTCCTCCGGCTTCTTGACCTCGAACAGGTACATGTCGTGCACCATGCGGCCGTCCTCGCGGATGCGGCCGTTCTTGACGAACATGTCGTTGAGCGGCGTCTCGCGCAGCACCTTCATGACCTTGTCGGTGTCGGTGGAGCCGGCGGCGGCGACGGCCCTCAGGTAGGAGAGCGTCGAGGAATAGACGCCGGCCTGGGCCGAGGTCGGCATGCGCTTGATCTTGGCGGCGAAGCGGCGGGAGAAGGCGCGCGTGTCGTCGTTGAGATCCCAATAGAAGGCCTCGGTGAGCAGCATGCCCTGCGCCACCTTGAGGCCGAGGCTGTCGATGTCGGTGATGAACATGAGCAGGCCGGCAAGCTTCTGGCCGCCCGCCATGAGGCCGAACTCGCCCGCCTGCTTGACGGCGTTGGTGGTGTCGGCGCCGGCGTTGGCGAGGCCGACCACCTTGGCCTTGGAGGTTTGCGCCTGCAGGAGGAAGCTCGAGAAATCGGCGTTGTTGAGCGGATGCTTCACGCCGCCCAGGAGCTTGCCGCCGCCGGCCGTGACGATGGTGGAGGTGTCGCGCTCGAGGTCGTGGCCGAAGGCGTAGTCTGCGGTGATGAAGAACCAGCTGTCGAAGCCCTGCTTGACGGTTGCCAGGCCGGTACCCTTGGCCAGCGCGTAGGTGTCATAGGCGTAGTGGACCGAGCTCGGCGTGCAGGCCTCGTTGGTGAGCCTGGTCGCGCCGGGGCCGGAGAACATGATGACCTTCTTGCGCTCCTTGGCCACCTCGTTGGCGGCGAGCGCGGTGGCGGAGGCGGCCACGTCAAGGATGGCGTCGACGCCGCGATTGTCGAACCATTCGCGGGCCGTGCTGCCGGCGATGTCGGCCTTGTTCTGGTGATCCGCCGAGAGGATCTCGATGGGACGGCCCAGCACCTTGCCGCCGAAATCCTCGACCGCCATGCGTGCGGCCTCGACGCTGCCCGGTCCGGTGATGTCGGCGTAGGGGCCCGACATGTCGAGGATGTAGCCGAGCTTCACGGGCGCCGGCGCCTGCGCGGCTGCAAATGACAACGGCGCAGCCAACAGGGCTGCTGCCAGGACCAGTCTCTTCATGAACGTCCTCCCGACGACGGTTAGGTTTGCCCGCCCTTCTAGGCGATCGCGCGGGGTGACGGGAGCACCGCTGCGGCAGAAGCGATTTGCGAGCAAAAACAAAGTCACGAGGTCGCGGCCGGGGCCGAGGCGGGAGGCCGTGCGCTATCGCTGGCCGGACCGCAGCCAGGTGCGCCCCAACTCCGTGGCGTGGACCACGATGCCGTCGGCGCCGCGGCGCGTCGTCACGTAGCCGCGGTCGACCGCGTCCTCCCAGACGGCGAGGCGCGGGCAGGAGGTGCGCCAGGCCTCCATCACCTCGGCATAGGGACGGGGCTCGCAGGCAACCCAGCTCACGAGGTCGCGGATCAAGGGGTCGAGGCGGTCGGCGGGACGATCAGGAGAGTAGAGCTCAGACATCGGCCGTGCTCCCGCTTGCGCCGGCTGGTGACGCGGGCGCCTGCGAACAAGGGACGCGGGCGGACAGACCCGCCAGGGCCGGATGCCAGGGCAAAAGCGCCGGACGGCGCAGCCTCACCACTCGCTGCTGCAGTGCTCGCAACACTGGCCGACGCCGGCGACATAATGGGCCCGGGTGTCCACGGCCTGCTGCACGGGGACGCCGGTATCCGTGTGGCACACCACGCAAAGCTCGGTACCGCGGGCGGAAATGAAGGCCACGGGCTGCGCATGGACGGCGGCCGGATCTTCCTTGCCACTTGCAAGTGCAGCCGGAACAAATGACTCAACCTCAACGCGCAGCATGCACCCACTCCACCCACTGGACTGCAATCATCCACAATTTATCCACAAGCCGGCACAAACGCCACCGGAAATGCGGGGGATGATCCGTTGCATGGGATTCAGCCGCGATCAGGGCTGGAAGCGGAGGGCGGAAGGTCAGCGTCCCTGCAAGGAGCCTCCACCCTCGCGGGAGTGCAGCGGGGGCAGCCCTATCCTGGGGCTGCGACGCGGCCCGTCTCCCAGCCGATCAGGGCGCGCTTGCGGGTGAGCCCCCAATGGTAGCCGCCGAGGCTGCCGTCGCCGCGCAGCACGCGATGGCAGGGCACCACGAACGAGATCGGGTTGCGGCCGACGGCGGTGCCGACGGCGCGGGAGGCGTTGGGCTGGCCCAGATGTCGGGCGATGTCGGCATAGCTCACCGCGCGGCCCATGGGGATCTTGAGCAGCGTCTCCCACACCTTCACGTCGAAGTCCGAGCCGATCATGACGAGGCGCACGGGCTGCTCGCGCCGCCATTCGGCCGGGCTGAAGATCTGGCGGGCGTGGGGGGCGGTCCTGTCCGGGGCCTCGACGTAGGTGGCGCGGGGCCAGCGCCGCATCATGTCGTCGAGGGCCTCGGCGCGCGTCTGGCCCTGGTCCTCGTCGACGAAGGCGAGGCCGGCGACGCCACGGTCGGTCGCCATCAACAGCGCCTCGCCGAAGGGCGAGGCGTGGAAGCCGTAGGCGATCTCCAGCCCTTCGCCACGGCGCTTGTAGTCGCCGGGCGTCATGGCCTCGTGGCTGACGAACAGGTCGTGCAGGCGGCCGGCGCCGGACAGGCCGACCTCGTAGGCCGTGTCGAGCACGCTCGCGGAGCCCGACAGCAGGTGGCGCGCGTGGTCGACGGTGATCGACTGCACGAACTCCTTGGGGCTCAGGCCGCACCAGCGCTTGAACAGGCGCTGGCAGTGGGTGGGCGACAGCCCCAGGTGCTCGGCCAGCGTCTCCAGCGAGGGGTGGTCGGTCCAGTGCTCGGAGAGAAAGTGGATGGCGCGGCGCACAAGGGCATAGTCGCTCTCGGCCTTGGGGGCCTGGTCCCGCCCGCCGCGGCCGCCTGACATCGCATTCGCCTGTGCTGCCTGAAGCATGGTCGCCTCCGCCAAATCGAGAGGGCGGAGAATAGGCGTCCGGCCGCACCCGTGCGACCCGTTTCCTGCGCGGGTGCACGACTTCCTGGACGGCGGGGCGGAGCCCTCGGCTGGCCACAGTCGGCCGAACGGCGCGAGAGCCGGGATCCTTACCCGGTGCGATCGTGCGGAATGGGCAAGGATCCCGGATAGCCGCGCTTGCGCGCGGCTTCCGGGAAGGCAAATGGACAGCGGGCCGGGAGGCTGGGCGTCGACCCAGACCGTCGCCCGCCTACGCGGCCGGCGTCTCGGCGGCCTTGGCGGCGGCGTCGGCGGCGGCCTGCTCGCGCTCCTGACGCTTCTTGCCGGGCTTGGCCTTGTTGGGGTTGTTGCGCGCCTCGCGCTTGGCAAGGCCCGCCGCGTCAAGGAAGCGCAGCACGCGGTCCGTGGGCTGGGCGCCGACGGAGATCCAGTGCTTGACGCGATCGACGTCGAGCTTGGTGCGCTCGGGGCTGTTCTTGGGCAGCAGCGGGTTGTGGATGCCGACCTGCTCGATGTAGCGGCCATCGCGCGGCGAGGTCGCGTCGGCGACGACGATGTAATAGTAGGGACGCTTCTTGGTGCCTCCACGCGAGAGGCGGATCTTCACGGCCATCATATTCTCCTTCTGGATCGTGATTTCTGGTTGATAGTCTTCAGTTGGGTTTCTCGGGGCCGGGATGACGGTGCACGTCTATCGGGAACCCCCTGAGCTCGAATTGTCCGTCCACGACGGCACCCAGTCGGGCGGCGACGCGCTGCGAGGGCACATTCTGCGGCCGGATGAAACTCGCGAGCGTGCGCCAGCCTATCGTCTCGTAGGCGTAGCGGCGCGCGGTCTCGGCCGCCTCCGTCGCGTAGCCCTTGCCGTGCGCGCCGGCGGCAAGGCCCCAAATCAGCTCCGGCTCCGGCCAGCCTTCAGGCTTCCAAAGCCCGGTGTAGCCGACGAACAGGCTCGTCCGCCGCTCCTCGATGGCCCAGGGGCCGTAGCCGCGCAACGTCCAGTGACCGAGCATGCTCGCCATGCGGCGCCAGGCGTCGTCGCGGGAGCAGACGCCGCCGACGAACCGCGCCGTCGCCTCGTTGGCATAGAAGGCGGCGACGGCGTCGAGATCGCCTTCGCGGAACGGGCGCAGGATCAGCCGCTTGGTCATGAGCGTCGGGATCATGCGCGGGCTCCCGTGCGGGCGCGGGCAGCGACACTCGTCTCCCTCCCCCCTGTGGGGAGGGAACAAGGGTGGGGGGATGCCCGCCCGGAGAGGTTTGGGCGTCCCCCATTCCCCCGGATCAAGTCCGGGGCAAGCTGTGGCCCTCCCCCACAAGGGGGGAGGGGACCACGGGTCCGATCGCGCATTTGGGCCAGGCCGCTCATTTCTTCTTGCCCGGGAAACCGGGGAAGCCGCGGAAGGGGGCGCCGCCAAGGCCCGGAAGGCCCGGCAGCCGCGGGGCCTGGCCGCCGCCCAGGCCCGGCAGGCCTTTGGCGGGCGATGGAAGGGCCGCCGGCGCGGCCTTGGGCGCCGCGCCCGGAGGCGGCAGCATGTCCTTCAACTCGGCGGGCAGCCCCTGCAGGGCCTTGGGATCGAGGGCCGCGAGCTCGGCCTGCATGCGCTCGACATCGGCAGCGCTGGGGCCGCCGCCACCGCCGCCCATGCCCATCATGCGGCTCATGAGGCCGCCCTTCTTGCCCATCATCTTCATCATGTCCGCCATCTGGCGGTGCATCTTGAGGAGGCGGTTGACCTCCTCGACCTTGGTGCCGGAGCCCGACGCGATGCGGCGCTTGCGCTTGCCGTCGAGGATCTTGGGGTGCCGGCGCTCCTTCGGCGTCATGGAGGAGATGATGGCGCGCTGGCGCTTCAGGAGCTTCTCGTCGAGGTTGGCGCTTTCCAGCTGCTTCTTGACCTTGGCGACGCCCGGCAGCATGCCCATCATGCCGGCCATGCCGCCCATCCTCTCCATCTGCTTGAGCTGATCGGAGAGGTCCTCGAGGTCGAACTCGCCCTTGCGCAACTTCTGCGCGATGGCCTGCGCCTTCTCGGCGTCGATGTTCTGCGCGGCCTTCTCGACGAGGCTGACGACGTCGCCCATGCCGAGGATGCGCCCGGCGATGCGCTCGGGATGGAAGTCCTCGAGCGCATCCCACTTCTCGCCGACGCCGATCAGCTTGATGGGCTTGCCGGTGACGGCGCGCATGGACAGCGCGGCACCGCCGCGGCCGTCGCCGTCGACGCGGGTGAGCACGATGCCGGTGATGCCGACCGCATCCTCGAAGCTGCGCGCGAGCTTGACCGCGTCCTGGCCGGTGAGGCTGTCGGCGACGAGCAGCGTCTCGTGGGGCCGTGCGATGTCGCGGATCTCGGCCGCCTCGCGCATCAACTCCTCGTCGATGTGGGTGCGGCCGGCGGTGTCCAGGATGACGACGTCGTAGCCGCCGAGGCGGGCCCCCTCCATGGCGCGCTTGGCGATCTGCTGCGGCGTCTGGCCGGCGACGATGGGGAGGCTGTCGACGTGCGTCTGCTCGCCCAGCACGCGCAGCTGCTCCTGCGCCGCGGGGCGGCGGGTGTCGAGAGAGGCGAGCAGCACCTTCTTGCGGTCGCGGTTGGTCAGGCGCCAGCCGATCTTGGCCGAGGTGGTGGTCTTGCCGGAGCCCTGCAGGCCAACCATCATGATGGCGACCGGGGGCTGGGCCGCCAGGCTGATCGGCTCGGCATCCGAGCCCAGCATCGCCACGAGCTCGTCGTGGACGATCTTCACCACCATCTGGCCCGGCGTCACCGACTTGACCACGTTCTGGCCGATGGCCTTGGCCTTCACCTTGTCGGTGAAATCGCGCACCACCTCGAGCGCCACGTCGGCCTCGAGCAGGGCGCGGCGCACCTCGCGCATGGCCTCCGACACGTCGCTGTCGGTCAGCGAGCCGCGCCGGGTGAGCTTGTCGAGGACCCCCGACAGGCGTTCTGACAGGCTTTCGAACATGACCTTTACCTCAGGAGCTTGCGGCCGCGGCCCGGGCGCCGAGCCTCAAGTCTCAAGATGCGGATCGAGAAGCGAACTTCCAAGCGGGATCGCGCCCGCGGGCGCACAGCGCTGGCGGACGGTGACCCCCCTGCCTCCCGGGCTTGCTCCCACTTCTCGAAAGCGGGACCCATGTGCAGGGCGGCGGCTCGCGAATACGGGCCGTCTGGATTGGGCCGCACCATGGTGGAAAGGGGAAGGGAAGTCAACGGGGAGGGGGCGGGGGCGGCCCGGTCTTGAGAGGCGGCGAAGACGGCTCGATGCTGCGGCGGGGTCTCGAGCCGGCGCGGTCCCTGCCTGCGCGAGGCGGCATGGGCGGCCGGCAGCGGGCTTGGCCACAAAGTGCCCAGGAGAGTGCGCGGCAGAGCAATTGGACTTGCGACTCGAAGGCCACGCACCCACTGGCGGACTTCAAGGCCGATTGCTCCGGTTCCGGAGCTTTTTTGTCGCACGTCGTCGGCAAGGCCGCGACGCGCACACCGGGGCCGCTCTCCGGCCAACATCCGAAAAATCGGCCCTTCGAAGCGGCCCGATTCGGCGATCAGCCCATGACGCGCCTGACGACGAGCGCCGACGCGGCGGCACCCGCAGAGCAACGCATGCGCCATCCGTACATTTTTTATTGCATTGTCCAGAAAGTGAGTACCACGATACAGGTAATAGACTGCAGTTTTTGGACAAGACATACACATATCTTACTATTGATCAGAGTACACCTTTTATTAGGCGCGGTAACGATAAATGGAGGCACCCAACAACGTCATGGGCGAAACCACAATCGTCCGTGTGCCAACCAAAAAAGGAAGCAACGACCATGGTCGGCCTTTTCTCATTCGCCAGCAGTGCGCAGTCCACCCTCGCCGCAATCGGCAAGGCGCTTGCCATCATCGAGTTCGACGCGACCGGAAACATCCGCTGGGCGAACGAGAACTTCTGCCGCGCGCTCGGCTACGACCTGAATGAGATCAAGGGCCGGCACCACAGCATGTTCTGCGAGCCGGCCTATGCGCAGAGCCCGGAGTACAAGGCGTTCTGGGCGAAGCTCGGCCGCGGCGAGTACGACGCGCAGGAGTACAAGCGCATCGGCAAGGGCGGCAAGGAGATCTGGATCCAGGCGTCGTACAACCCCGTCGTCGGCAAGGGCGGCAAGGTCAGCCGGGTCGTGAAAATCGCCACCGACATCACGCAGGCCAAGCTGAAGTCGGCCGAGGATGCCGGCAAGATCGCCGCCATCGGGCGCTCCCAGGCCATGATCGAGTTCCAGCCCGACGGCACCATCATCGAGGCCAACGAGAATTTCCTGAATGCGCTCGGCTACCGGCTCGAGGAGATCAAGGGCCGGCATCACCAGATGTTCGTCGAGCCGAGCTACGGCAACTCCGGCGAATACGCCCGCTTCTGGGAGCGCCTGCGCGGCGGCGAGTTCGTCGCCGACGAGTTCAAGCGCATCGGCAAGGGCGGCAAGGAGATCTGGATCCAGGCCTCCTACAATCCGATCTTCGACATGAACGGCCGCGTCAGCAAGGTGGTGAAGTTCGCCACCGACGTCACCGCCCGCGTGCGCGCCGTCGCCACGCTCGCCGACGGCCTGGGCCGCATGTCGGAAGGCGACCTGACGCAGGAGATCCACACGGCGTTCCCGCCGGCGCTGGAGAGGCTGCGCGTCGACTTCAACGCGGCGACCGACAAGCTGAGGGCGACCGTGCTCTCCGTCGTGTCGAGCACGGGCAGCATCACGTCGAGCACGCGCGAGATCTCCTCCGCGGCCGACGATCTGTCCAAGCGCACCGAGCAGCAGGCCGCGAGCCTGGAGCAGACGGCGGCGGCGCTGGACGAGATCACGGCCACCGGCAAGAAGGCGGCCGAGGGCGCCAGCCACGCCCGCGAGGTGGTGACAGCCGCTCAGCAGGACGCCGAGAAGACCGGCGTCGTGGTGCGCAAGACGGTCGAGGCCATGGGCGGCATCGAGAAGAGCGCCCAGCAGATCAGCCAGATCATCGGCGTCATCGACGAGATCGCGTTCCAGACCAACCTGCTTGCCCTCAATGCCGGCGTCGAGGCGGCGCGGGCGGGCGATGCGGGGCGCGGCTTCGCGGTGGTCGCCTCCGAGGTGCGCGCCCTCGCGCAACGCTCGGCGGATGCCGCCAAGGAGATCAAGGGGCTCATCTCGACCTCCTCGAGCCAGGTGGCCGACGGCGTGCAGCTCGTGGCCGAGACGGGCAAGGCGCTCGAGCGGATCCTCGAGCAGGTCGCCGACATCAACAAGGTGGTGATCGACATCGCGGCAGGCGCGCAGGAGCAGGCGACGGGCCTCAGCCAGGTCAATAGCGCCATCAACCAGATGGACCAGGCGACGCAGCAGAATGCCGCCATGGTCGAGGAATCGACGGCCGCCGGCCATTCGCTGGCGCAGGAGGCGGACACGCTGTCCCAGCTCGTTGCCCAGTTCAATATCGGCAACATCGCCGGAGCGGGCCAGCCCCATCGGCCGGCTGCAAGATCTGACGCGCCGAGCAGGCCGGCAGGCCAATCCCGGCCGGCCCTCAAGACCGCGCCCGGCCGCCACATGTCGGCCGCCAAGCGCAAGCCGGAGGCCGAGCCGGACAACGACTGGCAGGACTTCTGAGACTCACAGGCCGCGTGCATAGAGCCCCGGTCAGGCACCGAACCGCGCCAGCGCGCGCGGATCGGGCCGCCGGCAAAGGACCGGAAAAGACAATGACCGAGCCAGCAAAATCCGACGGCAACAACGTCCACGAGCTGATCGCGTTTCGCCTGGGCAACCAGGAGTTCTGCGTCGACGTGATGTCCATCCGCGAGATCCGCGGCTGGACACCCGCAACCCCGCTGCCGGCCACGCCGAGCTTCATGCGCGGCGTCATCAACCTGCGGGGCACCGTGCTGCCGATCATCGACCTGGCGGCGCGGCTCGGGTTCGCGTCGGCCGAGCCCACGGCGCGGCATGCCATCATCGTCACACAGATCGGCAACCAGGTGGTCGGGCTGCTGGTGGAGGGCGTCTCCGACATCTTTACGGTGGCCGAAGACAAGATCCAGCCGACCCCGGATATCGCCTCCGACTCGGCCAAGCGCTTCGTGCGCGGCGTGATCCCGCTCGGGGACCGACTGGTCAGCGTGATCGCCATCGACAGCGTGCTGCCGCCGTCCGAGGCGCAGGCGGCCTGACGCGCCGATGCCGCCTCACGCCGGGGTGCCCTCCGGGGCGATGGCGCGGCGGTAGAGGTGCCAGGTGGCGTGACCGAGGACGGGCAGCGTCACCAGCAAGCCGAGGAAGAAGGGCAGCGCCGACAGCACCAGCAGCGTGCCGATGAGAAACGCCCAGGCGAGCATCGGCACGGGGCTCGCCGCGACGGTGCGGATGCTCGTGATCATGGCCGTGACGCAATCGACGTCGCGGTCGAGCACGAGCGGGAACGAGATCACGGTCAGCGAGAACAGCAGCAGCGACAGCAGCGCGCCGACAACGTTGCCGACGGCGAGGAAGAGCAGCCCCTCGGTGGTGGTGAGGACGACGGTGAAAAACTCCGACAGCGTCGAGAACGAGGCGTTGAGGCCGAGAAAGAGCGCCATCAGGAAGCGCACCTGATACATCCACATGATGAAAATGAAGACGGTCACGAACGCCATCCAGCCGATCTCGCCGCGGGAGCGCACGCGCCGCCAGATGGCGCCCAGCGAGATCGCCTCTCTCGTCTCCAGCCGGCGGCTCACCTCGTAGAGGCCGGCGGCAACGAAAGGCCCGATCAGGGCAAACCCGGTCGCCAGCGGGTAGGCGAGGTAGGTCAGCCCCAAGGCGGTGAGAGACAGCACGATGACGATGCCGCCCAAGGCGTAGAGGCCGCCGAGGACAAGGCCAAACGTCGGCGCCGCCTGGAAATCCCGCATGCCCTTGCCGAGCGCGTCGGCGATGTCGGCCGCGGTCACGGGGCGCACGACAGGATCGATCTTGCCTGAAATGGACGATGCCATGGGCCCTCGCGCTCCTCTCCCGGACGTCTTGCGCTTTCTTGTTTTGTCCTGAGGGTCGTGTGCCGAGCCCCCGGCGGGGCCCGCGCCGGGCTCCCGGCGCATGCTGTGCGGCCGCCAGCCCCGGGGGCATTGCTCTGGCTCAAAGCGGGCGCAGCGGTCGGCTCGGGTCCGACGCCGCGGCAAGAAGCAACCTGTTACCACAAATTGCTGGATCTCCCGGCGGCCGATGTGCGAGGCTCGCCGTCGTGACGTCCGTCAAGCCCTGATCCCTGATCGAATGTCCGTGTGCCGAATTTTCGCAGCCTCTCCGGTGCGCATCTGCAGCATTGCGCGGACCGCAACACGGAGGCGGAGAAGCCTTGCCGCATGATCGTGCCGCAGCCTCCCGTGCGGAGGAGGGCTCTCACGCTGCGGGTCTGGCGGGCGCATGCGCCGTCGCCGGCGGTGCCTGCCTGCTTCTGCTGCCGGCGCTGTGGAACGGCTTCCCGCTGCTGCAGTGGGACACCGGGGGCTACCTGGCGCGCTGGTACGAGGGCCATCTCGTCGAGAACCGCTCGACCGTCTACGGGCTGCTGCTTTTCGCGCTGCAGACCCCGAGCTTCTGGCCCTGCGTCGTGGCGCAATCGGCGCTCGCCACGTGGATCGTGGCGCTGCTGCTCAAGACGTACGGGCTGACGCGCCCGGCGCACCTGATGACGGCCATGGGGCTGTTGGCGACGCTCACGGCGCTGCCATGGCTCTCCAGCATGCTGCTGACCGACATCCTGGCCGGGCTTGCCGTCGTCGCGTTCTATCTCATCACGCTGGAGGCGGCGCCGCTCGGGCGCCTCCAGCGCGGCGGGCTCGCCGCGACGATCGCGCTGGCGGCGGCGTCGCACAGCGCGACGATGCTGCTGGTCCTGGGGCTGACGATCGCGATGGTGGCGCCTGCATTGGCGATACCGGGCCAGGTGCGCCGCCGCGGCCTTGCCCTGGCGGCCGGCGCGACGGCGGCAGGAGCGATGCTGCTGCTCGCCTGCAATCTCGCCGTGTCCGGCCGCCTCGCCTGGACGCCCGGCGGCGCCAGCGTGCTGTTTGCGCGCATGCTCGAGGACGGCATCGTCCGGCGCTATCTCGAGGAGCACTGCTCCGATCCCCGATTGCGGCTGTGCCGCTACAGGCGGGAGCTGCCGGCCACCGCCGACGCGTTCCTGTGGGGCGGCGGCGAGAACAGCATTTTCAACCGGCTCGGACGCTTCGAGGGGCTCGAGGACGAGATGCGCACGATCGCCATGGACAGCCTCGTGCTCTATCCAGGCGAGCAGATCAAGGCGGCGGCCACGGCAACCCTCCGGCAGCTCGTGGCCGTCGGCTTCGGCGAGGGGACGGTCGCCTACCTGCCGCACACGCACGGTATCATCGAGCGCTTCACGCCGCGATGGGCGCCTCAGATGCGCGCGGCGCGCCAGCAGAACGGCGGGCTCGACAAGCTCCCGGCCATCAACGCGCTGCACGTGCCGATCGCGCTCGGGAGCGCCCTTGCCCTGGGCGCCGTGCTGCTGCAGGCGGCGCGGCGCAAGCGGCTCGATCCCGCTACGCAGCTTGCCGCCGTCGTCATCCTCGCCCTGATCGGCAACGCGGCCATCTGCGGCATGCTCTCCAACCCGCATCCCCGCTACGGAGCGCGGCTGGCGTGGCTGGCGCCGCTGGCCCTCATCGTCATGGCGCTGAGGCGGCGGTCAGCCCGGGGAGAGGCGTAGCAGCTCGCCGTCGGGGTCGTCGGTGAGGAGGTAGAGGGCGCCGTCGGGGCCCTGGCGGACGTCGCGGATGCGCTTGCCGCGGTCGGCGAGCAACACCTCCTCGCCGACCACGCGCTCGCCCTCGAGCACGAGGCGGTGCAGCGCCCGGCCGGCCAGCGCGCCGACGAACAGGCTGCCCTTCCACTCGGGGAACAGGTCGCCGGTGTAGAACGCGGCGCCGGAGGGGGCGATCGAGGGGTCCCAGTAGTAGACCGGCTGCTCGAGGCCCTCCTTCTCGGTGCCGACGCCGATGCTGGCGCCGGAATAGTCGCGGCCGTAGGTGATGACGGGCCAGCCGTAGTTGCGGCCCGCCTGCGGAATGTTGATCTCATCGCCGCCGCGGGCGCCGTGATCGACGATCCAGAGCCGGCGCGTGACGGGATGCAGCGCGGCGCCCTGCACGTTGCGGTGGCCGATAGACCAGATCTCCTCGCGCCACCCCGGCAGCCTCGGATTGCCGGGGTAGGGCGTGCCGTCGGGGGCGAGGCGCACGAGCTTGCCCAGGTGGTTGGCCGGGTTCTGCGCCTCGTCGCGGGCGAAGTAGCGGTCGCCCAGCGTCAGGAACAGCGAGCCGTCGTCGGTGAAGACGATGCGCGAGCCGAAGTGGTTGGGCGAGGCGAAAGACGGCTCCTGGCGGAAGATCACCTCGAGGCCCTCCAGCCTGCCGCCGTCCTCGGTCTCGACGAGGCGGGCGCGGGCGAGGCTGGTGCCGTTGCGGCGGCCGTCGCGCGGCTCGGCATAGGAGAAGTAGAGCAGGCGGGAGCTGGCAAAGTCGGGAGCCAGCGCGATGTCGAGGAGCCCGCCCTGGCCCTCTGCGGATACCTTGCGCACGCCGAGGAGAGGCTTGGAGATGCCGCCTGCCAGGGTCACGATGCGCAGGCTGCCGCCGCGCTCCGATACGATGGTGCGGTCGGGCGCCAGGAACTGCAGGGCCCAGGGCCGGGCGAGGCCACGGGCCACGGTCTCGACCTTCACCGCGGCCTTGGTGGCGACGCGGGGGCTGCTGGTGATCTCGGCCGAAGCCGGGGCCGCCAGCGCCAGGACCGCGCCCACGGAGACAAGCATCGCTTTCCATCCACGCATCTTCGGCTCCACGCAAACCAGGGCCGATTGTGCGACCAGGCCCTCACGCCATATAAGAAGCGCCGAGACGCAGACTAGCGTTCGCGGCCGGCGGTCGCTCACGGATAGTTGAACAGTCACTCGAACAAGTCACACGAAGACGATGGCCGCGGCGCCCCTTCCCTTCCGCAAGATGAACGGTCTCGGCAACGAGATCGTGGTGGTCGACCTGCGCGGCAGGCCGGACCCGCTCAACCCTGAGCGGGTGAAGGCCATCGGCGCCCGGCCCGAGGCGCACTTCGACCAGATGATGGTGCTGCTGGCGCCGCGCACGGAGGGCACGGAGGCCTACGTGCGGATCTACAATATCGACGGCAGCGAGGCGGAGGCCTGCGGCAACGGAATGCGCTGCGTGGGCTGGGCAGTGTGGGAGGCCTCGGGCCGCTCGGCGCAGAGGTTCGAGACGCGCGCCGGGGTGCTCGACGTGGCCGTCGAGGGCCAGGAGCGCATCACGGTCGACATGGGGCGGCCACGCTTTGCCTGGGCCGACATCCCACTGGCGGAGGCGTTCCACGACACGCGCGCCATCGAGCTGCAGGTGGGGCCCATCGACAAGCCGATCCTGCATTCGCCGTCCGTGGTCAACATGGGCAATCCGCACGCCGTGTTCTGGGTCGCCGACGTCGCCGCCTACGACCTCGGCCGCATCGGACCGATGCTCGAGCACCACCCGATGTTCCCGCAGCGGGCCAACATCTCGCTGGCCCAGGTCACCTCGCGCACCGCGATCACGCTGCGCACGTGGGAGCGCGGGGCGGGCCTGACGCGCGCCTGCGGCAGCGCGGCGTGCGCGGCAGCCGTCTGCGCAGCGCGCAAGGGCCTGACGGAGCGACAGGTCACCGTGACCGTTCCCGGCGGGCCGCTCGAGATCGCGTGGCGCGAGAACGACCACGTCTACATGACGGGCCCGGTCGAGGACGAGCACGGCGGCACGCTCGACCTCGCGACCCTCGAGGCGCCGTGAGCCGCCCCATCCACAGCCAAGCCGAAAGCACGCACGAGACCGCCGGCGAGAGTGCGGCGGACGGCGTGCGCCTGGTGACGCTCGGCTGCCGGCTCAACAGCTTCGAGTCCGAGGTGATGCGCAAGCACGCGCGGGAGGCGGGGCTCGGCGACACCATCATCGTCAACACCTGCGCCGTGACGGGGGAGGCGGTGCGGCAGGCGCAGCAGAGCATCCGCCGCCTGCGGCGCGAAAACCCGGGCGCGCGCATCGTCGTCACCGGATGCGCGGCGCAGGTGGAGCCGCAGCGTTTCGCCGACATGGCGGAGGTCGACCGCGTCATCGGCAACGCGGAGAAGATGCAGGCCGCGACGTACCAGGGGCTCGGCCTCGACGATGGGCCGAGGACGATCGTCAACGACATCCTCTCCGTGCGCGAGACGGCGCATGCGCTGATCGACGGGTTCGGTGCGCGGGCGCGCGCCTACGTGCAGGTGCAGAACGGGTGCGATCACCGATGCACCTTCTGCATCATTCCCTACGGGCGCGGCCCATCGCGGTCGGTGCCGGCGGGTGAGGTGGTGAGGCAGATCCGGCGCCTGGTGGAAGCCGGCACGGCGGAGGTGGTGCTGACCGGCGTCGACATCACCTCGTGGGGCGGGGATCTGCCCGGGCAGCCGCGGCTCGGCCGGCTGGTGCGGCAGATCCTGGCGCACGTGCCGGAGCTGGCGCGGTTGCGCATCTCCTCCATCGACCAGGTGGAGGCGGACGCCGAGCTGATGCGGGCGATCGCCGAGGAGGAGCGGCTGATGCCGCACCTGCACCTGTCCCTGCAGGCCGGCGACGACATGATCCTGAAGCGCATGAAGCGGCGGCATGGTCGGGCCGACGCGATCGGGTTCTGCACCGAGGCCCGGCGGCTGCGGCCAGACATCGTGTTCGGCGCCGACCTGATCGCCGGCTTCCCTACCGAGACGGAGGAGATGTTCCAGCGCTCGCTCGACCTCGTGGCCGAATGCGGGCTGACGTTCCTGCACGTGTTTCCGTTCTCGCCAAGGCCCGGCACGCCGGCGCAACGCATGCCGCAAGTCGCACGCGCCGTCGCCAAGGCCCGCGCGGCGCGGCTACGGGCCGAGGGCGAGGCGGCGCTGGCGGCATTTCTCGCCGCCCAGGTGGGAACGCTGCAGGAGGTGCTGCTGGAACGGGGCGCAACGGGCCGCACGCGGCAGTTCGCCGAGATCGTGCTCGATGGCGAGGTGCTGCCCGGGCGCCTGGTGCCGGCCCGCGTCACTCGGTCCGACGGACGCCGGTTGCAAGGTGAGCCGTTACCTCCCAATTTCGCCAAGTGAGCGACAAAAGCGAAAAATCACGCGGCCTGTTCGGCTTCTTCCGCCGCAACGAGCGCGCGGCCGAGCCTGCGGCGCTGCGCGAGGCGCCGCCGGCGCCCGAGCCGTCGCCGGAGGTTGCAGAGCCCGTCGAGCCCATCCAGACGCCGCCGCCGGCCGCGCCACCTACTGCGCAAGCACCTGAGCCGGCACCGAAATTGGGTTGGTTCCAGCGGCTGAAGGCGGGCCTCGCTAAGACTTCGGCAAGGCTGTCGGACGACATCGCCGGCATCTTTACGAAGCGGAAGCTCGACGCCGATACGCTACAGGACCTGGAGGATTCGCTGATCCGGGCGGACCTGGGCGTCGAGACTGCCATGCGTATCACCGAGGCCCTGTCGAAGGGCCGGTTCAACAAGGAGATCGCACCCGAGGAGGTGCGCGCCGTGCTCGCCGCGGAGGTGGAGCGCGTGCTGAAGCCGGTGGCGCAGCCGCTCGAGGTGGCGCCGGCAAACCGACCGCACGTGATCCTCGTGGTCGGCGTCAACGGCACCGGCAAGACCACGACCATCGGCAAGATGGCCAAGAAGCTGGTCGCCGAGGGCAAGTCGGTCACGATCGCGGCCGGCGACACGTTCCGGGCTGCCGCCATCGACCAGCTCAAAGTATGGGGCGAGCGGACGGGGGCCGAGGTCATTGCCCGCAGTGTCGGCGCCGATTCGGCCGGCCTTGCCTACGACGCGTTGCAGCGGGCGCGCGAAAACAATTCCGATGTGTTGCTGATCGACACCGCCGGGCGGCTGCAGAACAAGCAGGCGCTGATGGACGAGCTCGAGAAGGTGCTGCGGGTGCTCAGAAAACTCGAGCCGACTGCACCGCACAACGTGCTTTTGGTGCTGGATGCCACCACCGGTCAAAACGCACTCAACCAGGTGGAAGTGTTCAAGGAACGGGCAGGCGTGACGGGGCTCGTCATGACGAAGCTCGACGGCACCGCAAGAGGCGGCATCCTGGTCGCAATTTCGGCGAAGTTTGGCATTCCTGTGCATGCCATCGGCGTCGGCGAAGGCGCGGACGACCTACAATCTTTTGATGCGGGAGAGTTTGCGCGGGCTATCGCACTTAGCTAAATAGATCGGGAGCGCAGCGCCTTAGACTTCCGAGGCCTCAAGCAAAAGCAGAAGATGCAGACAAACAACTCCGTCAAATCGCGCTTCCACTTCCCCTTCAACGGGGAGCAAATGGTCAACATCACCAGCGAGCTCGGCCCGCTGTGTGCGATGTTCATCGTCAACGGCGTGTACGGCATCGCGGCGGGGACATGGGCGCTGATCATCTGCACCGTCCTGTCGCTGGTCGCCTCGCTATGGGTGCTCGGGCGCCCGCCGGTGATGCCCTTCATCGCCGGCGCCGTCAGCGTCACGTTCGGCGCCATGACGCTGGTCACGGGCGATGCGATGTGGGTGCAGATCAAGGTCACGATCTTCAATGCGCTGGTCGCCGTCGTGCTGTGGGGCGGGCTGCGCACCGGGCACAACTTCTTCCGCTTCGTGTTCGGAAAGACCTTCCACTACACGGAGGAAGGCTGGGAGAAGATGACGCGCAACGTGGCGATGTTCTTCCTCGCCACCGCGATCGTCAACGAGGCCGTGCGCCTCAACTGCGCCAACTGGCACATCCACCTGCTGAACCGCGTGATCACCGGCATCGATATCTGGATCCTGTTCAAGATCTTCATCATCATGCCGTTCACCGCCCTGTTCTTCGTGTGGCAGGTGCGCCTGCTGCAGAAGTACCGACTGCCTGAACCCGTGCAGGCCGATGCCATGCGCGCAGGCACCGACCACGCCGTCTGATGACGGTCGAGCAGACCCCTCCCACCGGCGACGCGGGCAAGGCACGCCCGCTCATCAAGCTGCTGATCGAGCTGGGGCCGCTGGTGGCGTTCTTCGCCGCGTACGGCCGCGCCGGCATCTACTGGGCTACCGGCGTGCTGATGGCCGCCACCGTGGTGGCGCTGGTGGCTTCCTGGCGCCTGCTCGGGCGCGTCTCGCCGGTGCCGGTGGTGACGGCGGCGCTGGTCGTCGTGTTCGGCGGGCTCACCTTCCTCCTCGACGACCCGCGCTTCATCAAGATGAAGCCGACCATGATCAACCTGCTGTTCGCCGGCGCCCTGCTCGGCGGCACCGCGCTCGGCAAGTCGCCGTTGAAGCTGATGCTCGGGGAGGCCTTCCGGCTGACGCCGGAGGGGTGGCGCGTGCTGAGCTACCGATGGGCCGCGTTCTTCCTCGCGCTCGCCGTGGCCAACGAGTACGTGTGGCGCACCTTCTCGGAGGCGGCGTGGGTCAGCTTCAAGGCGTTCGGCATCCTGCCGCTCACCTTCCTGTTCGCGATGGCCCAGATCGGGCTGATCCGCAGATTCGAAGCTCCAGCCGAGCCGGAAACGGTCGCCAAGACTTGACCCTGGAGCCGCTTGCGACCTTGAGCGCAGGCGGGATCTGAGCACGTGAACTCCTCTAACATTTGAAAGACAATTTGTCGCAGTCATTCCGATCTTAGTTAATTGACTGTTGTTCGGCGCCCATTTTTCGCCCGTTCTGCCCCCTCGCCACGCCGGGATACTGCAAATTTTCCCCTCCGCAGAACGATGCCTGAGCAGAATTGTTGTCGTTGTATACGGATTATAGAGAGACACCTCGTCGCTCGGATCCTGCCCCCGACGGTTACTCCAATTGTCTGCGTCCTTGGTAGAACTCTCGGACGTGACGCATCAAATCCAGCAACGAGGTGATCGGTGCAAGACTGTCCAGATCCTGCACTGGGGAAACAGGGCATGCAGGATAAACTCCAGGAATCTCTCATCCACCTGCTTCATCGGGCCGGGCAATGCGCAGGGGGGCTGTTCCAAGCAGAGGTCAAGGTCGGTGACCTGACACCGCGGCAGCTCGCCGTGCTGATCACGGTGGCCGGCAACGAAGGCATGAGCCAGACCGGGCTCGTGGAGCGTACCGGTATCGATCGCTCGACACTGGCCGACATCGTCCGCCGGATGCAGCGCAAAGGCCTGCTTCAGCGCAGGCGAACCCGCGAGGACGCAAGGGCCTACGCGGTCCGGCTGACGGAGGACGGCAAGAAGCTACTGAAGCTGGCCGAGCCGCTCGCCAAGCGGGTCGACGAGCGCATTCTCGAAGCGCTCCCGGCCAAACGCCGCGAGCTGTTCATCGAGGAGCTGACGATCATCGTCGGGACGCTGGAAAAGCTTTCGGATACGGATACGGGGCCGGTGACGGACGGCGAGACGGGCGAGCCGTAGGCGCTTGCGCGGCACCAAGCAGCTACCCGGCCGGTCTGACAACGCATCTCTGAACGACCATCAGGGGCGACGAGGGCCCAGGCCTCGTCGCCCCTGATGGGGCATGCCATTCCGGCTCGAGGCCAGGGGCGCTCAGGCGGCCTTCTTCAGCAGCTTGCGGTTGATCAGCACCTCGGCGATCTGCACTGCGTTCAGCGCCGCGCCCTTGCGCAGGTTGTCGGAGACCACCCAAAGGTTGAGGCCGTTCTCCACCGTCGCATCCTCGCGGATGCGGCTGATGTAGGTGGCATCCTCGCCGGCAGCCTCCTGAGGCGTGATGTAGCCGCCCGCCTCATGCTTATCGATGACGAGGCAGCCCGGCGCCTCGCGCAGGATCTCGCGCGCCTCGTCGGCGGTGATCGGGTTCTCGAACTCGACGTTGACCGCCTCGCAATGGCTGACGAATACCGGCACGCGCACGCAGGTCGCCGTCACCTTGATGCGCGGATCGAGGATCTTCTTGGTCTCGGCCACCATCTTCCACTCCTCCTTGGTGTAGCCGTCCTCCATGAAGACGTCGATGTGAGGAATGCAGTTGAAGGCGATCTCCTTGGTGAACTTCTTGGGCTCGACCTCCTGGCCCGGCACGTACTTGCCCTTGGTCTGGGACCACAGCTCGTCCATGGCGTCGCGACCGGCGCCGGAGACGGACTGGTAGGTCGCCACGACGACGCGCTTGATGGTGGCGCGGTCGTGCAAGGGCTTGAGGGCCACCACCATCTGCGCCGTGGAGCAGTTCGGGTTGGCGATGATGTTCTTCTTGGTGTAGCCGGCGACCGCGTCCGCGTTCACCTCCGGCACGATCAGCGGCACGTCGGCGTCGTAGCGCCAGGCCGACGAGTTGTCGATCACGACGCAGCCCTGCGCGCCGATCTTGGGCGACCACTCCTTGGAGACGGAGCCGCCGGCCGACATCAGGCAGAAGTCCACGCCCGAGAAATCGAACGTCGCCAGGTCCTTGCATTTGAGCGTCTTGTCGCCGAACGAGACCTCCTTGCCCAGCGACCGGCGCGAGGCGAGCGCATGCACCTCCGAAACCGGAAACTGGCGCTCCTCGAGGATGGACAGCATTTCCCGGCCCACGTTGCCCGTGGCACCGACGATGGCGACCTTGTAGCTCATTGTGTTGCCTTCCCGCGTGCTCAAGACGCACGCGTCATTCGGGTTTGAAATCGCGGTGACCCTTGAAACCGCGGCACGCATTTAATGCCAACCGCCGGTCCTGTCTATGATTTGTCGTGCCCGCGCCATATTGGTCAGCGCAAGCATGGCCGGCCGTCGCCAGCACGGCCGACCGGTCAGCGGAGGAGGATCCCGATGCGCGCGACAGCCACCCGATGCCTGCTCGCCGGCGCGCTCGCCGCCATCCTCGCACCCCAAGCCCTCGCCGCCGCCCCCTACCTCAGCGAGGCGGCGATCCGTGAGGCGATCGTGGGCCAGACCCTCGACGGCCACTACGGCAACGGCATCACCTGGAGCGAGGCCTACCTCGCCGACGGCCGGCTCGACTACCGGGAGACGGGCGGCCGCAACGGCACAGGCCGCTGGAGCTTCAGGCCCGGCGACGTGCTCTGCACCTTCTACGACCCCGCCCCCGGCGGCAGCCTGGTGGGCGGGTGCTGGCTGGTGCTCAAGACATCCGCCAATTGCTTCGAGTTCTTCCTCAGCAGCGGCGGGCCGCCCGCGGACAGCGAGGAGGGGCTGGCGGCTCCGCTCGCCTGGAACGCGCAAGGCTGGCGGCGCGGCGAGCCCTCGACCTGCGCGGAGAGGCCCGCCGTCTGAGAGCACGCGACCTTTGGCGGCGCCGCACAAGAGTTTGAGGCCGGCCGCGCGCTCACTTCGGCGGCGCGGCATCCTATATTGAGCTTGCACATCGCGCGGGGCACGGCTACCCCCAATCGCGTCCTCTTCCTGCGGTCGCAGGCCTCTCCCGCGAGCTGCAGCGATCGGGCGGACAGGACTCACCTGCCGCGCCAGCCGGCCCAACCACGGAAGGAAGCAACCCCGTGTACACGACACTCGAGCACTACATCGACGGCAAGTGGGTGAAGCCCTCGGGCAAGACCCTCGAGGTCTACAACCCGGCCAACAGCAAGGTGATCGGCGAGCTCGGCGCCGCCTCCAAGGGCGATCTCGACAAGGCGCTCGCGGCCGCCGACAAGGGCTTCAAGGAATGGCGTCGCGTCTCCGCCTTCGAGCGCGGCAAGATCCTGCGCAAGTGCGGCGAGCTGATGCGCGCGCGCGCCGACGAGATCGCCAAGGTGCTCACCCAGGAGCAGGGCAAGATCCTCGCCGAGGCGAAGATCGAGATCATGATGGGCGCCGACATCTTCGACTGGTTCGCGGCGGAAGGTCAGCGGGCGTACGGGCGCATCATCCCGGCACGCGCGGACGGCGTGCGCAACATGGTGATCTTGGAGCCCGTGGGCCCCGTCGCCGGCTTCTCGCCCTGGAACTTTCCGATCACGCAGGCGGTGCGCAAGATCGCAGCCTCGCTGGCCGCCGGCTGCTCGATCATCATCAAGTGCCCGGAGGAGACGCCGGGCTCGCCGATCGGCCTCGTGAAGTGCGTCCACGACGCGGGCGTGCCGGCCGGCGTCGTCAACCTCGTCTACGGCGTGCCGGCGGAGATCTCCGAGTACCTGATCCCAAGCCCGGTGATCCGCAAGATCTCGTTCACCGGCTCGGTGCCGGTCGGCAAGCACTTGGCGGCGCTGGCAGCCACGCACATGAAGCGGGCGACGATGGAGCTCGGCGGGCACGCGCCCGTGCTGGTGTTCGACGACGCGGACGTGGACAGCGCCACCAAGATCATGGTCGGCTCCAAGTTCCGCAACGCCGGCCAGGTGTGCATCTCGCCGACGCGCTTCTTCGTGCATGAGAAGGTCTACGACAAGTTCGTCGGCGACTTCATCCAGGCGGCCAAGAGCCTCAAGGTCGGCGACGGCCTCGACCCTGCGAGCACCATGGGGCCGCTGGCCAATCCGCGCCGCGTCAACGCCATGGAGACGATCATCGCCGACGCGCAGGAGAAGGGCGCCAAGGTGCAGACGGGCGGCAAGCGCATCGGCAACCAGGGCAACTTCTTCGAGCCGACGGTGCTGACGGACGTGCCGGAGACGGCGCGCATCCTCAACGAGGAGCCGTTCGGCCCGGTGGCGGTGATGCTGCGCTTCAAGGACACGGACGAGGTGCTGGAGCGGGCCAACAAGCTGCCCTATGGCCTGGCCAGCTACGCCTTCACCAAGAATGCGCACACGGCGACCAAGATCGCGGACGCGCTCGACAGCGGCATGGTGACGATCAACCACCTGGGGCTGGCAACGCCGGAGTCGCCGTTCGGCGGGATCAAGGATTCCGGCTACGGCCACGAAGGCGGCATCGAGGGCCTGATGGTGTACATGCAGGCGAAGTTCGTCAGCCACATGGGCTGAAAGGTCCGCAGGGGCCTGCCACCTACCCGCAGCAATGGAGACGGCGCCCCGCAAGGCGCCGTTCTCGTTTCCGGGGCTGTGCCGGGCGGAACAGCCGCACGGCGGCGGCGGATCTATGCGTGGGCCCAGGCGTCACACCACCCCCCTGAGGACCCCCAATGCGGAAGATCCTGAAACTCGCCGGCATGACCATCGGCGGCCTCGTGCTCGGGCTCGCGATCATTCTCGGCGTCTCGGCCGTGTTCTTTCCCGAGGACACCTCGCGCTTTCCCATCACCACGTTCGAGACGGCGAGCCGCAAGGTCGTCGTGTACGCGCCGGGCGGCGGCCCGCGCACCTACGTCACCAGCAGCACCGCAGCGGAGGGCCAGGTGCTGGTGCGCAACCGCCGCATCACGATGCGCCAGGACGGGAGCGTGCTGGTCGACGGGCAGAAGCTCGACCTGGTCGGGTTCACGCTGCTCGAGGTCTACGTGCATCCGGACGAGAAGGTCGAGACGCGCGTGATGCGGGCTTCGAGCTGAAGCGTGCTTGGCCGTCCTCGGAGGGGATGGTTCGTCGACATTGCCGAGCGCGACGTCGGTTCAAGGACAGCGCCGCTCACCCCTTCCCTCGCCCCGCCTTGCGGGCAGAGGGCGCTGGCGTCTTCGGCCTGCGGGACGCGGCACGCTTGGGTGGCGGCGGCGGGGGCGCGGCCTCGGTCTCCTCGTCATCGGAGCCCGACAGGTCCGACAGGCCGGCCAGCACGGCGCGGGCGCGCGCCGCGATGGCCTCGACGAACCGCGGCATCAGCGCGTGGCTGCCGGCGGGCATCGCCGCCACCGCCTCGGCCGCCGGCCCCACCTCGCGCAGCACCCGGACGCCCAGCTCCTCGACCCGCTTGACGAGACCCGACGGGTTGAGCCCGCAGTCGCGCGCGCACCGCACCCAGTGCCGGCGCTTCAGGTGCTCGCCGCGGCTCTTGCCGGCGATCTTCTGCGCCATGTTGCGCGTGACGTTGTCCCAGGCGGCCGCGCACATGACGTCGTACATCGGCGCCAGCGCGAAGCCGCGAGCGGAGATCATCATCGAGTAGTTCTTGGCGTGCGCGTCGGTGTTGCAGGCGAGCACGTTGAAGACGACGTAGTCGACAAGGTTGAGGATGTCGGGCGCCTGCATGGCGGTGCGCGCCACGGCAAACATGTCGGCGAGCGTGGGCCCCTTGATGCCGCTCTGGTTCGCCTCGTACTTGGCGAACGGCGGCTTGCCCAGCGCCTGGCAGAAATCCTCCTGATGCGCGCGCCGCCAGCGGCCCTGCTGCTCGAGGCGATCGTAGCGGCGCACGAGCAGGTAGCTGCGCCGCCCCGCCTTGCCGGTGGTGATCTCGACGGCGGCGAGCCCCATGCGGCGGGCCAGCGTCAGGCACAGGGCCTCGTTCTGCACGCCCCCGTAGAGGCGATCGGAGTCGGGCTTCAGGATGTAGGTCGAGGGAGCGCCGTCGTGGGGCACGCAAAGGCGGCCGCGGGCGTCGATGGCCACACCAAGCTTGCTCTGCACGCCCGCCAGCGACATCGACACGCCCTCCTCGCCGACGAGGAAGGGCTTGGAGGGCAGCTCCTCGATGATCCGCTCCAGGTTCCTGGGCGGGCCGATGGCTTTCCAGCCACCGGTCTCGGCCGAGCCCGGACGGCCGATGGACAGCGCGCCAGCCGTGTCGCGCCCGATCTCGGACAGGATGGCAACGGCGTCCTCGGGCGAGGTGCCGAGCATGCGGCCGACGGCGCTGAGCTGGGTCGACTCGGGCAGCAGGTTGGCGGCCCAGGGCGCAAAGACGCTCGGGGGCGCGCGCTGTCTGGTGAGCGGCATCAGCAGCGAGATGGGGAAGGCGCCGCGGGTGGCGAGCCACGCGGGGTCGTAGAGAAAGCTCGGCCCGTCGGCGGAGGCCGTGATGGCGCCGACGGCGCGCGTCTCGTAGTAGATCGGCAGCTCAGCCACGGTCCACATCCGGCAAGGCTTGGATGTCGGGCAAGAGGGGCTCGTCGTCGGGCCCTGCCGTCATCAGGTCGATGGGGCGCAGGCCGACGGCGGCCGCCACCACCAGCGCCTTGCCGAGCTGGCAGCTCGGCTTGCCCGCCTCCAGCTCGATGATGAAGCGCCGCCCGATGCCGGTGCTGAAGGCGATGTCCTCCTGCCGCAGCTTCAAGGCCTCGCGGCGCTGCCGAACGGCGGCGCCGAAGCTGCGGGCGAGGGCCGCGGTCGTATCGTGGGCGTCCGGCGTTGCCATCGCGCAGCCTCCTTGCAACGGGAGCTCTTCCCATGGTCTGGAGATGCTAAGTGCCCGATCGGTAACAATCAAGCGAAAACAGGAGAAAAGAGTCAGAGCGGGAACATTGACGCTCGCCGGGCCGGTGATGTTACCGATCGGGAATTGCGGTCCAGTCGCGGGGCAATCTCGCCCGGGACTGCTCAGCGCCTCCACCAGCCGCGGCAGCCGCTGCGCTTCTCGAGGCCCTTTGAGGACGGGGCGGCACGCGAGCGCGGGCTACGCGCTTCGGGGCCGGCAGCCCTGAATGGGGGGCATGACGATGTTGGTGTCGGAGTTGTATTTGTTCATGGCACCGCTCGCAGCGTCGACGCCGAGGCCGATGACACCGCCGACCAAGACGTTGCCGGCCGTCATGCCCTCGATATTGGACTCGATCACGCCGGCCCCGTCCTGAAAGCACTCCTTGCTGCAGCGGACCGCGATGGCATCCTGGCCCTTCTGCACCACCACGGTTGCGGGCGTCACCACGACCTTCGTGCCCACGGCCGGGGAGCTGAGCGTGCACTGCGCGCCGGCGGCACCGGGCGTGTTGATAGAAATGTTCTGCGTCGTTCCCCTGGTGATGGTGGCACAGCCACACAGCGCCGCAGCGAGCAAAAACGAAGCCAAAATGCGCATAAAATCCCCTCCAAATCTGCGCACGACGGTAATCGGCGCAGCCCGGAGGACAAGCGAGGGCGCACCCTCACAATCATGTTGATACATGACGCGGAGTTTCAGGCCCGCCACAGGCGTGCCCCGAGCATCCCGATCGGGAACATTGGGCGGGCGGGGCGCGGAATGTGCCCGATCGGGAACAACGCGCGCGCCCCCGCGCAGGCTCAGGCCTTCACCTGCTCGCCCAGGTAGTTGACCGCGGCCTGGACGCCGCCGTGGCCGTGGGGGATGTGGAGGGCGTGCAGCGCCATCTCGATGCAGCCCAGCGCGCCCAGCAGCATCGGCGCGTTGACGTGGCCCATGTGGGCGATGCGGAAGGCGCGGTTGTGGTAATCGCCCAAGCCGACGCCCAAGGTCAGGCCGCACTTGTCGCGGCAATAGGCGTAGAGCGGATCGAGCTGCAGGCCGTTGAGCAGCACGCAGGTGATGGAGTTGGAGCGGGCCGCGGGCTCGACGATGGAGAAGCCGAGCGCGCCCTTCTCCGCCCATACTGCGACGGCGCGCCGGGTCGCCTCGGCGAGCAGCGCGTGGCGGCGGAAGGCCGCCGGCAGGCCCTCCTCCAGCAGCATGTCCAGCGCCTTGCGCAGGGCGAACAGGAGCTGCTCGGGCGGCGTGCCGCAGTACTTCTGATAGTGGATCTCGCCGTCGCGGAAGGTCCAGTCCCAGTAGAGCGTGCGCAGCCCGGCCGACTTGTGCGCCTCGCGCGCCTTGGCGTTGGCGGCGACGAAGGCGAGCCCGGGCGGCGTCATCAAGCCCTTCTGCGACCCGGCCATGGCGACGTCGACGCGCCAGGCCTCCATCTCGAAGGGCATGCAGCCGAGGGAGGCGACGGTGTCGACCATGAACAGCGCCGGATGGCCCGAGGCGTCGATGGCGCGGCGGATGGCCGGGATGTCGTTGACGACGCCCGAGGCGGTGTCGATCTGCACGACCAGGACGGCCTTGATCTTGTGGCCCTTGTCGGCGGCGAGGCGGGCCTCGACGGCGGCCGGATCGACGGCACGGCTCCAGCTGCCCTTCAGCACCTCGACCTCGACGCCCAGCATGCTGCCCATCTCGCCCCAGCCGATGGCGAAGCGGCCGCTCTCGAGCACCAGGATGTGGTCGCCCCTCGACAGCACGTTGGTGAGGGCTGCCTCCCAGCCGCCGTGGCCGTTGGCGGCGTAGATGTAGGTGCGGGCGCTGGGCGCGGCGAAGATGCGCTTCAAGTCGGCGAGGCAGGTCTCGGTGACCGCCAGCATCTCGCCCGAGTAGATGTCCACCGAGGGGTGGTGCATCGCCTGCAAGACCTCGTCGGGCAGGTTGGTGGGCCCCGGAATGGCCAGCAGTTTGCGCCCGTTGGCGACGGTCATGGGGCTGCCTTTCTCAGAGATTGGGGATCAGGAGGGAGGCCATCAAACCACTTCTCGGACGCGTGGCACAAGTCGGAGATGACGCAGGCGTCGCACAGGGGCTTGCGCGCCTGGCAGACGTAGCGGCCGTGCAGGATCAGCCAGTGGTGGGCGTGGCGCATGAAGGCGGGCGGAATGATCCGTACGAGGTCGAGCTCCACATCGAGCGGCGTCTTGCCCTTCGACAGGGCAAGGCGGTGGGCGAGGCGGAAGACGTGCGTGTCGACGGCCAGCGTCGGCTCGCCGAAGGCGATATTGAGCACGACATTGGCGGTCTTGCGGCCGACCCCCGGCAGCGCCTCCAGCCCCTCGCGATCGCGCGGCACCTCGCCGCCGTGCTCGGCCACCAGACGCTCCGACAGGGCGATCACGTTCCTAGCCTTGTTGCGGAAGAGGCCGATGGTCTTGATGTGCTCGCGCACCTTGTCCTCACCCAGCGCCAGCATCTTGGCGGGCGTGTCGGCAGCGGCAAAGAGTGCGCGCGTCGCCTTGTTGACGCCGGCATCGGTCGCCTGCGCCGATAGCACCACGGCCACGAGCAGCGTGTAGGCGTTGGTGTGCTCGAGCTCGCCCTTGGGCTCGGGATTGGCGGTCGCGAGCCTGTGGAAGATCTCGCCGACGCGGGCGGCAGCCACCGGCCCCCGGGCGCGCTGCGGCCGGCCGCGGCCGCCGGTCTTGGGCCGCGCCGGGGCCGCAACCTTTGCCGCGGCAGCGGGCCGGTCTCCGGCGGTGGCGGATCTGGCTCGGCGCATCAGGCTGTCGATGCTTGTGTCGGGGCGCAGATTGCGATGATCCGATCGGCTGTCATAAGTGTTTCATCTGTGCTTCATGGAGGCGACCCGGAACCGGACCGCACGGTGCGGGCGAGGTCGCACCCAACAGGGACCGCCCTTCGATGCAAGACATACCCGCCCCGGAGACCGGCACGCCAGCCTTTCGTGCCGTGCTGGTGCCGCACCGGTCGCTGCCGCCCAAGGGCTTCCTGATCCTGATGGCGGCCGTCTCCGGCGTCAGCTTCGTCGCCGGCATGGTGTTCTATGCCCTGGGCGCGTGGCCGGTGATGGGCTTCTTCGGCCTCGACGTCGCCATCATCTACCTCGCCTTCCACCTCAACTACCGGGCAGGGCGCGCCCACGAGGTGGTCGAGGTCACGCACGAGACGCTGACCATCACGCATACCAAGCCCTCCGGCCGCAGCAGCGCCTTCACGTGCAATCCCTACTGGGCGCGGGTGGCCCTGCGCACCTGGCCCGACGGCCGCACGGACCTGCGCATCGTCTCACACGGCCGGGCCTTCACCTTCGGGCAGTTCCTCAACGACGAGGAGAAGCGCGACTTCGCGCATGCGCTGCAGGATGCGCTGGCGGCCAACCGCACGCGCGACTTTGCGCTATAAGGCGCTCTCGAACCGACGCCCGCACACCGCCACGCCCCGTCCATGACCGCACCCGGCAACCTGATCCTGATCGGCCGCATCACCGGCGCGCACGGCATCCGTGGCGAGGTGGTGATCCATTCGTATGCCGAGGTGCCGGAGGACATCGGCGCCTACGGACCGCTGACCTGCGCGGACGGGAGCCGGAGGTTCGTGCTCGGCAACGTGCGGGCGGCGGCGAAAGGCGTGGTGGCGCGGATCAAGGGCGTCGACGACCGCAACGGCGCGGAGGCGCTGAAGGGCACGGAGCTGTTCGTTCCCCGCGACCGGCTGCCGGCAACGGCGGAGGGGGAGTACTACGTCAGCGACCTGATCGGGCTCGAGGCGGTCGATCCGCAAGGCCGCAGCGTCGGGCGCATCGTGGGCGCGCCGGACTGGGGCGCCGGGCCGCTGCTCGAGATCCGCCGGCACGGCACGGCGCAGACCGACCTGGTGCCGTTCACGGACGCCTACGTGCCCGAGGTCGACATCGCGAACGGGCGGGTGGTGGTGCGGCCGCTGGTGTACGCAGAGGACGATGATCAGGGAGCGGAGAGCTAACCGCAGCATTGCCGGATTTGCTGTTTTTCTTCAGTCTTCTGAAGTTTTCGGCTCAGCTTTCACTTGACAGCCCGCGCGCGGCTTCTGCCTATACCTTGCGCAGTCGCCAGCCGGCGCCGCAAAGACCGGCACGCCACGAGGAGAGAGCATGGGCGAGGTGGAGAAAAGCTTGGCCGGCCTGCAGGCAGGGGCCGACGTCCTGTTCGTGCTGGTGGGCGCCATCCTCGTGTTCGCCATGCACGGCGGCTTCGCCTTCCTCGAGGCCGGCACGGTGCGGCACAAGAACCAGGTCAACGCCCTGTGCAAGATCCTGGTCGATTTCGCGATCTCGACGCTCGTCTACTTCTTCGTGGGATTCTGGATCGCCTACGGCATCAGCTTCTTCGCCAGCGCCGAGGAGATCAGCGGGGCGGCGCGCGGCTTCGACCCGCAGGGCTTCACGCTGGTCAAGTTCTTCTTCCTCGCGACCTTCGCCGCGGCGGTGCCGGCGATCATCTCCGGCGGTATCGCCGAGCGCGCGCGCTTTGCACCGCAGTGCGTGGCCACGGCGCTGATCGTGGGCGCGTTCTACCCGTTCTTCGAAGGCCTCGTGTGGAACAAGAATTTCGGCCTGCAGGAAGGCTTCTTCGGCTACATCCTGGGTGCCGAGTTCCACGACTTCGCCGGCTCCATCGTGGTGCACGCGGTCGGCGGGTTCATGGGCCTTGCCGCCGTGCGCCAGCTCGGCGCGCGCCGGGGCCGCTTCGACAAGGGCCGGGCGCTCGGCATCCCGCCCTCGTCGCTGCCGTGGCTCGCCATGGGATCGTGGATGCTGTGCGTGGGCTGGTTCGGCTTCAACGTGATGAGCGCGCAGAGCCTGAAAAGCGTGACCGGGCTCGTGGCCATCAACTCGCTGATGGCCATGTGCGGCGGCATCATCGCGGCGCTGATCGCGGGCGAGGGCGACCCCGGCTTCATCCACAACGGCGCGCTCGCAGGGCTCGTGGCGGTGTGCGCGGGCTCGGACGTGATGCACCCCCTGGGGGCGCTGATCGTGGGCGGCGCCGCCGGCGTGATCTTCGTCGTGATGTTCCAGGTGATGGCGCAGCGCTGGAAGCTCGACGACGTGCTGGGCGTGTGGCCGCTGCACGGCCTGTGCGGGCTGTGGGGCGGCATCGCCTGCGGCATCTTCGGCCTCAAGACCTTCGGCGGCATGGGCGGAGTGAGCTTCCTCGCCCAGCTGTTCGGCAGCCTGGGCGGGGCGCTGTACGGCTTCGTCGCCGGCAGCATCGTGTACTGGGTGATCGATCAGGTCATGACCCTGCGCCTGACGGCGGAGGAGGAGCGGATGGGCGCCGACCTCGCCATCCACAAGATCTCCGCCAACCCCGAGGACGACGTGCGCACCGGCCGGGTGTGAGGGGCGGGGCTGGGCTCGCCTCGCCTTCCGCCACTCGGGTGAGTTGGCGCTTGAGGCCGCGGGCCAATCAGGCCATCACTCAACGCCGTAGTCGGGGGTGCCCCTTGGCGTCTTCCCGCAAGGACAAGGGGGGACCACCGCTCCCTCTCCCCCACTGCGCTTCGCTGCATCGGGAGAGGGGACTTGGCGCAGGAGCGCGAGGTGGGAACGACCAGCGAGAGGGGTCAGCGACATGAGCAGGTTCGGAGCGGGGCTGGAGGCGCTGGCGACGGGGGCGATGATCTCGCCGTTCGTGCGGGCGCGGCGGCTGCTGGACGGGGTGGCGGCCGGCAACGCCCGGCCGATCGAGCTCACCATCGGGGATCCGCGCGAGATGCCGCCCGAATTCGTGCCGGAAAAGCTCGCCGAGGCCGCCGCGTCCAACGCCAGCTATCCCAAGATCCGCGGCACGGACGAGCTCAAGGGGGCGATCGCGCGCTGGATCGAGCGGCGCTTTGCGCCGCAAGGCGGCATCGACCCGGGCGTCGAGATCCTGCCCTGCAACGGCTCGCGCGAAGGGCTGTTCTACGCAGCGCTGCCGGCCGTCGGGCGCAAGCGCGTGGCTGGCCAGCCGGTGATGCTGATCGTCAATCCCTTCTACCAGACCTATCTCGGGGCGGCGCTCGCCACCCAGTGCGAGCCGGTGATGCTCAACGCCACCGCGGCGACCGGGCACCTGCCCGACCTCGGGGCGCTGGCAAAGGAGCCGGAGCTGCTCGCGCGCACGGCCGGCCTCTACGTGTGCTCGCCGGCCAACCCGCAGGGCACGGTCGCCAGCCCCGCCTACATCCAGGCGGCGCTGGAGCTGGCACGCGCCTACGACTTCATGCTGTTCTTCGACGAGTGCTACTCGGAGATCTATACGCGCGAGGCACCCATCGGCGCGCTCACGGTCGCCGCGCAGACGCGCGAGAGATACCGCAACCTCGTGGTGTTCAACTCGCTGTCCAAGCGCTCGAACCTGCCAGGGCTGCGCTCGGGCTTCCTGGCCGGCGACGGCAGCTTCCTGGAAACGCTCGCCGAGATCCGCAACATGGTGGCGCCGCAGATGCCGGGCCCGGTGCAGCACGCATCCGCCGCCGTGTGGGACGACGACGCGCATACGCAGCGCATCCGCGCGGCCTACCAAGGCAAGTTCGATATCTGCGACCGGGTGCTCGGCAACCGCTTCGGCTATGCGAGGCCCGCTGGCGGGTTCTTCCTGTGGCTCGACGTGGCGCATTTGGGCGGGGCCGAGGAGGCCACGTTAACCCTATGGAAACACAGCGGTGTCAGGGTTATCCCGGGCGCTTATCTGGCCGAGGAGGACAGAGCGGGCGTGAACCCGGGCCGCGACTACGTACGCGTGGCCCTGGTCCAGGACCCCGCCTCCATCCAGGAGGCGCTCGAACGGTTGGTGCAATTTGCGGCGTGAGTAACGCCTCAGGCGTATGGCGTATCAAGGCGGAACATCCCAGACGGCCGCGCCCTCCATTGCGGAGTGGCTGCAGGCCTCTGCCTGCAAGATCGCAGGCCTAGCGCTGCTCGCGGCCTGCGGGCTGGCGAGCGTCTGCCTGATCACCTGGTCGATCGGCGACCCCAGCCTCGCACACACGGCGAGCGGGGCGACGCGCAACCTTCTCGGCCCGGTCGGGGCCGTCATCTCCGATCTCCTTATGCAGATGCTGGGGCTGGCCGCGCCGCTGCTGCTGCTGCCGCCCGCGTTCTGGTCGCTCGAGATGATCACGCGCGGCAAGCTCGACAAGGCACGGCCGAAGATCGCCATGGCGCCGGCCGCGGTGGTGCTGCTGGCCGGCGCGATCGCGGCGCTGCCGGTGGCCGCCGGATGGCCGCTGAGCCACGGCATGGGCGGCTTCCTCGGCGACAAGGCGCTGAAGGCCGGCATCGGCCTCACCGGCTTCATCAATCCCGCCACGGCGCCGGCCGCGAGCGGCCTGTTCTTCTTCGCCGGCGGGCTGATGCTGCTGATCAGCAGCCTCGGGCTGACGCAGCAAGACATCCGCATGATCCTCGACTTCGACGTGCGGGGCACGCTGGTGGCTTGCGCGCGCGTCGTGCGGGGCATCGCCGACGTGGCACGCGCGCGCGGCGAGCCGCTGCTGACGCCAATCGTCCGCAAGACCGAGCCGCAGCCGACGGCAGCGACGATGGAGCGGCACGAGCCGGTCTTCATGGCGGCACCGGCGCTGCACGAGGCCGAGCCGTTCCTCAACCCGCCGACGGCGATCATGCCGCGGCCGGCGAGCGCTGCGCAGGCGCCCCTGCACGCGGCCGAGAGGCTCGAGCCGCACTTCGGCACCGATCGCGCAGGCGAGCCGCACTTCGACCACACCACGGAGCACGAGAGCGTCAGCATCGCCCGGCGCTTCGCCCCCGGCGGCATGGACATGGCGCAGGCGAACCATGCCATGCCTGCGGTTGAGCTGCTGCCGGATACCCTGCACGAGGCAGCGCATGCGGAGCCGCAACCGGCGCCGCCCGCGGTCGCGGCCGATCCCTACGCGCGGCCGCAGGTGAGCCTGCTGCGCCGGCCCGCCAACGCCAAGCCGGGGCCCGACGTGGCACCCGCGGCGCTCGCCGAGCGGGCGCGCATGCTGGTCGAGGTGCTGTCGGACTTCGGCGTGCGCGGGGAGATCAAGGAGATCAATCCCGGCCCGGTGGTGACGCTGTTCGAGTTCGAGCCGGCGCGCGGGGTGAAGTCGTCCCGCGTCATCAACCTCGCCGAGGACATCGCGCGGGCCATGAGCGCGCAGTCGGTGCGCGTCGCCGTGGTGCAGGGGCGCAATGCCATCGGCATCGAGATGCCCAACGCCCGGCGCGAGACGGTGGTGCTGCGCGAGCTGATCGAGACGGAGGCCTTCGCGACGACGGAGGCGGCGCTGCCGCTGGTGCTGGGCAAGACCATCTCGGGCACGCCCGTGTTCAGCGATCTCGCCCGCATGCCGCACCTGCTGGTCGCCGGCACGACCGGCTCGGGCAAGTCGGTCGGCATCAACACCATGATCCTGTCGCTGGTCTACAAGATGAGCCCGCAGCAGTGCCGGATGATCATGATCGATCCGAAGATGCTGGAGCTGTCGGTCTACAACGGCATCCCGCACTTGCTGTGCCCGGTGGTGACGGAGCCGCAGGCGGCGGTGAACGCGCTCAACTGGGTCGTCGGCGAGATGGAGGAGCGCTACAGGCGGATGGCCAAGCTCGCCGTGCGCAACATCGATGCCTTCAACGCACGGCTGAAGGACGAGGCGCGGCAGCTCGGCGGCGACGCCGACCTCGTGCACATGCCCTACATCGTGGTGGTGATCGACGAGTTCGCCGACCTGATGATGGTGGCAGGCAAGGAGGTGGAGTTCGCCGTGCAGAGGCTGGCGCAGAAGGCGCGCGCAGCCGGCATCCACCTGATCATGGCCACGCAGCGGCCGTCGGTCGACGTCATCACCGGCACCATCAAGGCCAATTTCCCGACCCGCATCAGCTTCAAGGTGGCCTCCAAGTTCGACAGCCGCACCATCCTCAACGAGCAGGGCGCGGAGCACCTGCTCGGCCAGGGCGACATGCTGTTCTGGGGCGGCAACGGGCGCTCGCTGCGTGTGCACGGGCCGTTCGTGGCCGACGAGGAGGTCGAGGCGATCTCGCGCTTCCTGGCCGCGCAGGGCGCGCCGCAGTACGTGACGGGCATCACCGAGGCGCCGGAGGAGGCGGAGGCGGACGGTGCCGGCGACGGCGAGGCGCGGGGCGAGGGGGACGCGGATCTCTACGCGCGGGCGGTGCGCCTGGTGGTGGAGGACGGCAAGGCCTCGACGAGCTACATCCAGCGCCGCCTGGGCATCGGCTACAACCGCGCCGCCGACTTGATCGAGCGGATGGAGGACGAGGGCCTGATTGGGCCCGCCGGGCCACAGGGGCGCCGCCCCATTCTTCGACCCGGGCCCTGAGGCCGGCCGCAGGCCCCGGACGTGGACGCGGACCGGGTGCGGCCTCTGGCCCCAGGCGGCCTGCACCTCTCCTTATCTCTCAAGCACTTGGCGGCAGCGGGCAGCGGGCCGCTGGGCGGCACTTTATGCCCGGGAAAGGCAGGCGACAGCGCTTGCGGGGGGATGGGATGCCACTACAATGTACACATTCTCGTCCCAATGTCGGGGCATGATTCGTAGCCGGGGCAAAGGCACCGGCCTTCACCACACCGCGCGAATTGGGGGTCCCTTCATGAAGCTTCGTCTGACGGCGCTGGCGGCGCTCGTCGCAGTGATCGGTGCGGCCGCGGTACCGCACGCGGGTGCACGGGCGCAGGATGCCAAGAAGGCCGCGCCCAACCCGGTCGGCATCGGATCGAACTGGAGCAGCAGCGTCACCAAGGACGGGGATGGCGGCGTCGAGCTCGACAAGAAGCAGATGGACTTGATCCAAAAGGTGAACGCCTACTTCCGCGACCTGCCGGACCTCAAGGGCAACTTCATCCAGACGGCAGCCGACAACAAGCGCTCGCGCGGCAAGTTCTTCGTCAAGCGCCCGGGGCGATTCCGCTTCGACTATGCCTCCCCCAGCAAGCTCGTGATCATCTCGGATGGCGACTACCTGCGCGTGCAGGATTACGACCTCAACAACGAGGAGCAGTACAGCATCGACCAGACGCCGTTCCGAGTGCTGCTGCGCAAGGATGTGGACCTGGTGCGCGACGCGAAGATCCTCGACCTGCAGGAGGTCGACGACGTGATCGTGGTCACGCTGCAGGACAAGAGCCCCGACACCGTCGGCAAGATCAAGCTGTTCCTCGGCAAGAAGCCGAACATCGAGCTCAAGGAGTGGGTGACCACCGATGCCCAGGGGCTCGACACGCGCATAGAGCTGCAAGACTTGGCCAAGACCGAGGACCTGGACCCGGGCCTGTTCAAGGCGATGCCGATCGGCCTGAGGAAGCTCCAGTGAACACGCGTTTAGCGCCCGTTCGCAAGGACGCGCGCTAAGTCATTGATCACTTTGCGAATCACCTGCCCAAGCGCGCCGATCTGTCAAGATCGGCACAGCCTCAGCAATCGAAATAATCCGTAACATTTTCGTGAACGCCCCAGTTTGCCGTTGTGCTGGGACGAAGGGGCATTATGTGTTGGGACAGGGTGTCGTCTGACTCCATCGGCAGTGCCCCCCGTCTAGCCGAAGACGCACCCTGGGTGCCGGCTTCCCTCCCGGCACCATGCGCTTGACGCGCTATTGCGCCCAGCTCCTCCCCCGGGGCTGGGCGCTCTCATTTCCTGGATTGAACATCGCACAATAGAGGCACCGCAATGTGACGCCTCAGGCGCGCGCGCCCGCGTGCCCCTCGAAGCCGCCACCGGATGCAGGCGGCGGACCCGACCAGCTGTTGGCGAGCACGGCATCGATGCGGCGCAGCTCCTCGGCCGTGCGGCGCAGACGCCGGGTCATCTCCTCGTGCAGACTGTCGGCCACCGTGGGGTCCTCGAGCATCTGCTGGACCAGGGTGGCACGGTTGATCTTCAGGCAGAGCACGCGATCGCGCGCGACGACGGTCGAGCGATACTCGTGATCGATCAGCATCGCCATCTCGCCGATGATGGAGCCCTCGTCGATGGGCTCGCGCTCCACACCGCCCTGGCCGTCCAGGCATTCGGCCTGGCCAGAGACGATCAGGTAGGCACCGTCGGCAGGGGCGCCGCGGTGGGAGATGACGTCGCCCGCGCGGAAGCGGAGCTTCTCGGCGCGCAGCGCGATCTCCTCGAGCTGGTGAGGCTTGAGACTGGCAAACAGGGCCACGCGCTGGAGTGGCGTGGTGATACGGTCGACGGACATGGCGAGCACCCGCTGAAAGCTACATCTGATGCGGGAAGCCTCGGTCGATTCGGCCGGAGGGGTCCAGTGCGGGGCGGGCGCAACCTTCGGCAATCCCGCGCGAGGGAAGGCAAGCTGCTCCACGCAAACGGAAAACGCCATTGACGAATTGCGTGCACCGATTGGGATAAGCTCTGCAAAAAACTGCGGCGGCAGGCGCCGCCGCCGCGGCATCAGGGAACGAGCTTGTAGCCGCCGGTCTCGGTCACCAGCAGCTCGGCGTTGGACGGATCCTTCTCGATCTTCTGGCGCAGGCGATAGATGTGGGTCTCGAGGGTGTGCGTGGTGACGCCGGAATTGTAGCCCCACACCTCCTGCAGCAGCACGTCGCGCGTCACTACCTTCTCGCCGGCACGGTAGAGATACTTGAGGATCGACGTCTCCTTCTCGGTGAGGCGGATCTTGCCGCCCTTCTCGTCGACAAGGATCTTCGACGCCGGCTTGAAGGAGTAGGGCCCGATGGTGAACACCGCGTCCTCACTCTGCTCGTGCTGGCGCAGCTGGGCGCGAATCCGCGCCAGGAGGACGGCGAACTTGAACGGCTTGGTGACGTAGTCGTTGGCGCCCGAGTCGAGCCCGAGGATCATGTCGGCGTCGCTGTCGTTGCCGGTGAGCATGACGATCGGGCTCTTGAAACCGGTCTTGCGCAACAGCTTGCAGGCCTCGCGGCCATCCATGTCGGGGAGCCCCACGTCGAGCAGAACCAGATCGAGATGCTCGGTCTTGGCGACGTCGATGCCCTTGGAGGCAGTGCCGGCGGCCACCACCTCGAACTCGTCATGCAGCGCCAACTGGTCCTTGAGGGACTCACGCAGGTCCTCGTCGTCGTCGACGATGAGAATCTTGCGCGCCGTTGTCATGCAGCAGCTCCAGCTCACGTGTTGGCTTGACGCACAGTGTAGTGCAGGTCCGACCCTGAGGGAATCACCTTGCGTACGCTGCATCCAAGACGCAAGTGTTGGAGCCGCGTAATCAATTTGTTGCGAACGGGCACTGACGGACGGCCTCGAGGTCAGCTCACGTGACGGACCGCGGAGTGAAACGGCCGATGGCGCGCGTGCACGCGGTCTCCGGCGCGGCGCGGCGGGGGGTGGTCGCAATCGGCAATCTGAGGCTGCCGTGCGCGATCGGCCGCGGCGGCATCGCCGCGCGCAAGCGGGAAGGGGACGGCGCGAGCCCGCGCGGCAGCTGGCCCGTGCGGTGCGCGTACTATCGCGCCGACCGCATCCGGCGGCCGCCGCTGGGCCTGGCCGTGCGGCCATTGCAGCCGCGCGACGGCTGGTGCGACGCACCGGCGGACGGCAACTACAACAGACCCGTGCGGCATCCCTATCCGGCGAGCGCCGAGCGCCTGTGGCGGAGCGACGGCCTCTACGATCTCGTGCTGGTGCTCGGCTACAACGATATGCCGCGCGCCAGGGGGCGGGGCAGCGCCATCTTCATGCACGTGGCGCGACCGGATCTGTCGCCGACGGAGGGGTGCGTCGCACTCGGCCTGCGGGACCTGATCAAGGCGGCCCGCCTGATGCGCCCGGGCACGCGGGTGCGCATCGGCCGCTGAGCGCGGCGATCACCTCGGGACGGGCGCGGGGCAAAAAAAGGCGCCCGAAGCTTGCGCCTCGGGCGTCAGGAGCACAACCGGGGATGGTGCGCTCAGTTTGCGGCGGACCCGATGGAGCGCAGGCCCGCCGCAGGCAGAACCGGATCAGTAGTTGTAGGCGCGCTCGCCGTGGTCGACGAGATCGAGACCCTCGCGCTCCTGATCGATGCCCGGACGCAGGCCGACGATCAGCTTGACGAGGATCAGCAACACCAGCGTGACCACGCCAGACCAGAGCAGCGTCAGACCCACGGCGTAGGCCTGGTTCACGAGCTGCGCGGTCATGTTGTAGTCGCCGACCTTGCCCGCGGCGTAGTCGAAGATGCCGGTGCCACCGAACGCCGGCGCCGCCACGATCGCGGTGCCGATGGCGCCGGTGATGCCGCCGATGCAGTGGACGCCGAAGACGTCGAGCGCATCGTCGTAGCCGAACGCGTTCTTGATCTTGTCGACGAAGATCAGGCAGACGACGCCCGCCACGAGGCCAAGCACCACCGCACCCATGGGGCCGGCAAAGCCCGCTGCAGGCGTGACCGCGACGAGACCGGCAACCGCGCCGGAGGCGCCGCCCAGCAAGCTCGGCTTGCCCTTCAGCAGGAACTCGACGAACAGCCAGGCGAGCGCTGCCGCCGCCGTCGCGACGAAGGTGTTGACCATGGCCAGGGCCGCGGTGCCGCCCGCCTCGAGCGCCGAGCCGGCGTTGAAGCCGAACCAGCCGAACCACAGCAGGCCAGCGCCGATGAGGCACATGGTGAGCGAGTGGGGAGGCATCGCCTCGCGGCCGTAGCCGACGCGCTTGCCGAGCACGAGGCAGCCGACGAGACCCGCGATGCCGGCGTTGATGTGGACCACGGTGCCACCGGCGAAGTCGATGGCGCCCCACTGGAAGATCAGGCCGGCGTTGGCCGCGACCTTGTCGACCTCGATCTGCGCGGCAGCCTTGGCGTCAGCGGCGGCGGCAGCCAGCGCCTTGGCAGCAGCGATGGTGGCGCCCGGGCCGGCCCAGTACCAGACCATATGGGCGATGGGGAAGTAGACGAGGGTCGCCCAGAGCGGGATGAACAGCGCGATGGCGCTGAACTTCATGCGCTCGGCGAGCGCGCCGACGATCAGGGCCGGAGTGATGGCCGCGAACGTCATCTGGAAGGCGATGTAGGCGAGCTCGGGGATGACGACGCCGTCGGTGAAGGTCTCGACGGTCGAATCCGCCGTCACACCGGCCAGGAAGGCCTTGGACAGGCCGCCGACGTAGGCGTTGAAGGCGCCGCCCTCGGTGAAGGCGAGGCTGTAGCCGAAGAGCACCCAGAGGATGCATACGACGCAGAGCGTGTAGAACACCTGCATCAGCATGGAGAGCATGTTCTTGGTGCGGACGAGGCCGCCGTAGAACAGTGCGAGCCCGGGGACCGTCATCACGAGAACCAGTGCGGATGCGGTCAGCATCCAAGCCGTATCGCCCTTGTTGGGGGTGGGCGCGTCGGCGGCGAGCGCGGCAGCGCTCGCGACGCAGGTGAGAAGCGCCGCGACTGCCATAACGGCAAGACGGCGCGGGGTACGTTCTGTCATGAAGATGCCTCCGGGGTACATGCGGCGAGAGTCTGGTTGTTGGATTTGATGGCTCAGATTGCGCTGTCGTCCGTCTCGCCCGTACGCACGCGGACTGCGTGCTCGACGGGTGTGACGAAGATCTTGCCGTCGCCGATCTGGCCGGTGCGGGCCGTGCGAACGATGGCTTCAACCACTTTGTCTGCCGCACTCGAAGGTACAACGACCTCGACCTTGATCTTGGGCAGGAAGTTCACCGCATACTCGGCCCCGCGGTAAATCTCCGTGTGCCCCTTCTGTCTGCCGTAGCCCTTCACCTCGGTCACGGTGAGGCCCTGCAGCCCGAGGTCCATGAGTGCTGAACGCACGTCCTCGAGCTTGAACGGCTTAATGATGGCCGTCACGAGCTTCATTTTAGTCCCCTCAACTCTTGAGCTGCCGGGCCGCGGTGCCTATGTCGCTTAGCGGAGTCGCTTGGCGGACGAGGCGCTCGAAGCTCGGACGAGCCGTTTCCACCGCCCACCCGGGCGGCGCCAGGGACCTGATTATCAAAATGCATGCCAGTCGCAGCGGAGGCCGATAATCCTCTGAATCAGCTTTTTATCCACACCCAGCCGGCACAATGGCCGACTCGACCATCGCCCGAAAGTTAAGCAAATTTTAGGTTTTGCCTATTTTTTGGGCTGTTTCTCTGCCCGCATTTCGCGCATCAAGCCCTCCTGGCAAACCGAGGCCACGAGCACGCCGTCGCGGGTGAAAATGCTGCCCCGGCAGAAGCCCCGGGCGCCGTGGCTCGAGGGGCTGTCCTGGGCGTAGAGAAGCCACTCGTCCGAGCGGAAGGGGCGGTGGAACCACAGCGCGTGATCCAGGCTCGCAAGCTGAATATCCTTATCGAACATCAGCTTGCCGTGGGCGATCAGGGCCGTGTCGAGGAGCGAGAAGTCCGACGCATAGGCAAGCACGCACTGGTGCAAGGGCAGGGCGTCGGGAAGCCGGCCGCTGGCGCGCATCCAGACGTACTGCTCGGGCTGGCGTTTCTCGCGCGAAACGTAGCGGGACAGGTCGATGGGCCGCATCTCGATGGGCCGCTCGCGCTCCCAATAGGAGCGGATGTTGTCCGGCACATGCGGGAGCAGCCTGGCCTTCAGCTCCGCCTCGCTCGGCAGCTCCTCGGGGGGCGGCACCTTCGGCATCTCGGCCTGATAGTCGAGCCCGGGCTCGGCGGCGTGGAAGGAGACGCTCATGGCGAACATCGGCCGCCCGTGCTGGATGCCGGTGACGCGGCGGGTGGTGAAGCTGCGACCGTCGCGGACCCGCTCAACCTGGTAGACGATGGGGACCTTCGGGTCGCCGCCCAGCAGGAAATAGGCATGCAAGGAGTGGGCAACTCGCTCGGGCTCGACGGTGCGGACGGCCGCCACGAGCGCCTGTCCCAGCACCTGGCCGCCGAAGACCCGCTGCCACCCCTGCTGGGGGCTGCGGCCGCGGAACAGGTTCACCTCCAAGGGCTCCAGGTCCAGTATGGAGACCAGATTGTCCAAGGCGACGGAACCCGCCGGATCCTTGTCGGAGCGCAGGGTTGTGCCGACCTTCGCCTTGGATTGGCTCTTGCTGCGAGGCTCGGAGGGCTTGGGCATCGGATCCTCTGATCGGCGCGGTCCTGGGCGCGCCCAGAGGACGGGCGAAGCCCAGGCATGTCAAGGCATGCGACGCCGGCCAAAGGCGGTCACCACGGAGAGGCCCAATCCATGAAGGCAGAGAGCGCCGACATCCTGATCGCCGGGGCAGGCGCGGCCGGCCTTGCGCTTGCCGCCGCGCTCGCCGACGCGCTGGGGGCACAAGCGCGGATCGTCGTGCTCGACCGCGACGGACTGGAGCCGGCGGCGCCCGGCGGACCCGAGGATCCGCGCGCCTACGCCATCGCCGCCGCGAGCCGGCAGCTCATGGCGGCGCTGGGCGCGTGGCAGGAGGTGGCGGATCACGCGCAACCGGTGTCGGCGATCGAGATCACGGATTCCAGCCTCGGCGACGCCTTCCGGCCGAGGCTGCTCGGCTACGACAACCGGCTCGAGGACACCAGCCCCGCGACGTTCATCGTCAGCGACCAGAGGCTGCGCGACAGCCTGCTGGCAGCCGCCCGCCGGCGACCGGGCGTCGTGCTCGAAGCCAGGACCAGCATCACCGCCGTCGCCATCGACGGAGGCAGCGCGCGGCTCACGCTCGCAGACGGCCGGCAGCTCGCGGCACCGCTGGTGGTGGCGGCCGACGGGCGCGGATCGACGGTGCGGGCCGCTGCCGGCATCAAGACCGTCCAATGGGACTACGGGCAGACCGGCATCGTCACCACCGTGCGTCTTGCCAAGCCGCACAACGGCCGGGCGGTGCAGCATTTCCTGCCCGCGGGGCCGTTCGCCATCCTGCCGCTGACCGACAACCGCGCCTGCATCACCTGGTCGGAGGAGACACAGCGCGCGCGGGCCATCCTGGCGCTCGATGAAACCGGGTTCCGGCGCGAGCTGGAGATGCGCTTCGGCACGCGGCTCGGCGAGATCGCGGCGATCGGGCCGCGGCAATCGTGGCCTCTGAAGATGCATCTGGCGCGCAGTCTCGTCGCGCAGCGGGTGGCGCTGGCGGGCGATGCGGCGCACGGCGTGCACCCGCTCGCGGGCCAGGGGCTCAACCTCGGCCTCAGGGACGTGGCGGCGCTGACGGAGGTGATCGCGGACGCGGCCCGCCTCGGGCTCGACATCGGATCGGCACCAGTGCTCGAGCGCTACGAGCGGTGGCGGCGCGCCGACAGCGTCATGTCGGCGTTCGCCTACGACGCGCTCAACCGGCTCTTCTCCAACGATGCGGGCCTGCTGCGCACGCTGCGCGACGCCGGCCTCGGCCTCGTCGACCGCATGCCGGGCGTCAAGCAGCTGCTGGTGCGGGAGGCCGCCGGCCTCACCGGCGAGGTGCCGAAGCTGCTGCGCGGGATGCCGGTGTAACCCGTCGCGCAAGCGTGACCGCGCGTGTTTGGCGCCGGCGCCCCGGTGCGTGCGATAGTGGCTGCCCGAGCAGCTCCAGACGCAGGGCCCAAGGCCATGAGCCACCGCTACCACGACATCGCCTTCACGCCCGCCGTCAAGGCCCTGCAGGAGGAGCTCGGCAGCCGGGCCCACTACGCGCGCGCCGAGGCCCAGCCCGAGACGCATGGGCTGCTCGGGCCGGACGAGGCAGCCTTCATCACGACCCGCAACAGCTTCTACATGGCGACGGTGAGCGAGACCGGCTGGCCCTACATGCAGCACCGCGGCGGCCCTGCGGGCTTCCTGAAGGTGCTCGACGAGCGCACCATCGGCTTCGCGGACTACGCCGGCAACCGGCAGTACGTCAGCACGGGCAATCTCGCCGGCAACAACAAGGTGTCGCTGTTCCTGATGGACTACCCGATGCGGGCACGGCTCAAGATCCTGGGGCATGCGCGCATCGTCCAGCCGATGCAGACGGCCGTGATCGAGGCGCTGGCCGTGCCGGGATACCGGGCCCGCGTCGAGCGGGGCATCCTGATCGAGGTGGCGGGCTTCGACTGGAACTGCCAGCAGCACATCACGCCGCGCTTCACGCTCGCGGAGATCGAGGCGATCACGGCGCGGAACGAGGAGACGCAATAGCCCAATCTGTTGCTCCGGATCCGGAGCAAGACGTAGCCCCTCACCCCAACCCGCTCCCAGCTCACGGGGAGATGGGAACTCGATCGGGCCGGTCCCCCCGACCTCAGCGCACGCGGCGGGGGTTCATGTAGAGGTCGGCTTCCTGCTTCTCGATCTTGGGGATCAGCCGGCCGGCGCGCACGTCCTTGTAGATGCGGCGCATATGGCGGCGGGCGGGGCGGTTGAAGATCAGCATGCCGCAGAACAGCTTCAGCACCATCATCAGGCGCGGATCGGCGTGCTCCTTGCGCACGCGCACCTTCCAGCGGCCGCGGACGGTGAACACGGCGCCATCGAGATAGCCCACCGCATTGCCCTGCTCGTCGTAGAGCGTGTAGTCGCCGCCCAGGTCGATGAAATCCTGGCGCAGGCGGTAGAAGGTCGGCCGGTTGCCCTCGAGCAGGAAGAACGAGAAGTCCTCGGGCATGAACGGCCACTTGTGGGCCGAGCGCTCGAGATAGACCATGTTCTCGTGATCGCCGGTATTGACCGAGAACGAGGTGACCGGCATGCCGTGCGCGCCGGTGGTCAGCTGCAGGCTGCGCCCGATCATCAGGTCCATGGTGGCGCGCCAGTTGAGGCTGTCGGTGAAGAGCTTGAACACCAGGCGCTTGTCCATGCCGGTGTTGTCCTTCCAGAGGTCCTCGCGGTAGGCGAGGACGCCCGTGCGCAGGCCGCCCTCGAGAACCTCGGCCACGACGTCCATGTCGGAGGAGAACTGGCGCGACTTGGCCCGGTTGCGGCTGTGCTTGTAGATGCCGAACTCGACCGAGTTGAAGTTGGTGATCCAGAACTGGACCTTGAACTCCGCCCAGTCGGGACGGGATCTCTCTGGTCTGGCGGGCTTCCTGGACTGCGCCTTCCTGGCGTCGGCAGCCTTCACCTTGTCGAGGTTGAGCCTCTCCTGATCGGCCTTCTCGAGAGCCTCGGCGCGCGCCTCGCGGGCCGCTTCCGCCGCGGCGGCGTCGGCCTCGATGCTCCTGCTTCCGTCAGCCATGCGTGTCTCCTCATGGGCGTCTCGTGGCGTCGCGAGACCGGGCACGCAGGGACAGGGCGCCGAATCGTTTCCGGGACGTTAGCATTGCGTCCGCGGCGGCCCAGTGGCAGGCGGCAGGTTGTGCGCAGGTTTCGAGAGCACCCTCCGGACGCCTCAACCGCGGTGGCCGAAGATCTGGCTGCCGACGCGGACGTAGGTGGCGCCCAGCGCAATGGCGGTCTCGAAATCGGCACTCATGCCCATGGACAGCTCCGACAGGCCGAACTCCGCCGCGAGCTTGGCGAGCAGGGCGAAATGCAGCGCCGGCTCGTCGTCGACCGGGGGAATGCACATCAAGCCCGCGATCGCAAGCCCAAGCCCCTCGCGGCAATGGCGCAGCAGCGCCTCGGCCTGCCGCGGCACCACGCCCGCCTTCTGCGGCTCCTCGCCGGTGTTGACCTGGACGAACAGCTTCATGGCCTTGCCCTGGCGCGCGAGCTCGGCGGCGATGGCGTCGGCGATCTTGGGCCGGTCGATGGCGTGAAACGCGTCGAACAGGGCGACGGCCTCGCGCGCCTTGTTGGACTGCAACGGCCCGATCAGGTGCAGCTCGACATCGGGAAATCGCGCCCGCAGGGCCGGCCACTTGGCCTGCGCCTCCTGCACGCGGTTCTCGCCGAACAGACGCTGGCCGGCGTCGAGCACGGGCAGGATGTCGTCGGCGCCGAAGGTCTTGGAGACGGCGACGAGGTGGACGGAGGCCGGATCGCGGCGCGCCTCGCGGGCGGCAGCGGCGATGCGGGTCTCGACCGCGCGCAAGTGATCGACGGCAGCCGTCATGCGGATTTCTTTCTTGTCTCGCCGGTCGCCGCACGCCTCTTGGCAGGTGCGGGCTTGCCGGCAGCTCCATAGGGCTCGAATGAATGATCGTCGCTATCGAGCACGGTCAGATACTTGCGATGGAGAAAGATTACATCGCGCCCGGTTTTCTCGGCTTCGAGCACGCCAAGCCTTTCGAGCTCGCGCAGATACTTCGCCGAAGCTTCGCGGCCGGCGATGCCGCGCTCCACCAGGTTGCCGATGCGATTGTAGGTCTGGGTGAAGATCTGCTCGACCACGGCATGCGGCAGCTTCGAATTGACTCGGACGTAAGCCGTCGTGTCGTCCATGAGGGCACGAATGGCTTTGATCTTCGCTGTCGTCCAGATCGAGGTCTCCTCGACCGCCGTGAGCATGTAGAGGATCCACGCCTCCCAGTCCCGATGCGAGGTGACGCGCGAAAGAAGCGAATAATAGGCCCCACGCGTCTTGAGAATGTGGCGGCTGAGATAGAGCGTCGGCAGGTCGAGCAGACCATCCTGGATCAGGCTCAGAATATTCAGGATGCGTCCGGTGCGACCGTTGCCGTCGGGGAACGGATGGATGGCCTCGAACTGATAGTGAAGCACGGCCATGCGCACCAATGGATCGATGTCGCCGCTCGTGTTCGCGAACTGCTCCCAGTTGCGGAGCAGCCCGCGAAGGCGCTGCTCGCCTTCGGGCGGCGTGTAGATGACCTCACCAGTGAATGTGTTGCTGAGCGTCGTTCCAGGCGTGCGACGCACGTCGAGATCGATGCCGGTGACCATGCGGCACGTTTCCACTGCGATCCGCGCTGATAGAGGCAGCCCCTTCATGGTGTCGACAGCCGCATAGAGCGCGTTGCGATAGCGCGCGGCTTCTTTCGTCGTGGTGGACGATTCCTGCGTGATGCCGCTGGCGTCCTTGTAGAGCTCGTCGTTGGTCGTGACGATGTTCTCGATGGCCGAGCTGTCCTTGGCCTCGAGATTGGGGATGGCGTGGATGAGGATGCTCGGATCGGTAATAAGCCCGCCCGCCAGCTTGAGCTCGGCCAGCGCCGTGCGGGCCGTGATGCACTTCTTGAGGATGGCCTTGGTTTCCAGCTCCGCCTGCGGCGGGAGAAGAGGAAGGTCGTTGTATGGCTGCTTGGGGTCCATGGTTTGGTCTCAGCAACCAGGTCGCGGCATGATATGTCGTCAAATCGCATTTTTCGCGACACATGGTGTCAGATATGTCGGCGCTACCGACATGTCAATACGGATATGTCGGAGATTTTGCGTTTTGACGACACGTTATCCGAGTCGTGTCGTCCCAGCCGGCATGTGGGCCCTTCATTTCGGTGGGGTCGGCATGTGAGCCTCCTCATGTCGACGAAATTGTAACTCATCGACACGACGGCGCGGGCACCTGTCGCCTTCCCCGACATATCCGCTCTCACATGTCGTCAAGCCGAGAAAACGACGACACAATGCACACGGCAGCACCGCCCCGGTTTGCTTGACCGGATGGGCCGCAATCGTCCATCAACGGCGCTCGATACGGCGGTACCCCAAGAGCAAGACCGAAATGGCATCCGAACGCTACAACGCGCCCCTGCGCGAAAAGCACTGGCAGAAGGTGTGGGAGGAGCGGCAGACGTTCCTCACCCGGGACGACGACAGCCGGCCCAAGCGCTACCAGCTCGAGATGTTTCCCTACCCCTCGGGCCGCGTGCATATGGGGCATGTGCGCAACTACACGTTGGGGGACGTGATGGCCCGCTACATGCGGGCAAAAGGATTCAATGTTCTGCATCCCATGGGCTGGGACGCGTTCGGGCTGCCGGCCGAGAACGCCGCCATGGAGCGCAAGGTCCATCCCGCGAAGTGGACCTACGAGAACATCGCGACGATGAAGGCCCAGCTCAAGTCGATGGGCCTGTCGATCGACTGGAGCCGCGAGTTCGCCACCTGCGATCCCAGCTACTACGTGCACCAGCAGCGGCTGTTCCTCGACTTCCTCGAGGCCGGGCTGGCGTACCGGCGCACGGCGAAGGTGAACTGGGACCCGGTCGAGAACTCGGTGCTGGCCAACGAGCAGGTGATCGACGGGCGCGGCTGGCGCTCGGGCGCCGTCGTCGAGCAGCGCGACCTGACGCAGTGGTTCTTCCGCATCACGGCCTATGCCGACCAGCTGCTCGAGGCGCTGGACGGCTTTGCGGGACGCTGGCCCGACTTCGTATGCACCTCGCAGCGCAACTGGATCGGGCGCTCCACGGGGCAGCTCGTCAGCTTCGCGCTGAAGGGCCCGAAGCTGCCCAAGAAGCTCGCGAGCCTGGAGATCTTCACGACGCGGCCGGACACGCTGTTCGGGGCCTCGTTCATGGCCATCTCGCCGGAGCATCCGCTTGCCCAGCACCTGGCCAAGAAGAGCGTGAAGCTTGCCGCCTTCATCGAGGAATGCCGCAAGATCGGCACCACCGAGGAGGCGCTGGCGCGCGCGGAGAAGAAGGGCTTCGACACGGGTGTGGTTGCCGAGCACCCCCTGAAGCCCGGCGAGACGCTGCCGGTGTTCGTCGCCAACTTCATCCTCATGGACTACGGCACGGGCGCCATCTTCGGCTGCCCGGCGCACGACCAGCGCGACCACGACTTCGCCCGCAAGTACGGACGCCCGATCGTGCCCGTAGTGCTGCCGCCGGGCGCCGACGCCGCCAGCTTCAGCGTCGCCGACGAGCCCTATCTCGGCGACGGCACGCTGTTCAACTCGCAGTGGCTCGACGGGCTGTCGGTGGAGGCCGCCAAGGACAAGGTGGCCGACTGGCTCAAGGAGCGCGGCCTCGGCGAGCGCAAGGTCAACTACCGCCTGCGCGACTGGCTGATCTCGCGCCAGCGCTACTGGGGCTGCCCGATCCCGGTCATCCACTGCGAGGCCTGCGGGATCGTGCCGGTGCCGCAGAAGGATCTGCCGGTCAAGCTGCCGGAGGACGCCACGTTCGACCGGCCGGGCAACCCGCTCGACCACCACCCGACGTGGAAATTCACCACGTGTCCCAAGTGCGGCGCCGATGCCCGGCGCGAGACGGACACCATGGACACCTTCGTCGACAGCTCGTGGTACCCGTACCGCTATTGCGCGCCCGACGCGCCGACGCCGACCGTGAAAGCTGCGATCGACCGCTGGATGCCCGTCGACCAGTACATCGGCGGCAAGGAGCACGCCGTCCTGCACCTGCTCTACGCCCGCTTCTTCGCGCGCGGCATGAAGGCCACGGGGCACGGCAACGTGGACGAGCCGTTCACAGCCATGTTCACGCAGGGCATCGTGGTGCACGAGACCTTCCGGGCCGAAAGCGGCGAATGGCTGATGCCGTCGGAGGTGCGCATCGAGGGCGAGGGCGCGGCGCGCAAGGCCACCCACATCGCCTCGGGCAAGCCGGTCGTGATCGGCGCCATCGAGAAGATGTCGAAGTCGCGCAAGAACGTGGTGGACCCGGACGACATCATCGCCCATTTCGGCGCCGACACGGCGCGGCTGTTCATCGTCTCGGACAGCCCGCCCGACCGCGACATCATCTGGACCGAGGGCGGCGTGGCGGGCGCCGGGCGGCAGGTGCAGCGCATCTCCCGGATCATCGACGAGGTGGTGGAGAAGGCGCCCAAGCCACTGGCTAGGCCCGGCGAGCTCGGCCCCGAGGCCAACGAGCTGCGCAAGGCCGCGCACAAGGCCCTGGCCGCCGTGGGGCAGAATATCGAAGGCCTGCGCTACAACGTTGCCGTGGCGCAGATCTACGAGTTCTTGAACACGCTTCAATCGTTGCTGGGGAAATCCGGCCAAGGCCTTGATTTCGCCATCCGCGAGGCGGGAGAGTTGCTGGTGCAGATGGTCGGGCCCATGCTGCCGCATCTCGCCGAGGACTGCTGGGCGCGGCTTGGCTACAACACCTTGCTCGCCGATCAACCCTGGCCGCAGGCCGAAGCGGCATTGCTCGTTGACGATCAGATTACCATTGCCGTACAGGTGAATGGAAAGCGTCGCGATGAGCTTACGGTCGCCAGAGATGCGACAGCGGGGGAGATCGAAACGGCTGCTCTCGGCCTCGAATCGGTCGTGCGAGCCCTGGCCGGGAAGCCGGTCAAGAAGGTGATCGTGGTGCCGCAAAGGATCGTGAATGTCGTCGGATGAGGGTCAGGCTCGCGTGGGAATGAGCCGGCGTCGCATGATGCGGGGCCTGCTGTTCGCTGCCGCCACCACACCATTCCTCTCGGCCTGCGGGTCGTCGGGGTTCCAGCCGCTCTATGCCAGCGGCCCGGACAGCGTTCCGCTGCAGCTCGCAAAGGTGGATATCGCGCCGATCCCCGGCCGCGTCGGCCAGCGCGTGCGCAACGAGCTGGTGTTCCAGAACACCGGCGGCCACGAGGCCCCGCCGCCCGCCTTCCGCCTCGAGGTGGCGCTGCGCGATACGCTGCACACCACCCTGGTGCAGTCGGACGGCACCTCGCGCGGGCAGATCTACCTGCTCGAGGCGAATTTCAGGCTCGTCGACGTGAAGAACCCGAAGCGCGTGCTGTTCGAGGGCACGAGCTACGGCCGCGGCGCCTTCGAGCGCTTCGACTCGATCTACTCGAACGTGCGCGCCCGCGAGGACGCGGAGAACCGCGTCGCGCGCAACGTCGCGGAAGACATCAAGAACCGCGTCGCGGTCTATCTCTCGCGCTCGGCCTGAGACGCCACCAGGCAGGCCGAGGGGGGCGTTGTCGCCTCTCGCCCCGGCGCGGGCCCGATCCTGCTTGATCTCGGCCGCCGATCCGGGCCACACACTCAGCCCATGGTCGCCGTCAAAGCTCACCAGGCCGATGCCTTCCTCAAAGCCGTCGAGCGGCTGCCGGCGCTGATCCTGCTCTACGGCAGCGACGCGGGCCTCGTCTCCGAGCGCAGCGCCCAGGTCGCGCGCAGCATCGCCGCCCGCGACGACCCGCCGGGCGAGGTGCTGCGCATGGACGATGCCAGCCTCGAGGAGGACCCGGACCGGCTCATCGTCGAGCTCAACACGGTGCCGATGTTCGGCGGGCGCAAGGTCGTGCGCGCCACGACGGGCCGGCGGATCAACGCGCAGAGCCTCAAGCCGCTGATCGAGGGCCCCGACATCGCCGGGGTGCTGATCGTCGAGGCGGGCAACCTGCGGCCGGACGAGGCGCTGCGGGCGCTGTTCGAGAAGGCCGCGAAGGCAGCCGCGATCGCGTGCTACCCGGACGAGGCGCGCGACCTCGACGCGCTGATGCGCGAGGTCCTCGGCAGCGCCGGGGTCGAGATCAGCCCCGAGGCGCGCCGGCTGCTGCAGATGCGCCTCGGCGCCGACAGGGCACTGTCGCGCGGCGAGATCGAGAAGCTCGCGCTGTATGCCCGGGACAAGGGCCGCATCGAGGAGGATGATATCGAGGCCTGCGTGGGCGATGCGGCCGAGCTCGCCCTCGACCGCGTGGTGATGGCGACGGCCTCCGGGCGGGTGCGCGAGGCGTTGCGCGAGCTCGACCGCTGCGAGGCGGGCGGGGAGAGCGCACAAGGCGCCATCGCAGCACTACAGCGACACTTCCTGCGCCTGCACCGGGTGCGGGTGCAGCTCGAGGCCGGCAAATCCATGGACGAGGCGCTGCGGCAGATGCGACCGCCGCCGCACTTCAAGCAGAAGCCGGAGATCGAGGCGCAGCTGCGGGCCTGGAGCCTGGCCAAGCTCGCGGCGGCGCTGGCGCGCATTGCCGAGACCGCCAAGGCGGCGCGCCTGAGCTCGAGCCTCGAAGGCGCGCTGGCGGGGGCGCTGCTGGTGGACATCGGGCGGTTGGCAGGGCCTGCCGGCAAAGGGTGAAGCGGGTCGCGGGGCCTGGCCGAGGCGTGGCCAGCACTGGCCGGCCCCGGCGGCCTTTGACGCCCGGGGCCGGTTCCAGTAAGCGTGCGCGCAGAGACAGGCATGTCCGACAACGGGTTGCGTCCACCCATGGCAACGGCCGGCACAGCATCGAGCTTCGACGTCGTGGTCGTGGGCGGCGGGCACGCCGGCTGCGAGGCCGCGGCGGCGGCGGCGCGCATGGGAGCCCGCACCGCGCTGGTCACGCACAGGCTCGCGACCATCGGCGAGATGTCGTGCAACCCGGCCATCGGCGGGCTCGGCAAGGGCCATCTCGTGCGCGAGATCGATGCGCTCGACGGCCTGATGGGGCGGGTGGCGGACGCCGCGGGCATCCAGTTCCGCCTGCTCAACCGCTCGAAGGGCCCTGCCGTGCACGGGCCCCGAGCGCAGGCCGACCGCAAGCTCTACCGGCAGGCCATGCAGGCCGCGATCACGGCCACGGCCGGGCTCTGCGTGATCGAGGGCGGGGTCGAGGATCTGGTGATCGAGACGGGCGCCGTGCGCGGCGTCGTGCTGGCCGGCGGAGAGGCGGTGCGGGCGGGGGCGGTGGTGCTGACCACGGGCACGTTCCTGCGCGGGGTCATCCACCAGGGCGAGGTGAAGACACCGGCCGGCCGCATCGGCGAGGCGCCGGCGCTGGGCCTGTCGGAGCGGCTCATCGCGGCCGAGCTGAGGCTCGGTAGGCTCAAGACGGGCACGCCGGCGCGACTTGAGGCCGGCTCCATCGCCTGGGATCGCCTCGAGATGCAGGCCGGCGACGACCCGCCGGTGCCGTTCTCGTTCCTGACCGCGCAGATCACGAACCGCCAGATCGCCTGCGGGGTCACGACCACGACGGAGGCCACGCACGGCATCATCCGGGCGAACCTGCACCGGGCCCCCATGTATTGCGGCCAAATCGAGGGCGTGGGGCCGCGCTACTGCCCCTCGATCGAGGACAAGGTGGTGCGGTTCGCCGACCGGACGGGGCACCAGATCTTCCTGGAGCCCGAGGGCCTCGACGACGACACCGTCTACCCCAACGGCATCTCGACCTCGCTGCCGGTGGAGGTGCAGGACGCGTTCCTGCGGACCATGCCCGGCCTCGCGGACGTGCGGGTCAAGCGCTACGGCTACGCCATCGAGTACGACTACGTGGACCCGCGGGAGCTGGAGCCGACGCTGGCCTGCCGCAAGCTGCCGGGCCTGTATCTGGCCGGCCAGATCAACGGCACGACCGGATACGAGGAGGCGGGCGCCCAGGGCATCGCGGCGGGGATCAACGCCGCGCTGGCGGCCGGGGGCGGCAGGGCCGACTTCGTGGTGTCGCGGGCCGAGGGCTATCTTGGCGTGATGATCGACGACCTGGTGACGAGAGGCGTCTCCGAGCCCTACCGCATGTTCACCTCGCGGGCGGAGTTCCGTCTGCGCCTGAGGGCCGACAACGCCGACCAGCGCCTGACGCCCCGGGGGCTTGACCTGGGCTGCGTCGGGCCCGAGCGCGCCCGCGCCTTCGAGGCCAAGGCGACGGCTCTAGCGGCGGGGCGAGCGCTGCTGGAAAGCCTGAGCCTGACGCCCAACGAGGCGGCGCGGCACGGCATCGAGATCAACCGCGACGGGCGGCGGCGCAGCGCTTTCGAATTGCTGGCGTTTCCGGAGGTGGATGCGGACCGGCTTGCTGCGGTCTGGCCGCAGATCGGTGGGCTCTCGCCGCCGATCGCGGCGCAGCTCACGGTCGATGCGCGCTACGCCTCCTACGTGGATCGGCAGGACGCCGACGTGATGGCGCTGCGCCGGGAAGAAAACCTCAAGATTCCCCACGACTTCGACTACGCGGCCATCGCAGGGATGTCGGCCGAGGTGCGGCAGCGGCTGGAGGTGGCCAAGCCCGCGACCCTGGCCCATGCCTGCCGGCTGGAAGGGGTCACGGCCTCGGCACAGCTGCTGCTCCTCGCCCATCTGAAGAGGCGGGGGGAGCGCAAGCGCGCTTGACCCCTGGCGGGAGGGGTCCAAGATCGGCGGAGGTCCGACGCCGGTGGCCCTGCAGTTTTTCCTTGGCGGTAGAATCACTTGCGCGAAGTTGTCCACATCGACGGCCCGGAAACGTTCGCAGCGGCGTTCGATGTTTCACGTGAAACACTTGAAAGGCTTGAACTTTACGCCGCCCTCTTGCGCCAGTGGCAGAAGGCCGTGAACCTGGTCGCGCCGAGCACGCTCGACGAGGTCTGGCACCGCCATCTGGCCGACAGCGCCCAGATCGTGCCGCTCGCGGAAAAGACGCCGGGCCTCTGGCTCGACATGGGCTCGGGTGCCGGCTTCCCGGGCCTCGTCGCCGCCATCCTGCGGCAGGACCCCCGCTATGCGCCCGTGCCGCGCGAGGGCAGCCCGCCGAGCAAGGTGGTACTGGTCGAGAGCCACGCCCGAAAATGCGCCTTCCTGCGCGAGGTGGCACGGCAGGCCGGCCTTGCCCCGATGGTGGATATCCTGTCGACAAGAATCGAAAGCCTGCCGACTCAAGCTAGGTTGCCGGTGCCAGCGGTGGTTTCGGCGCGTGCGCTGGCGGCGCTCGACCGGCTTCTCGCCTACTCCGCGCCCCTGTTCGGGACAGCGACCGTCGGCCTCTTCCTCAAAGGTCAAGGGGTGGATGCAGAGATCGCGGAGGCCCGCAAAGCCTGGAGCTTCGAGGCTCGGCTGGTTGCAAGCCTCACCGAGCCGCAAGGGCGCATCGTGGTGATCCGCAAGCTCGCCGCCCTATCGGCGAGAGGTTCAATGGCCGAAGGCGGCCAAAGCAAAGGAACGATCCCGTGACTGGCATGACGACCGGCACGACTTCAGGGGCCGCCGGGCCCCGCGTTCTCGCAGTCGCCAACCAGAAGGGCGGCGTGGGCAAGACGACCACGGCCATCAACCTCGGCACGGCGCTCGCCGCCGTCGGGGAGCGGGTGCTGATCCTCGACATCGATCCGCAGGGCAATGCCTCGACGGGGGTCGGCGTCTCGATCGAGGCCCGCGGCCAGACCATGTTCGACGTGCTCTCCGGCACGACCAGCATCGCCAAGGCCGCGGTGCAGACGCTGGTGCCGAACCTCTCCATCGTACCCGCGAACGCCGACCTTGTCGGCCTCGAGGCTGAGCTGATGGAGCGGGGCGACCGCCCCTACCGGCTGCGCGACGAGCTCGGCCGGCTGCCCTCGGAGCTCGCCGCCTTGGGCGTTGCACCGTTCAAGTACGTGCTCATCGACTGCCCGCCGTCGCTCAACCTGCTCACCCTCAACGCCATGGTCGGGGCCAGCGCGGTGCTGGTGCCGGTGCAGTGCGAGTTCTTCGCGCTGGAAGGCATCTCGCAGCTCAAGGAGACCATCGACCAGATCAAGGGCTCGCTGAACCCGGGCCTCGAGATCCAGGGCGTGGTGCTGACCATGCACGACGCGCGCGTGAGCCTGTCGAAGGAAGTCGCGGCGGAGGTGCGCGCCTTCTTCGGGCCCAAGGTCTACGAGACCATGATCCCGCGCAATATCCGCGTGGCCGAGGCGCCCTCGCACGGCAAGCCGATCCTGCTCTACGACTACGACTGCCCGGGCAGCCAGGCCTACATCCGCCTGGCGGCCGAGATCATCGAGCGGGAGCGGCAGCAGCCCCGCGCGGCCTGAGCTGCACGCCCCACCTCCGAATTGACTGACAAGAACGGAACCGTCGAATGATGTCACTGCCGCAACAGAAAGGCCGCCTCGGGCGTGGGCTCGCATCGCTGATCGGCGAGATGCCGTCGAACGAGCAGCGGCTGCCGGCACACGGGGAGCAGCGCCTCGTCTCGATCGACCAGCTGCATCCTTCGGCGTTCAACCCGCGCAAGACCTTCAACGAGGAGGAGCTGGCGGAGCTCGCCAACTCGATCCGCACGCGCGGCCTGGTGCAGCCGATCCTGGCGCGGCCCGATGCGGCCCGCGGCGGCTACGAGATCGTCGCCGGCGAGCGGCGCTGGCGGGCGGCGCAGCGGGCGCAGCTGCATCAGGTGCCCGTCATCGTGCGCGACCTCAACGACCAGGAGGTCGCGGAAGCTGCCATCATCGAGAACGTGCAGCGCTCGGACCTCAACTCGATCGAGGAGGCGAACGGCTACAGCGAGCTGATGGAGCGCTACGGCTATACGCAGGAGCAGCTTTCCGACGTGATCGGCAAGAGCCGCAGCCACCTCGCCAACACGCTGCGGCTGCTCAAGCTGCCCACCGGCGTGCAGACGCTGGTGCGCGAGGGCAAGCTCACGGCGGGGCACGCGCGCGCCCTCATCGGCCGCGACGATGCCGAGACGCTCGCCAAGCGCATCGTCGACCAGGAGATGAGCGTCCGCGCCGTCGAATCGATGATGCAGGACATCGTGAAGCCCGGCGCGCCCAAGGGCGGCAAGCCGCGCGAGCCGCTGGCCAAGGATCCCGACACCCGGGCGTTCGAGAAGGATCTTTCCGACAGCCTGGGCCTCAAGGTCGAGATCAAGAGGGGCTCGGGCGAGAGCGGCGTCCTCACCATCAGCTACGGCAACTTCGAGCAGCTCGACTACATCCGCACGCGCCTGGTGGGGCCGCAGAGCTACTGACCGGAAGCTCACAACGTTCTTGAAGGGCCGGGCGCAGCGCCGCTCCGGCCCTTTTTCGTGCCTCGGGCGGCCAAGGGCCGCGACGGTTTCGCCATCCGGCACGCGTTTGCCGCGCGAGACCCAGCGAAACCGATGGCTATGCGCGTACCCTTCCTCTGCCTCCTCCCGATGCTGATCGCCGGCCCGGCCGCTGGGACGGAGGTCTTCACCGGCGAGACCGCGGCCCTTATCGATTGGGCCGTCAAGACCTGCGAGCTCAGAAGCTCGGCCAGGACCCGCGAGCTGGTCGAGCAGGCGAAGGCGAAAGCGCAGGCGCGCTTCTCCGAGCAGTACATGAAGGGCTTCTCGAGCAAGCTCCTTGCCGAGGCGAACGCAAGCCGCAAGGCGGAGCAGAAGCTGTGCGAGCAGCTGACGGCCTGGTATGGCCCGGCCGGCAGCCGGATCGCCGGCCTGCTGCATCCGCCGCCCGCGCCGTTGCCGGCCACGGGCCAAACCCGCCACGAGACCGCCCGCACCAAGGGCGGCGGGGAGAAGGGGCCCGGCAAGGGCGGACCCTGATCCGCAGCGCAGATGCCCGCGCTATTCATGCGCCGGTCAGGCCGCACGCCGCATGCTCGACGGCTTCCATTCAGGAGCCGCCCATGCGCCGCCTCGCCCTGGCCTGCACCGTGCTCGCACCCGTCTGCCAGGGGGCGTGGGCGGCGACGGCGTGCCCGGCCAGCAGCCCGGCGCAGCTCGATGCCGTGGTACGCGCCATCGCCGGTGCACCCGGCTGCGGGGCCGCCTACCAGATGATGGAAGCCTGCGCCTTCGGCTCGAGCGCCGACGTCCAGACCGGGGCGGCCGTCGTCGAACGGTGCGCGCCCGGCATCCCGCCCCGCCTCAGGAGCGCCTTCGAGCGCGAGCAGAGCGCCTGCCATGCCCGCTACGAGCGGCTGGACGGCACCATGTACCGCTCGATGGCCGCCTTCTGCGTGGCCAAGGCGGCGGTCCGATTCAACGCCCAGGGGGCGCCAGCGCGGTAGGCCCCGCCGACGGCCCGGCGACGGCAACATGGCGTCGGCAACCCTGACTGCAAGATTTGATCTCGTCGCTTGACGGCCGGCGAGGGGCGTTGTTGGACTGGCGCTCGCGACCCTGATCTCAGGCTCAACTGTCTTGGCCAACCGCTCGCGAGCGCGGCGCCTCATCGCGGACATCAACACGGCCGACCCCAGGCGGCCCCCAGGGTGGCAGCATCCCATGACCGAGACCGTGCTCACCAGGCTCGCAGCGCTGATCCATTCGCGCCGCGCCGAAAGCGCCTCCAACTCCTACACCCGCGAGCTTCTCGACTCCGGCATCGAGCGTTGTGCCAAGAAGCTCGGCGAGGAGGCGGTCGAGACGGTGATCGCGGCGCTCGGCTCCGACAAGGTGGCGCTCAGGAAGGAGGCCGCGGACCTGCTCTATCACCTGCTCGTCGTGCTCGAGCTGAAGGGCGTGACGCTCGGCGAGGTGCTGGGCGAGCTCGAGGCGCGAACCGGCACATCCGGCCTCGTCGAAAAGGCCCAGCGACACGCCAAGCCGCAATGACACTGCCCGCAAAGAGCTCGAGCGAAGACGATCCCAGGCCCATGCTGTTCACCCTGCCCTCAGCCCTGCAGTTCTCGCCCTACCGGATCTTCAGCCGCGCGGAGTGGGCGAAGCTGCGCGCCGACACGCCGATGACGCTGGTGCCGCGCGATCTCGAGCAGCTCTCGGGCATCATGGAGGAGCTGTCGATCAGCGAGGTGGAGGAGATCTACCTGCCGCTGTCGCGCCTCCTGAACCTGCATGTCGCCGCCTCGCAGGAGCTGCATCTCGCCACCAACCGCTTCCTCGGCCGCAAGGACCGGCGGGTGCCCTACATCATCGGCGTCGCCGGCTCCGTCGCCGTCGGCAAGAGCACGACGGCGCGCGTGCTGCGCGCGCTGCTGGCGCGCTGGCCGGATCATCCGCGCGTCGACCTGATCACCACGGACGGCTTCCTGCTGCCCAACGCAGAGCTCGAGCGGCGGGGCATCATGGACCGCAAGGGCTTCCCGGAGAGCTTCGACACCACGCGGCTGCTCAACTTCCTGCACGACGTGAAGTCGGGGCGCGAGAACGTGAAGGCGCCGGTCTACTCGCACTTCCAGTATGACATCATCCCCGGACAGCTCGTCACCGTCGACAGGCCGGACGTGCTGATCGTCGAGGGCCTCAACGTGTTGCAGCCGGCGCGGCTGCCCAGGGACGGCGAGGGCATCCCGTTCGTCTCGGACTTCTTCAACACCTCGATCTACATCGATGCCGACCCCAAGATGATCGAGGAGTGGTACGTCACGCGCTTCCTGCGCCTGCGCCAGACCGCGTTCCGCGATCCGGCCGCCTACTTCCACCGCTACGCCTCGCTCACCGACGAGGAGGCGCGCAACAAGGCGCTCGAGATCTGGAAGGCGATCAACGAGAAGAACCTCAACGAGAACATCCTGCCGACGCGGCAGCGGGCGCGCGTGATCCTGCGCAAGGGCATCGGCCACGCCGTCGACAGCGTGGCGCTCAGGCGGATCTGAGGACGTCCAGCGCGAACCCATCAATTGCGCTCCCGCAAGGCGCGCAGCGCCTGCCCGGGACCTTGCCCGGCAGAGATAGAGCTCTGTGCGGCAAGACCCCGGACGGTCGCGCTTGCGCTCGACTTCCGGGGATGCAGAGCAGTGAGCGGTCAGATGAAATCAGAGCAGGCCCTTGGCGCGGGCAAGGTCGGCGAGCTTGATCTCGGGACGGGCGCCGATGTGGGAGATGATCTCGCCGGCAGCGAGGCTTCCGAGCCGGCCGGCCGTATCGAGCGGGAGCCCCGTCGCGACGCCGTAGAGAAAGCCCGCCGCGTAGAGATCGCCGGCGCCCGTGGTGTCGACGACCTTGGGCACCGGCACGCAGGCGATCTCGATGGCGCGGCCCTCGCTCAGGATGACGCTGCCCTTCTCGGAGCGGGTCAGGGCGGCGAGCCTGGTATCGGCCGCCGCGCGCCGCGCCGCCTCGTCAAAGGAGGTCGTCTCGTAGAGCGAGGTGATCTCGGCCTCGTTGGCAAAAAGGATGTCGACGCTGTCCTTGATGAGGGACAGGAACTCGGGCCGGTGCCGGTCGACGCAGAAGCTGTCCGACAGGCTCAGCGCCACCTGGCGGCCGGCCTTGGCGGCGATGGCGGCGGCCTGGCGGAAAGCGGCCTTGGCCTCCGGCCGGTCGAACAGGTAGCCCTCGAGATAGACGATGCGGGCCGACTTGATCAGGGCCTCGTCCACCTCGCCGTGGTCGAGCTCCGGGCTGACGCCGAGAAAGGTGTTCATGGTGCGCTGTCCATCGGGCGTCACCAGGATCAGGCAGCGGCCGGTGGGCGCGCTGCCGGCCGCAGCCGGCCTGGTGGTGAAGGTGACGCCGGCGGCGCGAATGTCGTGGCCGAAGATGGCGCCCACCTGGTCGCTCGCCGTCTTGCCAATGAAGCCGGCGCGGCCGCCAAGCGAGGCAATCCCGGCCATGGTGTTGGCAACCGAGCCGCCGGAGATCTCCGTTCCAGGCCCCATGCTGTCGTAGAGCGCCAGCATGGCCGGCTCGTCGACGAGGCGCATGCTCCCTTTCACGCAGGCGTGCTTGGCAAGAAAGGCCTCGTCGCAGCGGCCGATGATGTCGACAATGGCGTTTCCGATGCCGACGACGTCATGCTCATTCATGGCTCAGATTTCCGGATCGGAGGGGGAGAAAAGGAGTGGCTCGACCTCGCGACTTATAGTGGCCGTGCCGGGAGCGGTCGAGTGTCAGCTCCGGGCGCTTGAGGTTGCATAAGAATCTGTTTCACGTGAAACACTTAGCCGGCCCCCTTCGGCGCCGGCGCTCATCCCCTACTGGCCGTGGCGGGTAAATCATTGAGCGAGAATCAGATTCGGACTCGGGGCGCGGACGGCGGTCACTTGCCGATGCAGAAGCGGCTGAAGATGCGGTCGAGCACATCCTCGGCGCCGATCCTGCCGGTGATGGCGCCGATCTCGGCCGCGGCCTGCCGCAGCTCCTCCGCCCGCAACTCCGGATGGCGCGCGCCACCGGCGAGAAAAGCCTCGAGCGACGCCAGCACCTGCTCCAGATGGCGGCGATGGCGGGCCTGCGTGATGGCCGGCGCGTCGGGGGCCGGCATGTCGCCCTGGACCCGCTCGGCGATGGCGCCGACCAGCTCCGGCAGGCCGGCACCGGTGGTGGACGAGACGGCGAGCTCGGCGTCGTGGCGGCTGCCCGCAGCATCGGCGGCCGCGTGGACCAGGTCGCTCTTGCTGAGCACGCGGATGACGGGCAGGCCCTGCAGGGGCGCGGGCAGGGCTGTGCCGGCGGGCTCGGGATCGGCGCCGTCGATCAGCCACAGCACCAGCTCGGCCTCGCCGGCGCGGGCAAAGGTGCGGCGGATGCCCTCCTGCTCCACGAGGCCCGTCGCATCGCGGATGCCGGCGGTGTCGCTGACGATCACGGGCATGCCGCCGAGGTCGAGCGCGACCTCGATGACGTCGCGGGTGGTGCCGGCCTCGGGGGAGACGATGGCGACATCACGCCGGGCAAGGGCGTTGATCAGACTTGACTTGCCAGCATTCGGGGGGCCCGCGATGACGACGCGAAAGCCGTTGCGCACAATCTCGCCCCTGCGGCCGTCGTCGAGGTGGGCGCGCAGCGCCGGCAGCACGCCTGTCTCGACGAGCTGGCAGGCGCTCGCGTAGGTCGCGGCTGCGGTGTCGCCCTCGTCGGAAAAGTCGATGCCGGCCTCGACCAGAGCCATCGCCTCGAGAATGGCCGCGCGCCAGCCGTCATAGAGGCGGCCGAGGGCGCCGGAGGACTGCAGCAGGGCCTGGCGGCGCTGGGCCTGCGTCTCGGCGTCGATCAGATCGGCCAGGCCCTCCGCCGCCGTCAGATCGAGCTTGCCGTTGTAGAAGGCGCGACGCGCAAACTCGCCGGGCTCGGCCAGCCGCACGCCCGGCAGCGCCGCCAGCGCCTCAGACAGACCGCCGATGACGGCCCGGCTGCCGTGCACCTGCAGCTCCGCAATATCCTCGCCCGTCTCGCTGGCGGGGGCGGGAAACCAGAGCACCAGCGCCTCGTCGAGCATCTCGCCGGTGGCCGGATCGCGCAGACGCTTGAGCGCTGCCTCGCGCGGCGGAGGTACGCCGCCAGCTACCGCGTGCAGAACCGCCTTGGCCGCCGGCCCCGAGACGCGGATCACGCCGAGCGCGCTGCGGCCAGGTGGCGTGGCGAGCGCGAAGATGGTGTCCTGTCTGGTCATCCGGGCGGGGCCGTGGGCGTGCTAAGCAGGAGGCGGAGGGCAACGGCGGATCGCGCTCAATCGATTTCGCCGTCCCGGCGTTTGTAGCATCGATGCCCGCCACGTTCAGCCCAGCGAGCCAGAGGAAGGTGCAAAGTCCATGAGCGAGAACCGCCTCGGCCGCGAGACCAGCCCGTACCTGCTGCAGCACAAGGACAACCCGGTGCACTGGTGGGCCTGGAGCCCGGAGGCGCTGGCGGAGGCCAAGCGGACGGGCAAGCCGATCCTGCTGTCGGTCGGCTACGCGGCCTGTCACTGGTGCCACGTGATGGCGCACGAGAGCTTCGAGGATGCTGCGACCGCGCAGGTGATGAACGCGCACTTCGTGAACATCAAGGTCGATCGGGAGGAGCGGCCCGATATCGATGCCATCTACATGAAGGCCCTGCACGCGCTCGGCGAGCAGGGCGGCTGGCCGCTGACCATGTTCCTCGACGCGCAGGCGCGCCCGTTCTGGGGCGGCACCTACTTCCCGCCGACGGCGCGCTATGGCCGACCGGGCTTCGTCGACATCCTGCGCGAGGTCGCCCGCATCCACGCGCAGGAGCCCGACAAGATCGCGAGCAACGCCCACCACCTGGTCGAGGCGGTGGCCGAGCGGGCGAGCGACAGCACGGCCCCGATCCTCAGGGACGATACGCTCGCCGGGCTGACGCAGCGCATGGTGCAGGCGGTGGACGCCCAATCGGGCGGGCTTTCGGGCGCGCCGAAGTTCCCGCAATGGAATTTCTTCTGGCTGCTCTGGCGCGGCGGCATCCGCTACGACCATGCGGCCGCGCGCGCCGCCGTCGAGACCACGCTCACGCACATCTGCCAGGGCGGCATCTACGATCATCTCGGCGGGGGCTTCGCCCGCTACTCGGTCGACGCGCGCTGGCTGGTGCCGCACTTCGAGAAGATGCTCTACGACAACGCGCTCCTGATCGACCTGATGTGCGAGGTGTTCCGGGAGACCGGCAACCCGCTCTATCGGCAGCGCATCCTGGAGACGATCGCCTGGATCGAGCGCGAGATGATCGCCGAGGGCGGCGGCTTGGCCGCCTCGCTCGATGCCGACTCGGAGGGCGAGGAAGGCAAGTTCTACGTCTGGACCAAGGCAGAGATCGTCGATGTCCTGGGGCCGGAGCGCGCCGCCCAGTTCTGCGCCACCTACGACGTGAGCGAGGACGGCAACTGGGAAGGGCACACGATCCTCAACCGGCTCGCCGATACCGCGCTCAAGAGCGAGGCGGAGGAAGCGGAGCTGGCGGCCATGCGCGAGGCGCTGCTGGCGCGGCGGAGCGGCCGCGTCCGGCCGGGCTGGGACGACAAGGTGCTCGCCGACTGGAACGGACTTGCCATCGCGGCGATCGCGCATGCCGCGCGCGTCTTCGAGCGGCCGGACTGGCTTGTCATGGCGGTGGCCGCCTTCCGGTTCGTCGAGACCACGCTCGAGACCGACGGGCGGCTGATGCACTCCTGGCGCGCGGGCAGGCGGACGGCGCCGGGCACGGCCAGCGACTACGCCAACATGATTTGGGCTGCGCTGCGCCTGCACCAGGCGACCAACGAGGCCGCATATCTCGACGCGGCGACACGGTGGTGTGCCGAGCTCGATGCGCGCTACTGGAGCCCGGAGGGCGGCTACGCCTTCACCGCCAGCGACACGCCCGACGTGATCGTGCGCATGTGCACGGCCTGGGACGACGCCACGCCCAGCGCCAACGCGGTGATGCTGACGAACCTCGTGCAGCTCACCCTGCTCACCGGCAACCAGGTCTACATGGATCGGGCCGAGATGCTGCGTGCCGCGTTCGCGGCCGAGGTCGCAGCGAGCCCGCTCGGGCACTCCGGCTTCCTCGCCAACAGCATGGACCTGGAGGCCCCGCAGCACGTCGTGGTGGTGTCGCCCAACGAGGCCGATCCCTCAAGCGCGCTGCACCGGGCCCTGATGCAGGTGTCGCTGCCGGGCGCCGTCGAGCAGTGGCTGGCGGAGGAGCAGATGCCGCTCGCCGGGCCGCTGGCGGGCAAGCGAACCCTCAACGGCAAGGCGACGGCCTACGCGTGTCTCGGCCCGCAGTGCTCGCTGCCGGTGGCGGATGCGGCAAACCTCGCCGCGCTTCTGCGCCGGCAGCGCGCGCACGCGCCGGCCGCAGGATAGCTCACGCGGCGCGCGTGCCCACGCCGCCCGCGTTGATGCGGGCGAGGAGCGCGTCGACCTCGTCAGCCGGCCGCGGCGGGCTGAAGTAGTAGCCCTGCACCTGGGTGCAGCCTTCCTCGCGCAGCTGCAGGAGCTGCGCCTCGGTCTCGACCCCCTCGGCCGTGGTGATCATGCGCAGGCTGGTGCCGAGGCCCACGACGGCGCGCAGTATGTGGCCGGAGTCGGGCTTGTCGGAGAGGTTCTGCACGAAGCACTTGTCGATCTTGATCTTGTCGAACGGGAAGGCGTGCAGATAGCTGAGGCTCGAGTAGCCCGTGCCGAAGTCGTCCATGGCGACCTTGACGCCGAGGTCGCGGATCTTGGCCAGCGTGGCGAGCGTCGTCTCGGTGTTCTGCATCAGGGCCGATTCCGTGATCTCGAGCTCGAGGCGGCTCGCAGGCAGGCCCGACGTGGCCAGGGCAGCGGCCACATCGAACGCCAGCGTCCCGCTCTTGAACTGATGCGGCGACAGGTTCACCGAGACGCCGACCTCGTCCGGCCATTTGGCGGCCTCGAGGCAGGCCTGGCGCAGCACCCAGAGGCCGATGCTCTCGATCATCCCGATCTCCTCGGCGATCGGGATGAACTCCATGGGCGAGATGAAGCCGCGGACGGGGTGCCTCCAGCGCAGCAGCGCCTCCATGGCCACGACGCGGTTCGACTTGAGGTCGACAAGGGGCTGATAATACAACTCGAACTGCTCGAGCGCGAGCGCGTTCGACAGGTCGAACTCGAGAACGCGGCGGGCCTGGATGCGCGCATCCATCTCGGCCTCGAAGAAGCGATAGCGGCCGCGGCCCTCGCTCTTGGAGCAGTACAGGGCGAGGTCGGCGTTCTTGAGCAGCAGCTCCCCGTCGGCGCCCTGCAAGGTGGCAACGGCGATGCCGACGCTGGCGCCGATGACGATGCGGTGCCCGTTGATCTCGAACGGCTCGGACAGCACGGCGATGAGACGCTCGGCCAGCGCCGCGGCCTGGCCCGGGTCGGCAATGCCGGCCTGCACGACCGCAAACTCGTCACCGCCCAGCCGCGCCACCGAATCGGTGCCGCGGATGCAAGCCTGCAGCCGGGCCGAGACCTCGCACAGGAGAGCGTCTCCCATCGGGTGGCCCAGCGTGTCGTTGACGGTCTTGAAGCGATCGAGGTCGAGGCAATGCACGGCCAGCGCGTGGCCCTCGCCCACGCAGCGCGTCGCGCGCTCGAGCCGCTCGCGCAGGAACAGCCGGTTGGGCAGCCCGGTCAGCGTGTCGTGCTTGGCCATGTGCGCGATCTGCGCGTCAGCCTTCTTGCGGTCCGTAACGTCCTCATGGGTGGTAATGAGGCCGCCGTTCGGCAAGGGGCGCCGCAGGACCGAGATGTGGCGACCGTCCTGCAGGACGATGATCTCGGAGACGTGCTCGCCGAACTTGGCGATGCCGAGCTCGACCATCTCGCGCGCCTCGTACTCGGTATAGACGTTGTTGCGCACGCGCGCCTCGAGCACCTGGCGCAAGCTGGTGCCGGGGGCAAGGATCCTCTCATCGAGACCGTAGATCTCGGCGTAGCGCCGGTTGGCCACCATGATGCGCTGGTCGGCATCGTAGAGGCACACGCCCTGCACCATGTTGGTGAGCGCCGCGTCGAGCTGGGCGTTCTTGTCGGCGAGGCGATGCTGGTGCTCGGCGATCTGGCGCGAGGCGTCGTCAAGCGCCTGGGCCGGCAGCTTGGTCATGGCAAGGTAGGCGAGCCCACCGAGCGCGCAGCCGATCAGGGAGAGGAAGATCAGAGAGTCGAGCACGCTCGCGACGTTGTTCTCGACCTCCACGTAGCCGACCGGCTCGCCGGCAAGGGTCACGACGCTGCGGGCCTTGACGAGGTTGCCGCTCAGGCTGGGCCCCCATTCGAGGAGGGGGGTGCCATTCTCGTCAACGAGGCGCACGTGGGCGGTGGTCTCGGACGTCGCGGCGATGGCGGCGATGGTGCCCTGCAGGCCTTCGGCGGAATACCGGAAGTTGCCGCTCTCGACCAGGCGGCCCAGATACTGGGCGTGAAAGTCCGCCTCGGCGCGCGTGGCGCCGACAAGGCTGACGTAGTCCAGCATGCCGAAGGCGGCAGGGACGACGAGCCCGATGGTCAGCGCCAGTATGCCGCCAACGGTTCGAATCAGCTTGCGCACAACATCGTAGGACATGGCAACGCGTCCACATTCAGAACGTGGACGTTATTTGTACCGTGATAAACTTGCCCAAGTATGAAACGGAGCACAATATGCCCCGAAAAACGTCATAGTTGTGCAAACTTATCTCGCATAAACACATAGATAATATTTACAAACCGGTCAGGGTTGCCGTTGCAGGCATTCCCGCAGCCCCAGCCGCTGGGCGCCGTCCGGGGCGAAATTGTCGGGCGCGAGCCACCGCCCGAAGCCCGCGCACAGGCGGGGCCATTCGGCGTCGATGACGGAGTACCAGGCGGTGTCACGGTTGCGGCCCTTGTAGACGACGGCCTGGCGGAACACGCCCTCGAAGGTGAAGCCAAGACGCTCGGCGGCCTTGCGCGAGGCGGCGTTGAGCGCATCGCACTTCCATTCGTAGCGGCGGTAGCCGAGCTCGTCGAAGGCCCTGGACATCATGAGAAACATGGCCTCGGTCGCGGCCGGCCGCCGCTGCAGAAGCGGCGAGAAATTGAGATGGCCGACCTCGATGACGCCGTTGGCCCGGTCGATGCGCAGGTAGGCCGCCACGCCCACGGCCTTGCCGGTCGCCTGGTCGACGATGGCATGGAACATGGGATCGGCGCCCGGCTCGACGCGCGCGAGCCAGGTCCGGTAGGCTTCGAAGTCGGCGAACGGGCCCACCGACAGGTAGGTCCAGTTGCGTCCCTCGGCATCGAGAGCCTGAGCCGCGTGGAGATCGGCGGCATGCCTGCCGGCGTCGAGAGGCTCGAGACGGCAGAAGCGACCCGCAAGCGGCGTGCGCGGCGGCATCGGCCGCGGCGTCCAGCCGGGCAGAGGCTCCCCGACGGGCTGTGGTACCTCGGTCATGGCTGGCCCCTTCCTCGTTGCCGCGCGCCCGCGCCGGCCGCCTGCATCGGGCCAAGCTTGTGGCATCGTGCGCGACCAAATCCAACCGCTTCGGCCGGGAGGCAGGCACGCGCCGGCGGCACAAGAAAAAGGGCCGGCCGCGCGGGCCAGCCCTTTCCGATCCCGCTGCGAGGCGGCTCAGGTGTTCATCGACTGGAAGAACTCGCCGTTGGTCTTGGTGGCGCGCAGCTTGTCGACCATGAACTCGACGGCGTCGATGGTGCCCATCGGATTGAGGATGCGGCGCAGGACGTACATCTTCTTGAGCTGCTCCTTGGAGACGAGCAGGTCCTCCTTGCGCGTGCCGGAGCGGGCGATATCGATGGCCGGAAACACCCGCTTGTCGGCGGCCTTGCGGTCGAGAACGACCTCGCAGTTGCCGGTGCCCTTGAACTCCTCGAAGATCACCTCGTCCATGCGCGAGCCGGTATCGATGAGCGCGGTGGCGATGATGGTCAGCGAGCCGCCCTCCTCGATGTTGCGGGCCGCACCGAAGAAGCGCTTGGGGCGCTGGAGGGCGTTGCTGTCGACGCCACCCGTCAGCACCTTGCCCGAGCTCGGCACCACCGTGTTATAGGCGCGGCCGAGGCGGGTGATGGAATCCAGGAGGATGACCACGTCGCGCTTGTGCTCGACCAGGCGCTTGGCCTTCTCGATCACCATCTCGGATACCTGCACGTGGCGGGACGGCGGCTCGTCGAAGGTGGAGGAGATCACCTCGCCCTTCACGTTGCGCTGCATGTCCGTCACCTCCTCCGGGCGCTCGTCGATGAGCAGCACGATGAGGTAGCACTCCGGGTGATTGGCGGCGATCGAGTGGGCGATGTTCTGCAGCAGCACCGTCTTGCCGGTGCGCGGCTGGGCCACGATCAGCGCACGCTGGCCCTTGCCGAGCGGGGCGACGATGTCGATGACGCGCGCGGAGTAGTCCTTGATGGTCGGATCCTCGATCTCCATCTTCATCCACTGGGTCGGATAGAGCGGCGTCAGGTTGTCGAAGTTGACCTTGTGGCGCGCCTTCTCGGGATCCTCGAAGTTGATGGTGTTGACCTTGAGGAGGGCGAAGTATCGCTCGCCCTCCTTCGGGGAGCGGATCTGGCCCTCGACGGTGTCGCCGGTGCGCAGGGCGAAGCGCCGGATCTGCGAGGGCGAGATGTAGATGTCGTCGGGACCCGACAGATAGTTGGCGTCGGGCGAGCGCAGAAAGCCGAAGCCATCCTGCAGCACCTCGACGACGCCGGTGCCGATGATCGTAGTGTCGCGTGCCGCCAGCTGCTTGAGGATGGCGAACATCAATTCCTGCTTGCGCAAGGCGCTGGCGTTCTCGACGCCGACCTCGTCCGCGAAGCTCGAAAGCTCCGTCGGCGACTTGGCCTTGAGGTCTTGGAGCTTCATCTCCTTGACGACTTCCTGCATCAGATACTCTCCGGGTCGGCTGCGCTCGAGGCGGGAAAACTTGGGAGGGCAGCCTGGAAAAGGGGAGGGATGTCGCGCCGGACGGCGCGACCGTATGGGTTTCGGCCCCTGAGGATTTGATAGATCGTTCTTGGGGGGCTAGCCCGCAGCGGGCTCGAAATCGCCGCAGCCGCCGGCTGGGGATTCCATTAGCATGGTTCGCGGCCTGACGGAAGATAAATCCGCGGATATTCCGGTCTGTTAGCGCGCCCCGCCGGCGTCTGATCCAGGCCGGCCAAGGAGCCCGCGGACGCGGCGGCGGCCTTGCGCGTCAAGGTCATCGCCGGCCGGGCTGCGGCCCGACCCCGCGCTTGTCCACAGGCGACCCGGGCGCGGGCTAGAACGGCTTCACCACGACCAGGATGACGATGCCGATCATCAGCAACGTCGGCACCTCGTTGGCGATGCGGAAATAGCGGGCGGCCTTGTCGTTGCTGTCGGCGTGGAAGCTCTTCCGCCACCGCCCAAGGGCGTGATGATAGATGGTGAGCAGACACACCAGGGCAAACTTAAGAAGCAGCCAGACGTCGTGGTAGACGTGGAGCATGTAGGCCAGAAGCGGCCCCGTGATCCACACCACCACCATGGCCGGGTTCATGATGTAGCGGAACAGCCGGTGCTCCATGACCTTGAAGGTCTCCGACTGCGGCGTCCCGGGGCCGACCTCGGCGTGGTAGACGAACAGGCGCGGCAAATACAGCATGCCGGCCATCCAGGAGATCACGGCCACGATGTGCAGCGCCTTGATCCACAGCACCATGAGCCCCCCTTCCTCCCTTACGCTGAAGGCCGGCGCAGACGCGCGACGAGCCGTGCGACGTGGTCGGGCGGGGTCTGCGGCACGATGCCGTGGCCGAGATTGAAGATATAGGGACGGCCCGCCATCGCCGATCTGAGAGCGTCCACCCGCGCGTCCATGGCATCGCCGCCGGCGACCAGCAAGAGCGGATCGAGATTGCCCTGAACGCAGGTCCTGTGCGCCAGCGCAGCCATGGCCGGCAGGGGCATGCTGGTATCGCAGCTCACGCCGTCGACTCCGGTTGCCGCCACGAACGCCTCGGCCTGGATGCCGGCGCCGCGCGGAAAGGCGATGATCGGCACCTCCGGATGGCGCGCCTTGAGGCTCGAGACCATGCGGGCCGTGGGGGCCGTGACCCAGCGGGCGAACTCATCGTCGGGCAGGCTCCCGGCCCAGGTGTCGAAGATCTGCAGCGCATCGGCGCCGGCCGCGACCTGGCCCGACAGGTAGTCGATGGAGACGTCCGTCAGCAGGTCGATGAGCCGCGCGAAGCCCGTCGGGTCGCGGTAGGCCCAGCCACGGGCATCGGCCTGGTCGGAGCTGCCGCTGCCGGCGACCATGTAGGTCGCGACCGTCCAGGGGGCGCCGCAGAAGCCGATGAGGGTCGTGTCATGGGGAAGATCCTGCCGCAGCCGCGCCACCGTCTCGAAGACGCGGCCGAACTTGGGCCGAGTCGCATCGGGCTTCAAGCTCGCCAGCTCGGCCTCGGAGCGGATGGGCGCAAGGCGCGGGCCCTCGCCCTCGTGGAAGCTCAGCGGCTGGCCCAGCGCGTCGGGCACCAGCAGGATGTCGGCGAACAGGATCGCGGCGTCGAACCCGTAGCGGCGGATCGGCTGCAAGGTGACCTCGGCAGCCAGCGCCGGCGTGTAGCACAGGTCGAGGAAGCCGCCGGCCTTGGCCCGCGTCGCCCGGTACTCCGGCAGGTAGCGGCCAGCCTGCCGCATGAGCCAGACCGGCGGGGTCGGCTGGGGCTGGCCCTTGAGGGTCTCGAGCAGCTTGCGGGGCGGCCTCATCGCAGGATCGTTCGCCTCAGATCTTCAATTCAAGAGTCTAGGATTTAGTTTTACTTTTGTGACTCTTAGGCCTTGGGTTTCGGCAATTGTTGTTCAGTCACAGCTTGTCGACAGGTTGTCCGGAGCGCGGCTTTGCGACACCAGCTGTCGTGGCCGCAGGCGCGGCAGGCAACCAGCGGGCGCAACCGGCTGGACAGCCTTCCGGATTCAGTCTCGAGTTGGCGAGCCTCCTATCCCACAACCTGTGAATTGGAGCAAGGATTGGGCGGGATGGCGCCAGGACCCACAGGAAGCGCCGAAGTGCGCCAAATCCGTCCCAGCGGGCTTGCGTGTGGACAGATCTGTTGAGAAGGAAACGGGGGCGCGGCACAGACCCCACGACGGCCCTTGGCTCTGTTGAGAAACTCTGGTCTTTTCCACATATGCCCAACCGCGCCGCGAGCTACTTCCATCTGCACCTGATCTCCGATGCCACGGGGGAGACGCTGACCACCATGGCGAAGGCGGCGGCCGTGCAATACGCGCAGGTGCGGCCCATCGAGCACGTGCATCCGCTGGTGCGGACGGCGCGGCAGCTGGAACGGGTGCTCGACCAGGTGGAGGCGAACCCGGGGATCGTGCTCTATACGGTTGTGAACCGGGAGCTGATCGACGAGATCGAGCGGCGCTGCCGCGCGCTGAAGGTGCCGTCGCTGCACGTGCTGCAGCCGATCATGGGCATTTTCGAATCCTACCTCGGGGCACCGCAGACGCCGGTCGTGGCCGGCCAGCACATCGTCGATGCGGACTACTTCCGGCGCATCGATGCGCTCAACTTCACCATGGCGCACGACGACGGGCAGCTGCCGCAGGACCTGAACACAGCCGACATCATCATCCTCGGCATCTCGCGCACCTCGAAGACGCCGACCAGCGTCTATCTCGCTCAGCGCGGATACAAGACGGCCAACCTGCCGCTGGTGCCCTCGATCGAGCTGCCGCGGCCCCTGACCGAGCCGCACTCGGCCTTCGTGGTGGGCCTCGTCGCCAGCCCCGAGCGCATCGCCGAGATCCGCCGCAACCGCGTGCAGGTGCTCGGCGACCGCAACCTCGACGAATACACCGACCGCACGCAGATCGCCAACGAGATCGCCTACTCGCGGCGGCTGTGCTCCCGGCACGGCTGGCCCGTGATCGACGTGACGCGCAAGTCGGTGGAGGAGACGGCCGCCACCATCATCAGCCTGCTGCACGCGCGCGAGCGGCGCGGGGAGGCGGGAGGGGAGGGGAACGGCGATGGTTGACGCGGTCGGGCCGCCGCTGATCCTGGCCTCGGGAAGCCCGTTCCGGCGCAAGATGCTGCAGGATGCGGGTCTGGTGTTCGAGGTCGAGCCGGCGGATGTGAACGAGCGCGAGCTCGAGCGGATGATCGCCGCGTCGGAGGTCGACGGCGATGATCCCAAGCACATTGCGCGCGAGCTGGCGCTGAGCAAGGCACGCGACGTCAGCGGACGGCGACGGGGCACGATGGTGATCGGGTGCGATCAGGTTCTGCAGGTCGGCCGCGAGAGGCTGTCGAAGCCTGCGACACGCGAGCATGCCAAGATGCACCTGGAGATGCTGTGGGGAAAAACGCATGCGCTGCATTCGGCGGTCTGCATCGTCTGCGACGACGCGATCGTGTGGCGGCACGTGAGCACGGCGCGACTGACGATGCGGAAATTCTCCAGCGCGTTTCTCGATGCCTATCTCGACGAGATGGGCGGGCGCGTGTGCCAGACGGTCGGCGGCTACGAGATCGAGGGCCGCGGCATCCAGCTGTTCGAGCGGATCGAGGGCGATCATTTCACGATCATCGGACTGCCGCTACTGCCGCTGCTGGACAAGCTGCGCGAGCTGGGGATGATCGCGTCATGAGACAGCGCGCTGAGAGGCGCGCCTGCGTGATCGGCTGGCCGATCGCCCACTCGCGCTCGCCCCTGATCCACTGCGCGTGGCTGGCACGGTACGGCATCGCCGGCAGCTACACGCGCGAGCCGGTCAGGCCGGAGGACCTGGCGGGGTTCCTCGGCAACCTCGGCCAGCACGGGCTCGTCGGCTGCAATGTCACCATCCCGCACAAGGAAGGCGCCTTCGCGCTGGCGCACAGGCGGCTGCCGGCGGCCGAGGCGATCGGGGCGGCCAACACGCTCTGGCTCGAGGGCGATACGCTGTGCGCGGACAGCACCGACGGCGCCGGCTTCATGGCGAACCTGGCGGCGACGGCGCCGGGCTTCTCGGCTGCCGGTCGTGCGGTGGCGATCCTCGGCGCGGGCGGGGCGGTAAGGTCGATCGTGCACGCGCTGCTGGCGGAGGGCGCGGCGGAGGTGCGGCTGGTCAACCGGACGATGGAGCGGGCGCAGGCGCTGGCTGCGCATTTCGGGCCGCGCGTGGTGCCGGTTGCCTGGAGCGACATGGAGCGCGCCTGCCGCGATGCGGCGCTGCTCGTCAACGCGACGGCGCTCGGCATGAAGGGGCAGCCGCCGCTGGACCTCGATGTCGGGGTGCTCGGCGAGGCGGCGGTGGTGGCAGATATCGTCTACGTGCCGCTGCTGACGCCGCTGCTCGCCGCGGCGCGGGCGCGCGGGCTCACGACCGTCGACGGGCTCGGCATGCTGCTGCACCAGGCGGTGCCGGGATTCGAGCGCTGGTTCGGCGTGCGCCCGGAGGTGACGCCCGAGGTGCGGGCGCTGGTGGTTGCGGATCTGGAGAACGCCTGATGCTGCTCATCGGCCTCACCGGCTCCATCGGCATGGGCAAGTCGACCGTCGCGCTGAGGCTGAAGGCGCTGGGGCTTGCGGTGATCGATGCGGACGCCGAGGTGCACAAGCTCTATAACGGCGGGGCGGCGGCGCCCCTGATCGAGGCGGCGTTCCCTGGCACCACGAGTGCGGGCCGCGTCGACAGGCAGAAGCTGGCGCAGTGGCTGCTCGCGCACCCGGACGACTTCAAGCGGCTGGAGGCGATCGTGCATCCCCTCGTGTTCAAGGCCGAGCAGGCGCTGTTGCGCGCGGAGGCCGAGCGGGGAGCCGAGATGGCGGTGCTCGAGGTGCCGCTGCTGTTCGAGACCAAGGGACACGAGCGGGTCGACGTGACGATGGTGGTCAGCGCGCCGCCGGAGATGCAGTGGGCGCGCGTCCTGGCACGGCCCGGCATGACGGCGGAGAAGCTCGCGCAGATCCTGGCCAAGCAGATGAGCGACGCGGACAAGCGCGCCATGGCCGATTATGTTGTGGACACGGGTGTCTCCATCGAGGAGACCGGGGTGCAGGTGGATAAGATCATCGAATCGCTCCGGGGCCGGAAGGGTACGGCCTATGCCCGCTACTGGGCCTGAGTGGACCAACCGTTCGAAGGTGTGCGCGCGTTAGGCGAAGCAGGTCGCTTCCATGCAGCGTGAGATCGTGTTCGACACCGAGACGACGGGTCTCGATCCGGCGCGTGGCGACCGGCTGATCGAGGTCGGCTGCATCGAGATCGTTAACCGCATCCCGACCGGGCGGGAGTTCCACCACTACATCAATCCGGAACGGGACGTGCACCCTGACGCGGTGGCCGTGCACGGGCTGACGTTCGAGTTCCTGAAGGACAAGCCGGTCTTCGCGAGCATCGGCGACGCCTTCCTCGAGTTCATCGGGGACGCGCCGCTGGTGGCGCACAACGCGATGTTCGATTTCGGCTTCATCAATGCGGAGCTGGCCCGGCTGTCGAAGCCGCTGGTGGCGGCGCACCGCATCGTCGATACGCTGCAGATCGCGCGGCGCAAGCACCCGGCCGGCCCCAACAGCCTCGACGCACTGTGCAAGCGCTACGGCATCGACAACACCAAGCGCACGAAGCACGGCGCGCTGATGGACGCAGCGCTCCTTGCCCAGGTGTACGTGGAGCTGCTGGGCGAGCGGCAGGCGACGCTGGGGCTCGCCGAGCGGAGCGGGGCGGGCGCCCGGGAGCGCGTGGCCAACGCGCGGGCGGTGCAGCGGCCGGAGCCGCTGGCGCCGCGGGTGTCGGCGGAAGAGATCGCCGCGCACAGGGCCTTCGTCGGCACGCTCGGCGCGGACGCGGTCTGGCTCAAGTATCTCGCAAAGGACGAGCCGGAGGCGAAGGCCGGCTGAAGGTGCAGCCTCAGTTCGGCCGCGCCTGCTGCTGACGCTGCTCGAAGAGCTGCGCGAAATCGACCGGATCGAGCAGGAGCGGCGGGAAGCCGCCCTCGCGCGTGATGTCGGCGACCAGGCGGCGCAGGAAGGGAAACAGCAGGAACGGGCAGTTGACGTGCAGGAAGGGGTCGAGGTTGGGCTCGGGCATGTTCTCGATCTGGTAGATGCCGCCATAGGCGATCTCCAGGTCGTAGATGATGCCGATGTTGTTCTCGGCCTTGGCGTGGAAGTTGATGACGACCTCGTAGAGATTGTTGCTCGGCAGCTTGGACGGCTGCACGTTGAGATCGACGTTGATGCGCGGGTTGTCGCCCTGGGCCTCGATCAGCCGACGGATGTTCGGGTTCTCGAACGACAGGTCCTTGATGTACTGGCCAGCCATGCGCACGACGATGCCCGGGCCTGGGGCCTGAGGGGCGTCACCATTGCCAGTATTCGTCGCGTCGGCCATCTGCTGGTTCCCTGGAGTTGAGGATTGGCACCGGGGCGTGGGCTAGCATGGGCCGAGGGCCTCGGCAATGCGGGGTGTCGCTGCCGGGCCCCGGTGGGGCGGATCAGCCGCGATCGCCTCCAGGCCGGCGGCCCGCCGGGCGCTCGTCAAGGCGCTGGAACTCCCCCTCGATGACCGGGCCATCGCCGGGACGCTGCCCTGAGCCGGAAGGTGCACCGGGTCGTGGACGGGAATCCTCGAATGGGTCCGGCACGGCGGCGGCACGGGCAAGCCCCGCCATCAACCGCTGTCCCAGCCAGCCGCGCACCGGCGGGATGAGCAGCACCAGGGCCATGGCGTCCGTGATCAGGCCCGGAACGATGAACAGGATGCCCGCCAGCATCAGCAGGCCGCCTTCGAGAACCGTGTTCTGGGGAGCCTCGCCGCGGCTGGCCGCCTCAAGCGTCTGGCGGAAGGAGCTTGCGCTTTGCTGTGCGACCAGCATGCCGCCCCCCACTGCGCTGGCGACCATCAGCGTCAGGGTCCACAAGAAGCCGATGCTGCCGGTCAGCTTGACCAGCAGGATGAGCTCCAGAAACGGGAGGACGATCAAAAAAACGCCAACGCCCAGGCGGATCATGGTTGCCTTCGAGATGGAAGCCCGCACAACGGGCATGCCGGGACCGCCTTTCCCCTGCCAGGAGCCGCAGCCGGCGGGCATGCCGCTTTCAATCTGCGGCAGCATAGCCTAATGTTCGCCCAATAGCGGCAGTAGTTCCGGGTGTCGAGCCAAACATTGCCCCCAGATCGATCGGGGCTGGCGGTCGACCAGCGGGGCAACCATATATGTGGGCCACAGGGTATCTCGGCCACAGGCTCTTCGTGAAAGCACGGCGATGGACGGAACGTTCAACGTAACGACACTAGTCTTTCTAGTGATAGCGGTCGTCATCTTCCTCAAGCTGCGGAGCGTCCTCGGGCGCCGGACCGGCGACGAGGAGACGCGCTTCGAGCGTTACAAGCAACAGGAGGCGCAGCGGGAAGCCGCCGCGGCCCGGGACAAGATCATCACGCTGCCGCGCCGGGAGCGCGAGGAGCCGACGCCCAAGCCCGTTGCCGAGGAGCGGGCTGCCGGGGCCGTCGAGGAGCGGGTCAAGACCATCGCCGGGGCCAACGCGGACGTGGCCAAGGGCTTGATGGACATCGCCCGATCGGATTCCACGTTCGATCCGGACGGCTTCATCAAGGGTGCCAAGGTGGCCTACGAGATCATCGTCACGTCGTTCGCGGAGGGCAACAAGCGCGCGCTCAAGGATCTCCTGAGCCGCGAGGTGTTCGAGGGCTTCTCCGGCGCCATCACCGAACGCGAGAGCCGCGGGGAGGTGGTGGAGCAGACCTTCGTCGGCATGAAGTCGGCGGAGATCGTCGATGCGGACGTGAAGGGCGGCACCGCCAACGTCACGGTCAAGTTCCTGAGCGAGTTGATCACGGCGACACGCGACCGGGCCGGCGAGGTGATCTTCGGCGATCCGAAAAAGATCAAGGAAGTCACCGATATCTGGACGTTCTCGCGCGAGGTCGGCTCGCGCAACCCGAACTGGCGCCTGATCGCGACGCAGGCGGCGAACTGACCGGTCCGCGCGCGCGGGAGCACATCCAGAGGTGGAGCAAGGGCAGGTTCGCGTGCGCATGCGGCTCCCCTTCCGGCTCGGCTGCCTGGCGCTGGCGATGATGCTTCTGCCGGATACCGAGGCGGCAGCCTCGGGGGCAAGCAAAGGCGACCGGAGCGCGCGCCGCGGCATGCACTACGTGCCGATGGGCTACCAGGAGCTGACAGGCTGGGAGCGGGACGACCACCTGGCGGCGCTGCAGACCTTCATTGCCTCGTGCGACCGGCTGCAGACGCTGTCCAAGGAGCGCCTGACGGGCGGCAGGCCGCCACCGTCTCCCCGGCTGCTCGAGGCCTGCGTCGCGGCCAAGCGGCTGCCGGCCCGGGTCGACCGGGCGGGGGCCAAGGACTTCTTCGAGACCCACTTCAGCCCGCACATGGTCGTTCACAAGGGGAGGCCGGGACTGCTCACGGCCTACTACGAGCCCGTTCTGCACGGCTCGCGCACGCCTGAGGGCGCGTACACGACGCCGATCTACAAGCGCCCGCCCGACCTCGTCACGCTGGTCGACGAGATGAAGGGCGGCAGAAGCGGGACCGTCACGCACGCGCGCCGGACCGCGCGCGGAACCGAGCCGTTCTTCACCCGGGCCGAGATCGAGCAGGGCGCGCTGAAGGGACGGGGGCTCGAGTTGCTCTACTTCGCCGAGCCGGTGGAGGTGTTCTTCATGCACATCCAGGGCTCGGCGCGCGTCCGGCTCACGGACGGAACCACCACGCGCGTGCAGTACGACGGCAAGAACGGGCACCAGTACGCCTCCATCGGGCAGTACCTGATCGATCAGGGCCTGCTGGCCGCCGACAAGGTCTCGCTGGCGGCGCTGAAGGCCTGGCTGCAGTCCGACCGCGAGCGCGGGCAGAAGGTGATGTGGCACAACCGGTCGTTCGTGTTCTTCCGGGAGGTGGCCGACGACGGCGGCGAGAAGGGCCCCCCCGGCGCGCTCGGCGTGCCGCTGACGCCGATGCGGTCGCTGGCGGTGGACCCCGCCTATCATGCGCTAGGGACGCCGATCTTCGTCACCGCCGACGGCATGAGCCACGTGGAGAAGTCGGGCCGGTTCGAGAAGCTGATGATCGCCCAGGACGTGGGCTCGGCAATCAAGGGGCCCGAGCGCGGCGATCTCTACTTCGGCTCGGGTGACGGTGCGGCCAAGATCGCCGGCGTGACCAAGGTCAAGGGCAGCTTCGTGGTGCTGCTGCCGAACGAGCCGGTGCCGACGGCCGAAGCGGGCAGGCCCAAGCCGTGACGCGCCGGCTGCCGCCGAGGCACCCCGAGGGCAAGCGGGCCGAGAGCAAGAGCGAGCGCGAGCGGCGCGTGACGCCGGAGGAGGCCTCGCTTTGGCAGCAGGTTACGACCTCGGTGGGGCCGGCGGGAAAGGGCAAGGCGCGGGTGCGGGCGGCGGGCGGCGTCGGGGCCGATGCGGCCGGCTCCGCGAGCGCGCCGGTCGATGCCCGCCCTCCCAGTCCGGCGGTGCCGTCCAGAGCTGCCCGCGAGGAGCCGCGTAAGGGCCCACCAGCGCCGCCGCCCCCGCGCGCCGCGACCCGGGAGCCGCCGCCTCCGGCCGCCGTGTTCGACCGGCGCAAAATTCGGCATCTCGCGACCGGCAAGATCGAGATCGACGCGCGGCTCGACCTGCACGGACTGCGCCAAAGCGAGGCCCGATACCGGCTCGCGCACTTCCTGCGCTCAGCGCACGACCGCGGCTGCCGCGTGGTGCTGGTGATCACCGGCAAGGGCGCGCGCGAGCCGGCCGACCGGCTGGCCGAGGCGTTGGGCGAGCCGCAGCGCGGCGTCCTGCGCCGAGTGGTGCCGCAGTGGCTCGAGGAGCCGGACATGCGCATGCTGGTGGTGGGATTTGCAACCGCCGGCCCGCGCCACGGCGGCGACGGGGCGCTGTACGTGCGCCTGCGGCGACCGGGGCGCAGCGGGGACGGGGACTAGGGCGGTGCCCTGGGCCGGCCGGCGCTCCATTACCCTGGAACGGCACGCCACGCATCGGTTCCGATTGCAACCGCATATTGGTGTATAAGCCCCATAAATGGGTTAGCTCGGCTATTTAACAGATCTTTTTCCTTCAAATGAGAAAACTGCTTCGTGGTCTGAGCACGCACACAATAGGTAGATCTATCCTGGGAGGTTTCGCAATGCCCGTTCGGACGAGTGGAACGGCCACCGGCCAGACCTTTGCGCTGGGAACGAAAGCGATCGCCGGCACGCTTGGCGTGTTGCTGATGGGATTGATGGCTGCCTCCGTTGTCGGACTATTTGCCCTTGGTGCAGCAATCGAGGATGCAACGCGAGCCCGTGTCGACGCCGGCAGCATGCAGGGCATGGCCGTCTTGGACGACGTCTCAAAGCGCGCCGAGGCATACGGACAGCTCGTGTCTACGCGAATGGACTTGATCGAGGCCGTGGAAAAGCGCGATGCGGCCCTGCTCGAGCGCATCCTGAAAGCCGAGTTCAAATCGCTCAACAGCATTGACCCTCTGATCGCGTCGCTCGAGGTGACCGATGCCCGCGGGATCGTCGTCATGCGCGGCCACAGCGCGAAACGAGGCGACGACAAGAGCAAGCACCCCCAGGTCGAAAAGGCTCTCAAGGGAGAAAGCTCGCGAGGCCTTACGGTATCATCCACAAGCGGGGAAGCTGCGCAGGACGCGGTGTTTCCGCTTCGGCATTCCGGCCGTGTCGTCGGCTCGGTGAAGGTGGGTGCCTACTTCCGCGGGGTAATGGCCAACGACCTCAAGAAGGTCACTGGGCTCGACGTGGTGTTCATGCTCGACGGCGCCGTCAAGGGACACACCCTCGACAAAGCCAAGACACTGCAGGCGCCGATTGACGTGCAGAAGGATGCAAAGGAGGGAGACTCCGGTGTCCGCAGCCTGACTGTCGAGAGCGTGGACTACTTCGCGCGCTTCGTGCATCGCAAGAGCGATGTCGGCAACACCATGACAATCGGGTTCCTGGCGGATCGATCTGCGGTGCAGGCGGCGCAATGGGGCTACGCCCGCATCCTTGCGGCGGTCGGCGCCTTGCTGCTGATCGTGCTGGTCCCGATCGTCGCCTTCGGTGCGCGCCGCTTCACAGCGCGGCTCCTGACGCTGATCGGTGTCGTGAAGACCATCTCCGCCGGCGATCTCGACGCGACCGTTCCCAACCTGGCAGACAACGACGAGGTCGGGCAGCTGGCAAAGGCCATCGAGACCCTCAGGTCGACGGCGCAGGAGGCCAGGCGCCTGCAGCAGCAGGCTGCCGAGGCGCAGAAGGCGAGCCTCGAAGCCACCCGCCAGGCAGAGGTCGACGCGATCCAGCGCGAGCGTGCGCTCGTCGCCGCGTCGATCGGCGGCGGCCTTGCGAAGCTCGCGGAGAAGGATCTGACCTTCCGGCTGAACGAGGCCCTGCCGGAGGCCTATCAGAAGCTTCAGAGGGATTTCAACGAGGCGCTCGGCGCCCTGGAAGAGGCGCTCATCGGCGTATCGCTCAGTGGGCAAAGAATTGCCGGCGGAACCCGCGAGATTGCGGGCTCGGTGTCGGATCTCTCGAAGCGTACCGAGCAGCAGGCGGCGAGCCTGGAGCAGACGGCAGCCACGATCGATGAGACCACCTCCACCGGCAGGAAGGCAGCGCAGGGCACCGCACAGGTGCGCGACCTCGTGACCGTGGCCAAGGAGAGCGCCGAGATGGCCGGCAGCGTCGTGCAGAAGGCGGTGGGGGCCATGAGCTCGATCGAGCATTCGTCCGGGAAGATCAGCCAGATCATCGGCGTGATCGACGAGATCGCGTTCCAGACCAATCTGCTTGCGCTCAATGCCGGCGTCGAAGCCGCGCGCGCGGGCGAGGCCGGCAAGGGCTTTGCGGTCGTCGCCTCGGAGGTGCGTGCCCTGGCGCAGCGCTCCGCTGACGCGGCCAAGGAGATCAAGGGCCTGATCTCCACCTCGAGCGCGCAGGTCAAGGAAGGTGTCGACCTGGTCGCGGAGACGGGCAAGGTCTTGCAGCGAATTGCGACCGAGGTGACCGAGATCAACGGCGTCGTCGCGGAGATTGCCGCCGGCGCGCGCGAGCAGGCCACGGGCCTGGAGCAGATCAACACGGCCGTCAGCCAGATGGACAAGACCACGCAGCAGAACGCGGCGATGGTCGAGAAGACGACGTCGGTGGGTGCCTCTTTGGCGCAAGAAGCGCATCAGTTGAGCGAACTCATCGCCGAATTCCGCTTGAGCCAGAGCGGCCCGCGAGCGCAGGCCGGGGCGCGTCCGGCGCGATTTGCGGCCTGACGGGGCCGGAGGCGCGGCGCACTTCTGTCCGGCCCATGCCGGCACGGGAGCTGGTGGCAAAGGCCATGGCAGGGGCGGCACGGCGCTGCCCCGCATTGCTGCCGCGCGTGCGAGGCGGCGGGGGCCCACACGATGACGTGGCAGCCGGCCGCAACGGTCGTGCTCTCGGGTCGTCAGCATCCCGGTTGGCTCCGGCGGCCCGATAGACTCCATTCTATTGTTATTGATCGTGCATAGGAATTTCATAAAATAGATTACCTTATTTCGACGATATCAACGGAAATTTCGAACAATTTTAATCCTTGTGCGGAGTATATATTAGGGTGGATTTCCACCTGGGAGCGAGACCTCATGTTGCGACTGCAAGATGCCTCAGTACGCTCGAAGCTGACGGCGGCGTCCGCCGTCTATGTCGCTCTGTGCGTGCTTCTGGGGCTTTTCGCGCTGCTGCAGGCGAGCTGGATCAATGCTCCGGCGCAGGAGATTCGCGAGGTTCAGCTGCCGGCCCTCAGTCGGCTCAGCAACCTGGCGCAGGGCATCGCGAAGGTGCGGCTCCACCAATACGCGGCGGGCGTCAATCTCTCGGTCGACTACGGTACCTGGCCCGACAACGAGAAGGCGGTGGTGGCGTCGATGGACGAGGTCAAGGCGGCACTGAATGCCTATCGCAGCATGGCGGGCGCGCGGGGAGGCGAGGAGGAGAGCCTCGTCAAGGAGCTCAGCGGCGTCTGGGCGCGTGTCGAGGATGTCACGAAGCGCTTCCGCGAGACGGCGCAGGGCGGCGATATTTTCGGCGCGGCCGCGCTCGCTGAAGGAGAGGCGAAGACGCTGCTGGCCAGTGCCGAGGAGCTGGTGCGCAAGACCCTGGAGTTCAACGAGCAGGCGGGCCGCAGGGCCGCCGAGAGGAGCGCCAGCGTCTACGACTTCGCGTTGAAGCTGATCTCGGGTGGCATCGGCTTTGCTGCCATCATGGGCTTTGCCATCAGCGTCCTGTTGAACCGCGCACTGGTTGCGCCCCTGTCGCGGGCCACGGGGGTCGTCGGGGCCCTGACGGAGGGGCGGCTCGCGACGCAGGTCGGCGACCTGCAGAGAAAGGACGAGTTCGGCACGCTGGCGAAGGCGCTGGAATTCTTCCGCTGCTCCCTGCTCAAGAACCGGCAGGACGCCGAGGCCGCCGAGGCCGAGCGGATGCGCGTGGCCGCCGAGCACAAGGCCGAGCAGGAGCGGGCGATCGAGGCCGAGCGCAACTTCGTTGCGGCATCCATCGGCGGCGGTCTCGCCAAGCTCGCAGCCAAGGATCTGACGTTCCGCCTCAGCGAGCGGCTGCCCGAGGCCTATGCCGAGCTGCAAAGCGACTTCAACCATGCCATGGCGCAACTGGAAGGGGCCATGGCGAGCGTGAGCGGCAGCGCCGGCAGCATCACCTCCGGCACGCAGGAGATCTTCGCGGCCTCCGACGATCTCTCGCGGCGCACCGAGCAGCAGGCCGCAAGCCTGGAGCAGACCGCGGCGGCGCTCGACGAGATCACGGCGACGGGCAAGAAGGCGGCGGCAGGGGCGGAGCACGCGCGCGAGATCGTGTCCGCCGCCAAGGGGGACGCGGAGAAGACCGGCGAGGTGGTGCGCCGGACGGTGGATGCCATGGGCAACATCGAGAAGAGCTCGCAGCAGATCAGCCAGATCATCGGCGTCATCGACGAGATCGCGTTCCAGACCAACCTGCTCGCCCTCAACGCCGGCGTCGAGGCCGCGCGCGCGGGTGAGGCGGGCCGCGGCTTCGCGGTGGTCGCCTCCGAGGTGCGGGCGCTGGCGCAGCGCTCGGCCGATGCCGCCAAGGAGATCAAGGGCCTGATCTCGACCTCGTCGGCCCAGGTCGCCGAGGGCGTGACGCTGGTCGCCGAGACCGGCAAGGCGCTGGGGCGCATTCTCGAGCGGGTGTCCGAGATCAACAAGTCGGTGGCCGACATCGCCCGTGGGTCGCAGGATCAGGCGACGGGGCTCAGCCAGGTCAACACCGCCATCAGCCAGATGGATCAGGCGACGCAGCAGAACGCGGCGATGGTGGAGAAGACTACGGCCGCAGGCCACGCGCTCGTCCAGGAGGTCGGCCAGCTGGCCCAGCTCATCGCCCAGTTCCGGGTCGGCACCAGGGGATCCGAGAGCGGGCGTGTTGTGCACCTGCAGGCGCCGGGGCAGCGCAAGCCTGTGCTTGCGCAATCGGCCTGACGCGTATCGGGTTCGCCGTCCCGACGCCCGTCAGGGATCAGCCCTTCAACCGGCGGGGCTCGCCGGTGCGGGCGCGGCTGCGGCGAAGAGGAGCGTCGCCCTCGGGGGCGGGACCGCCCTCGGAGAGCGGGCGCTCGGGAAAGTGGCCCAGCGAGCGGATGCGGTCGTACATGACGATGGCGCCGGCCATGGCGACGTTGACGCAAAAGCTCGACGGGATCTTGATGACGTAGTCGCAGCGCGCGATCAGCGCCGGCGACAGGGAGCCCTGCTCGGGGCCCAGCACGTAGGCCGCCCGCAGGGGATGGCGGAAGCTCGGCAGGTCGATGGCGCCGTCCAGAAGCTCGATGCCGACCAGGCGGCAGCCCTCGGGCAGAACCATGTCGTCGAGGCCAGCCCAATTGTAGTGCGGAAGGTGCCGGCTGCCCTTGGAGGTGTCGGCGCGGGCCTCCAGCGCCTGGTAGGTGGCGCCCAATGTAAAGGTAAATGCCGCGCCAAAGCCGTGGGCGGAGCGCAGTAGGTTGCCGAGGTTGAGGGCCTTGGAGATGCGCTCGGCGCCGACGGCGAAGTAGCCGCGGGGCATGGGGGACAGGCTCGGGTCGCGCATGGGCTTGGCTCGCTGCTCGGGGGCCGGATGCATAGCTTAAGGGGTGCGGTGCCGCACGCCCAGTTTGCGGCAGTGCGAGATCATCTGCTTCGGCAACTCAGTTTTCTTAAGCCATTAGAATAGTTCCGTGATATCGCGGCATCGGTTAGAAGGCAGACGAGCCCGCATGGAAGCGGGCCGATCCTAGGGAGAGACGCATGATTTTCCGTGCCCTTTCGGGCGTACTGCTCGGCACCGGCCTGATGCTCGCCGCGGCGCCGGCCGAGGCCCAGAACAAGCAACTGACGATCGCCACCGGTGGCACGGGGGGCGTGTACTATCCGCTGGCCGGCGGCTTTGGAAGCATCATCGCCAAGGAGATCCCCGGCTACACGGCCACTGCCGAGGTGACCGGCGGGTCCGTCGATAACATGCGGCTGATCGGGGCCGGCAATGCCGACCTGTGCTTCACGCAGGTGGACACGGCCGTCGATGCCGTCAACGGGCGCGACAAGTTCACGAAGAAGATCAACGTGCGCGCGCTCGTGGTGATGTATCCCAACCTGATGCAGGTGATCTCGATCGACGGTACCGGCGTGACCAAGTTCGAGGACATGAAAGGCAGGCGCGTCTCGACCGGAGCGCCCGGCAGCGGCACCGAGATCTTCGCGCTGCGCCTGATCGAGGCCGCGGGTCTCGACAAGGACAAGGACATGAAGCGCGAGCGCCTGAGCGCGGCGGAATCAGCCAACGCGCTGAAGGACAAGAAGGTCGACGCATTCCTCTTCGTCGCCGGTGCGCCCACCTCGGCCATCACCGACGTCGCGGCCTCGCCCGGCGTCAAGATGGTCATGATCGACCACGCCCACCTGGTCGGCAAGATCGTTGCGAAATACGGTCCCGTCTACTCCACGGGCACGATCCCGAAGGGCGTCTATCCGAACCAGGACAAGGACAACCAGGTCGCAGCTGTCTGGAACATCATGGCAGTGCGCGACGACTTCTCCGAGGACCTGGCCTACAAGCTGACCAAGCTCATGCTCGAGAAGCGCGAGGACCTCGGCAAGGTCCACAAGGAGGCGCTCAACATCAAGGCGAGCGACCAGAAGTCGAAGAACGCCGGCATCCCCTGGCATCCGGGCGCGCTCAAGTACTTCGCCGAAAAGGGCATCAAGGTCGACTGAGGACCATTCTCTCCGTAACCAAGGAACGCTGCCGGACTGCCAGCCGGCGGCGTTTTCCATTATCGAGGTCGGGGAGGCCGTGCGCGGTGAAGCATGCGGCGGCGGACTGATGCCGATGTAGCGGGCCGATGTGGTGGTGGGAGTGAGACAGGCATGACTGCGAAAGCGCCTCAGAACAGCGCGTCGATCGAGGAGGTGCTCGCGGGCGGCGAGCTTGCGGAGGACACCCGCAAGAGGGTCGAAGAGCTGATCGAGGAGGAGGAGGGCGTCACCAACCGGCTCGCGGGCTGGCTCGGGAAGGCGCTGATCTACTTCGCGGTCGCGGTCTCCGTGCTGCACCTCTATGCCGCCGCCGCCGGCGCGCCGCCGTTCTGGGCGGCACCGATCATCCCGACCTACATGCTGCGGCCGATGCACGTCGGGCTCGTGCTCGCCCTGATCTTCCTCATGTTCCCGATGCTGAAGAGCCTGCGCAACCGGGTGACGTCGATCGACTGGATGTGCGCACTCGCAAGCCTCGGGGTGCTCGGCTACATCCTCTATCAGGGGCCGGAGTTCGGCGATCGCGCCATCGACCCTGATCCGCTCGACTTCTACGTCGGCGTGGCGCTGATTTTGCTGCTGCTCGAGGCGACGCGGCGGTCGTCGGGCTGGATCATGCCGGTGGTGTCGCTCATCTTCATCGCCTACGCGCTGCTCGGCAAGCACCTGCCGGCACCCTGGACGCACCGGGGCTATTCCATCGAGCGCCTGGTCGGGCATCTCTACATGACGCTCGAAGGCATCTTCGGCACCACCGTCGACGTGTCCTCGAGCCTGATCATCCTGTTCACGATCTTCGGGGCCGTGCTGCAATACTCCGGCGCGGGAAAATTCTTCATCGACTTCTCGTTCGCGGCCATGGGCGGCAAGCGCAACGCGGCGGGACGCGCGGTGGTGCTGTCGTCGTTCCTGCTCGGCGGGCCGTCGGGCTCGGGCGTGGCGACGACCGTCACCATCGGCACGGTCGCCTATCCCCTGTTGTCGAAGGCCGGCTACGAGAAGAACGCCGCGGGCGGCCTGCTCGCGGCAGGCGGCCTTGGCGCCATCATCTCGCCGCCGGTGCTGGGCGCGGCAGCCTTCCTGATCGCCGAGTTCCTCAAGATCTCCTATCTCGACGTGATCTCGATGGCGGCGATCCCGACGCTGCTCTACTACTTCGGCATCCTCGTCATGGTGGAGCTCGATGCGGCCAAGTACGGCGGCGGCGGCCGGCTGCTGGTGCAGGAGGGCACGCTGTGGGGCATCACCCGCAGCTACTGGTTCCACTTCGCCTCGCTGATCTCGATCATCGCACTGATGATCTACGGGATGTCGCCGGTGCTCTCGGTGTTCTGGGCCACGATGCTCGGCATCGCGGTCAGCTATCTGAGACGGGATACGGCGCTGACGCCGCCGAAGCTGACGCGGGCCATGGCGGAAGGCACCACGGGCGTGCTCAACATCGCCGCCACCTGCGCCACCGCCGGCATCATCGTCGGCGTGACGACGCTGACGGGTCTCGCGCAGCGGTTCGCCGACATCATCATCGGCTACGCGCAGGGCAACCTGGTGCTGACCGCGCTGTTCTCGGCGGCGATCGTGTGGATCGTCGGCCTCGCCGTGCCGGTGACAGCCTCCTACATCATGTGCGCGGTGATCGCGGCGCCGGCGCTGATCAAGCTCGGCGTGCCGGACTACGCGGCGCACATGTTCATCTTCTACTACGCGGTGCTGTCGGAGGTGTCGCCGCCCACCGCCCTGTCGCCGTTCGCGGCCGCCGCCATCACCGGCGGCAGCCCCTACAAGACCACCATGCAGGCCTGGAAGTACACCATGCCGGCGTTCCTGGTGCCCTTCATCTTCGTGTGCGATCCGCTCGGCATCGGGCTCCTCGGCAAGGTGCCGAAGGGCGGAAGCTGGCTCGACGTGCTGTCGATCGCGGCGCAGACCGCCGGCGGCATCGCCTTGCTCGCATTCGCCTTCCAGGGCCGCTTCCTCAAGCAGAGCAATGCCTTGGAGACGATCCTCTTCATCCTCTCGGGCCTGCTGCTGGTGTTCCCCTCGCTTGTCGATGCCATTACCATGGTGGCGAAGGTGCACCTGTGGCATCCGTTGCTATTAGCAATTATACTTGCGGTCCTGGCGATCGGGATGCAATGGATGCGCTCGGCTGCCGAAAGCAAGACAAGCAGCACATAACACCGGAGCGGAAATCCCATGGAACTGAGCAATTCGATTGCAGCCGTCGTGACAGGTGGTGCCTCGGGCCTCGGGGCTGCGACGGCCAAGGCGCTGGCGGCGAAGGGCGTGAAGGTCGCCCTGCTCGACCTCAACGAGGAGCTCGGCAAGGCGCACGCGGCCGCGATCGGCGGCGCGTTCTTCAAGTGCGACGTGACCAACGAGCAGAGCGTGGTCGATGCGCTCGCCGGCGCGCGCAAGGCGCACGGCCAGGAGCGCATCCTCGTCAACTGCGCCGGCATCGGCGTCGCCAAGCGCATCTCGCGCCGGGTGAAGGAGACGGGCGCCATCGAGCCGCACGATCTCGCCACGTTCATGAAGGTGATCCAGGTCAACCTCGTCGGCACCTTCCTGATGATCTCCAAGTCGTGCGTGGGCATGCAGGCGGCCGAGCCGCTCAACAAGGACGGCGAGCGCGGCGTGATCATCTGCACGGCCTCGGTCGCGGCCCAGGACGGCCAGATCGGGCAGGTCGCCTACGCGGCGTCCAAGGGTGGCGTGGCCTCCATGACGCTGCCGATCGCGCGCGACCTCTCCAAGGACGGCATCCGTGTCAACACGATCCTGCCCGGCCTGTTCCTGACGCCGATGTTCGCCGGGCTGTCGGAGGAGGCGCAGCGGTCGCTCGCCGCCTCGGTGCCGTTTCCGGCCCGCCTCGGCAGCCCCACAGAGTACGCGCAACTCGCGGTGCAGATGTGCGAGAACATCATGCTGAACGGCGAGTGCGTGCGTCTCGACGGCGCGCTGCGCATGGCCCCGCGGTAAGGCCCGGCGCCTCGAGCCTTGTCGATTGTCGTCGCCGCGTACCGGCAAGGTGCGCGGCGGCGTGCGTTCGGGCGCCGGTGGGGCGTCAGCTGCGCCTCGGCAACGCGAAGCCGGCGGGATGGAGTATTATTCCGAAAGCTGACTGATTCTCGGCGCTTGGCGCGTCCGTGCAGACTGCGCCCGCGACGACGTATGTCGGCGATCGTGCGCGTCCGAACCGGGTCGAGGCCCATGCGCCTGCTCTCACCGACGGTAGCCCTGGCGCTGGTCGTGGTGCTTGTTGCCGTGCTCCCGGCACGGCCGGGCTTGGCGCAGGCCCTGCCCGCCCCCGCAACGGAGCCGGAGGGGCACGAAGTCGGGGCACCGGACTTCAGGTCGCAGGGCGAGCGCCCGCTGGCGGTGTTGCGGCGGCAGGCTCCGGCGGAGGCGCCGGCGGCCCTGGGCTCGGCCAACTCCCCCGCCAAGCCCGCAATGGCGGAGCAGCCGGCGGCAACGGGGCCGACGAGGGTGCTGGGCTTCATCGCCATCGGGATCGCGGATGCCGCGTCCGCGCAGACCGTCGCCACGGCGGAACCGGCGCTCCGCCGCAAACCTGCGGCGAGCCCGACCAAGATGCGCCGTCGCCCGCCTGCCCGTGTCATCGCGTGCGATTTCGATGCGGCTCTGAACCGACTGCATCGCTACCTGCGCCAGAGCCTCTGATCCGCAAGGGGGTTGCCAGCGACTGTGCGCCCGACACGAGTCGGGGCAGGCTCGGGAGGATGCCTCATCTCAAGCCGGGCCTCCTGGTGCAGCTCGGGGCGATTCCCGCACCGGGCCGATCAGACGGCGAGGCGGTCGGCCGCCTCGGCCAGGGCGACGTCACGCTCGGTGAGGCCGCCAGCGTCGTGCGTGGACAGCACGATCTCGACGCGGTTGTAGACGTTCGACCACTCGGGATGGTGGTCGAGCTTCTCGGCGACGAGCGCGAGCCGGGTCATGAAGCCGAAGGCGGCGCTGAAATCCTTGAACTGGAACGTGCGCGCGATGGCGTCGCGGCCGTTCACGAGCCGCCATTGCGGCAACCTGACGGAAAGGGCCTTGCGGGCCTCGGCATCGAGCGTATTCGGCATTGAGAGCCCTTCTTCCGTTCAGGGGGTGTGCTCGGCATAGTCCTCGTCGTCGCCCGCGTGCACGCCCTCGAAGGGATACTCCGCCTCGACGGCGTAGGGCGGGCCGCCAGTGCCGGGGCGGGCGGACAGCAGCGCGAAGCGGGTGACAAGGAACGGGTCGGTCGCCAGCCCGCCGTTGTGCTGCAGGAACGTCGCCACATCGCGCTCGCGCACGCCCCTGATGCGGGCGAGCGTCACGTGCGGTTTGAAGGTGCGCGGGTCGGGCTCGAGGCCGGCGGCGCGCGCGGCGCGCTCGTTGGCGTACTGGAGCGTGTCGAGGTCGTGGGACGGCTTGACGCCGGCCCACAGGGTGTGAGGGTCGCGGCCGCCGAACGCACCGAGGCCGGCAATCTCGAGCGAGAAGGGCCTGGCGTGGATGCCGCCGAGGAAATCCGCCACCTCGTCGGCCATGCGGCCGTCAATGTCGCCGAAGAAGCGCAGCGTCAGGTGCATGTCCTGCGGCGCGATCCAGCGGGCGCCGGCAAACGGGGCGCGGATGAGCCCCAGTCTCTGCCGGATGGGCTCGGGAACCTCGATGGCCGTGAACAGGCGGGGCATCAGAGACCTAGCCTTTCGGGTTGGCGGCCTTGCGGGCTGAGACCTTGGCCATCAGCTCCTCGACTTTCGGCAGGATGCGCTCGACGATCCGCGACACGCCCTTCGGGTTGGGGTGCATGCCGTCGGCGAGGTTATAGCTCGGGTTCATGACGATGCCGTCGAGGAAGAACGGATAAAGCAGCAGCCCGTACTTGGCGGCAAGGTCCGGGTAGATGGCGTCGAACGCCTTCACGTAGCCTTCGCCGAGATTGCGCGGGGCGGCCATGCCGGCGAGCAGGACCTCGGTGCCGGCACCCTGCAGGGTCTTGATGATGGCCTCGAGGTTGGACCTGGCGCGACCGGGGTCGAGCCCGCGCAGGGCGTCGTTGGCGCCCAGCTCGAGGATGACGGCGTCGGTCCTCTCGGGCACGGACCACTGCAGCCGCTCGAGGCCGCCGGCGGTGGTGTCGCCCGACACGCCGGCGTTGATCACGACCACGTTATGACCCTTGGCCTTGAGGGCGCGCTCGAGCTGGGCGGGAAAGGCCTCGGCGGTTGAAATATTGAAGCCCGCCACAAGACTGTCGCCAAGTACCACGATACGAACGGGCTCGGCGGCACGGGCCGCAGCAGGGGCTGCGAGCAGCAGGAGCGGAAGAAGCACCGCCAGCACGGCGTTGCACAGCAGCGCGCGAAGCACCATGTTGCCAGCGCGCGCCGGCGAGGCGGTCTCAATCATGGCGGGCCTCTCGTTGTGGTCATGGCGGCCTGGTCCTTCCGGCGACGCGTCCTTGAGTTAAGGCGTGGCGCGCCGCGTGCAAGGGGAAATTCTCAACGCGGGCGGCCCGGGTGCCTCCGCAATCAAGGGAGCCGACGTTTATCGTGGCCAATCAAGGCGCATCTGCGATCATCGAGCTTGACGATGTGTCGCTCACGCTCGCGAGCCGGGCGGGTCCGGTCGAGATCCTGCGGCGCGTGTCGCTCTCCATTCCGGCCGGGCAATCGGTCGCCATCGTCGGCCCCAGCGGCTCCGGCAAGACGTCGCTGATGATGATCATGGCGGGTCTCGAGAAGGCGACGAGCGGCAAGGTGCGGATCGCGGGGCTCGACTTCATGCGGCTGAGCGAGGATGGCCTGGCGCTCGCCCGCGGCGCCAACATCGGCATCGTGTTCCAGTCGTTCCATCTGGTGCCGACCATGACGGCGCTGGAGAATGTGGCGCTGCCGCTGGAGTTCGCCGGCCGGCCGGAGCCGTTCGAGACGGCGCGGGCGCTGCTCGCGGAGGTGGGGCTCGCCCACCGGGAGGACCATTTTCCGGCGCAGCTGTCGGGCGGCGAGCAGCAGCGTGTCGCCTTGGCGCGGGCGCTGAGCCCCAGGCCGAAGCTGCTGCTGGCGGACGAGCCCACGGGCAACCTCGACGGCCGCACCGGCGAGCAGGTCGTCGACCTGCTGTTCGGTCTGCAGCAGCGGCGCGGGGCGACGCTCGTCCTCGTCACGCACGACTTGAAGCTCGCCGAGCGCTGCCAGCGGATCGTGCGCATGGCCGATGGACGCATCCTCGAGCCGGCCATGGCAGCGCAATGACAGCCATCGCCGCACACCTCGAGGAGAAGGCCCAGCGCCTGCGCAAGCTGCCGCTGATCCTGTCGCTGGCCTTGCGCGAGCAGCGCAACGGGCTCAAGGGCTTCTACGTGTTCATCGCCTGCGTGGCGCTCGGCGTGGCCGTGATCACCGGCGTCGGCGCGCTGGGCGACGCGCTGCGCGGCAGCTTCGAGCGCCAGGGCGAGGCACTGCTCGGCGGTGATGTCGCGCTGTCGCGGCCGCACCAGGCGCTCGAGGGCAAGGACCGCGACTGGGTCTATGGGCAGGGCCGGGTGAGCGAGACGGCGACGCTGCGCGCCATGGCGCGGCGGCCCGACGGCAGCGAGCAGGCGCTGGTCGAGCTCAAGGGCGTGGACACCGCCTATCCGCTGGCCGGGCAGGTGACGCTCCAGAGCGGGCGACCGCTCGATGAGGCGATCCACAAGCGGCGGGGGGCGGTGCTGGAGCCGGTGCTGCTCGAGCGGCTCAACCTGAAGGTCGGAGACACAGTCAGGCTCGGCAAGTCGGACGTCGCCATCGTCGACGTGATCGCGGCGGAGCCGGACAAGATCACGGAGCGGTTCACGGTCGGCCCGCGGGTCCTGGTGTCGCTCGAGACGCTGCGCGCCACGGGGCTTGCCGACCCCGGCAGCCTGATCAGCTGGCGCTATGCGCTGAAGCTGCCGGCGGGCGGCGACCAGGCGCTCGGCAGCTTCAAGGGCGCCGTGAAGGAGAACCTGCCGGAGGGCGGGTTCACGGTCCGCGACCGGAGAGATCCCTCGCCGCAGGTGACGCGGACGCTGGAGCGGCTGCGCCAGTTCCTGACGCTCGTGGGGCTGACGGCACTGCTGGTCGGGGGCGTCGGCGTGGCGAACGCGGTCGCCACCTACATCGATCGGCGTCGCAAGGTGATCGCCGAGTTCCGCAGCCTCGGGGCGACCTCGGACGTGGTGTTCGGCGTGCATCTGGCGCAGGTCGGCTTCATCACCGTGATCGGCATCGCGATCGGGATGGTGCTCGGATTCCTGATCCCCATGGGCCTGACGCAGCTCGTGGGCGACACGCTGCCGATCAAGGGCGACATCACGGTCAGCGGCCGGGCCGTGATCACGGCGGCCGGCTATGGGCTGCTGGTGTCGCTGCTGTTCACGCTGTGGCCGCTGGGGCGGGCCGAGCAGGTGCGTGCGGGCGTGCTGTTCCGCGACGAGGTGGCGCCCGAGAGCGTGTGGCCCAAGCCCTACATCATGGTGCTGACGGCGACCGTGCTCGGCCTGCTCGTCGCCTTCGCCACCCTCTCGGCCGAGGTGCCGCGGCTGGCGCTGGCCTACTGCGGGGGCGTGGCGGCGGTGTTCGTCGTGTTCGCGGCGCTCGGCCAGGTCGTGGCGTGGGGCGCGAGAAAGGTGCCGCGGCCGCGGCAGCCAGAGCTGGCGCTCGCCATCGGCAATCTCGGCGCGCCGGGCGGTCTGACGCGCTCGGTGGTGCTGTCGCTCGGCGTCGGGCTGTCGCTGCTGGTCAGCGTGGCGCAGGTCGATCGCTCGATCGTCTCGGAGTTGACGCAGCGCCTGCCCAAGGAAAGCCCGAGCTATTTCGTGCTCGACATCAAGCGCAGCGAGGCCGACGCGTTCCGGGCCCTGGTGCTGAAAGCGGATCACTCGGCCCGCGTGCACGAGGCACCGATGCTGCGCGGCCGGCTGGTGAAGCTCGGCGACAGGCCCGTGGAGACGATCAAGGCGCCACCGGAGGCGCAGTGGGTGCTGACCGGCGACCGGGGCCTCAGCTACTCGGAGGAGGTGCCGGAAGGCTCGACCGTGGTCGCAGGCTCGTGGTGGGCGCCCGGCTACAAGGGCGAGCCGCTGGTGTCGTTCGAGGCGGAGCTCGCCAAGGGGCTCGGGGTCAAGATCGGCGACACCGTCACGGTGAACGTGCTCGGCCGCAACCTGACGGCGCGGGTGGCGAACCTGCGCGAGGTGCACTGGGAGAGCCTGTCGCTCAATTTCGTGCTGGTGTTCTCGCCCAATACGCTCGCCGGGGCGCCGCACAATCTGCTGGCGACGGTGACGCTGCCAAACGATGCGACGCTCGCAACGGAAGCCCGGCTCGCGCAAGAGATCGGCCGCGCGTTCCCGGCGACGACGGCGATCCGGGTGAAGGACGCCATCGAGGCGTTCAACAAGATCTTCGCCAGGGTGATGACGGCGGTGCGCGCCGCCGGCGGGGTCACCCTCGTCGCCGGGGCCTTCGTGCTGGCCGGGGCGCTCGCCACCGCGCAGCGGCGGCGGACCAAGCAGGCGGTGATCCTGAAAGCGCTCGGGGCAACGCGGCGGCGCATCCTCGTGTCACACTTCCTCGAGTACGCGATCCTGGCGGTGATCACGTCCGTGATCGCGCTGGCCATCGGCACGCTCGCGGCCTACATCACGCTGTCCCGGGTCATGGACGTGGGCTTTGCCTTCTCCGGCGTGGCGGCGCTGCAAACCATCCTACTGGCGACGGTGCTGGTGGTTGTGTTCGGGGGCTACGGCACCTGGCGGGTGCTCAAGGCGCCGCCGGTGCCGCATCTGCGGGCAGAATAGGGCGAGATTGCCATAATTTAATGGTGCGCCAGCCTTGCGGTGCAATTCCGCCGCCCCACCTCGACTTGCGCATGGCACTCACAGCCTCCCGAGGGCCTGCCGATCTTGCATTTCAGGGGTGCAATCGCCATACTCCGGTGTGGCGACACGGAATTCGCCTAAAGTCGAAGGGATGAACAACATGGCTCAGTACGACAACAGGTTCGCGACCGCCGGTTACGGCACGCGTACCGACGTCGGCGTGGACGAAGGCCTGCGCGCATACATGCTGCGCGTCTACAACTACATGGCTGGTGGCGTGCTGCTCACGGGCCTTGTGGCTTACTTCGTCTTCATGCAGGCGATCACCACAGACCCCGCCCTCGCTGCCAAGAGCGCGACGGGCGCCGCCTACGCGCTCAAGCGCGGCATGTACCTCACGCCGTTCGGCACGGCCATCTTCGTCAGCCCGCTCAAGTGGGTGGTGATGCTGGCACCGCTGGCGTTCGTGTTCTTCCTGTCCTGGCGCATCTACTCCATGAGCGTCGGCGCAGCGCAGATCGCGTTCTGGGCGTTCGCGGCGGCCATGGGCCTGTCGCTGTCGTCGATCTTCCTGGTCTACACGGGCCAGTCGATCACGCAGGTGTTCTTCGTCACGGCCGCAGCCTTCATGGCGCTCAGCCTCTACGGCTACACGACCAAGAAGGATCTGTCGGGCTGGGGCACGTTCCTGATCATGGGCGTGTTCGGTCTCATCATCGCCAGCCTGGTCAACATCTTCCTGCAGTCCAGCGCGCTGCAGTTCGCGATCTCCGCGATCGGCGTGCTGGTGTTCGCGGGCCTCACCGCCTACGACACGCAGCAGATCAAGGACAACTACTACGCCGTGGCCAATGACGCGGCCGCCATGGGCAAGGCCGCCATCATGGGCGCGCTGAACCTGTACCTCGACTTCATCAACATGTTCACGTCGATGCTGCAGCTGTTCGGCAATCGCGACTAAGACCAGCGCAGATGCGCATGCCGGGGCCCCGCCAACAGCGGGGCCCTTTGCATTTGGGCCACCACTGAGCCAGCATTGGGCCGGGCGCCGGTCGCGCCCGACTTGCCCGACGGACGAGGGACGCGCACATGGAGATCAGACCTGCCACGGAAGCGGACGTGCCGGCGATCACGGCGATCTACCGTCCGGCCGTGGAGACGGGATTTGCCACCTTCGAGCTGACGCCGCCGGGCGAGGCCGAGATGCGGCGGCGGATGCTGGCCATCACGGAGGGCGGCTATCCGTACCTGGTGGCCGTGGTCGACGGCGCGGTGGCCGGATATGCCTACGTCAGCGCCTACCGCACGCGGCCGGCCTATCGCTTCACGGTCGAGAACTCGATCTACATCAAGCAGAGCATGCAAGGCAGACGGGTCGGCACGGCGCTGATGGGCCGGCTGATCTCCGATTGTACCGAGCGCGGCTTTCGCCTGATGGTGGCCGTGATCGGCGATTCCGCCAACTTCGGCTCGATCACGCTGCACCGGCGCTGCGGCTTCCACTTCTGCGGCACGATCCACTCGGTCGGCTACAAGCTCGGGCGGTGGCTCGACAGCGTGGTCATGGAGCTGCCGCTCGGCCAGGGCGAGAACACGCCGCCGGAGGACGGGCAGCTTCCCCTGCCGCTTCGCAACGGCGCGTGATCAGGTGCGATAGGCCGTGACGTAGGTGGCGACCGCCGTGCGCACGACGCGCTCGATCAGATCGTCGCCGGGAAGGGGCGCGGCGTCCGTCGCCGCGGGCTGTCCCACTCAAATCCTGCGGGTCGCGAGCTCGGCATAGAACTCAAGCCACTGGCGCGTGATGGCCGCCGGCGTGAAGCTGCGCTCGTAGCTGGCGCAGCCTTCCGCGATCAGCCGCCGCCGCAGCTCCTCGTCGCTCGCGGCGCGGCGCATGGCGGTGGCCAGCGCCTCGACGTCGTCGATGGCCACGAGCAGGCCGTCGACGCCATCGCGAACGTGGGCGGCCGGGCCTGCGCTCATGGCGGCAACCAACGGTGTGCCGGCGGCCCAGGCCTCCAGGATGACGGTGCCGAAGGGCTCGTAGCGCGAGGGCAGCACGCAGACGTCGGCGCTGCGCAGGAGCGCGCCACGATCGGTGCGCCAGCCGAGAAAGCGGACGCGATCGGACACGCCGAGGCCGGCCGCCAGGGCCTCGAGCTCGCCGCGCAGGGGGCCGTCGCCCGCGATCCATGCGTAGTAGTCATCCGGCAAGCCCGCCAGCGCCTTGAGAAAGGTGTCGAGGCCCTTCTTGGGGTGCAGGCGCGACAGCGTCAGAAGCACCTTGGCGGTGTCCGGCGTATCGAGCGGGGCGCGCGGGATCCGCGGCTCCTCGAGCACGGTGGGGAAGGTCGGGATGTAGAAGGCGCGGCCCGCCGATACGCCGCGGCGATGCATGTGGGCCACGATGTCCTTGGTCACGCCGACGAAATGCGTGCAGCGGTGGAAGTGGCGGGGCTCGTAGTAGCCGCCGAACCAGGCGATCACGGGCTGCGCGAGGCCACCCGGCACGATGCTTGCCGCGCGCCGCATCCAGGTGTGCACGATGTCGGGCCGCTCCTCCTCGAGCAGCCGGCGCAGGGCGCGCTTCTGCAGCCAGGTGAAGGGGTGGTCGAGAACGCGCGGGGCCATGCGCAGGCCGGCGCGCTCGAGCTCGGCATAGCGCGGGGCCTCGCGCGACATGACAACGACCTGCTCGAGGCCAGCCTCGTGCAGCTTCAACATCACGTCCGTCGAGTAGGTTTCGGCGCCCCCGGTCTGCCGGCCCGCCATCACCGTCACGATCTTCATCAACCACCGTCTGCGCAACAGCGCCCCGGCACAGTGATAGCGTCATTCCGGCCGGTCCGGCTACGTGCAACGCCTGTTTCCACTGCAAGCGGCAGAAAATGTGGTGCGCGGGGGCGCCAAGGCCGCCATGGAGGCTCGACGCGGGCGCGCGCCGCGACCCCGCGACCTGGCGAAAGCCCCAGGATTTCCGGCGCTTCGTTGCGGCGCAGCGACGAAAGGCGCAAGGGGCGCGGCCGCAGCCCTCAGTCGGCGAGCGCCGGCACGGGCTTGCGTTTCGCGCGCGCGGCGAGATCGGGGTCCATCTTGTCGAATGCCATCAGCGGGCCGAACGTGCGGAAGAGCCGGTTGATGACCCGCCCGCGATGCTTGAAGTAGACCCACGAGCCCTCGAGCCGGCTGCCGAAGCGGAGCTTGGAGGAATAGGCGGTCTGCCCCGTCTGCATCTGGCGGATGCCGCGCGCGAGACACAGGCGCACGTTATTCATCCAGCTCAACACGTACAGATTGTGGTCGCGCGCCTGCGGGTAGCGCATGCCGATGAACTTGTCGATGATCCTGTCCGGCTCCAGCAGCAGCAGGTTGAAGCCGATGAGATCCTCGCCGTGCCAGTACAGCACGACGGCGGCGCGGCCTTCGAGGCCCTCCGTCACCCGGCGGAAATACAGCGGCGCCAGCCTCTCGAAGTCGCCGTAGTCGAAGCCGCTCTGGGCGCGGGTCTCGTCGTACAGCGAGACGATGTCGGATTCGATGCCGGCGATGCTGGTCCGGATCTCGACCCGGACGTTGGCGGCCGTCTTGAGCTTGCGGCGGATGTCTTTGCGGGTGGCGGGCGACAGGCTCGCGAGGTAGGCCTCCTCGGAGGCAAAGGGCAGGTCGAGCACGGCAACGGGAAGGCTCGGGACGCGGGTGAAGCGCGCGTCGGCCAGCGCCGCGTCGGCGCCTGCCAGGTCGCGCTCGGCGAGGTCCTTGACGGCGAGGATGGGAACGCCCTCGCGCGCGGCGTGCGCATCGAGGGCTGCGAGCAGGGCGCGCATGGCGGCTGCCTTCTCGTCGGTGCGCAGGCGCGGCGAGAAGCCCAGGTGGCAGCGGTCGGCCAGCGGCGAGCCGAGGCCCATGACGGGCAAGTTGACGAGCCGCGGCACATAGCGGTTCAGCCATTCGCCGAGCGAGGCCCAGGCGCCCTGCATCGGCGTGTCGAGGCGGTAGCTCAGGCGAAAGACGGGGGCTGCGGCGACGAGCTCGCCGCCGCGGTGCACGCCGACAGCCGAGAACGAGAAGGCCGGCGGAGGCGAGGCCTCGCACGCCAGGTAGTAGTCCCAACCCTCCGCGTCGTCGGGAAACAGCGCCGTCCAGCGCTCGCGCGACAGCTGCCCGATGCTGGCGTAGACGTGCGCCTCGTAGCCATTTTCCGGCAGATTCAATGCGGCTGCCGCCGCAGAACCGGTGCCCATGCGGTCCCTCCCTCGTCGTGGACAAAATGGCTGCTTCGCCAGCCGGGCTCAAGGCGACGCCGGCAACGGCGTGCGTTTTTTCATGCACGCGCAGCGCGACGCGCGCGCTGCAATGCAGCGAAACGACCGGCTAGCTGTGGCTCTCGGTGGTGGCGAGGACGAGCACGCCGGCGACGATGGCGCAGCAACCCACGGCCTGCCACAGGCTGATGGCGTCCCCGAAGACGAAATAGGAGAACAGGGTGACCGCCACGATCTCGAGATGGGTCGCGGCGAACGCGGGGCCGATCGGCGCGTGCTTGATGAGCGTCATGTAGACCAGGAACGCCGCCCCGTAGCCGAGGAGGACGCCGAGCAGCCAGGGCTGCTCGACGACGCGGCCGAGCCACGGCAGATCGAGCGTCAGCGGCAGGGCGTTGCTGCCCGCGATCTTGAAGCCGATCTGCACGAAGGTGTCGATGGCCACGAGCAGAATGAAGCCGAGCAGGAGCGTGGACCGCTTCATGCGCCAGTTCCTCCGACCAGGAAGACGCCGCAGGCGATGAGACCGATCGCCAGCATGCGCGCCGGGGTGATCCGCTCGCCGAAGAAAATGCGGCCGCCAAGCATGACGAGCAGGATGTCGATGCAGGCGACCATCACGCCCTGCCAGAGCGGCACCAGCGAGAGAAACGCCAACCACAGAAAGAACTCGACCGCGTAGATGGCAAGCGCCACCCACAGCCAGGGATCGGCCGCGAGCGCGCGCCAGTGGCTGACGTCGTCGCGGTCGGCCCGCATGGAGGCTGCCTTGAAGAGCAGCTGCCCGGTGGTGTTGGTGACGAGGACGGCCGTGAGCAGCAGCCATGCGAATAGGCTCATCGGACCCTGCCCCCTTGCCTTCCCGCCCGTGCCAAGAGCCGGCCGGCGGACGCCGGCCCGGCGGCATCCGTACAGGAATTCGGCCCCGGTGCCAGCAGAAAGCATGCGGCGAGGGACAGGCTGATGGTGACAGCGGCGCGGTGCCGGGGCCAGTGCGGGCGTGGGCCGGGCTACTTGATGCGCTCCATCTCGACGTAGCCGCCGACCAGCATCTCGAAGCGGGACCCTGGCTGGATGGCGAACTCGACGCCGTCCGGGTAGACCAGGAACTCGGCGCGGCGCGTCGTCTGGAAGCGGAACACCTGCCCGACCGACACGGCCTCCGGCGCCACCTCGAGGTAGATGTTGGGCCTTATCTCGCAAGTGAGACAATCGTCGACCATCTTGACCAGGCAGAGGCCGTGATAGGTCGCCTGGGTGCGGTCGCGCGGGAACCAGCGGGCGGAGTACTGGCGGTCCAGCTGCTGCAGACGCTCGGTCTCCTCGTGCTCCCCCTCGCTCGCGGGGGGGCGCAGGCGCCGGCGGCGAAGCTCGGCCTGCACGGCCAGCCAGTTGTCAAGGTCGCGGCTGCGGGAGAGGTCGATCTTGACCGGGCCGGAGCTGAGGTCCGGGGCGGGGGCGAACGGCGACAGCGAGGGCCGCTGCTGGGCTGCGGCGGCATCGGCCAGGAGCCAGCCGGCCAGGAGCGCGGCGATCGCGAGACGGATTGCTCTCATGCGCCCTCCTTCCATAGGCTGCCGGCCCATTACTTCAAGCCTCCAAGGCGGCCACAGCGCAAGGACAAACGACCAAGGCGGGGCTTTGGGCCAACCCACTGTCTCGGCAGACTGTCACCGCAGGGAGACAGACTTGTCCCCGTGGGGCTGCCCCGCTCGATGCAATGATCCGTAAGCCAAGGACGCCGGAGGCCGGCTGTGCACGGGCCGCGCGCCTGCGGACCGACGCGGCGTCCCAAGCGCGGCGTGGTTGCTGAGGGCTGGAACGCGATCGGGTGCAGGTCAGGCTTCGCAGGATGAAGTGGTCGGGGCAGAGGGATTCGAACCCCCGGCCCCCTGCTCCCAAATTAGGGTGTCGATACCTAACTCGTTGATTTTCCATGCGATGCGATGCGCTATGGACCCCCTATGTTCGCGCCCTGTTCACGTGATCCGGACCGCCTGCGGACCGCCGTTCCACTTCGGTGTGGTCGGCGAAGCGCCGCTTGCCCGTCTTGGCGGAGCCAAGCTGCGCTTGGACGCGTCGTAGGAGAGCCGCTCGACCACGGCGCCCGTGTCGTCAGTGATGACCGAGATCGAGCCCAGATGATCCTTGTGGAAGTAGCGCAGGGCACTGGTGCTGTCGGAGCGCGTCACCTTCATGCCGACGAGCTGGCCGGCGACGGTCAGGTGGTGTCGCCACTGCCAACCGCTACCGCCATCGTGAAGAGCCCCGCACATAGCCAGCATCTTCGAAAGCGAAGGACTTGAGCGCGACGCGCTACCTCAAATTCGGTCTGTTCAAGTAGTCGATCAACCGCTCAAGCTCTTGCCCGTACGCAGTGGGCTCCGACATGGCGTCGAAGCCCTTTTCGCACAATTCGGCGGCAATCACTTCGATGATCGCTTGGCGGTCGTCTGACGCAACTTGATCGCGTGCCAATCGCTCTGCAAGCAAGGGGGCGGCATGCCGAGCGGCAAGAACTCTCTCAGCCAAGGACAACATCTGTTGTTCGTTTGTCGTTGGACGCGTAGTCATCGAAACCCCGCCGCATTTTTTGCCCAAGTGGTGATCACCTTCCCTTGGCCGTTGACAATCACCACGGCATTTTTCCCCGTCAACATGAAGAGTTCACCACTTTGTCCGGCGATGTTCAGCGGATTCTCGACTGCATCGAGTATTGCGCCCGGTGCAACACCCACGCCATCGCGAGATATAGCCTGATTCAGGCCATGCCTAGAGTAACCGGTGATTTCAGAGGGTAGTCGTGCGCCTGCTATTTCCTCGGCCTTCAGCTGCATCCGTAGGCGAGCTGCGTTTGCAAGACTGCTTGCCTCACTGGTTGCCCTTCTCGCCGCAGTTAAGCCGATTTTTGCGACACCGGCATCTGCAAAGATCCATCCCGATGCCGGCGGCGGTGACTCCGATGGCCGCTTGAGTCCAATTCCGTTCGTATGCGTGGAGCCCGTCCCCTGCGAGGGCGAACGTCGATCCCAGAAGCCACGGCAGGAACGATCCCGCAGTGAAGGTGGCGTGCGCAGCTCCGCTGGCATATGAATATGGCAAGCTGGAACTCGCGGTGGCGCTGGAGCCGGCACCGCTGCCTCCAACGCCGCTTGCCATCGGATT
>JANRIO010000113.1:0-5645 GCA_033764875.1 Hyphomicrobiaceae bacterium | reverse complement strand
TGGCGCACCCGATAGGATTCGAACCTATGACCTTCGCCTTCGGAGGGCGACACTCTATCCAGCTGAGCTACGGGTGCGTAGGGGCGCTTGATACCGCATTTGCAGAGTGGGCGCAAACCGGCGAGACTGGCCGCCCGCGAGCGCCCGGGCGGGCCCCCGGAGCAGCCCGCGCAGACCCGGGGAAAATCCAGCTCCTTGAACGGCATGGCCAGGCTGGAGCGGTGCCGATGGGCCTGAACGTCGTGTGCGCCGCTGGCGCTCCGAGGGACGGCCCTCTCGCGGCGCTGCCGGTCGGCGGACGCCCCTATCGGGTCACGAGGCGCCCGGCGGGCGCCGCGGCAGCGGGGGCAGGGAATGCGGGGTGCGCGCGCTGCCGGCCAGGGCGCGTGGCGCCGGGCTCGATCGGGGTGGGAACGTACCGGCTTGTATCTCCGTATCGGAGAACGGCCGGCAGGGACAACGCGCAACAGGAAGCTCGGCATGACGGGATCGACAGGGGCGGCGGAGCCCGCAGCAGGCGACGCGCGCGACACGGCGCGCCCGGGGGAGGTGGCGGTCGCGCTGCCCGGCGAGACGCAGGCCGGCGTCTATTTCATCGGCCGCATCCGCACCCCGTTCAAGACGCGCAGCGCCTGTCCGCGCAACATCCTGCAGTCGACGGCCGAGGGCCGCGTCGAGCTCGATCCGCACTTTGCGCAAGGGCTCATGGGGCTCGAGCGCTGCTCGCACGTCTGGCTGCTCTATTGGATGCACGAGGCGCGCCGCGACCTCCTGGTGCAGGTTCCGGGGCACTTAGGCACCCCGCGCGGCACCTTTGCCCTGCGCTCGCCCGTGCGGCCGAACCCCATCGCCATGGCCGCGGTCAGGCTGCTCAAGGTGGAAGGCCCGGTGCTGACGGTGGCTCACGTCGATTGCCTCGACGGCACGCCGCTGCTCGACATCAAGCCCTACTTCGCCAGCGTCGACAGCATCCCGGATGCGGCGCGGCCGTAAGGCACCTTGCTGCCGGTCAGCCGGCAGGGTGCATCGCGCCGCGCGCCCTCCGCCGCAAGCTCGCGGCGCGGGCGGCCGGCCCCGGCCTCAGGCCCGCGCCGTCACCAGCCAGCAGGCGGCCGTGAAGCGCGCCGAACCGCCGGCGACGAAGGGGGAGAACGCGGCGATGACGGCGCGATCGACCTCCTCGCGGAGAGCGCCGTCGAGTGTTCCCCGCAGCCGTCCATAGGCCCCCATGCGCGTCGCATAGGCCGCGACATGCGACGCCGGCAAGGCGCACGCCAGGTCGAGCGGCCGGATCTCGACCGAGGTCCAGCCGCTCTGCTCCAGGGTGGTCTCTATCCGCGCGCGAGACGCCAGCCCGAACTGTCCCGGGACGTCGTCCAGGCCCGTCTTGAAATCCTTGAGCGCGGAGGCGGCCGGACCGTCTGCCGCGGTCATGAACGGGTTCGCCTCCCGCCCGCGCCATGCGATGAAGGCGAGCCCGCCGCCGCGCCGCGCCGCCCGGCGTAGGTTGGCGAAGGCGGCGACGGGAGCCTCGAAGAACATCACGCCGAGCCGGGAGGCGACCACGTCGAAGGTGCCGGCATCGAAGGCATGGGTCTGCGCGTCGGCCTCGATGAAGGCGACGTTGCCCGCGGCCGCGGCGCGCCGTCGCGCCTGGGCCACCAGCGGCGCCGAGATGTCGATGCCCGTCGCGTGGCTGTCGGGCCCCAGCGCCCGGGCGATGGCCAGCGTCGTGTCGCCGGCGCCGCAGCCCACGTCAAGCGCGGTCCGCCCCCCTGCCGCGGCAACGGCCTCCACAAGCCGCGCCCGCAGGGGCAGGAACATCCCGTCGAGCACATCCTGCAGCTCCACCCACGTCTTGCCGAACTCGTTCCACAGCTCCGCCTGCGCCTTGTTCGGCCCGCTCGCCTCGCCCATGTGCGCTCTCCTTGCCGGTTGCCGTCGATGCTGCGAGCATTCTGCCACTTCAAGCTCACTTGAGGTCAAGCATGGACGTCATCGACATCGCCGAGGTCGCGCGCCGCACCGGCCTGCCCGCCTCGACGCTCCGCCACTACGAGGCGCAGGGCCTGATCGCCTCCGTCGGCCGGCGCGGGCTGCGCCGGCTGTTTGCGTCCCGCGTCCTGGAAGATCTCGCACTCGTCCGCCTTGCCCGCGCGGCGGGCTTCCAGCTTGCCGAGATCGCGGCGATGCTGGCCGGAGGCGGCGGGCGGCGCGTCGACCGCAGGCGCCTTCTCGCCAAGGCCGATGAGATCGACCGCAGCATCGCGCGGCTCGCGGCCGTCCGCGACGGCCTGCGCCACGCCGCCCGCTGCCCGGCGCCGAGCCACATGCAATGCGACAAATTCCGGCGCCTGATGGCGCTCGCCGGCGCCGGACGCCTTGACCGGCCGCAGCCCCGGCGCACGCGGTCCCGCGCACGCCCCGGCGCGGGCGGGGGCTGACATTCGCGCGCGTGTCCCTATAGTGCGTTGCCATGAGCACCAAGAAGACCACCACCGGGGCCGGCCCTGTCCCTGCGGCCGAGGCGGCGGCTGCGCCCGAGACGTTGCCCGTGACCAAGGGCAGCCACGTCTATCTCATTGACGGGTCGGGCTATATCTTTCGCGCCTTCCACGCGCTGCCGCCGCTGACGCGCCCCTCCGACGGGCTTCCCGTCGGCGCCGTCCACGGCTTCTGCGGCATGCTGTGGAAGCTGATTCAGGATTCCAAGAAGTCGAGCGGCCCGACGCACATTGCCGTCATCTTCGATGCCGGCCGCGAGAGCTTCCGCAATGCGATCTACGGCGAGTACAAGTCGCACCGGCCGCCGCCGCCGGAAGAGCTGGTGCCGCAGTTTCCGCTGATTCGCGACGCCGTGCGCGCCTTCAACGTGGTGTGCACCGAGCTGGACGGCTACGAGGCCGATGACCTCATCGCCACCTACGCGCGGCAGGCTGTCGAGGCCGGCGGCGACGTCACCATCGTCTCCTCCGACAAGGACCTGATGCAGTTGATCGGGCCCGGCGTCAGCATGCTCGACACCATGAAGAGCAAGTCGATCGGGCCGGCCGAGGTGATGGAGAAGTTCGGCGTGCCGCCGGAGAAGGTGGTCGACGTGCAGTCCCTGTGCGGCGACAGCGTCGACAACGTGCCGGGCGTGCCCGGCATCGGCGTCAAGACCGCGGCCGAGCTGATCAACGAGTACGGCGACCTCGACACGCTGCTCGCCCGCGCCGGCGAGATCAAGCAGCCCAAGCGCCGCGAGCGGCTGGTGGAGTTCGCCGACCAGGCCCGCGTCTCGCGCGAGCTCGTCCGTCTCAAGCAGGACGTTGCCGTCGAGACGCCGCTCGAGAGCATGGGCGTGCGCGCGCCCGAGCCCGAGACGCTGCTGGGCTTCCTGCGGCGCATGGAGTTCTCGACGCTGACGCGGCGCATCTCGGAGGCCCTCGGCGTCGAGCCGCCGGCCGGCACCGACAAGGCGCCGCGGGGCAATGGCAGCTCGGGCGCCGATCGGCTCAACCGCACGCAGGTGATCCGCACGCCGGGGCTGGACGCGGCGCCGGCAGCTGCCGGCGCCACGGGTGCGCTGGCGGCCTCCGTGGCCGCGGGCGCCGCGCTGGCCCGCTCCGTGCCCATCGATCGCGCGCGCTACGAGACCGTGACGGATCCCGAGAGCCTCGCGCGCTGGCTCGCCGAGGCCCGCGCGCAGGGGTATTTCGCCTTCGACATCGAGACGACCGGCCTCGATGCCGCCGAGGCCGACCTGGTGGGCTTTGCGCTCGCGACCGCGCCGGGCCGGGCCTGCTACGTGCCGCTCGGCCACCAGGCCGCGCACGGGTCGCTCGACTTCGGCGAGGCGCGCCACCAGCAGCTTCCCGTGGCCGAGGCGCTGGCCCTGTTGAAGCCGCTGCTCGCGGATCCGGCGGTGCTCAAGATCGGCCAGAACCTCAAGTACGACTGCCTGGTGCTCGCCCGGCACGGCATCGCGCTCGATCCGCTGGACGACACCATGCTCATGTCCTACGCGCTCGACGGCGGCCGCTGGGCGCACGGCATGGACACGCTGGCCGAGCGGCACCTCTCCCACACCTGCATCTCCTTCGCCCAGGTGCTCGAGCACGCGCCCGGCGCCAAGAAGGCCGACAAGACCTTCGCGCAGGTCCCCCTCGACAAGGCCACCGAGTATGCGGCCGAGGATGCCGACGTGACGCTGCGCCTGTGGCACGTGCTCAAGCCCAGGCTTGCGGCCGAGCGCGTCACGACGGTCTACGAGCTGCTCGAGCGGCCCATGGTGTGCGTGCTCGGCGCCATGGAGGGCGCCGGCATCAAGGTCGACCGGCACATCCTGGCGCGGCTCTCCTCCGCCTTTGCCCAGCGCGTGGCGCGGCTGGAGGAGGAGATCTACGAGCTCGCCGGCCACAAGTTCAACTTGGGCTCGCCCAAGCAGCTGGGCGAGCTGCTGTTCGACCAGCTGAAGCTTCCCGGCGGCCGCAAGACCAAGACCGGCCAGTGGGAGACGCGGGCCAACCTGCTCGACGACCTCGCGGCGAGCGAGGACCTGCCCGAGGGCGCGCGCCAGCTGATCAACACGATGCTGGAATGGCGCCAGCTCACCAAGCTGCGCTCCACCTACACGGACGCGCTGCCGGCCCACATCAATCCCCAGACCGGGCGCATCCACACCAGCTACGCGCTGGCCGCCACCACCACGGGCCGCCTCGCCTCCACCGATCCCAACCTGCAGAACATCCCGATCCGCACCAAGGAAGGGCGCGAGATCCGCACCGCCTTCGTCGCCGAGGCCGGCACCAAGCTGATCTCGGCCGACTACAGCCAGATCGAGCTGCGCGTGCTGGCCCACGTGGCCGACATCCCGCAGCTCACGAAGGCCTTTGCCGACGGTCTCGACATCCACGCCATGACGGCCTCCGAGATGTTTGGCGTGCCGGTGAAGGACATGCCCTCCGAGGTGCGCCGCCGCGCCAAGGCCATCAACTTCGGCATCATCTACGGCATCTCGGCCTTCGGGCTCGCGGCCCAGCTCGGCATCACCAAGCAGGAGGCGGGCGAGTACATCCAGACCTATTTCAAGCGCTTTCCCGGCATCCGCGACTACATGGAGGCGACGAAGGCGGCAGCGCACGACAAGGGCTACGTGGAGACCATCTTCGGGCGGCGCGTGCACTATCCCGAGATCAACACCAAGAACCCCTCGATGCGCGGCTTCCTGGAGCGGGCCGCGATCAATGCGCCGATCCAGGGCTCGGCGGCCGACATCATCCGGCGGGCGATGATCCGCATGCCGGGGGCGCTGGACAAGGCCGGCCTTGCGCGCGTGCGCATGCTGCTGCAGGTGCACGACGAGCTGGTGTTCGAGGCTCCTGACGCCGAGGTCGGCAAAGCGATCGCGGCCGTACGCCAGGTGATGGAGAAGGCGACGCTGCCGGCCGTCGCCATGCGGGTGCCGATCCACGTCGACGCCAAGGCCGCCGACAACTGGGAGGCGGCGCACTGAGCCCGTAGAGCGCGCCCGCCGGAAAAGAAAGAGACCCGCGTCGTCGCCGACGCGGGTCTCTTGGCATTGGGGCGGATGCCCGTATCAGCCCTTCGAGGCCTGCTCGGCCCACCAGGCGCGCGAGCCGAAGTCGGCGGCGTTGGCGGAG
>JANRIO010000084.1:0-24478 GCA_033764875.1 Hyphomicrobiaceae bacterium | reverse complement strand
GAGCGCGCATGGTTTTCACGTCGCGTGCCCACGGTCTCACGGGCAAGGCCCCGGACAGCCGCGCCTGCGGCGCGTCTTCCGGGGAGGCATCGGGAAGGGGCTGGGCATTTCCCAATCTGCGATCCCGGAAGGCGCAAAGCGCCTGTCCGGGATCTTGCCCGGCTGCGATGATCCTGCTTCAGTCGCGGCATGATTTCGAGCAAGACATACTTTGTCTACATCACCAGCAATGCGCCGCGGGGCGTTCTCTACGTCGGCATGACGAGTGATCTCGCCAAGCGCGCGCACGAGCATCATCACAGGCTTATGGCTGGATTTACGCGACGCTACTGGGTGGATCGCGTCGTGTACTTCGAGCCGCACGGCGATGCGAGAGTTGCCGCCAACCGCGAGCGGGTTCTCAAACGCTGGCGACGGGAATGGAAGATCAGGCTTGTCGAGCGGTTAAATCCAACGTGGCGCGATCTCTACAACGAGATCCTGAGTGCCCATGGCTTTGATGTGTAGTGCCCTCGCCGCCCGAGGGGCAGGACCCCGGACAGCCGCGCCTGCGGCGCGTCTTCCGGGGAGGCATGGGGAGGGAGCCGGGCATCTCCCGATCTGCGATCCCGGAAGGCGCACAGCGCCTGTCCGGGATCTTGCCCGGCTGCGATGATCCTGCATCAGTCAATCTCAATGACGAGATCCTGAGCGCGCATGGTTTTCACGTCGCGTGCCCACGGTCTCACGGGCAAGGCCCCGGACAGCCGCGCCTGCGGCGCGTCTTCCGGGGAGGCATGGGGAAAAGGATCCCGGTCTGCGCGTCGCGGGAGGCGGCGTTGGCGGCTTTGCGGAGGTCTCTACGCGCGGCCAGACACCGCCGAGACGAGCTTCTTGATCGAGGCGGACAGCTTGTGGCGTCCGAGCTGGCGGTTGAGCGCGGCGTCCGACTGCACCCAGTTGAACATCACGTACTGGCGCTTGCCGACAAACGGCTTGTGCCCGTGCCAGGAGTTGTCGGACACCCGGAAGGCTGCGAACGAGCCGCCGCTCGGCGGGATCTCGGCCGCATAGTCCTCCAGGTTGTCGCCGCTGCGCAGGAGGCGCAGGCGGCCGCCGTCCTTGTCCCACTCCTCGTTGAGGTAGAGCAGGCACGTGACCACCTTGTCCTTGGTGTCGGTGTGGATGCGGCCGTCCTTGGCCTGTGCGTGCCCGCGCACCGTGATCATCAGCGGCAGGCCCTTGAGGTCGACGCCGAACTTGCTCCCCACAGCCTCTGCGAACGCGTCCGACTGGATCTCGTCGATGAGGTTCTGAAATGCCGGGCCCCAGGACAGCGCCGAGAGCGGGAACAGCCCCGGCTTGTCGATCTTGGGAAAGTCGGCGCGGATGGCATCAAGATCGGCCTTGTCGAGGATCTTCTCCGCGGCGAAGAACTGGAACGGCTCCTTTGCGACGGCGGCACCCGCCAATGCATCCATCTTGATCAAGCGGCATTCTCCCGTTCTGGCACCCCGAGGGCATCGACTCCGCCAGCGACCCTAGGCGCAATCGCCGGGCCCGGTTTGACCTGCGTCAAGGCGGCGGGGAAACGTTGTCCCACCCTGCCGTGACGCACGGGCTGGAGCGTGCATGAGGCGCCACTCGAGAGGCGTCCGCATCGGGGGGTGGAGCATGGATTTCGCACATACGCCGAGGATGCTGGAGATGCAGTCGCACCTCCAGGTCTTCATGGATCGCTACGTGCTTCCCGCCAACGTCGAATGGCACCGCGAGGTCGAGGCGGGGCGCTATCCGCTGGCCCTCCTCGATCGCCTCAAGGAGCGGGCCCAGGGCGAGGGCCTGTGGAACCTGTTCCTGCCGGGCTTGCGCGAGGACGAGCCCGGAAAACGCCTCTCCAACGTCGAGTACGCGCCGCTGGCCGAGATCATGGGGCGCATCCCCTGGGCCTCCGAGGTCTTCAACTGCTCGGCGCCCGACACGGGCAACATGGAGCTCTTGCATCTCTTCGCCACGCCCGAGCAGCGCCGGCGCTGGCTCAATCCCCTGTTGGACGGCAGCATCCGCTCCTGCATCGGCATCACCGAGCCCGATACCGCCTCCTCCGATCCGACCAACCTGCAGACCACCATCATCCGCGACGGCGACCACTACGTGATCAACGGCCGCAAGTGGTTCACCAGCGGCGCCTCGCACCCCAACGCCAGGTTCGTAATCGTCATGGGCCTGTCGGACACGCGCCCCGAGGCGGAGGCGCACGCCCGCCATTCCATGGTCATCGTGCCGCTCGACACGCCGGGCCTGAAGGTGGTGCGCAACGTGCCGATCCTCAACCATCACTCCCCCGAGGGGCATTGCGAGGTCACCTACCGCAACGTGCGCGTGCCGCGGGAGAACCTCGTCGGCGAGGAGGGCCGCGGCTTTGCCCTGGCGCAGGCGCGGCTGGGCCCGGGACGCGTGCACCACTGCATGCGTACCATCGGCCAGTGCGAGGTGGCGCTCGAGCTCATGTGCGAGCGGGCGCTGGAGAGGAAGACCTTCGGCCGCCATCTCGCCGACTACGCCAACATCCAGGACTGGATCGCGCAGTCCCGCATCGAGATCGAGCAGGCCCGCTTGCTCACCATGCGCGCGGCCTGGATGATGGATACCGCCGGCAACAAGGCCGCGCGCCAGGAGATCGCCGCCATCAAGGTGGTCGCAGCGCGCCTGCAGACCACCGTCTGCGACCGCGCCATCCAGGTGTTCGGCGCCATGGGGCTGACGCCCGACACGCCGCTGGCGTTCCTCTATACCTGGGGCCGCGCCCTGCGCTTCGTCGACGGGCCGGACGAGGTGCACCTGCGCACCATCGCCCGCGGCGAGATCAAGAAGGCCAAGGAGAACCGCCGCGCCATGGCCGACTACATGGTCCCGCCCCTCATCTAGCGCGGTCGCCGTCGTTGCCGATTTCCAGCGCCTAGGCGCCAGCGCGGCCGCCACGGTGGCGCCCTGCTCGATCGCGGCGCCGCGGCAGGGCTATGCAAAGTCCCATTGGCGCTCGGGCGTTGCGCAAACTACAGTCGTGGAAAGCGAAGGGCCGGGAAGGCTGCACGTCATGCGCGTCGCGTTGCTTGCTGATATCCACGCCAACCTCGAGGCGCTCCGGGCCTGCCTTGCGGACGCGCGCGCCCAAGGCGCCGAGCGCTCGGTCTACCTCGGCGACATCGTGGGCTACGGCGCCGATCCCGCCGCCTGCGTCGAGATCGTGCGCGAGGCCTGCGGCAAGGGCGCCATCGCCATCAAGGGCAATCACGACGAGGCGGTCAACGGCACGCGCTTCCGCCTCAACGACGCGGCGCTGGCGGCCGTCGAGTGGACCCGCGCGGTGCTGGCGCCCGAGGACCTGGCGTTTCTCGATCGGCTGCCGATGAGCGCGACGCAAGGCAGCTGCCTCTTCGTCCACGCCTCTGCCAAGCGGCCCGAGGCCTGGCCCTATATCCTGGGCCTCGACGAGGCCATCGACAGCCTGAACGCCAGCGAGGCGCATCTGACCGTGTGCGGCCACATCCACACGCCGGCCCTCTACAATCTCGCCGCCACCGGCAAAGTCATGGTGCACACGCCGGTCGCCGGCACGGCCGTGCCGCTGCTCTCGCAGCGCCGCTGGCTGGCCGTGATGGGGGCCGTCGGCCAGCCGCGCGACGGCAATCCCGCCGCCGCCTACGGCATCTGGGATACGCAAGCCAACACCATCAGCTATCTGCGCGTGCCCTACGACATCGAGACGGCCGCGGCCAAGATCCGCCGCGCCGGCCTGCCCGATGTCCTCTGGCGGCGGCTGAGCGCGGGGCGATAGCCATGGCGACGCCGGTGCTCGCGCAAGGCGTCGTGCTCGACGGCTTCACCGTCGGCCCGCAGGTGCACAAGGGCGGCATGGCCCACCTCTACGAGGTCACGCACCCCGATCACCGGCTGCCGATGCTGATGAAGGTGCCCGTCCTGCACGAGGGCGAGGATCCTGCCGCCATCGTCAGCTTCGAGATGGAGCAGATGATCCTGCCCCGCCTGTCGGGTCCGCACGTGCCGCGCTGCATTGCCGTGGGCGACTTCGCCGTGCAGCCCTACATCGTATTCGAGCGCATCGCGGGCTCCACGCTCTACACGCGCCTGCCCGAGCTGCCGTTGCCTGCCGGCGAGGTGGCGGCGATCGGCGCAAGGATCGCCGTCGCGCTGACCGACCTCCACCGCCAGCACGTGGTGCACCTCGACATCAAGCCGTCGAACATCATCATGCGCGAGGGCACGGGCGAGGCCGTGCTCATCGACTTCGGCCTGTCCCATCACGCCCAGCTCCCCGACCTGATGTTCGAGGAGTTCCGCCTGCCGTACGGCACCGCGCCCTACATGGCGCCGGAGCAGGTGTACGGCGTCCGCACCGATCCGAGGAGCGACCTGTTCGCGCTCGGCTCGCTGATGTACTTCTTCGCCACCGGCGAGCGCCCGTTCGGCGATCCCCAGTCCCTGAAGGGACTGCAGCGGCGGGTGTGGTGGGACCCCGCGCCGCCGCGCGCGCTCAAATCCGACATCCCGCCGTGGCTGCAGGAGATCATCCTGCGCTGCCTCGCCCCCAATCCGGAGGTGCGGCACCCGACAGCCGCCCAGCTTGCGTTCGACCTCACCCACCCCGACCAGGTCACCCTCACTCCGCGCGCCGGGAAGCTCAAGCGCGATCCCTGGAGCGCGCGCATCAAGCGCCGCTACCACCCCGACAGCTATCGCCCGACGCTCGACCGCGAGAAGCAGGCGAGTGCTGCCGCGGAGACCGCGCCCATCGTCGCCGTCGCCATCGATCTCTCCGAGAGCGAGGCGGAGCTGGTCGAGGCGCTGCGCACCACGGTCAGGCGCGTGCTCGTCACCGTGCCAGGCGCCCGCCTTGCCTGCCTCAACGTGCTCAAGGGCAACCTGATCTCCATCGATCAGACGCTCGACAAGGAAGGCCACAACATCCACGTGCAGCGCCTCGTCGAGCTCAAGCACTGGGCCCGCGGCCTCGATCTCGCTCCCGACCGCATCAGCTATCACGTGCTCGAGGCGGTGGACGCCGCCGGCGCCATCCTCGACTACATCTCGAGCAACGCGGTGGACCACATCGTGCTCGGCGCCCGCACCAGCGCCATCCGCAACATCCTCGGCAGCGTCTCGGGCGAGATCGTGCAGAAGGCACCCTGCACCGTCACCGTCGTGCGCAAGCCCCGCTTCGCCGCCGCCGCCAAGGCCGCCACGCATGCGGCGTGAGCTCAGAGCCCTCCCCGCCGCTTGCCCAGCGGCAGCACGACGCGCATGACCTTGTCGTCGTCGGCGTCCGGCTCCACCTTGAAGCCGAGATTGCGGCACATGTCGAGCATGGTGCGGTTGCCGCGCAGGACGAGACCCTGGATCTCGCCGACGTGATGGGCCTCCGCGTAGGCGATGAGATGCTGCATCAGGCGCCAGCCAAGGCCGTGCCCCTTGAGGTCGGAGCGCACCAGGATCGCGTACTCGCCCTCGGTCAGATCCGGATCGAGGATGAAGTGCACCACGCCGAGCAGCGCCCCGCTCTCCTTGGAGACGGCGACGAAGGCCATCTCCCGCGCGTAGTCGATCTGCGTCAGCCGCGCCAGGAAGCGGTGCGAGAGGTCGGGCGCCGCCGAGAAGAAGCGCAGACGCTGGTCGTCGAGCGTGACGTTGGCGAAGAAGTCCTGGTACAGCGCCTCGTCCTCCGGCCGGGTCGGGCGCACCAGCACCCGGCCGATGTCGTCGAGATCCATGTGCCGCTCCCACTCGCTCGGGTAGGGCCGGATGGCCATCGGCACGCGCGGCGAGGCGGCCGCGTCGGCGATCCGGACGCGGGCGTCCAGCGCCACAGCTCCGCCGGGGTCCGCCAGCAGCGGGTTGATGTCGATCTCGCGGATCTCGGGGTGGCGCGCGACGAGGTAGCTCATGCGCACCAGCGCCTCGGCCACCGCGTCGGTATCGACCCGCGCCCGGTCGCGGTAGCCCTGCATCAGGCGCCACACGCGCGTCTCGCGCATCAGGTCGCTGGCGAGGTTCAGGTCGAGGGGGGGAAGCGCGTAGGCGGTGTCGCGCAAGACCTCCACCGCCGTGCCGCCGGCGCCGAACATCATCAGCGGCCCGAAAGCGTCGTCCACCGTCATGCCGATGATCAGCTCGAGCCCGCGCGCGTTGTTGATCATGGCCTGCACGCTGAAGCCCTCCACCTGCGCCCGCGGCATCTTGATGGCGATCCGCGCCAGCATGTCCTCCGCCGCCTGCCGCGCCTCCTCCGGCCGCGTCAGCCCGAGCCTGACGCCGCCCACGTCCGACTTGTGCGAGATGTCCTTCGACGAGACCTTCACCACGCAGGCGCCGTAGTCCTTGATGAAGCCCGCCGCCGACCAGAACACCTCCTCCGGCGTGTGCGCGAGCACGGTCGGCACCGTGGCGATGCCGTAGCTGACGAGCAGGTCCTTGGCGTCCTTCTCGTCGAGCACCGTCTGTCCCTTCGCCAGCGCCGCCTTGAGGAGCCGGTCCGCCTTGTCGGTCTCGAAGGCCGGCCGCTCCGGCAGCGACGGCGGCATGCGCGCAAGCTGCTCCTGCGCCCGCGCGTGCCGCACCAGGTCCATGAACCCGTCGATGGCGTCGGCCGGCATGTCGAAGGTGGCGATGCCGGCGGTTGAGAACATCTGCCTGGCGCCGCGGCTGGCTTCCACGCCCAGCCAGTTGGCGAGGATGGGCATGGCTCGGAAGCCCTTGGACCGCCGCTCCTTGACGACGCTCGTGACGGCGCTCGCGATCTCCTCGCTGGAGGCGAGTGCGGTGGGGCAGTTCATGACGAGAATGGCGTCCGCGTCCTTGCTGGCGAGCAGCACGTTGAGCGCCTTGGCGTAGCGGTCGGCGTCGGCGTCGCCGATGATGTCGACGGGGTCGCCGCGCGACCACGTGGCGGGCAGCACCTTGTCGAGCGCCGCCCGCGTCTCCTCGCTCAGCGGCGCCGGTTGACCGCCGAGCAGCGCCAGGTGGTCGGCCGCCAGCACGCCGGCGCCGCCGCCGTTGGTGAGGATCGCCAGCCGGTCGCCGACGAGGGCCGGGTGCCGCGCCAGGATCTCGGCGGCGGTGAACAGGTCGCGCAGCTCCGGCACGCGCAGCACGCCGGCCCGCTTGAAGGCGGCGTCGTAGCCGCCGTCCGTGCCGGCCATGGCGCCGGTGTGCGACAGCGCCGCCTTTGCGCCGGAGGCGCCGCGGCCGGACTTGACCACGATCACGGGCTTGGCGCGGGCCGCCCGCCGCGCCGCCGACATGAACTTCGCGGCGTTGGTGATGCTCTCCATGTAGAGCAGGATGGCGCGGCTCTTCACGTCGCCGGCCAGATAGTCGAGCAGGTCGCCGAAGTCGGCATCGGCCATGTCGCCGAGCGACACCACGTGCGAGAAGCCGATGTTGCGCGATTTGGCCCAGTCGATGACGCCCGTGATCAGGGCCCCCGACTGCGACAGGAAGGCGAGGTCGCCCGCCATCGGCGGCTCGTGCGAGAAGCTGGCGTCGAGCCCGAGCGAGGGCAGCATCAGGCCGAGGCAATTGGGCCCCTGGATGCGCAGCAGGTGCGGCCTTGCCGCCTTCAGCATCCGGTCCCTGAGCTCGCCGCGCACGCCGGCCGTGATCACGACCGCCGCCCGCGCCCCCTTGGCACCAAGCTCCGCGATGATGCCGGGCACCGTCTGCGGCGGCGTGACCACGATGCCGAGGTCGGGCGCCTCCGGCAGCGCCGCGATCGAAGGGAAGCAGGGGACGCCCTCGATCTCGGCGTGCTTCGGATTGATCAGGCGCAGCGTGCCCTTGAATCTCGCCCGCAGCAGATTGCGCGCCATGATCAGGCCGACGCTGCCGGGACGCGTGCCGGCGCCGATCAGCGCGACGGCCTTCGGTCGCAGCAGGGCATCGAGATTGCGGATGGTCATGGCAGGGATCCTGCGGTGTCGGTGTGGGAGATGAGCCCGCCGAGCACGCCGCGCGCGGCCTCGAGCGTGGCCTCCGGCGTGCCGCCGGCATCGACCGGGGTCCAGCCTTCGCCCGGGACTTGCGTCTGCCAGTCGAGTTGCGTCCTGACCACGCTGGCGGTGGCATCGGAGGCGTCGTGTGTGCGCTGCGCGACCCGGGCGAGGAGCACCTCCGGTGGCGCCGCGAGCCACAGGCCGCTGAAGGCGACGCCGCACGCCTGCGCCAGACGGCGCAGCATCTCGCGCTCGTGCGGCCGCGCGCAGACGGCGTCCGCCACGACGCTGCGGCCCGCCGCTAGCACCAGCCGCGCCTGCCGGGCCAGCTCGCCGTAGACCTGCACCGAGGCCTCCGGGGTGTAGCTCTCGGCCGGCAGCCGCTCGGTTGCGCCGACGCCGGCGATCCCCTTGCGGATGAGGTCCGAGCGCAGGTGGACGGCGCCAGGCGCCGGGCCGAGCCACGGGCTCAGCCGCCGGGCGAGCGTCGATTTCCCCGTCCCGGAGAGGCCGGCGACCGCGATCAGGACGGGCGGCGTCTCGACGAGATAGCCGGCCGCCGCACGCAGCAGGGCCGCAGACCTGCCCTGTTCCTCGCCAGCCGCTGCCTCGGGCTGCTGCTGCGCCCGCTCGGCCGTGACCAGCGCGCGGATGCCGGCGCGCAGCCCCATGAACAGCGGCAGCGCCGCGAGCCCGTCCAGATCGAGATCGTCGCGGCCCAGCCACAGGTAGCGGTTGAGGATGTCGTTGGCGGCCTGGCGCTGCCCGCGCCGGTCGAGGTCCATGAGCAGGAATGAGAGGTCGTACAGCGTGTCGATGGTCGCCAGGTCCGGATCGAACTCGATGGCGTCGTAGAGCAGCGGCTGGCCATTCCAGATGACGATGTTGGCCGCGTGCAGGTCGCCGTGGCAGCGGCGCACGCAACCCTGCTGGGCGCGCCGGTCCAGCAGCGCGCCGGCACGGGCGTGAAGCCTGGCGCCGCCGCGCGCAAAGCTTTCGACCAGCCCTGCGTCGAGGCTGCCGAGATCGCGCAAGGCGCGGCTCAGGTTGTCGAGCACCGCCCCGATGCGGTCCGCGCCGCGGGCCTCGGCGTGGATCTGCGCGCCGCGATGGCTGGCGTGAACGGCATCGGCGACGGCCGTCGCCAGGGCCTGCGGGATCGGCCCAACGGCGGCCCGCGCGCTGAGCAGGTCCTCCTGCGCGAAGCGGTGCATCTTCACGGCCCATTCGACCGCCACGCCGTCGCCGGCAATGGCGAGGTGTCCCGAAGGCTCGCGGGTGATGGGGACGCAGCCGATGTACAGGGCCGGCGCCAGCCGGGCATTGACCGCCATCTCCTCGAGGCATGCCCGGTGCCGCAGCTCGACGGTCGAGAAATCCATGTAGGGGAAGCGGACGGCGCGCTTGATCTTCCACGCCGTAGGCCCGGCGAGGAAAATGATGTTGCCGTGCGTCTCGATCCGCTCGACGTGCGGCACGCCCCCATGCGTCGCCGCCTCCGACAGGAAGGCAATCGTCTCGGCCTGGGTCTCGGAGAGCTCTTTGCGGCCCGCTGCCATCGCGCCTCGAGGCTGATTTATGCCAAAGCCATTCCAGCGGCCCGGATCGCCTGGCGCTCCGCGGCCTGCATGCGGCAGGCGCGAAGCCGCGCGCAGGCTGGGGTCAACCAGCCACCCGGGCCTTGATGCCGGTCAATGGTCTGAGCAAAGCCTCACGCCGGCACTTTGTCGACACGCTCGGCGAGCTCGAGATCCGCAAGACGCAGCAGTGTACTGCGAACGCTTTTGTCCTCGCGAATGATGCAACAGTGGGCATTCGCGCCGACAATGCGCACGATCGTGAGCGTTTCGCTGCGACCCCTGAGGCGAACCTTGTCGCCTTGCCGGAAGGGCATGATTGCCTCCTCAAGTTTTGAGGTGCGGAGCCGCCAACGCAGCAAAATGGCTCCGGAAAACAGTCACTTCAAGCCTAGTGACGCTCATAGGTGCTAAAAGTTACAGGGACACGACAGCGCGCCGGCCGCACGCGGCAGGCACACGCCGCCGGTCACGCTTGTGTGGGAAAGCAAATCGCGGACCAGCCGCCTTGTGCGTGGCTGACCACCGGTGCACCTCAGGTCGCAGACGTCAGACCGTGATCTGCGTGCCGATCTCCACGACCCGGTCGGACGGGATCTGGAAATAGCTCGTCGCATCCTCGGCGCTGCCGGCGAGCCAGATGAACAGCTTGTCCTGCCAGAACGGCATCTTCGACTTCGACGCCGGCCTCAGCACCCGCCGGGAGAGGAAGAAAGAGGTCGAGGCCGGGTCGATGTTGAGGCCTCGCTTGCGGCAGAGCTGCAGCCCACGCTCGACGCTCGGCGTCTCCATGAAGCCGTAGGTCAGCGTCACGCCCGTGAAGCTGTCGGACAGCTTCTCGATCTTGACCACCTCGCTGGAGGGCACGCGCGGCACCTCCGCGGTGCGCACCGTGATGATGATGTTGCGCTCGTGCAGCATGTGGTTGTGCTTGAGGTTGTGCAGCAGCGCGGAGGGGGCAGCGTTCGGCGTCGCCGTGAGGAACACCGCCGTGCCATTGACGCGGTGCGGGGGCTTCTGCTCGAGCTTGCCGATCAGCCACGACAGCGACGCATCCTGCTTGCGCGACTGCGTGTTGAGCACGGCCGTGCCGCGCGCCCACGTCAGCATGATCAGCATCAGCACGCTCGCGATGGCAAGCGGCACCCAGGCCCCTTCCAGGATCTTCATGATGTTGGCCGAGAAGAACACGAGCTCCAGGGCGAGCAGCGTGCCGAACAGGCCGGCGCTCCGCCACAGCGGCCAGCCCCACGCCCTCCAGGAGACGAACAGAACCATGATCGAGGTGGTGATCATGGTTGCCGTGACGGCGATGCCGTAGGCGGCCGTGAGCGAGCTCGAGGTCTTGAAGATGACGACGAGCAGCAGCACGGCCGTGAGCAGAACCCAGTTGACGCGCGGCAGGTAGATCTGGCCGGCGACGTCCTTGGAGGTGTGCAGCACGCTGAACCGCGGCAGCAGCCCCAATTGGATCGCCTGTCGGGTGATGGAATAGGCGCCGGTGATCACGGCCTGGCTTGCGATCACGGTCGCGGCGGTGGTCAGCAGCACCATCGGCCACAGCGCCCACGGCGGGTACATCAGGAAGAACGGGTTCTCGATCGCCTTCGGGTTCGACAGCACGGCGGCGCCCTGGCCGAGGTAGTTGAGCACCAGCGCCGGCAGCACCATGCCGAGCCAGGCCGCCTGGATGGGCTTGCGTCCGAAGTGGCCCATGTCCGCATAGAGCGACTCGGCCCCCGTGACGGCGAGGAACACGAGCCCCAGCACGGTCATGCCGATCATGCCGTGGCCGGCGACGAAGGCGAGCCCGTAGTAGGGATTGATGGCGGCGAGCACGCCCGGCTCGCGGAAGATCCAGGCGATGCCCATGCCGCCCAAGACCAGGAACCAGACCACGATGATCGGGCCGAAGTAGGTGGCCACGCGGGCGGTGCCGTAGCTCTGCATGGCGAACAGCAGCACCAGGATCAGGACCGCCAGCGGCAGCACGAGGTTGCCGAACGCCGGCGAGATCACGGTCATGCCCTCGATCGCCGAGATCACCGACAGCGCCGGCGTGATGGCGGCGTCGCCGTAGAGGAAGCAGGTGCCGACGATGCCGAGGATCAGGATCGGGTACTTGCTGCGCCCGGCCACGCGCTGGGCGAGCGACATGAGCGCGAACGTGCCGCCCTCGCCGTTGAGGTCGGCCTTCAGCACGAAGAAGACGTACTTGCCCGTGACCAGGAGCAGCAGCGTCCAGATGATGAGCGAGAGGATGCCGAGCACGGCCGGCGCCACGACGTCCGCCGTGACGGCGGCAGCGCTGCCGCCATGCCCGATGGTCGCCGCCGTCACCGCCTCCTTGAAGGCGTAGATGGGGCTCGTGCCGATATCGCCGTAGACGACGCCGAGCGCGCCCAGCGTCAGCGGCCAGAAGTGGTGCTCGTGCGCGTGCTTGAGCTCTTTGTTGGCAGCCGCCGTGGCGCTTGGCATGGGCAGATTATCTTGGGTGTCGAAACCAACCGGCCCTCGGGGTGCAGGTCCCGAGGCGGCGCATCGGGCATCCGCGGGTGCGCGGCTGTAGCCCATCTGCCGCGGAAAGTCGAGCCGTGCTCGCCGGATGCGCCCCGGCGGCAGCTCCGGATCGGCCATAACGCCATGAAAAGAAGAATAGTTTCCTCTATCGCCCGGTGAAGCGTGGCGGCCGGCGCTCGAGGAAGCTCGCCACCCCCTCCTTGAAGTCCTCGGTGTCCCGGCAGGCCTCCTGCTCCCGGTTCGCGATCTGGGTGGCCTCCGCCAGGGTCTGAAAGAAGGCCTCGTAGACCTGCCGCTTGATGATGGCGGTCGCGCGCGGCGAGGAAAGGTTGGCGATCTCGGCGGCCTTGGCCTCGACGGCGGCAAGGAACCCCTCCGCCGGCAGCACGCGCACGAGGCCCATGCGCTCGGCCTCCTCCGCCGCAACGGGGCGCGCCGAGTACAGCAGGTCGAGGGCGTTCATGGGCCCGATCAGCTTCGGCAGCAGCCACGCCATGCCGTGCTCGGCGACGAGGCCGCGCCGCGCAAACGCCGTCGTCAGCTTGGCGCCGGCCGCCATGTAGCGGATGTCGCAGAAGGTCGCGATGACGAGGCCGATACCGGCGACGGGGCCGTTGATGGCCGCGATGATGGGCTTCGGGATGCCGAGCAGATAGCTGCATCTCTGCGCGAAATTGGCGGCCAGCCCGCCGGCGCCCGCCGCCGCCTCCTGGATCAGGCTGACGTTGCCCTTGGCGGCCGACGACAGCTTCTCCATGTCGGCGCCGGCGCAGAACCCCTTGCCCGCGCCCGTGATGACGATCGCCCGCACCTCGTCGCTGGAGGCGAGAGACTGCAGAGCCTGCGCCAGCTCGTCCGCCATTTGCGCGGTCCAGGCGTTGAGGCGCTCGGGGCGGCTCAGGGTGATGGTGGCGACGCGCTCGGCAACGCGTACGATGATCTGCTGGAATTGGTCCGGCATTGGTCCTCCCGCGCTCCTGCGAAGCCGCAAAGAGGAGTTCTAGCCCGTCCGGTCCCGTCTCAGGCTCGGCGCGAAGGGAAAATCAGCGCTTCTTGCGGATGCAGGCCTCAAGGCACCGCTGCAGCTGCGACTGGCACTTGGCCCGATCCTGGCTCGACTTGTAGCAGCTGCCGTATTGCGCCTTGCAGCTGTTGGAGCACGACACGTCCGCCACGGTCTGGGCGCGCAGGGCCGCAACGTTCCCGAGCAGGGTCAGGACGAAAGCCAGCCCGAGGACCGGAACGCTTGATCGTCTGAGCACGTGGCGCCACTCCAGAGAGCCGCTGGTGTCCTGATCGCAATAGTCGTTGCCATGCGCCACGGAACGAGGTCCGGCCTGGAGGCCACGAGGTGCATCAATGAGCATGCAGCATCAATGCGCTAGTGTCCCGACCGAAAGGCTACCCCGACCTGCGGTCGTGCTTTCGAGCTGGCAGTCCGTCTCCGACCCGTCCAACGCGATGAAAACTCCTAATACGATCATCACCTTGGACGTGACCTCTCGTTACGCTGCAGCGCATGAACGTCGCCTGAATATGGTTCGGCGCCGCGATCCGGCAAGGGATCAGAAGGCGTAGTCCACGTAGAGAGGCTTGGTGGAGCCCTTCCAGGGGCCGTTGAAGCGGGCAAGGATCTCTTCCGCGGGAGACACGCCCTCCGCCAGGATGGCGGCCAGCGGCTCGAGATAGATCCGCTCGTCCCGCCCCTCCTGATCGCGGATGCCGCGGGCCGCGAGGCCGGATTGGGCGATCTCCAGCGCCTTGCGGGCGAGGTCGAGCACGTTGCCGCCGCGGAACGGCGCGCGCAGGCCCTGCTTCGGCACCGCGTTGCGCAGGCCCTGGCGCTCCTCCGCGGTCCAGTCCTTGACCAGGTCCCAGGCCGCCTCGAGCGCGCTGGCGTCGTAGAGCAGGCCGCACCAGAAGGCCGGCAGCGCGCAGATCCGCCGCCAGCGCCCCCCGTCCGCGCCGCGCATCTCGAGGAACCGCTTCATGCGCACCTCGGGAAACAGCGTGGTGAGATGGTCCGACCAGTCGTCGAGCGTCGGGCGCTCGCCGGGAAGCTGCGGCAGCCGGCCGGCCAGGAAATCGCGGAAGGAGGCTCCGGCCGCGTCGATGTAGCGGCCGCCGCGGTAGACGAAGTACATGGGCACGTCGAGCGCATAGTCGGCGTATCGCTCGAAGCTCATGCCGGGCTCGAACACGAAGGGCAGCATGCCCGTGCGGTTTGGATCGGTGTCGCGCCAGACCTCGCTGCGCAGCGACAGAAAGCCGTTGGGCTTGCCCTCGGTGAACGGCGAGCACGCGAAGATCGCGGTGGCGATCGGCTGCAGGGCGAGCGACACGCGGAATTTCTTCACCATGTCCGCTTCGCTGGCGAAGTCGAGGTTCACCTGGATGGTCGCCGTCCGGTACATCATGTCGAGGCCGCGCTTGCCGACTTGCGGCATGTAGCGCGTCATCACCCCGTAGCGCTGCTTGGGCATCCGCGGCGTCTCATCGAGCGTCCAGTCCGGCGAGAAGCCGACGCCGAGGAAGCCGATGCCAAGGGGGCCGCCGATGGCCCGACACTGGTCGAGATGCTGCTGCGTCTCCGCCGCCACCTCGTGCAGGGTCGCCAGCGGATCGCCGGACAGCTCGAACTGCCCGCCGGGCTCGAGCGAGACCGTGCCGCCCGCCGCGCCGTTCGGCCGCTTGAGCGCGATGATGTTGTCGCCCTCCATGATCGGCAGCCAGCCGAACTCGCGGATCAGGCCTTCCATCAGTGCGCGCACGCCGTTCCGGCCCGCATAGGGCACCGGGCGCAGCGTCTCGGTCTGGAACAGGAACTTTTCGTGCTCCGTGCCGATGCGCCAGCGCTCGGCCGGCTTGCAGCCGGCCTCGATCCAGGCGACGAGCTCGTCGCGCGAGCCGACCGGAGCGCTGGGAGCGCTGTCCTCGCGGGTGGACATGGGCTGCTTTTCCTCGCTGCGGGCCGGCTGACAGGCCCTCTTGTTAGTTGATCAGGCCCCCCGCGCACAAGCTGCAAACGGCTTGAGCCCTAGGCAGTTAGCGCCAGTCCCCGACGCAAGCGTTCACAAGCGCGAGAGCAGCCACCGCCGCCGTGTCCGCGCGCAGGATGCGGGGACCCAGCGACAGCCGCACAACGCCCGGAACGGCCAGGAGCCGCGCGCGTTCCTCCGGGTCGAAGCCGCCTTCGGGTCCGATCAGCAACCCGAGCGGAGGGGGCAGCGATCCGCCGGGCGCTGGGATGCCCGACAGCGCGCTCACCGGGTCACCGACCTCGGCGTCCTCGTCGCAGAAGACGAGCGTCCTCTCGGCCGGCCACCGCGCCAGCACCGTGGCGAGCTTCTCCGGCTCGGCCACCGACGGCACCCGCAGGATGCCGCACTGCTCCGCCGCCTCGATGGCGTTGGCGGCGAGGCGCTCCACGTTGACGCGCTCGGCAACGGTGCGGCGGGTGATGACCGGGCGCAGGCGCGCCACCCCCATCTCGGTCGCCTTCTGCACCATGTAGTCGAGGCGGCTGCGCTTCAGGGGGGCGAACAGGTAGTCGATATCGGGGCCGCCTTCCTGCTCCCGCGTCGCGGCCTCGATGTTGAGCGCGACCCCTCGCTTGGAACGCGCGCCCAGTGCCGCCCGCCACTCGCCGTCGCGGCCGTTGAAGAGGAGGACGTGGTCGCCGTCCTTGAGCCGCAGCACGTTGCAGAGGTAGTTGGCCTGCTCCGGCGTTGCCGCCACGACCCTGCCCGGGCCGAGATCGCCCTCGACGAACAGGCGGTGGGAGGTGAAGTCGTAGCGGCTCATGGCGAGCGGTCCGGGCCGCCTTCTCAGCCCGGCAGCGCCAGCATCAGACGGATGTTCTGCACCGCGGCGCCCGAAGCGCCCTTGCCGAGGTTGTCGAGCCGGGCCACAAGCACGGCCTGGGCGTGCTTGTCGCTGCCGAACACCCGCACCTCCAGCGCATCGGTGCCGTTGAGCGCCAGCGCGTCGAGGCGGCCGCCCTTGGCCGAGGGATCGCTCGCCGGCACTACCCTGACGAGCTTGGCCCCCTCGTAGTGCCGCGCCAGGATCGCCTCGAGGTCGGCGGCCGTGGGCTTGCCGGGCAGCGTCGCCAGATGCAGGGGCACGCTGACCAGCATGCCCTGCCGGAAGTTGCCGACCGCCGGCACGAAGATGGGCCGCCGCGTGAGGCCCGCGCGCAGCATGATCTCCGGCAGGTGCTTGTGCTCGAGGCCGAGCCCGTACATCTCGAAGGCCGGCGCCGTGCCGGCCTCGAAGGCCTCGATCATGCTCCGGCCGCCGCCGCTGTAGCCGCTGACGGCGTTGATGGCGATGGGATGGTCGGGCGGCAGAGCGCCGGCCGCGACCAGCGGATTGAGCAGCGCAATGGCGCCTGTGGAGTAGCATCCGGGATTGGACACGCGGCTGGCGGCGGCGATCCTGTCGGCCTGCTTCGCATCCAGCTCGGGGAACCCGAACACCCAGCCGTCTGCAACCCGGTGGGCCGTGCTCGCGTCCACGATCCGCGGCGCGTCGGCCCCGAGCGCTGCGGCAAGCGCGGCGGCCTGCCGCGCGGCATCGTCGGGCAGGCAGAGCACCACGATGTCGGCCTTGCGCATCAGCGCGGCCCGCGCGTCCTCGTCCTTGCGCAGCTCCGGCGCGATGGCGAGCACCTCGACGCCCGTCTCGTCGGCGAGGCGCCGCCGGATCTCGAGGCCGGTGGTGCCGGCCTCGCCGTCGATGAAGATGGCGGGCCGGGTGCCCTTGAGCTTTGCCGTGCTGGTCTTGCTGCCTTGCTTGGCGGCGGTCATCGTCGTCATGGGAGCGCTTCCAGTCTTGGGGTCCGCGGGCAGGCGGGTGGAGGCACAAAAAAAGCCGCAGCGAGGTGCGGCCGTGCGGATGAAAAGCGGCGTCAGGCCGTCATCGCACGCGCACGGGGCGCCCGGGTTGGCGTCGGATGGTGCTGGTCGGAAGCATGATCATGGCCCCATATGCGGTAGCGCGGCCTCCCTGTCAATGGGAGGCCGCCGCGGCGGGGCCTAGCCCTTGATGCCGAGCACGCCCTTGATCAGCCCCATGAAGCCCTCGGCGCACCACGGCCCGTTCCACATGGCGCAGGCGACCTCGTGCGAGCCGTCGTAGATCATGTCGACCGCCACGATGACGATGATGGCGAGCCCGATCCAGGTGATCCACGGGTATTTGACGAGCAGCTTGGCGATGAAATTGGCCGCCACCGCCATCAGCACGATGGCGACGCCGAGGCCGATCACCAGCACCTCCGTCGAGCCCTTGGCCGCGCCGGCGACCGCCAGCACGTTGTCGAGCGACATCGACACGTCGGCGAAGGTGATCTGCATCACGGCGGCGCCGAACGTCATGGTCGGCACCGCGGCCTGGCCGGCGCCCGACTCATCGAGGAGCTCGTGGCCCTCATGCCCGCCGGCGCGGACTTCGCGGTACATCTTCCAGCACACCCACAGCAGCAGGATGCCGCCCGCCAGCGTCAGGCCGACGATGGCCAGAAGCGTGGTCGCCAGCGCGGCGAAAACGATGCGCAGGCCGACGGCGGCCGCCATGCCCCAGAAGATCACCTTCTGGCGAAGCTCAGGCGCCACGCGGGAGGCGGCAAGCCCCACGATCACGGCGTTGTCGCCCGCCAGCACCACGTCGATGACGATGACGTTGAGCAGGGCGATGAGGTCGATTCCGAATGCGGTCATGACGGGCTCGGGGAAAACGGGCTGGAGGGCGGTCTGCCGCACATGGGATGGCCGGCCGCGTTTTCAAATCGTTAACGGGCGATTGCTGAAAAAGAAGGGGCCGGAGTGCAACACTCCGGCCCCGGGGTATGCCCGTAGGGGCAAGGCTCAGCGCTTGGAGAACTGGAAGCTGCGGCGGGCCTTCATGCGGCCGTACTTCTTGCGCTCGACGACGCGGCTGTCGCGGGTGAGGAAGCCGCCCTTCTTCAGGACGCTGCGCAGCTCGGGCTCGTAGTAGGTGAGCGCCTTGGAGATGCCGTGCCGCACGGCGCCGGCCTGGCCAGACAGGCCGCCGCCGGTGACGGTGGCCCGGATGTCGAACTGCGAGAGTCGGTTGGCGGTCTGCAGCGGCTGCTTGAGCAGCATCTGCAGCACGGGCCGCGCGAAGTACAGCTCGAAGCTCTTGTCGTTGACCGTGATCTTGCCGGCGCCGGGCTTGATCCAGACGCGCGCCACGGCGTTCTTGCGCTTGCCCGTGGCGTAGGCGCGGCCGTGCTTGTCGAGCTTCTGCACGTGCACGGGGGCCGCGGCCGCGTCGCCGCCGGTCTTGAGGGCACCCAGGTCTTCCAGGGTCTTGGTTTCCAGTGCCATGGCTCTTAAGCCCTCACGTTCTTGGAGTTGAGCGCCTTCACGTCCAGCACTTCCGGCTTCTGCGCCTCGTGCGGGTGTGCACCGCCCTTGTAAACCTTCAGGTTGCGGATCAGTTTGCTGTGCAGCGGTCCGCGCCTCAGCATGCGCGTGACGGCGAGCTCCAGGACGCGCTCGGGATGCTTGCCCTCGAGCATCATGCGCGGCGTGCGCGCCTTGATGCCGCCGGGGTAGCCGGTGTGGCGGTAGTACACCTTGTCGTCCGTCTTGTTGCCGGTGAAGACGAGCTTCTCGGCATTGATCACGATCACGTTATCGCCGGTGTCGACGTGGGGCGTGTAGGTCGGGCGGTGCTTGCCCCTCAGCCGCATGGCGATGAGGCTGGCGAGGCGGCCGACGACGAGGCCGGTGCCGTCGATCAGCACCCACTTCTTCTCGATCTCGCCGGGCTTGGCGACGTAGGTCTTCATTGTTCGAGGTCCCTTGAGCGGCGGCTCTATGCGGGCCGCGACGGTGCGCGGCTTCTACCCTGCCGAAATCGCCACGTCAATCCGATAGCTGCGCGGCAAGACAAAAATAACACCGCGAAAACAATGAGTTATTTTTACGGTATCATGTTACCGCTATGAGGTATCACTCTACCTGCGCTGGAGGTGGGGATCGCGTAGCCCGCGACGCCGTGCGCGACGAGCTCCTCCGAGCCCTCGCTGTAGAGGGCGCATTCCGCCACGGCCGAGCGCCTGCTGACCCGCAGCAGCGTCACCTTCGCGAGCATGTCCCTGGCCGCCGGCCGGCTCAGAAAATGCAAGTTGCAGTGCGTGGTTACCGCGTCGACCCCGGCCTCGCCGAGTGCCGCCATCACGGCCGCCCAGACGGCGACGTCGAGCAGGGTGAACATGGCCGGCCCCGAGATCGTGCCCCCCGGTCTGGCGTGCCGCTCCTGGTACTTCATGCGCACGGTTGCCGTGGTCGCCGTCACCGCCTCGATGAAGAACGACTTCTGCCCGCCGTGCACGTGCGGGAAATGGGCCGCGATCAGAGCATCGATGCTGCCCGCATCGAGCGCGGCCGTGCGGCTTTGCGTGCCGAAAGCATCAGTTGACATGGCGGCCTCGTCCAACTTTTGTCATCGCGCGGAATTACGTATCGGCCCAGACTTCTTAACTCGTGTCGCAGAGACCGCAACCAAGGATCGAGACCCATGCAGTACCCCGCCCGTCTGGCTCTCGTGGCCTTCCTCGCCATGGCCTTCGCGCCGTTCTGCGGCCTGGCAATGGCGCAGGGCCCCATCAAGCAGATCAAGCTGAACGAGAAGCACATCGAGGGCTTCATCTCGGCGCAGAAGGACATGGCCGCCGCCGCCGAGAAGGTGCAGGCCTCGCCGCCGACCTGCGACAAGGTCGATCCGGCCATCGAGAGCGTGGCCAAGAAGCACGGCTTCACGAGCTTCTGCGAGTACGACGACGTGGCCGCCAACATCTCGATGGTGATGGCCGGGATCGATCCGCAGTCCAAGCAGTTCACCGAGCCGCAGGCTGCGATCAAGAAGGAGATCGAGGAGGTCAAGGCCGACAAGAGCATCCCCGAGAAGGAGAAGAAGCAGATGCTGGAGGAGTTGAACGAGGCGCTCCGCACCGCCCAGCCGATCGCCAACGTCTCCAACATCGACCTGGTCAAGAAATACTGGGACAAGATCGACGCCGTGCTGCAGTAGGGAGGCGCCGCGATGACGGTCGCCGTCAGGCCCGCGGGCGAGGTTGCAGGCGCCGCCCCGTCGGGCGTCGAGGTCGCCCGCGACGGCGCCGTGCTGGTGCTGACGCTGGCCCGCCCCGAGCAGCGCAACGCCTTGTCGGAGGGCATGCTCGCCGCCCTGCAGAAGGCGCTCGACGACGCCGCGCGGCAGGATTGGGTTCGGGCCATCGTCATCGCCGCCAAGGGGCCGGTATTCTCCTCCGGCCACGACCTCAAGGAGATCACGGCACGCCGCGCCGACCCGGACAACGGGCGCGCCTACACCGACGCCCTGATGCGCACCTGCGCCCGCATGATGCGCTCGATCGTCGCCCATCCGCGGCCGGTGATCGCGGCCGTGACGGGCACGGCGAGCGCGGCCGGCTGCCAGCTCGTCGCCTCCTGCGATCTGGCGGTTGCAGCCGACACGGCCCAGTTCTGCACGCCCGGCGTCAACATCGGCCTGTTCTGCTCGACGCCGATGGTCGCGCTCAGCCGCAACGTGCCGCGCAAGCGCGCGATGGAGATGCTGCTTCTGGGCGAGATGCTGTCGGCGGCGGACGCGGCCGAGTTCGGCCTGGTCAACAAAGTGGTGCCGAAGGACGACGTCCTTCCCGAGGCCATGGCCTTCGCCTGCCGCATCGCCTCCAAGCCGCCCGTGACGGTGGCAACTGGCAAGGAGGCCTTCTACCGCCAGCTCGAGATGCCACTCGCCGAGGCCTATGACTATGCCGCCGCCGTCATGGTCGAGAACATGATGCACGCGGAATCGAAGGAGGGCATCGGCGCCTTCATCGACAAGCGCCCGCCCGACTGGTCGAAGGCCTGACATGGAGCCGCGGCTGTCGCTCGTCACCCTCGGCGTGGCGGACGTGGCGCGGGCGCGCGACTTCTACGAGCGCATGGGCTTTGTCGCCTCGCCCGCGAGCAACGACGGCGTCGCGTTCTTCCGCGCCGGCGGGGTCGTGCTCGCCCTCTTCGGCCGCGGTCCGCTCGCGGCCGATGCCGGCGTCGCCGACGATGGCCCCTGTGCATTCACCGGCGTGGCGCTCGCCCACAACGTCGCCTCCGAGCCCGAGGTCGATGCGGCGCTTGCCGCCGCGGCCGCCGCCGGTGGCCGCATCGTCAAGTCCGCGCAGCGCGCCTTCTGGGGCGGCTGGTCCGGGTACTTCGCCGACCCGGACGGGCATCTCTGGGAGGTGGCGCACAATCCCGCCTTTCCGCTCGACGCGAGCGGCGGCATCGTCTTGCCCTGATACGGATTGGGAGTCGCGCCCGTGGATCACGCCAGCTATGCGGACGAGTACATCGCCGGGATCCTCGCCGCCTGCCCGGCCATTGCCATGGTCGGCGCCTCCGCCACGCCGAACCGGCCGAGCTACTTCGCGATGAAGTACCTGCTCGGCAAGGGCTACACCGTCGTTCCCGTCAACCCCGGCCTGGCGGGACAGGAGATCCTGAAGCAGAAGGTGGTGGCCAGCCTGGCCGGCATCGAGGGCCACGTCGACATGGTCGATATCTTCCGCAATTCCGACGCCGCCCTCGAGATCGTGCGCGAGGCCATCGCGCTGAAGGACCGGCTCGGCATCAAGGCGGTGTGGATGCAGCTCGGCGTGCGCAACGACACGGCGGCTGCCGAGGCCGAGGCCGCGGGCCTCAAGGTCGTCATGAACCGCTGCCCGAAGATCGAGTACGGGCGGCTCTCGGGCGAGATCGGCTGGTCGGGCGTCAACGCCGGCACCATCTCCGCCAAGCGGCCGCTGCTCTCCGGCCGCGGCGTGCAGAGCCACACGCTCGCCAAGCGCTGAGCCCGCTGCGCCGGCGCCCGACAATCAGGCGCTTGCCCAAGGCAATTCGCCTCCGAGACCCGACCTCCGCGGATGCGGCCGCGGCTCCAGCTTCGGGGCCGATAGCAGCCCTTAATTGTGATATGAATAATTTCAACATCATTTGCCTGAGCGGTTCGATGCGGAAGCCCAAAATCGAGATCGAAAAGTTGCGCGCAATCGGGTGGGCCAATTGGGACCCCATCGGACTAGCCGATTGCGATGGCCAACCGCCGGACGGCGCAGAAGACGAATACGACAGCTACCTTTTGCAGGTTGCAGGCATGCTCGCCAATGGGAAAGGTAACGATGCTGCAATCAGCTTTCTAACTAATATTGCTGCCAACCATATGGGCATGGGTTTCGCTGATCGGTGTGCTGCGTTGAGGACTGTCAATCAGATCAGGAGGCACCTGATCGAACTCGGGTATGATGTCAGATGAGGGCCGCGAGATCCGCGAAGGTCCGCCGAGGTCCGCGATGGCTTGCCCAGCGGAAGCAGCCGGGGCGCGCGCGGAGCCTTCGCGATCTCCAAGGGCGCCACGCCTCCGCCGCGAATCGCGCCTAGCGAATTCAGCGGTTTGTCCACCGGGGCGAGAAAGCTCTGGATGGAGCGTGCTGCGTCCTTTGCCGCTCTGCGCACCCGCACTAGCTTGCGGTGGCAGTGCAACCGGCCGTGGGGCGTTCGGCGCCGGATGCAGAAATCGCGTCAATCGCAATCGTGGTCCGTGGGGTTCATGCCATGACATCGCTTCAAGTCTCCGCGCAGAAGCAGCTGCGCCAGCTTATCGAGCAGATCGAGCGGCTCGAGGAGGAGAAGAAGGCGCTCGCGGGCGACATCCGCGACAAGTATCTCGAGGCCAAGGGTGTCGGCTTCGACGTGAAGATCCTGCGCAAGGTGGTCTCGCTGCGCAAGAAGAGCCAGACCGAGCGGCAGGAGGAGGAGAGCATCCTCGCCGTCTACCTGCACGCGCTCGGCATGCTCGATGACGCGACCAACGTGCAGCTGCCCCCGGACCTCGAATCGCAGGTCATGGACGCGGCGGAGTAGGCTCGCGCAGCAGTTTCGCAACGCAGCACCGCACTCGGCTTAGGGCCATCCGGCTGCATCCCTTCTTTCTGCTTCCCCGGAAAGCGCGCGCGAGCGCGGTTGTCCGGGGTCTTGCCCCGTTGTCGATATCTCGACCCGGCAAGGTCCCGGACAGTCGCTTCGCGACTTCCGGGAATGCACCGAGAGAGGATGACCGAGGGCAAACGTTCCCGCCGCGAAGCCGCTGCCAGCGCCCCACTGCGCTCACATTTCCGCCTTCTGCGGCCGCGACATCAGCGCCTCGATCGCCGCATCGACGGTCACCTGGCCGGCGACGATGGCGTGCACGGCCTGCGCGATCGGCATCTCGACGCCGCGCTCCGCCGCCACCTGCACCACGGCTTGCGCCGTGTAGACGCCTTCCGCCACCGAGCGCCGCTTCGACAGCACGTCGTCGAGCGCCTGGCCCTGGCCCAGCGCCCGGCCGAGGCTCATGTTGCGCGACTGCGGGCTGCCGCAGGTGAGCAGCAGGTCGCCGAGGCCGGACAGCCCCATCAGCGTCTCGGTGCGGGCGCCGAGTGCGGCGCCGAACCGGCGCAGCTCGGCAAAGCCGCGCGTGACGAGGGCTGCGTGCGCGCTGGCGCCGAGGCCCTTGCCCTCGACGATGCCCGCTGCGATCGCCAGCACGTTCTTCACCGCGCCGCCGAGCTGCACGCCGACCAGGTCGGACGACCAGTAGATGCGCAGGTGGCGGTAGCCGATGGCCCGCGCCAGCGCCTCGCCCTGGCCCTCCTCCGCCGCCGCGAGGGTGAGGGCGGCCGGCAGCCCGCGCGCGACATCCGCCGCGAAGCTCGGCCCCGAGAGCACGGCAGGCACCGCCTGCGGCATGGCCTCGGCCAGCACATCGACCAGCAGCTTGCCCGTCGCCTGCTCCAGCCCCTTGGAGCAGATCACCACCGGCTTGCCCGGCGGCAGCACCTCGGCGAGCACGGTCGCGGTGCTGCGCAGGTGCTGCGCCGGCGCCACCATCAAGATCGCCTCGCAGCGGGCAAGACGCGACAGGTCCTCGGTCGCCGTCAGCCGCGGATCGAGCGGCACGCCCGGCAGGAACGGCGTGTTGGCGTGCGCCGTGTTGATCTCGGCGACGACGTCGGCCTCGCGCGCCCACAGCACCACGCGGCGGCCCGCCAGCGTCAGCGTCTGCCCGAGCGCCGTGCCCCAGGCCCCGCCGCCGATGATGCCGATGGTATCGAAGGTCAAGGGGTCAGCTCCAAGCTTGCCTGGCCGGGCGCCGCCCCGATCAGCAGGGTCACGCGCCGGGCCCGAGATCCTTTCGCATGGGGAAGTGGAGCATCGTGCCGAAGGCCGGCCCCGGCTCCCCTGCCTCCGTGTAGCCCATCGCGCGGTAGAAGGGTATCGCCGTGCGGGTGCTTTCGAGCACGCACGCGTCGCGCCC
>JANRIO010000077.1:0-22487 GCA_033764875.1 Hyphomicrobiaceae bacterium | reverse complement strand
AGCCGCCGATGCCGGCGACCACGCCGGAGACGAGGTGCCGGGTCTTGGCGTGGCTGGGATCGCCGAAGCGCAGGGCGTTGAGGTTGGCCACGGGCCTGGCGCCCATGGTGAACACGTCGCGCATGATGCCGCCCACGCCCGTCGCGGCCCCCTGGTAGGGCTCGATGTAGGAGGGGTGGTTGTGGCTCTCCATCTTGAACACGGCGCAATCGCCGTCGCCCAGGTCGACGACGCCGGCGTTCTCGCCCGGGCCCTGGATCACCTTCGGGCCCGTGGTCGGCAGCCGTTTCAGCCAGTGGCGGGAGGATTTGTAGGAGCAGTGCTCGCTCCACATGACCGAGAAGATGCCGAGCTCCGTGATGGAGGGCTCGCGGCCGAGGATCTCGAGCAGCCGCTGGTACTCGTCGGGCTTGAGGCCATGCTCGGCGACGATCTGGGGCGTGATATTGCGGGATGCGGGGGTGTTGGTCATTTTCATGCCGGTAGCGGATGCACGGGCCAAGCGCAAGCCCGCCCGCCGCCGCTGCCGGTCCGGTGCTGTGGGTACCGCCCATCCCCGGAGCCATGGGGCGGAGCCGGCTCAGGCGCGATGGGAGCGCGCGCCCCGCGCATTCACTCGACCGTCTCGAGCCTCTTCAGGCCGCGGATGTCCACGCGCTGGCGCGCCTCCCAAAGGTCGCGCTCGGCCTGCATGGCGAGCCACGTCTGCGCAACAGACCCAACGACGGCCTCAAGACGCAGGGCCATTTCTGGAGTGACACTGCGCTTCAACGTCATGATTTCATGCAGCGTCTGGCGGCTTACGCCAAGTGCCGCAGCGAACGCGGGCTTGGTGATGCGCAGCGCTGGAAACACATCCTCGCGAAGGATCTCGCCCGGATGTACGGGGGGGATGCTCGGATGCCGCATGGCTTTGCCTCAGTGATAGTCCTCGTAGTCCACATCGACGGCATCGGGTCCGTCGTCAGACCAGGCAAAGGTCAAGCGCCAGTTCTGGTCGACCCAGACAGCCCAGCGTCCTTTGTCTTGGCCCTTGAGAGCATGGTACCGCCAACCCGGTATGTTCATCCCCTGCGGGGAGTTGGCCACTTCCAACGCGCCAAGCTGGCGCCGGAGCTTTGTCGCATGGCGAGGGTCCACGGCATTCGTCTGGCCGTCCTTCCAGAAACGGCGCAGCCTTCTGCCGCGAAAATTCCTGATCGCCGCGCAAGCCCAACCGGATAAGTAATGCATTGCGTTACTGGCGTCAATGCCAGCGTCGCCGTCGCGCTCACGGCCGCTCGAGCAAGGCCAGCCGCGCCCCGATGGCCAGGAAGAAGGCGCCCATGGCGCGCTCGAGCCAGAGCTTGCCGCGCGCGGCGGTCCCGCTCGCGCCGACCCGTGCCGCAGCCCAGGCGACGACCAGGTTCCAGGCCGTGCAGATGCCGTTGAGCAGCAGGCCTAGCACCAGGAACGCCGTGATCTTCGAGGGGGCTGCCGGGTCGACGAACTGCGGCAGGAAGGCCAGGAAGAATACCGCCACCTTCGGGTTGAGCACGTTGGTGAGGAAGCCCTGCAGGAAGATCTGGCGGAAGCTCAACCGGCGGTCAGCGGCCGGCGCGGCGGTCGCCTCCCGCGGGGCGTCGCGCGCCAGCAGCATGCGCAGCCCGAGATAGACGAGGTACAGCGCACCTGCCCACTTGAGCAGCTCGAAGGCCGTGGCCGAGGCGACGATCATGGCCGAGACGCCGACCGCCGCCGCCAGGATGTGCACGAAGGCACCGGCGGCGACGCCGAGGGATGCGACGATGCCGCCCATCACCCCGTAGACGCTGCTGCGCGCCACGATCAGCGCCATGTCGGGGCCCGGCGTGACGCCGAGCAGGATGACGCCCGCAATGAACAGCCAGAGATCGTGAATGCCCATGCTATTCGGCGTTGGTCGGTTTTACTGACGGGGCCTTGTAAGATCCTCTATGCCATTTGCGCATCCGGTGTTGACGCAGTCAACTCGCTTCTTCGATCTGTCACACTCCGGCGTTTTAGTGGTGCTTGCGCTTGTTTTATTGAGAGAGGACTAATTGTGATGGAGATGTTAAAGAAGGCCCAGCCATTCTTTATGGAGATGGTCGTCGGTGCCCTGATCGGCATCGTAGGACTCTCCCAATTTGTCTACGGCTATCCTCCTGTATTCAACGATCCAGAATTGCTTCGCAAGTTTGCGGCGTCGCTGATTACCGTCGGTGGTACGGTAATAGCGAGCGGATTCTTTCGATTTGTGTTTTCCCTGCGATTGGATAACACGGAAGCACGCATTACCGGAGAATTGGACGGCATCAGACTTGCCTTGGTGTCTGCGATATCCAAAGTACTGCCTGGCGACCTAAATGTCCGCCCGCAGTACCAACTATATTGCTATCTTTATTGGAGAACGATCGACCAGAGAGGCGAGCCGAGGTGGCTGCAATTCTCCGAGCTGAAATGGAAGAAGCAAGTGCTCCCGTTTCTGGAAGCAGATGCCACCATCGATGACGGATATTTCAATGATAATCATTCCTATAGGCTTGCGATGGTGGAGTTGCCTGGTTGTATCGTCATTGCTGAGATTCGAGATGGGAACAACAACGAAATGGCCGGCATAAATTTCTTCCCGATTCCGATTGCTGGAGGACCGCATCTATTTGGACATTTGCGCCACATGCACATGGGCGGCAAACAATGTCTTTCGCCCTGTGTGCTTTCGCGTGAGCGCCTTGATGTGGAATTGCTGGACACAATCTGGCTCGATGGCGACGAATGTGCTGGCGTAGTGTACAATCTTCCTTCTCGCGAAGCCATCAAGTCTATGGGATAGCACCATCGTGCCGTGAGCCCGCTGGACGGACGCCACTCGCACGCGTCACCCACCACCCCAGCGCCAGGGCCGCCGCCATCAGCAACGCCGCGAGCAGGAACGGCGCGCCGGGGAGATGCCATGCCGCGTCGGGCCGGATGGCGGCGGCGAAGGTGAGCGTGAACAGGCCCGGGCCGATCAGCCCGGCAAGCCCCATGATGGAGGCATTGGCCCCTTGCAGCTGGCCCTGTGCCTGGGGGCCGACGAGGCGGCTCATGAGGGCCTGCGAGGACGCCCCGCCGAGCCCCCACAGGCCCATCAGCGGAATGCCGGCGAAGAACCAGGCGCCGGTAGGCGCAAAGCCATAGGTGGCAAAGCCCGCCACGCCGCAGGCAAGGCCCAGCAGAAACGTTCCCCGCTCGCCGATCCAGCCGATGAAGCTCTGCACCAGGCCCGCCTGCACGATGCCGGACGCAATGCCGACGGCTGCGAGCGACAGCCCCACCATCTGCGTGTCCCAGCCGTAGCGATAGGTGCAGTACAGCACGGCCACGGCGGGAAGGGCCGCGTGCGCGAGCTGATAGAGGAATGCGACACCCGCCAGACCGAGCAGGGTCGCACTCGTGCGCATCAACTGCAGCGCCCCCACCGGGTTGGCGCCCTTCCAGCGGAAGGCGCTGCGCTTCTCGGGCGGCAGCGATTCCGGCAGCACGAGCCAGCCGTAGAGCGCGTTGGCGAGGGAGAACGCGGCCGCCGCCCAGAACGGCAGCCGTGGATCGATCGCCCCCAGCACGCCGCCGAGCGCCGGCCCCAGCACGAAGCCGATGCCGAAGGCCGCGCCGATCAGGCCGAACTGCTTGGCGCGCCTCTCGGGCGCGGTGACGTCGGCGATGTAGGCGTAGGCCGTGGAGAAGCTCGCCGCCGTGATGCCCGACAGCACGCGGCCGAGGAACAGCCACCACAGTGTCGGGGCCAGCGCCATCAGGATGTAGTCGAGGCCGTGGCCGACCATGGAGACGAGCAGCACCGGGCGGCGGCCGAAGCGGTCGGACAGGGCGCCCAGCACGGGCGAGGCCAGGAACTGCATCAGCGCCCAGGCCGTGCCGAACAGGCCGTAGATCTCGGCCGCGCGCGGCGTGTCGCCGCCGAGCATGTCCTCGACCAGCTTCGGCAGCACGGGAATGATGATGCCGAGCGCGATGACGTCGATCAGCACGACCGCGAACACGAACGCGACGGCGGCAGGGCGCGCCTGCGGCTTTACCGGTTGATCCATCCCCGTGGGCGGCCTGTCGCCTGTCAGGCCGCGATCCTTTCGATCAGGCTTTCGAACAGCCGCCGCCCGTCGGTGCCGCCCTGCAGCGGCTCAAACAGGCGCTCGGGGTGTGGCATCATGCCGAGCACGCGGCGGTTGCCGTCGCAGATGCCGGCGATGTTGTTCTGCGCCCCGTTCGGGTTGGCCTCGGCGGTGGCCTTGCCCGCCGCGTCGACGTAGCGGAACACGACCCGGCCCTCGCCCTCCAGCCGCGCCAGCGTGTCCGCATCGGCGAAGTAGTTGCCCTCCGCATGCCCGATCGGCACGCGAATGACCTCACCCTTGCCGTAGGCGCGCGTGAACATCGTGTCGGTCTGCTCGACCTTCAGCAGCACGTCCTTGCAGACGAATTTCAGCGAGGCGTTGCGCATCAGCACGCCCGGCAGCAGACCGGACTCGGTCAGGATCTGGAAGCCGTTGCAGATGCCGATCACCGGCGTGCCGGCCTTGGCCTTGGCGACCACGTCGCGCATGATCGGCGAGTGCGCGGCCATGGCGCCGCAGCGCAGGTAGTCGCCGTAGGAGAAGCCGCCCGGCAGCACGATCAGGTCGGAGGCGGGCATCTCCGCCTCGCCGTGCCACACCATGCGCACCGGACGCCCGATGACGGCCTCCAGCGCGACCTTCACGTCGCGGTCGCAGTTGGAGCCGGGAAAGACGATCACGGACGCCTGCATGGTGGGCTCTCCTCAAGGGTGTGGAGCGCGCTGTGCGCGGGCTGGGAATGGTCCGTGGGCAGGCGCGACGCGACAGGCGCCCCGCTCAGGGGACGAGCTCGTACGAATAGTTCTCGATGACGGTGTTGGCGAGCAGGTCCTTGCAGATCCGGTCGACCTTCTCGCGCGCGGCGGCCTCTGCCGTGTCGGCGAGGTCGACCTCGATGTACTTGCCCTGGCGCACGTCGTTGATGCCGGCGACGCCGAGGCCGCTGAGCGCATGCTGGATGGCCTTGCCCTGCGGATCGAGCACGCCGGTCTTCAGCGTGATCTTGATGCGCGCCTTCATGCTGCCCCCGTTTGTTCGAGAGAGGTGGGAAGATCTGCGGCCTACATGCGCCGGGCGAACCTCAAAAGCAAGGGGCGGGCAAGGCTTGTGCCCTGCCCGCCCCCGCGACGCGATGGTCTTCCACGGCTCAGTTCGGCTTCGAGCTGACGAGCACCGGGCCGGGTCCCTTGGGACGCGGGTTCTCGGTCAGCACGCCGAGGCGGCGGGCGACCTCCTGGTAGGCCTCGAGCACGCCGCCGAGGTCGCGGCGGAAGCGGTCCTTGTCGAGCTTGTCGGAGGTGGCGGCATCCCACAGCCGGCAGCAGTCCGGGCTGATCTCGTCGGCGAGCACGATGCGCATCTGCTCGTTGTCGTAGAGGCGGCCGAACTCGACCTTGAAGTCGACGAGCCGGATGCCGATGCCGAGGAACAGGCCGACGAGGAAATCATTGATCCTCAGCGCCAGCGCCATCACCTCGTCGATCTCGGGCGGCGTCGCCCAGCCGAAGGCGGTGATGTGCTCCTCCGACACCATCGGGTCGCCGAGCGCGTCGTTCTTGTAGTAGAACTCGATGATCGAGCGGGGCAGGGCGCTGCCTTCCTCGAGGCCGAGACGTGTCGACAGCGAGCCGGCCGCGACGTTGCGCACGACCACCTCGAGCGGGATGATCTCCACCTCGCGGATCAGCTGCTCGCGCATGTTGATGCGCTTGACGAAGTGCGTCGGCACGCCGATCTCGCCGAGCTTCGTGAAGATGTACTCCGAGATGCGATTGTTGAGCACGCCCTTGCCTTCGATGAGCGCGTGCTTCTTGTTGTTGAAGGCCGTGGCATCGTCCTTGAAATGCTGGATCAGAGTGCCCGGCTCCGGCCCCTCGTAGAGCACCTTCGCCTTGCCTTCGTAGATGCGGCGCCGCCTGGTCATGGTCGTGCGATCCTCGTCTCGAGAGTGGCCGCCGGCAAGACTGCACGACATGCTGGCGGCACGTTGAAAAATCAGAGAAAATTCCTCTCTGCGGCGGCAAAAGGCAAAGGCCGTGCCCAAGCCCTTTGGTCGACCCGGACACTAGCCCAATGGGGGGCCCAAAACAATCGATACACCGGGCCCCGCGCACGCCATTTCGACATGGCTGGCGTGGTCGCCGGAGTGTCGTGGGGTCGGACGGCGACCGACCCCGGCCGCCTCGAGGAGGATGGATATGCGCTGGCAGACAGCCTATATCTCCTGCCACCGAGATTCACCCTTTGCGGCTGAACGGAGATCCCGATGACGACCTTTGACGAGCGCGAGCGCTCCTACGAGAAGAAATTCGCGATGGATGAAGAGCTTAGGTTCAAAGCCGAGGCTCGCCGCAACAAGCTCGTAGGGCAGTGGGCGGCGGCCAAGCTCGGGCTTTCGGGCGACGCGGTGGAGGACTACGTCAAGGCGGTGCGCAAAGCGGACCTGGCCGAGAAGGGCGACGAGGACGTTTTCCGTAAGATTCGCAAAGACTTCGACGAGAAGGGCGTGGCCGTCCCCGACGCCGAGCTGCACAAGCAACTGCACGATCTCCTGGCAACCGCGCTGGCGCAACTCGAGCAGGAATCGAAGAAATAGCGCGTCGGCGGCCCCCGGCGTCTCCCGCTCCTCAGCGAGCCGTGAATTGACATCAGGCAGGCGGCTCGCGTATCGCCTGCATATGCAGCAATAACGGCGCCAGCCGCCGTGGGAGACGCGCATGGCCTTGACCACGACCGCAGATCGTCCTGCTTTCGCAACCGTCGACCCGATCTGGGTCGAGCTGCGCCAGGAGGCCGAGGATGCGGCCCGCGCGGAGCCCGCGCTGGGCGGCTTCCTCTATGCCACCGTCTTGAGCCATGCCCGGCTCGAGGATGCCGTGTGCCACCGCCTGGCCCAGCGGCTGAACCACTCCGACGTCGACGGCGGCCTGATCGGGCAGACCTTTCAGCAGGTGCTGCGCGAGCACCCGGAACTCGGCGTGTGCTTCCGCGCCGACCTCGCGGCCGTCTACGACCGTGATCCGGCCTGCAGCCGCTACATCGAGCCGCTCCTGTACTTCAAGGGCTTCCACGCGCTCGTCACGCATCGCTTCGCCCACGAGCTGTGGAAGGTGGGGCGCAGGGATTTCGCCCTCTACCTGCAGAGTCAGGCCTCGCGCATCTTCGCCATCGACATCAACCCGGCGGCCAAGATCGGCCGCGGCATCATGCTCGACCACGGCACCGCCCTCGTCATCGGCGAGACGGCGACGGTCGGCGACAACTGCTCGATCCTGCAGGGCGTCACGCTCGGCGGCACCGGCAAGGAGACGGGGGACCGGCACCCCAAGATCGGCGACAACGTTCTCATTGGCGCCGGCGCCAAGGTGTTGGGCAACATCCGCGTCGGCAACTGCTCGCGCATTGCGGCCGGCAGCGTGGTGCTGAGCGAGGTGCCGCCCAACGTCACGGTGGCAGGCGTGCCGGCCCGTGTCGTCGGCCCGGCCGGATGCCCCGAGCCCGCGCGCGCCATGGACCAGCGCCTGGGCATCGAGGGCTGCGGCTGCGACTGACCCTCGCCGCCGGTCGCGCCCGGGCGGGCCCATGGTCCGCGACAACCGGCTTCCGCTCTTGCCGGCGGTGGATGCGCGATGCTATCGCGGACGCCAGCTGCCAGAAGCCAACCGCGCCGGACTTGGGGCGCTCGAGCCGGACTGGAGGAGACGCCCGTGAATCCGCAAGATATGGTCAAGCTGCAGAATTATCTGCGCAAGGTGTTCGGCGCCAAGACGCTGTCGGTGCGTGCCCGCCCGAAAATCAAGGATTCGGCCGAGGTCTACGTCGGCGACGAGTTCGTGGGCACCATCACCGTCGACGAGGACGACGGCGAGCTTTGCTACCAGTTCCAGATGGCGATCCTCGACATCGACCTCAACGACTAGCGGGGGCGCGCATGCCGTTCTACCGACTGGGCGACCGCAGCGCCGAGGTGCCTGCGAGCGGCCGCTTCTGGGTGGCCGACAATGCCAGCGTGATCGGCAGCGTCCGCATCGCCGAGGACGTCAGCATCTGGTTCAACGCGGTGCTTCGCGGCGACAACGAGCCGATCACCGTCGGCAAGGGCTCCAACATCCAGGACGGTTGCGTGCTGCACACCGATCCCGGCTTCCCGCTCGATATCGGCGAGGGCGTGACGGTGGGGCACATGGCGATGCTGCACGGCTGCCGCATTGGCAGCGGCAGCCTGGTCGGCATCGGCGCCATCGTGCTCAACGGCGCCAGGATCGGGGAGGACTGCCTGATCGGAGCCGGCGCCCTGGTGCCGGAGGGCAAGGAGATCCCGGCCCGCTCCGTCGTCATGGGCACGCCCGGCAAGATCGTGCGCCAGGTGGCGGAGGCCGAGCTTGCGCGCCTGCGCGGCTCCGCCCTCAACTACGCGGAGCGCTGGCCCGTGTACCGCGACACTCTGGTCCCGGCTCGCTGACGGCCGTCGAGGCTACTGCCCGACGCCCGCGAGATTCATCTCGGTGGTCCCGTCGATGGGGTCGAGCGTCATCCAGATGCGCGGGTTCAGGTACGACTGGCGCATCACGTAGTGGTAGCCGGTCTTGAACCAGACCTTGACCTCGTTGACCTTGTTGTCGAGCACGAAGTCGCCCTGCTGGGTGCGCACCGTCAGCACCGCGTGGCCCTCGCCCTTCTCGTCGCGCACCACCGTCATCAGCAGCGCGCTGGCGGGCCATCCGCGCGCGATCAGGCGCTTGCGCTTGAGCAGCGCATAGTCCTCGCAGTCGCCGCGCGTGGTCGGGATGGTCCAGTACTCGGTCTGCCCGTAGATCTCGAGGTCCGTGGCCGGCGCGATCTCGCGGTTCACCTGCCGGTTGACCCGGTCGAGCTCGTTGAGCCGCTCGGCCGAGGCATTGAAGCGCTGGTCCTCGACGGCGCCGGTTCTGCATTCAATCGGCGCGCGCTCGCAGAATTGCACATGCCCGTAGGGCGGCTGCGCCACGCCGTAGACGCGCATGAAGGGCGCGCCCGATCGCTGGCTGAGAGGGTTCGCATTGGCGACCGGAGGCAGCCCGAGCGCGGTTGCGCCCGCCACGGCCACAATTGCGATACTGACGCCACCGAATTTCATAACCGCCTCTACTCTCGCCACGAAATCATTGCACACGACAACTGCAGGCGGGCTGTCCGGGTTTCCAGGCATCCATGATTTCCCGAGGTTGCGGGCATTTTCATGGACGGCTCACCCGAAATACCGGCGCAGCGCCGTCGGATTCTGCACATCGAGGAACTGCAGGCCGATGCCCTGGGGATGGTGCCGGACGATGCGCGCCCGCAGCTTGCCGAGCATGACCTCCGTGCCGAGGGGCGGGCGCAGGTTCGTCGCCACCGAGGCGCCCGAGATCGAGATGTCGATCAGGCGGCAGGTCAAGGCCGGATCGTCCCCGATCTGGAGGATGGCGAGGCTGTTGGGCGGCGTGATGCGCTCGTGACGGCGCTCGTCGGCGCCGTCGAGCTCGCTGCGGTTGGCGAGCCACATCAGTTGCGCGACAAGCTTCTCACGCTTGTGCTTGGTGGCGTGGATCTTGAACGCGAAGCCGCCCTCAATGGCGCGCGCCACCGTCCCCTCCAGCATGCCGATGTGCTCGAACGAGGCGACGACGCGCTCGCCCTCCAGGGGCCGCACGTCGCTGCGCACGGCGGCGCCGCCGGCGGACATGTCGATCATGCGGCAGGGATATTCGAGCTTGTCCTCGCGCATGTAGCGCCCCGCGAGATCGACGGGGATGCGCTTGAAGCGGCGCTTGTCCGACATGATGCGCGTGAGCACGCTGGTGCCGGGGCGCATCGCCAATGCCTGTGCTTGCGTCATCGCGCTCTGCTGTCGGTTCGGCTCGCGGGCTCGGGCGTCCCGAAGGTTCGCTCGGCGGCAATGTGTCGATCGGAAAGCTCCGTTCCATAGTGGGACGGACTGTTTAATGAAGGGCTAATGGGCGGCAAAGGGAAGGGGGCGCGCCCCGGAGCGCGGCGGGCTGTGCGTTAGTCGGTGCGTCCGCCCTGCAGCACGCGGAACGTGCGCCGGTTGCTGCGCACGACGCGCACAGGTCCCATGTCCCGAACGAATGGCGGCGGGCTCGAGCCTGCCGCAACCGCCGCGTGCGGCCGGCCATCCGGCCATACAACCTCGCGGCTCAGAAGCTTCAGCCGGGTGAGCTTCTCGCGGCCGAGCCAATGCGGCAGGGTGCGCGGCGCCGCGGCGCCGATGACCCGGTCGATCAGGTTGCCCGAGTGCATGAGCGGCAGCAGGATGGTCTCGATCTCGAGTGCGTGCGTGATGTCGGAGGTGGCGACGATGGCCGTCTTCAGCACCGCGCCCTGCTCGCACAGGCTCCTGAGGTCACGCTTCAGCGTCTGCCGATCCTGGTCGGAGAAACCGGCGAGGAAATCGCGCCCGCGCAGGTCCCCGCCGAAGGCGTCGCACACGCGGGTGCCGGCGAGACGGTACTGGAAGAGGTCGAACTCGCCCCGCTCGAGCATGAAGGTGTAGGCGAGCGAGGCGCCCAGCGCCGCCGGCTCGATGTCGAGGCGGCGCGGCGCGATGCGCTGGGCGCGCGTCTCGTTCCAGTAGGTGTAGAGCGCCTGGAGTGCCGTGTGCATGCGCCAAGACCTCGAGCTAGCATTGCGTCCGGGCCGTCCCGCGTCCCGAAATGGCTCGCAACGGTGATTTTGCCTTTGAGGTCAGCAGACCCCGTGCCAGCCGGCACGCAGTCAAGCACGCGGGCGCGGCGGCCGGAGGCGCAACCTCTCGTTAAGGTTGAGGAGCCCGGCGCGGGCTTGCGCTTGGTGGGGGACAACCCCCACATCCATCTGCTAGGGACAGGCACCGGTGATCGGTCCCTGCTACCGCCCGCGCGCGCCGTGGCGCCCTTTCTGCAACCTCTGTCCAACGAGGGCGTCTTGGAGTTCGTTCTTCTCTCCGACAGGAGCGGCCCGCCCGTTGGCTAAGTCCCAGCCGGTCTTCAACGTCCCAGCCGTCGTCCTGGTTCTGGCGGTGGCCTGCATCGGCATGCACATCGTCCGGCAATTGGTCTCCGACGAGCAGAACTTCTGGCTGACGACGCTTCTGGCCTTCATCCCGGCGCGTTTCGGCCCCGAGGGCGCGGAGCTGCCGGGCGGCGCCGCGGCCCGCTACACGTCCTTCCTGACGCATCTGTTCCTGCACGGCGACTGGATGCATCTGGCCGTCAACTCCGCGTGGCTGCTTGCCATGGGCACGCCCGTGGCCCGGCGCACGCGGCCGCTCGTCTTCCTCGCCCTGTTCTTCCTGTGCGGGAGCGCGGGCGCGGCCTTCTATTGGGCCGTGAACGGGCCCGTGGTTGCGCTTCTGGTTGGCGCCTCGGGCGCCATCTCGGGGCTGATGGGCGCAGCTTTCCGCTTCCTCTACACGGGGCTCGATACGGGAGCCGGAGGCTTTGCCGATGCAACCCGCTACGGGCGTCTTTCCACGCTCCTCGAGGCGGTGCGGGACCGGCGCATCGTCACCTCGATCGTGGCCTGGTCGCTCCTGAACCTTCTGCTCGCCTGGGGCGCCGCCGGCTTGACCGATGCCGGCGGCATCGCCTGGGAGGCCCATCTCGGCGGCTTCTTTACCGGTTTCCTTCTCTACGGCTGGTTCGACAGGCCCGCCGTGCCGCCGCTGTCGCCCCGCGATCGCGAGCTTTTTGAAGGCCCTGACGCACACGCGTGACGGGTATCTTGCGCAACCATTGCGCTTGTCGGACACTTCTTTCGTCTAAGGCGGGGTGCATGCCGCCCTGCCGGCCCGGCGCCTGGCGACCGTCAGCGAGGGAAGGGCCCGCAAAGAGGCTCCGATGGTGATGGCCCGACGTCGGCCGTGATCGGCCCAACCGTGTTGGGTCAAGGACGTGTTCGGCCAAGGAGGAGACGTCATGAATGTTGCTTCGATCCTGAGACAGAAGGGGCGCGCAGTGACGACGGCTGCGCCCTCCACGACCCTGCTCGACATCGCCAACAAGCTCGCGGCCAAGCGCATCGGCGCCATCGTTGTCGTCGGGGCTGACGGCAAGGTCGATGGCATCGTGTCCGAGCGCGACATCATCCGCATGCTCGGTGCCGACGGACCGGCCTGCCTGAGCCGGCCCGTCTCCGAGAGCATGACGCGCTCTGTGGTCACCTGCCAGGAGAGCGACACGCTGGAGGAGCTCATGGCCATGATGACGGCGCGGCGCTTCCGCCATCTCCCGGTCGTCGAGGCAGGGGCGCTTGTCGGCATCATCTCCATCGGCGACGTGGTCAAGCACCACATCGCGGAGGTGGAGATGGAGGCGACCGCCATGCGCGAGTACATCACGCACAGCTGAGGTTTCCGCGCCTCGCATGGCGCAAGGCGAAGGAGGGCCGCGACGCCCGCACTGCCGGTCGGTTCCTGCGGCAGGTGCGGATCGGGCGGCGCGGCCCTCGAGCCCGTCTTGCGGACCTAGCCGGCGCGGATCTGCGCCTGCACGGCCTCCTTGGCCGTGCGTGCCATGCGCGTCGGCGGGTGGCGCGAGGCGATCTCGCGCAGGATGTGCTCCGCCTCGCGCTCGACCGCCGCCCGGCCGGCCGCGATCATGCCTTCCGCCTGGTGGAAGTCGAACAGCCCGAAGGTCGGCATGCGCGGCGCGATCATCGCGTCCGGCGGATCGCCCGCGAGCCGCGAGCGCGAGATGCGGTCCTGCACGATGTTGAGGGCGTCCATCATCACCCGGCTGATGCCGGGCGTGTTGTCCTTGCGGCCGAAGATCTGCCGCTGCAGCAGCTTCTTCACCGTCCGGCTGTTGCGTGCAAACAGTCCCTCGGCCGGCGGCTCCTCCAGGCCCTCCTCCTCGAGCCCGATCGGCTCGACGTGGGGCACGACGGTGCCGCGGCCGCCGTAGTCGGCCCCGACGCTGACGGCGATCACGTAGTTGGCGCCCAGGGCCCGGCACACCGAGACGGGCACCGGGTTGACGAGCGCTCCGTCGAACAGCCAGCGGCCCTCGATCCTCACGGGACGGAAGATGCCGGGGAGGGCGTAGGAGGCGCGCATCGCCTCCACCAGCGGCCCGCGCGCGAGCCAGATCTCGTTGCCCGTGCCGATCTCCGTGGCGACGGCCACGAAGCGGCGGTCCATGCCCTCGATGGCGACCTCGCTGAGCCGCTCGTTGAGCACGTCGCACAGCCGGTTGCCGTTGATCAGGCCGGAGCCGGAGAAGTTGAAGTCGAGGAAGCTCAGAACCTTGCGCCGGGTCAGGTCGCGGGCGAAGCCTTCCAGGGCATCGAGCTCTCCCGCCACGAAGCAGCCACCCACCACCGCGCCGATGGATGTGCCGGCGATGACGTCGGGCACGATCCCGATCTCGTGCAGGCCGCGCAGGACGCCGATGTGGGCCCAGCCCCGCGCCGATCCACCTCCCAATGCCAGCCCGATCTTCATGCTCATGTCATTGCCCCCTGAGGGATCCTCAGTGTCTCAACCCGGTAGCCCCGTTCGAGGTTGCCCGTCGTTGCTGCCGCGGGACGAGAAGCCGATCCTCGCAAGGCTACGCGATGGGGCCTTAAATGGGCGCTACGGAGGCATTAACGATAGGCTGCCGGGCGTCTCAAAGACGTTCGGGGATCAGTCATGGCCAACAATGTGCTAACGCGCCGGGACCACGGCAAGGCCGCCGTGGGGCGTCAGGACTTGGCGTCTCTGAGGCGGCGGGGGCGGGAGCCGGCGCCGATGGGGACCGTGCGGTAGAAGCAGGACCGCGCGCCCGTGTGGCAGGCGACGTGCTCGCCGTCCACGACCACGCGCATCCAGACCACGTCCTGGTCGCAGTCCGTGCGCATCTCCGTGATCCGCATCACGTTGCCGCTCTCCTGGCCCTTCATCCACAGCTTGCGCCTTGAACGGCTGTAGAAATGGCCGATGCCGGTCTCGATGCTCAGCGTCAGCGCCTCCTCGTTCATCCAGGCGAACATCAGCACCATGCCGTCCTTGGCGTCCGTGACGATGGCCGGGATCAGGCCGCTGCCGTCGAACCGCGGCATGAAGGTGTGCCCGAACTCGATCTCGAGGATCGCGCCGCGCGGTGCAAAAGGCGATGAGGTATCCGAGGCCATGCTTCACCCAAACGTGATTCAAGACGGCTACCGTAGCCGAGGTTCCGGCCCGGGGGCAGCCCCAGCGTCATACCCGCTCATTGAACTCGCGGCCGCCGCGTCCGATATTGCACCCAACACGGCAAGCAGGACGGCTGCGGAGCGATGGTGGATCTGAGCACCCTGTACAACGAGCGCATTCTGGCGCTTGCCTCGGAGATCGCGCCGGCCCGCCGGCTCGAGAGCCCGCAAGGCCATGCCACCGCCCATTCGAAGCTGTGCGGCTCCACGGTCACGGTGGACCTCGACCTGGCCGACGGCAAGGTGGCCGACTATGGGCAGACGGTGAAGGCCTGCCTTCTGGGCCAGGCGAGCGCCTCCGTCATGGCCCGCAACATTCTCGGCACCCCGGTGGCTGAGCTGCGCGAGATCGGCGCCCAGATGCGCCGCATGCTGAAGGAAGGCGGCCCCCCGCCGGCCGGGCGCTGGGCCGACCTGGCCGTCCTCGAGCCGGTCAAGGACTACAAGGCCCGCCACGCCTCCACGCTGCTGGTGTTCGATGCCGTCGAGCAGGCCCTTGCGGAGGCCGAGTCGAAGGCGCGCACGCACGCGGTCGAGGCATGAGGCAGGCCGCCAAGGCCGTCGCCAAGGCTCCGGTCCACGCCTATCGCTGGACCCTGAAGCCGCTGGTCGGCTGGGAATGCCGGCACCTGCCCACGTGCTCCGAGTATGCCCTCGAGGCCATCGACCGCAACGGCGCCTGGCGCGGCAGCTGGCTCGCGCTGTCGCGCATCTGCCGCTGCCATCCCTGGGGCACCAGCGGCTTTGACCCGGTTCCCGACATTGGCGCCGAGCGGCATCCGCTGCAGCCCTGGCGCTACGGCCGCTGGACGGGTAGGCATCTGGCCGCGCAGGGCCGCAGCGCCGCCGGTCCCGAGGTCAGTTCGTGAGCTTGGCGATGCGCTCGTCGGCTTCCGGCGCTCCGAGCTGCTTGGCCCGCTCGTACCATTTGCGGGCCTCGGCCGGTGACGGCACCACCCCGTGCGCCCCGATCCGCGTCAGCTCGTTGGGGTCGTAGGTGGCGGCCAGCCGCAAGGCTGCGTGCGCCAGGCCGATGTCGGCTGCCCGCTGGAAGAACTGGCGGGCGATGGCGACGTTGCCGCTGTCCAGGTAGCGCTCGCCCTGTACCACGAGCTTCTCGGCCCGTTGCCGCTCGTCCGTCGAGAGCCGGGGCCGCTCCGGCACCTCCGGAGCGCGCGGAGCAGGATTGGGCGGCGCCGCGCTGCGCACCGGCTCGGGGGCCTTCGGCGGCGGCGGCCGCGGCTCCAGCACCAGCAGCGTGGTTGTCTCCGCGAGGATCACCCCCTCCATCGACACCAGCTGCACCGTCAGCGTCGCCTGCCCCGTCATGCCGGGGGGGACGTTGGCCTTAAGCGCCTCCAGCGCCCGGTGCGAGATGGCCCAAGAGCCCATGGCGACGGCGTAGCCTTCGCTGAGGGATGCAGCTTCCGGCAGTCCGCGGATGCGCACGAACGCGTTCGGCGGCAGCCGCGCGCCTGAGGCCACGCTGATGCCGAGGGCCACCTGCTCCGCCCCGTTCGAGGCGATGCGGGCCGGCACCACGAGGCGGACCGGCTCGTTGTCCCCTGCCTGCGCCCTGGCGCCCTGGGGCACGTGCACGGCGAGCAGCAGACAGGCCGCCACCCAGGCCGCAGGCACGCGCCAGGCGCCCGTGCGCGTCATCCGACGGCAGATATGATTGCACCGTTCCACGCGCATTCCCCTCTCGCGCATGTAGTCTTGTGCGGGCTTATTGCTGCGCGGTCTTGCCCCGGGCCCGGTTCCACTCGATGAATTGCTGGAACAGACGTTCCTGCTCCGCCACGTCGTTGGGCGCGACGCGTGCGGCCTGCACCCGCGCCAGCGACGGATCGAGGACGGCCGGCTTGCTGTCCGAGATCTGCTTCAGCTTCTCCTCGGCGATGACGTAGCGGGTCCAGCCCGGCACCTTGGCCGCGAGGTTCACGCTGCGCCACTTGGGATGGTACGGGGGCTGCTGGAATTTGCTGAAACGGTCGAAATAGAAATCGACGAAGCGCTGCACGCGCCGATAGCGGTCGCTGTCCTTCGGCCAGTTGAACACGGCGAGCACCGCCTGCACGCCGATGGTATCGACGGTCTCGCCGGGCTTCACGTAGCCCGGGTAGTCGTCGCTCGTGAGCGTCGAGGGCACGTAGATGTCGTCGAACTTGTCGAGCGGGATCGGCAGGAAGTGGAAGCCGAAATCGTTCTTCACCTTGACGAAGAGGTCGTTCGGCTTGCCGACGGTGTGCACCAGCGCGGCGATCTCGCCCGTCTTCATCTTCTCGATGGCGATGGCGTTGTTGACGAACACCGGGTTCACCTTCACGCCCATGCGCTGGAACAGGATCGGCGCCGTCACCGAGGGACCGGCGCCCGGCGTGTGGAAGCCCACCGTCTTGCCCTCGAGATCCTTGAAGCTCTTGATCTCGGCCCGGGCGAGCACGTGGATCTCTGAGATGTACATCTCAGAGATGAAGTGCACGCGGCGGTCGATGTTCGAGATCTTCTCCACGTTGCGGAAATGCTCGAACACGTCGGCGTGTGTGATGGCGATGTCGATGCCCTTGAGATAGAGCAGGTCCTTCACGTTCTCGGTGGCCCCGGGCGTCACCACCGGCAGGACGCGCAGGTCGTCCGTGCCGTTGAGGTTGCGCGCGATCTCGGCGGCAAACCGCAGGAAGGTGCCTTCCGGCAAGCCGCCGGCCAGGCCCACCGTCCAGTTGTTGATCTTGTGCACCAGGGCGCCTTCGCCGAGGTAGACGGCCGAGGGCACGGGCAGGCCCTGCGCCTTACGCTTGGCCTCCGCCTGGGCGACGATGTCCCAGGGCGCCGAGGGCTGCTGGGCGCGCAGCGAGGCGGGTGCCAGCGCCACCATGCCAACCCCGCCGGCGACGCCCAGCGCCGCGGCAAATACCGTCTTCCAACGAAGCGAACGAAGCCAAGCCATGCCGTTTCCCCCAGTGCGAACGCCGGTTGCGCCTCGCGGAGTGCGGGTCCCGGCCTCTCGTCTGAGAGGGGCCCTCGGGGGACGCCGGCCGCCGCAGCACATCCGTCGCGATACTCGAACAGTCAGTGAGAAGAGAGCGCGTGTTCTTGTCGTTGGGCCGCGACCGCGGTGAGGGCTTGCGCCTCCTTGGTGGCCGTCCTTATGCTCGCTCCACGCTGAGGACATTTTTGCGGCTGCTTTAGGGAATTGTGCGGGCAGATCGTCATGACACGCTATTTGCCCCCGAGCCGCTGCAGACGCTGGCGCGCTTCGCCTGCGCCGAGCTGGGCCGCCCGCTCGTACCACCGGCGCGCCTCTCCCACGTCGGCCCGGGCGCCGCGGATGCCGAGCTTGTCCAACTCCGCCTGCTCGTAGGTGCCGCCCAGTGCAAGCGCCGCCTCCGCAAGGCCGGCGTCCGCCGCCTTCTCGAAGAACAGCCGCGCCTCGGCCACGTTGGCGTCCTTGAGCTGGTCCTCGCCGCGCTTGAACAGCCGCAAGGCCCGCTCGTGCTCCGCCGGCGTCAGCGTCGGCCGCGCGGCGGGCGCTGGGACGTCGAGCGGCGCCGCACGCATGATGGTGGCGGAGGGCGGCGTCGGGCTTGCCGCCTGCGGCAGGCGGCCGATCAGCAGCGTGGTCTGGGTCTCGGCGAGCACGATGCCGTCGACGCTGACGAGCGCGATCGCGATGTCCGCCCGCCCCTCCGCGCCCACCGGCACGCTGACCTTCAGGTTGGCCGCGGCCGCGAGCGACACCGCCCAGGAGCCCGGCGCGATGGCATAGCCCTCCGTCAGGGCGGCCATCGGCGGCAGGCCGCGCAGGCGCAGGAAGGAGTTCCTCGGCACCGAGGCTGCCGGGGCGATGCTGATCGCCAGCGGCGTCTGGCTCGGGGCCTCCACGGAGGTGACCTTGGGCACCGTGACCGAGATGCCCGAGGTGCCCTGCGCATGCGCCGGCCCGAAGAGCCCGGAGCAGACCGCGAGCGCCATAGCCAGCAGCCGCACCCGGCCGGCGGGACCGGTTGCCCGTCCCCTCGTCTCCCCTGCTGCAATCTGCCCCGTTCTCATGGTCGTCGGCGAAGGACGCTAGCGTTTCTGTTGCTGGGCTTTGTGCCACTCCATGAAGTCGCGGAAAAGCTTCTCCTGCATGGCCGGGTCGTTGGGGGCCACCTTCGCGGCCTGGGCCCGCACGATGCCGGGATCGATCACCACCGCCGTCGCCTTTGGCGGCCGGGCGAGCCACTCCTCGGCGGCCGGGAAGCGCTTCCAGTTGCGCAGCGAGGCGCTGAGGTTGGTCTCACGCCATTTCACGTGCCGGGGCAGGCGCTGGAAGTCGGCGAACCTGTTGAAGAAGGTCTCCGTGAACTGCGCCACCCGGCGGTAGCGGTCCGTGTCCTTGGGCCAGTTGTAGGCGGCCAGCACGGCCCCGACCGCGACCGTCTCGATGGATTGCCCCTTCTCGATCAGGTTCGGATAGTCCTCGCTCGTCAGCTTGGCGGGGAAGTAGTCGGTTTCCAGCGCCTCCACGTAGGGCACCGGCAGCAGCGTCATGCCGGACTCCAGCTTGAACTTGGAGAATGCGCCGGTGGGCTTGCCCGCGATCAGGATGGTGGCCGCGATCTCCCCCGACTTGACCATCTGGTAGCCGTCGGCCTGGCCGACGTTGACCTCCTGGCACTTGATGCCGAGCAGATCGAAGATCAGGCGGGTCGAGAACTGCGTGCCGCTGCCGACATCGGAGAAGTTCACCTTCTTGCCGGCCAGGTCCTGGATGCGCTTGATCCCCTGCCCTGCGAGGACGTGCATCTCCTCGTTGTAGAGTTTGGCGATGTAGGCGACGCGCTGGTCGATGTTGGGACCCATCTCTCCCGTTCTCTTGAGATAGGTCATGATGTTCGACTGCGTGATGGCAAGGTCGATGCCGCGCAGGTGCAGGAGGTCGATCATGTTCTGGTAGCCGCCCTTGCCGATCACCGGCAGGATGCGCAGCTGCGTGCCGTCGTCGAGCACCGCCGACATGTCGTAGGCGAGGTAGAGGTAGGTGCCGTTGGTGTTGCCCGAGACGACGGTGACCGTGTTCTGGTTGAGCTGCTCGGTGAGCGCCGATAGCCGCGACTGATCGCTGCCGGCCGGCGGCGGCGGCGGGTTCATGCGCTTGGCGACGGAGGGCGAGGCCTGCGCCAAAGTCGTCTGCGCTGGCGCCGCCCCGCTCCATAGGGTGGCGGCCGCGAGCGTCAGGACACTTGCGAGCAGAGTGGCAAGCGGGGGAATCGACCGCACGTATATCTCCCTTCGAGCGTCTGGCCGTTGATCGCTGCCCCGGCGGGCGGCGCGACCGGTTTTTCTTGCCGCGGCCATTCGGTGTCCGTCGCGACGACGACCCCCGAACATTGGCTGGCCTGGATCGAATCAGGCCGAGAGGTCCGTCTCCCGTTCCCCGGCCGCAGGCAAGCGATGATCTCCGGACGGCACCCTAGTAGACCTTCAGTGTGGCATAAAGGAGCCAATAATTGTCGATGCCGGGCAAAGCCCTGCCCCCGGGGGGCAGGCCCCGGCCGGACGCTTCCTTGACAGATCCCGTCATGCCCATGCACAAGCGGCCCGCCTCTGCCGGACGCGCCCTGCGCCTGCCGGCGGGCCCAACTTACCTGCTTGGTATGCAGCGAGTGAGAGGACACGAATATGACCGAGATCTCCATTTCCTTCCCCGACGGCAATGCGCGCGCCTTCCCCAAGGGCGTGACCGGCAAGGCCGTGGCCGAGGCCATCTCCAAGTCGCTCGCCAAGAAGGCGGTGGCCATGGTCGTCGACGGCCGCCTCGTCGACCTCGCCGACGCGATCGAAGCCGACGCGGCGGTGAGGATCGTCACCCGCACGGATCCCGAGGCGCTGGAGCTGATCCGGCACGATGCGGCCCATGTCATGGCCGAGGCCGTGCAGGCGCTGTGGCCCGGCACCCAGGTGACCATCGGTCCGGTGATCGAGAACGGCTTCTACTACGACTTCGCCAAGGCCGAGCCCTTCCTGCCGGAGGACATGCCGCGGATCGAGGCCAAGATGCGCGAGATCATCGATCGCAACGCGCCCTTCACGAAGGAGCTGTGGAGCCGGGACGAGGCCAAGGCCTTTTTCCGGGCCAAGGGCGAGCTGTTCAAGATCGAGCTCGTCGACGCCATCCCGCCCGGTGAGGACCTGCGCATCTACAAGCAGGGCGAGTGGCTGGATCTGTGCCGCGGCCCGCACATGACCTCCACGGGCCAGATCGGCAAGGCCTTCAAGCTCACCCGCTTTGCCGGCTCCTACTGGCGCGGCGATTCCGAGGGGCCGAAGCTGCAGCGCATCTACGGCACCGCCTGGGCCACCGACGCCGATCTCGCCGCCCACCTCAAGCAGATCGAGGAGGCCGAGAAGCGCGACCACAGGAAGCTCGGCCGCGAGATGGATCTGTTCCACTTCCAGGAGGAGGCGCCCGGCTCCATCTTCTGGCACGCCAAGGGCTGGACCCTGTTCCAGACGCTGATCGCCTACATGCGCCGTCGGCTCGAGAGGTCCGGCTACCAGGAGGTCAACTCTCCCGACATGATGGAGAAGCACTTCTGGGAGCTGTCCGGGCACTGGGAGAACTACGGCGAGAACATGTTCACCACCACGCTGCCGGACGAGCGCGTGTTCTGCTGCAAGCCGATGAACTGCCCCGGCCACGTGCAGATCTTCAAGCACGGCCTGAAGAGCTACCGCGACCTGCCCTTGAAGATCGCCGAGTTCGGCAAGGTGCACCGTTACGAGCCGTCGGGCGCCCTGCACGGCATGCTGCGCGTGCGTCACTTCACCCAGGACGACGCGCACATCTTCTGCACCGAGGACCAGATCATGCAGGAGTGCCTGGCGATCAACGACCTGATGCTGTCGATCTACAAGCACTTCGGCTTCGAGGACATCTTCATCAAGCTCTCCACCCGGCCCGAGAAGCGCGTCGGCGCCGATGACCTCTGGGACAAGGCCGAGCAGGCGCTGTCCGACGTCCTCGACGAGGTCAAGCGGCAGTCGAACGGCCGCGTCAAGACGGCGATCAACCCGGGCGAGGGCGCCTTCTACGGCCCCAAGCTCGAGTACGTCCTCAAGGACGCCATCGGCCGCGACTGGCAGTGCGGAACGACCCAGGTCGACTTCAACCTGCCGGTCCGGCTCGGCGCCTTCTATATTGATGCCGAGAGCGACAAGAAGACCCCGGTGATGATCCACCGTGCCATGTTCGGGTCGCTGGAGCGCTTCACCGGCATCCTGATCGAGAACTTCGCCGGCCACCTGCCGCTGTGGTTGTCGCCCCTGCAGGTCGTGGTCTCGACCATCGTCTCGGATGCCGATGCCTACGCGGGCGAGGCGCTGGCCAAGCTCAAGGCCGCGGGCCTGCGCGCCGAGACCGACCTGCGCAACGAGAAGATCAACTACAAGGTGCGCGAGCACTCGCTCGCCAAGGTTCCGGTCATGCTCGTCGTGGGCAAGCGCGAGGCGGAGGAGGGGACGGTGTCGGTGCGCCGCCTCGGCAGCCAGGCGCAGGAGGTGCTGCCCCTCGGCGAGGCCATCCGCCGCCTCACCGACGAGGCCACGCCCCCGGATTTGCGGTGATAGACATCAATCGGTTGGCAATCGGGTTCGCCGGCGGAGCGTGCTCCGCCGGCAAGCTCGAGTCCGACAACGGGCAAGTCTAGACCAAGCCGCGCAGTGCTGTGGTATGGGTCTCTCACATCGCGTGTGCGCGCGGTGCCATAAATCCTGAAAATTGCAGACAATATAGCGCAGCCCTCTCGACCGGAGCGTGTGGCGGCGGCCGCGCGTTTGCGGTTCGCTGCCATCTCGCGCCCGCGAGAGCGGACGTGACCTTCCTCATCTGCCGGGCTTGGCACGCCGCGAATCGGCGCCGCCCGGAGCTCAAAGTGTACACGAGGCGTCATGGCGTATCCGGAGGGACTGCGGCGGTGTCGGCCCGCGTTGCTCGTGGCGTTGCTGCTGCTGCCCGCCGTCGCCGCGGCGGAGACGGGCGGCAGCCTGCCGCGCAGCGGGCCGCGGCTGTCGCCCCTCGGCGCTGGCGGCGCCGTCGATCCGATCGCGGTGGCCGTGCGCCATGATGAGATCCGCATCGCCGCCGCCGCGAGTGCCCCGCGCCCGTCCCTGATCGATCGCCTCGTGCGCGGCGCGCCC
>JANRIO010000075.1:0-1671 GCA_033764875.1 Hyphomicrobiaceae bacterium | reverse complement strand
TGCCACTGGCCCTTCGACGTGTCAGCCCGGGCCTCCATGGCTTGATAGCTGGCACCGATGGTGAAGGTGAAACTGGCGCCGAAACCGTGCGCCGAGCGCATCAGGTTGCCGAGGTTCAGCGCCTTCGACATCCGCTCCGCGCCGATCGCGAAATAGCCGCGCGGCAGGGGAGGCCATTCGGTGGAGACGGGGCGCGTCATGGGGATCTCGGCGTGGGATCGGTTCGATTGGCAGTTGGAAAGACGCTGCGCGGAGGCTAAGTGCGTGTCGTTTCCGAATGCGCGGGGCCTCTTCTCCAGCGGTCCAGGAGGTGTCACATGAAGGCGGCGCTGTGCAAGAGCCTCGATGGTCCGGACGGCATCGTGGTCGAGGATGTCGCCGAGCCCGTAGCCGGCCCGGGCGAGGTCATCGTGCGCGTGCGCGCGGCGGCGCTCAATTTCTTCGACACTTTGATGTCCCGCGGAAAGTATCAGCACAAGCCCGAACTGCCGTTCTCGCCTGCGGGGGAGATCGCGGGTGTGGTCGAATCGCTCGGCCCCGGTGCCGAGGGCGCTGCCGTCGGGCAGAGGGTGCAGGCCTACCTCGGCTGGGGCGGCGCGCGGGAGCGCGTCGCCGTTCGCGCGAGCGACCTCATTCCGATCCCGGACGCGGTGTCAGATGACGTGGCCGCCGGGCTCAGCATCACGTACGGCACGGCGATCCACGGCCTCGCAGAGCGCGGCCGGCTGCGTCCCGGCGAGACGCTTGCGGTGCTGGGGGCCTCCGGTGGCGCTGGCCTCGCGGCGGTCGAGATAGGCAAGCTGCTCGGTGCCGAGGTCATCGCGGTGGCTTCGTCGGCCGACAAGCTCGAGGTCTGCAAGGCGCACGGCGCCGACCACCTCCTCAACTACGGCGAGACCGACCTCAAGGACGGACTCAAGGCGATGACCGGCGGCAAGGGCGTCGACGTGGTCTATGATTGTGTTGGCGGGCCTCACTCCGAGCCTGCGCTTCGAGCCATGGCGTGGAAGGGGCGCTTCCTGGTCGTCGGCTTCGCGGCCGGCGAGATCCCGCGCCTGCCACTCAATCTGCTGTTGCTTAAGGGTTGCGACGCGATCGGCGTGTTCTGGGGCGAGAGCGTCAAGCGCGATCCGGCCGGCCACCGCGTCAACATGTTGAAGGTGCTCGACTGGGTCGCGTCGGGGCGCCTCGTGCCACATGTCCATGCCACCTATCCGCTCGGCGAGATCGCCGAGGCGGTGCGGGTTCTCGATCGCCGCGCCGCGACGGGGAAGGTGGTGGTGAGGCTATGAGCAGTGGCTGGTCGCGACCTGCACTGAGGTTAGGGATTCCTGCTTGGGATTTCTGTTTTCCTTTGCTTTAATGCAGCCAACAAGACAGCCGGTCCACCGGCCATCCAGGGAGGAACGCTTGAAGTTCGATCGCACTTTCATTGCCGCGGCAGCCTGTGCCGCATTCGCCGCCGGTGCCTCGCTCCAGGTAGCGACGGCGCAAGACGCCAAGCAACTCGTCATCGGCACGGGCGGCACTGGTGGCGTCTACTACCCGCTCGGCGGCGGGCTCGCAAACCTCATTGGCAAGGAGATCCCGAACACGCAGGCGACCGCGCAAGTCACCGGCGCCTCCGTCGACAACTTGAAGCTCGTCGCCGCCGGCAAGGCCGACATCGGC
>JANRIO010000069.1:0-16701 GCA_033764875.1 Hyphomicrobiaceae bacterium | reverse complement strand
CCAGCACCTCAAGACGATCGTGGAGGCGGCAGGCGGCAGCGTCGACGACATCCTCAAGCTCAATTTGTGGATGGTCGACCGCGGGAAGCGCGAGGCGGTCAACGCCGAGTGGCTGGCGATGTTCCCGGACGCCGCCTCGCGACCGGCGCGACAGGCCATGCAGGCGGAGCTCGGCCCCGGCATCCTCGTGCAGTGCGACTTCCTGGCGGTGCTCGGCACATGAGCGATACAATCGACCCCAAGGATCTCGCAGCCGAAGAGGCCTACAAGCTGGTCATCGGTGCGGTGGTGCCGCGGCCCATCGCCTGGGTCTCGACGCTCAATGCCCAGGGCCGGGTGAACCTTGCCCCGTTCAGCGCCTTCACCTTCGTCTCGCCGAAGCCGCCGATGCTCGCCATCAGCGTCGGCCGCAAGGGCGCCACCTACAAGGACACCGGCCACAACATCCTCGCGCGCGAGGAGTTCGTGATCCATATCGCCAACCAGGAGCTGCTTGGCCCGCTGCACCAGAGCTCCTTCGAATACCCGGCGGACGTCAGCGAGGTGGACGAGCTTGGCCTCGAGACGCTGCCGTGCAGGCTCATCGGCACGCCCCGGCTCGCCGCCGCCCCCATCGCCATGGAGTGCCGGCTGCGGCAGGTGCTCGAGTTCGGCGAGACGCGCAGCCGGCTGATGGTCGGGGAGGTGGTCATGTTCCACTTCCGCGACGGCCTTCTCCAGAGCGGCAAGATCGACACCAAGACGCTCGATCCGATCTGCCGCCTCGGCGGCCCGCGCTATGCGAGCCTCGGCGACATCATCACCATGCAGCCGGTGCCGCAGACGCCGAAGTCCTGACAGCCGCCCGGCGCTTTCACCCGACCATTCACCCCGCGAGACGCAAGATGCCGACCTACCTGCCCTTCGATCCAGAGCCGCGCCCCGCCCGCGAGATGCCGCCGATGCTTGCCTGCGACAGCCAGTTCCACGTGCTGGGACCGCGGGAGAGGTATCCGGTGCGGCCCGGCGCGGTCTACGAGATGCCAACGGCGACCATCGAGGCCGCCCTGCGCATGCACCGCGTGCTCGGCATCACGCGCGGCATCATCGTGCAGCCCACCACGTACGGCGCCGATCACTCGGCGACGCTCGACGGCCTCAAGGTCGCTGGCGCCGGCTACAAGGCCTGCGCCAATGCCATCGTGTTCAACGAGGCGGACGATGCCTATATCGCCAAGCTCGACGCGGCCGGCGTCAAGGGGGCGCGCTTCACGCGGGCCGGCCTCGGCGTGAAGCTGGAGCCGAAGGACTTCGAGCGGGCGATTGCCCGGGTGCGCGAGCTCGGCTGGTACGTGAAGGTGCAGCCCGAGACCGACGGCTTTGCGGCCGGTGCTGCGCCCTACGAGACCCTCAAGATCCCGGTGATCATCGACCACATGGGGCGCCCCGACGTCACGCAGGGCCTTGCCGAGCCAACCGTGCGCAAGGTCGTGGAGCTGCTCAAGCGAGGCAACTTCTGGGTGATGCTGTCGCTCGTCGAGAAGACCTCGAAGGCCGGTCCGCCCTGGGACGACGTGCTGCCGGTCGCGCGCGCCTACATCGAGGCGGCGCCCGACCGCATCATCTGGGGCAGCGACTGGCCACACCCGGTCTCCGTCAAGCAGCCGCCCAACGAGGGCGACCTGCTCGACTTCCTCACCCGGTGCGCGCCGGACCCGCAAGAGCGCCAGCGCATCCTCGTCGACAATCCAGCCAAGCTGTTCGGCTTCTCGCCCTGATCAATCGCAGCAACGACTGCTCATCCTGACCCTGGAGAAACGACCATGAAAGCCAGCCGGCTCGCCGCCTGCACTGCCCTTGCCCTCGCCGCCGCACTGCTCGCGCCCGGCGTCGCCCGCGCCGCCTGGCCGGAACGCACGATCAAGGTCGTCGTCCCCTATCCGGCCGGCGGCAACGTCGACGGCGCGGCGCGCATCATCGCGGACAGGATGCAGACGGCGCTCGGGCAGAACGTGGTCGTGGAGAACAAGGCCGGCGCCGGCGGTCTCGTCGGCAGCGAGGCGGTGGCGAAGTCCGAGCCCGACGGATATACGCTCCTTCTCGGCGCCAACGGGCCGATCCTGTTCGCGCCCGAGATGGCAAGCCGGCGCGCTTACGAATGGCGGCGCGACTTCGCACCGATCACGATGGTGTCGCTGACCCCCATCGTGCTGCAGGTGCACCCGTCCGTGAAGGCGACCAGCCTCAAGGAGCTGTTCGACCTCGCCCGCGCCGAGCCGGGCAAGCTCACCATGTCCTCGCCCGGCCCCGGCACCACCAACCATCTCCTGAGCGAGTTGCTGCAGCAGAGGCTCGGCCTGAAGTGGGTGACCGTGCAGTACAAGGGCAACGCGCCGGCGACCAACGACCTCGTCGCGGGGCACGTGCAGTTCAACTTCGACCAGACCTCCGTCGCGCTGCCGTTCATCGAGGCGGGGCAGACGCGGGCGATCGCCGTCACCGGCTCCAAGCGCGTGCAATGGCTGCCCAAGGTCCCCTCCTTCGCGGAGGCAGGCTTTCCCGGCTACGACGGCGCGACGTTCACGGCGCTGATGGCGCCTGCGAAGGCGCCCAAGGAGGTTGTGGACCGCCTCAACAAGACGCTCGCCGCCATCCTCAACGATGCCGAGGTCAAGAAGCGCTTCGCCGCGCTCGGCGCCGACACCGTGCCGATGAGCCCGGCCGAGCTCACCGCCTACCTCGAGAAGGAGGAGGCGACGTGGCTGCCGCTGATCCGGCAGCTCAACATCAAGCAGCCGTAAGGACGTCGGCGGGGCCGCGCCGACCTCAGGTGCCGCGCGGCTTGGCACGCGCCGTCGGGGCGGCGGAGGCGGGATCGTCGGGCCAGGGGTGGCGCGGGTAGCGCCCCCTCATCTCGGCCTTCACCGCCGCCCACGACCCCTTCCAGAAGCCCGGCAGGTCGCGCGTGATCTGGATCGGGCGCTGGGCGGGCGACAGCAGGTGCAGGGTGAGCGGCAGCCGGCCGCCCGCGATCGCGGGGTGCACGGTGAGGCCGAACAGCTCCTGCACGCGGATGTGCAGCGCCGGGGCGCCGGCCGTCTCGTAGTCGATGGCGTGGCGATTGCCGGTCGGCGCCTCGAAATGGGTCGGCGCCTCGGCATCGAGACGCCGCCTCAGGTCCCATGGCAGCAGCGCGTCGAGCGCGGCGGCCAGATCCTCGGCGCCGATCTCCGAAAGCCTGGTCTTTCCGGTGAGAAACGGCGCCAGCCATGCAGCCGCATCGCGCGCCAGCGCCACGTCGCCAAGATCCGGCCAGGCCTCCCCGCCGGCGGCGCGCAGGAAGCCGACGCGGTCGCGCAACTGCAGCTGCGCCTTGCTCCAGGGCAGGCGCGCGACGCCGAGGCGGGCGATGCCCTCCGCCAGGAGGCGCGCGGCCGTCTCGTCGGCCACCACGGACCGCGGCTCGCTCGCGAGCACGATGGCCTCGAGCCGGCGAACGCGGCGGGCCCGGAGTGCTGCCGCATGGCGATCGAACTCGTTCTCGTCGGCCTCGCGGATGCGCGGGCCCGCGGCAGCGGCGACGTCGGCCTCGTCGGCCGCGGCGGCGAGCAGGATGCGGGTCGCGGCCGCCGCCCCCGACAGCTCGGCCGCGACGAGAAATGGGCTGCGCGCCAGAGGGTGCGTGGCATCGAGGGCGGCGCCGCGGCCGTTGGCGAGCAGGAACTGCCCGGGTGCGCCGCGCGCCTTGCCGATGCGCTCGGGAAAGGCGAGCGCCAGCAGCCGCGCGAGCGAGAGGCCATCCGGCGCGGGGTTGCCCGCGCGCCCGGATGACGCCATGCGCGCCCAGCCGGCTGCGAGCTTGCGCATGTCGACGGCGCGCCGCGACCGGTCGCGCCCGAATGCCTCGAGCCGCAGCGACAGGTCGGGATCGTTGCCGCCAAGACCGCGCTCCACGACGACCGCGGCGATCTGCGCTGCCGCGGCGGCCTCACCGAGATCGGCGGCGGCGAGCAGCATGCGGGCCAGGCGCGGCGGCACGGGCAGCGCGCGCAGGCGCCGGCCGAGCGGCGTGATGCGGCCCGCGGCGTCGAGCGCCTCGAGCTCGGCAAGCTCGGCGCGCGCGGCGGCAAGGGCGGCGGCAGGCGGCGGATCGAGCCACGGCAGCGTGGCGGGGTCGGTGGCGCCCCACTCGGCGCAGTCTAGCAGCAGCGGCGCCAGATCCGCCGAGCGGATCTCGGGCTCGGGATGGGGGGGCAGGCTCTGTGTCTGCGGCTCGTCCCACAGACGATAGCAGACGCCGGGCCCGGTGCGGCCGGCACGGCCGCGGCGCTGCTCGGCGCCGGCGCGCGACACCCGCACCGTCTCGAGCCGGGTGACGCCGACATCGGGCTCGAAGCGCGGCACGCGGGCAAGGCCGCAATCGATGACCACGCGCACGCCCTCGATGGTGATCGAGGTCTCGGCGATGGCCGTCGCGAGCACGACCTTGCGCGTGCCGGCGGGCGCGGGCGAGAGCGCGGCATCCTGCGCGCCGGGATCCATGGCGCCGAATAGAGGCGCGATGCGGATCGCGGGATCGCGGATGCGCTCCTTCAGGCGCTCCTCGACGCGGCGGATCTCGCCCTGCCCGGGCAGGAAGGCGAGCACCGATCCCGTCTCCTCCCGCAGTGCCTTGAGCACCGCGTCGGCCATCTGGTCCTCGATGCGCAGCGCCGGATCGCGACCAAGATAGCGGGTCTCGACGGCGTGGGCGCGGCCCTCGCTGGCGATGACCGGCGCGTCACCCAGGAGCCCCGCCACCCGGGCCCCGTCGAGCGTCGCCGACATCGGCAGGATGCGCAGGTCCTCGCGCAAGGCCCGCTGGCCGTCGAGGGCGAGCGCAAGCCCCAGGTCCGCATCGAGCGAGCGCTCGTGGAACTCGTCGAACAGCACCGCGCCGATGCCTGCCAGCTCCGGGTCGTCCAGGATCTGGCGCGTGAACACGCCCTCCGTGACGACCTCGATGCGGGTCCGGGGACCGGATCTCGAGACCATGCGCGCCTTGAGGCCGATGCGCTCGCCCACCGGCTCGCCCAGCGTTGCAGCCATGCGCGCGGCGGCCGCGCGGGCCGCGATGCGCCGCGGCTCCAGCACCAGGATCTTGCGCCCCTGGAGCCAGGCCTCGTCCATCAGCGCCAGCGGCACACGCGTGGTCTTGCCGGCACCGGGCGGGGCGACGAGGACGGCCGAGGCGCGCGCGGCGAGCGTCGCGCGCAACTCCCGGAGCACGGCATCGATGGGCAGGGCGGTGTCGAAGTCCATGGCCGCTGTATTTCAGCCACGGAGGGGGATCCGCAAGTCCTATCTGGCGCGGGGCGAACGCGAAAACGGCAATCATCCCTGTGGATTGCGGGGCGCGAGCGCTTGCCTTGCTCCCGCGTCCGATTGCACCATCCTGCAAATCAGCACCGCAACGTAACACGCGCGATGCCGAGGCGAAGCGCAGGCACCTCGCCCCGTTCGACCTCGAGTCCTCCGGATCGGCCTCGCGCAGCGTCACGCCGGCCGTCATCGCATTTGGGAGACAACGGCAATGCGCTTCGCATTGGTCAGCAGGCTGCGCACGGCCGGGACAGGGCGCATGCGCGCGGGCGCCACACACCGGCGCAGGACGGGCGGATGGTGACGTCGAGCAGCGTGGGTACCTTCAACACGGCCAGGCAAAAGCTGCTCACGACGGCGCGGGCGCTGCCCCCGCGCGCGGCGCGGCAGGCATGGTTCTTCGCCAAGAGCTTCGTCGGGCTGCCGACACGCGGCGACGTCTCCTTCCTGGTGGAGGAGCTGGTCGCGCGCCTCGAGCGCGGCGAGCTGTGCAAGGGACTTCACATCACCGCGGCCGGCCGCACCGATGGCGCCGGCGCGCAGGCCACCGCGGCGATGTCGGCGCTGGCTCTGGCGCGCACCTATGGGCTGACGTACGTGCACACGCCCTTTGCGAGCATGGAGCACAGCGAGGGCGCCTCGAGCGAGGATTGGGCGCAGCGCTGGGAGGCCATCTTCAATCTGGGCCAGGGCCACATGGCGGCCGCCGAGTGCCAGCTGCCGGCCGTGGGGCTCGAGCAGTTCATGGCAAGCCCGCAGCTCTGGGACACGCCCTGCCTGGTCACGGCAGGCCGCTACGTCCGGTTCACCGACATGCACCCCGAGGCGCTGGCGGCCATCGCGGGCGATCTGCGGGCTCGCTACAGCGCGTGCGGGCACGTGCCGGCTGCCCGGCAGGCAGGGGTGGTGCGCGTCGGCGTGCACCTGCGGCGCGGCGATGTCTCCCTGTTCGATCCGCTGACGGCGCATCGGGCGGCGCCGCTGCAGCCCCTCGCCACGGCCATCTCGCAGGTCAAGTCGGCCGCGCGGCGTGCCGGCAAGAGGGCAGTGATCCGGGTCTACTCGCAGGGCGACAGGGCCGAGCTCGCGCTCCTCGAGCAGGTCGGCTGCGAGCTCGCTCTCGATGCATCCGCCTGCGACACGTTCCACGAGCTCGTCGCCACGGACGTGCTGCTGATGGGGCGCAGCTCGTTCAGCTTCGCCGCCGGCGTGATCGGAAGCGGCATCAAGATCTACGATCCGTGCAAGCGCCCGCCGCTGCCGGACTGGCTGGTGCGCGACGGGCAAGGCCGCCTCGACGTCGACCTCCTCGCCTGGATGCTGGCGCAGCAGGACGAGACCTGACGACAACGCCCGCCGCGCGCCGACCTGCAGGCCAACCCGGGGCGCGGCGCAAGCAACGGCCGGGTGGTTCTCTCCGGGCCGGGAGCCCCTCAAGGCACGAGCTTGAACTCCTGCCGCAGCAGCGGCTGGGAGGCCTGCGCGATCTCGAGCACCCAACTGCCCGGGATCAGCTGGTAGTCCGAATGCAACTCGACATAGGTGGTGTTGCGGGCGCCGAAGGCGACGTCGTAGTCGAACTCCTCGGTGGCCTGGAAGCTGCGCTTGACCGGGTGGCGCAGGCCGGGCGGGGGATAGATCCACTTGACCTTCACCGTCGCCACGCCATTGGCAGGCCGGCCGTAGGCGCGCCATTCGATGCCGAAGATGGTGCCCACCCGCGCGGGCACGGTGTCGGTGGCCCTGGCGGGGGCGAGCGAGTCGTCCGGGTTCTGGATCCAGATGCCGGCGCGGACAAGCTGGACGCGCTCGACGACGCCGGTCTGCGCTTGCGCCGCCTGGGCGAGAAGGATCCACAGCGCAAAGCCCACGAGCAGACGCATGGCTTCCCTCCCGTCGTGCGGCAAAGCGGGACCGCTTGCGGGCCGCCCGCTGCCACGTACGCTCCCCTCGACTTCGGTCCCGGCCGCGCCCGGGCACAATCGATCGCGACAGATGTAGCGATTCAATTGTGACGCGGAGGCGGGCGAGGGCGCAAGCCTTCGCTGATTTGGTGCACTGCAATTGGCGAAGGACCGCGTCCGGCAACGATCGAACCGCTCGCTCAGGCGCGCCCGTGGGGCCGGTTGCCGGCGTACACGGATGGTGCCGGTGCACGGCATCGAGAATGCTCTCGGCGCTGGCATCGAGCAGACAAAGATCATGGTGATGGCCGGCAGCCTGATGACAGCAGGCGACGATCGTGACGCCGAGGTCGCTGACGACGACGGCGCCGACGTGGGTTGAAAGCGGCGCGGCGAAGGCGGGGAGGGACTGCCCCGACAGCGACCACGGCTGCCAGGCGCAGCCTGCGCCGGCTGTAAAGCGTGTTGTGGGATGGGCCGGGGCCGCCGACACCGGCAACCGGGCCTCCGGCACGCGACAGCGCTCGGGCGTGTGTCGTACGCATCGCGGGGAACCTCGCGAGGCGACCCGTGCCCTTTTCCGGCCCACGCCGGCTTGGGCGTCGGGGCCACTGCACTTTCGTCTCTAGCACCCTTGTCTTATGCAGCATGGCTGCCCATCGCCGCCGGCGGCCAGGGGCCCTCCTGGCCGCCAAGGATTTGATCCAGCGGCGAACAACTGCGCCTGCCGCGCGGGCATCGACATCGCGACCGCCTCCTCTAGTGTGTACGGAGCTGCCGCCGGGCCCGACCGGACACGGGGACGTCCGCCCGGCCGCGGCCCTCGCCGCCTTGCGAAGGAGCCTCGACCATCGCCACCGACTTCGATCCCCTGCAGCACCGGCTGATGCCGACGCGCTACTTCGAGGACTTCCGCCTGGGGGAAGTCTTCTACATCCCCTCGCGCACGGTGACGGAGGCGCAGTTCTCGGCCTTCCAGGCCGCCTCGGGCGACAACCACCCGATTCACTACGACCGGGAGTTCTGCCGGCGGCACGGGCATCCGGAGCTGCTCGCGCACGGCCTGCAGGTGCTGATCCAGACGGCCGCCGGGGCCGGACCGTTCCCGTTCCACGTGGAGGACTCGCTGATGGGCTTCATCGAGCAGTCGTCCCGCTTCCTGAAGCCGGTCTACGCCGGCGACACGCTCTACCCGCTGCTGACGGTGTCGGACCTGAAGCCGCAACGGACCACGGGCGTCCTGACGCTGCGCTCCACCGTCCACAACCAGAAGCGCGAGCTGGTCCTCGAGGGCGAGCAGAAATACCTGATCCGCAAGCGGCCCGCGTGACCCGTGCGGCGCCCGTGCACGGCCAGAGGCCCGGCCGGCCACGCCGCCGACGCATGCTTTCGCGCCGCACCATAGCGGTCGACGGTGTGGCTCCGGACCGCGACTTGCCATAGACTCCGTGACAAGCGCCCCAAGGCGCGCGCACAATTCCTGCGAGAGGAGGCGACATGCCGGGCGTACTGGAAGGGATCCGCGTTCTCGATTTCGGCCGCTATATCGCGGGGCCCTACTGTGCCGCCATGCTCGGCGAGCACGGGGCGGAGGTGATCCGCATCGAGAAGCGCTCGGGCAGCGAGGACCGGGTGCAGGCCCCCATCACCGCTACCGGCGAAGGTGCGCTGTTCATGCAGATGAACCGCAACAAGCTGGGGCTCACGCTCGACCCGATGAAGCCCGAGGGGCAGGAGGTGGTGCGCCGGCTCGTGGCCACGGCCGACGTGGTCGTCGCCAACCTGCCGCCGCAGACGCTTCAAGCCATGAAGCTCGACTACGAGAGCCTGAAGGCGGTCAAGCCGGACATCATCCTCACCACCGTCACCGCCTACGGCCGCGGCGGTCCCTACAGCGAGCGCGTCGGCTTCGACGGCATCGGCCAGGCCATGTCGGGGGCCGTCTACATGACCAGCGAGGCGGACGGCGAGCGGCCGTTCCGCGCGCAGGTGCCCTGGGTCGACTTCGGCACGGCGCTGCACTGCGCCTTCGGCACCATGGCGGCACTGATGGCGCGCAAGATGACGGGCCGCGGCCAGTGGGTGGAGGGCGCGCTGCTCGCCACCGCCGTCACCTTCGGCAACGCGCTGCTGATCGAGCAGGCCGTGGCCAAGCCCGACCGCGTGCCGACCGCCAATCGCGGCCAGACCGCGGCGCCCGTCGACCTGTTCAAGTGCAAGGACGAGGTGTGGATCCTCGTGCAGGTGATCGGCGATCCCCTGTACAAGCGCTGGGCGAACCTGATGGGCGAGGAGATGTGGCTCACGGATCCGCGCTTCAAGACCGACATCGCGCGCGGCGACAACGGCGCCATCATCTCCGAGCGCATGGCCAAGTGGTGCGCCGAGCGGACCAGCGCCGAGGCGCTCGAGATCCTGGCCAAGGCCGCCATTCCCTCCGGCCCCGTGCTCAAGCCGCAGCAGACGCTCGACGACCCGCACATCAACGCGATGGGCTTCTTCCAGCCGATGGAGTTTCCGGGCATGGCAAAGCCCGCGCCGATCGCCAAGGTGCCGGTGAAGCTGTCGGCGACGCCCGGCGGCATCCGCCACCGCGCGCCGAAGCTCGGCGAGCACACCGACATGATCCTCACGCGCCTCGGCTACGACAAGGCCGCGATCGCCAGCCTGCGGGAGAAGAAGATCATCTGATGCGATGCTGGTGCCCCGTGTGCGCCGGCACGCTTCGCAGACAAGACACCGGCCTCACGCGAGGGAAAGAAAGCCGATACCATGGCCGGGGTTCGCCCGACCGTGCCGCTTTCCGACCGCTCCGGCGACAGAGGCAAGCCGGAGGGTCGTCCGTTGTCGTCTTCGCGTAGACCGATTTGAGAGCCACTGAGGGAGCGCTGCGATGCCTGTTTCCGAGCAGGTTCAGAAGCACTACGCACATGGTGCCTTGATCGATGCCGTCGACGCCTCGCTGCGCGCGCTCGGCAAGGATCCCGCGAGGCTGCACGTCGGGGACCTGGTGCAGATCGACGAGCTGCATATCGGCGGGCACCCCGCGACGGCGGATCTCATCGCCCGGTGCGCCTTCGCCCAGGGCGCGCGCATCCTCGATGTGGGCTCGGGGATGGGCGGGCCGGCGCGCGCATTCGCCGTCGGCGCGGGCGTGCACGTGACGGGGATCGACCTGACGCCGGAGTTCGTCGACGTCGCACAAACGCTGTCCGAGCGCACCGGCCTTGCGGATCGCACCGCCTTCCGGCAGGGCAGCGCGCTGGACCTTCCCATTCCTGATGCCGCCTTCGACGGCGCCTACATGATCCACGTGGGCATGAACATCGACGACAAGGAGGGGCTGTTCCGGCAGGTGCGCCGCGTGCTCCGCCCCGGCGCCACGTTCGCCGTCTACGACATCATGCGCTTTGCGCCGGATGCGCTGACCTTCCCCCTGCCGTGGTCCAGCGAGCCCGAGACGAGCTTCGTCGTCGAGCCGGAACGCTATCGGGCGGCGCTCGCGGCCGCGGGCTTTGCGATCACCGCCGAGGTGGACCGGCGCGCGTTCGCCCGCGCGTTCTTCAAGGAGGCGGCGGCGCAGGCGGCCAGCGGCAATCCCGCAGCCCTGGCGCACCGGGGCCGCGACTTCGCGACGAAGGCGCGCAACCTGCGCGGCCTGGTCGAGGCCGGCGTGGTCGGCCCCTACACGATGCTGGCCAAGGCTGCCCCATGACCACCTCCGTCGCCGTCGACAACTTCCCCTACTTCACCGAGGAGCACGGGATGCTCCGGGCCACCATCCGGCGCTTCATCGCCGACCGGGTGCTGCCGCACATCGATGCCTGGGAGGAAGCGGGCTTCGTGCCGCGGGAGGTGCTGCGCGAGATGGGATCTCTCGGCCTGCTCGGCATGCGCTATGCGCCGGAGTACGGCGGCTCGGGCCTCGATACGCTCGCCAACGCCGTGCTCGCCGAGGAGCTCGGCCGCTCCACCTGCGGCGGCTTCGCGGTGACGGTTCTGGTGCACACCGACATGGCCTCGCCGCACCTATGGCATGCGGGCAGCAAGGCCCAGCACGCGCGCTGGATGCCGGGCATCTGCTCGGGCGAGATCATCACGGCGGTGGCGATGACGGAGGCCGATGCCGGGTCCGACCTCGCCTCCATGCGCACGACGGCGCGCAAGGTGCCGGGCGGCTACGTGCTCAACGGCAGCAAGATGTTCATCACCAACGGCGTGCACGCGAACCTGTATTTCGTCGCCGCCAAGACCGGCGAGGCCGGGCGCAACCGGGTGATGACCATGCTCGCGGTCGAGAAGGGCACGCCCGGATTCAAGGTGGCGCGGGCGCTGAAGAAGACCGGCTGGCTCTCGAGCGACACGGCCGAGCTCGTGTTCGAGGACTGCTTCGTGCCGGAGGAGAACGTGCTCGGCGAGGAGGGGCGCGGCTTCTACCAACTGGTCAAGAACCTGCAGAACGAGCGCATCGTGCTCGGCGCGCAATCGCTGGGCGAGGCCATGAAGGCGATCGAGCTCACGCTCGACTGGGTGAAAGGCCGGCAAGCCTTCGGGCAGCCGCTGTGGGAGAAGCAGGCGATCCGCCAGCGACTCTCCATGCGGCTCGCGCAGGTGGAGGCGGCCCGCGCGCTGGTGTTCAACACGGCATGGCGCGACACGCGCAACGAAAGCGTCGCCAAGGAGGTGTCGATGATCAAGGCGCTGGCCGGCACGCTGGTCAACGAGGTGATGTTCGACTGCGTGCAGTTCCACGGCGGCATGGGCTACATGCGCGAGAGCCCTATCGAGCGCATGAGCCGGGATGCCCGCGTGCAGGCCATCGGCGGCGGCGCCACGGAGGTGATGCTCGAGGAGATCGCCAAGCGCATCTGAGCGGCGCGGCGCTCAAAGCTCGGCGCGCAGCGAGACCGGGTCGCGCACGACCAGACTGTTGCGATCGATCTTGATGTGGCCGGCCTTCTGGAAGCGGGCCAGCGTCATGGTCACCCACTGGCGCGTGGAGCCGACGATGCTCGCCAGCTGGTCGTGCGTGATGCGGCGCGACACGACAAGGCAATCGCCCGGCTTGCGATCGATCTCGGCCAGGATCAGGAGCACGTGGGCGAGCCGCTCGGTGACGGAGCGCGTGCCCAGCATCTGCACCAGGGCCGAGTAGCATCTCCCCTTCTCGACGAGGCCGTCGATGATGCATTCGGCGAAGGTCGGCATGGTGCGCACCAGAGTGCGGATGGTGCCGCCCGGCAGGTAGGCGAGGCGCGTCCGCTCCACCGCCACGCCCGACCAGATGTGCGCACCGCCTCCGAACACCTCCGGTCCGCCGACGAAATGCCCGGGCGTCCAATAGGCGAGCGTGATCTCCTTGCCGGAGGGACCCGCGTAGAAGGTGCGAACCCGCCCCTTCTCGATCAGGTAGATGCCGTTGTGCGGATCGCCCTGGTGGAAGATCGTGTCGCCGGGATCGGCGGTGACGATGGTGGAGGCCCGGCGCACCGTGCGCACCTCCTCGAGCGACAGCCGCTCGAGCAGGCTCACGCCCCGCTTCAGATCCGCGATCATCTCGGTGAGATAGAAGGCGGAGGGCGTGTCCTCGTCGTGCGCCTGTGCGAGGCGGGCCTGTCCTATGACGCCGTGCATGGCTCTTCCTCCGGTCACCGGTTCTGCTGCTCGAAGGCCTTGAGGCTCTCCTGGCGGATCTGCGCGTGGAAAAGCCGCTTGTAGCGGATGAACCCCTCGTCGACGGTCAGGTCGCTGTCGCGCGGACGCGGCAGGTCGATCTTGATGTCGGCGATGACGCGACCGGGGCTGGCGCTCATCACCAGCACGCGGTCGCCGAGGAAGATGGCCTCGTCGATATCGTGCGTGACGAAGAGGACGGTGATGCCGAACTCGGCCCAGATCTTGAGAAGGTTTTCCGACATCATGGCGCGGGTCTGGCTGTCGAGGGCGCCGAACGGCTCGTCCATCAGCAGCACGCGCGGGTAGTTGGCGAGCGCGCGGGCGATGCCGACGCGCTGCTGCATGCCGCCCGAGAGCTCGCGCGGATAGCGCTTGGCAAAGCGCGTGAGCCCGACCATCTCGATGAAGGTGTCGGCGATCGCCTCCGGCGTCGGCGCGCCGCGGCGGCTGATGCGCGGGCCGAAGGCCACGTTCTCGCGCACGGTCATCCAGGGAAACAGGGAGTACTGCTGGAAGACCATGCCGCGATCGGGGCCCGGGCCCCGCACCGGCTCGCCGTCGACGCGGATCTCGCCGGTCGTGGGGGCGACGTAGCCGGCGACCGAGTTCAGAAGCGTGGACTTGCCACACCCGGAAGGGCCCAGGATGCAGACGAACTGCCCCGGCTCGATGGTGATCGAGGTGCTCTCGACGGCGGTATGCACGCCACGGTCGCCGTCGAACACGATGCCGACGTTGTCGATCTCGATGCGGCCCTGGTCGTTGCGATAGCTCCGCGGAGAGGGACCGGTGGGCGAACGGGGCGAGACGAGGTTGAGCATGGGGCGACCTTTCAGCTCCGCCAGGGCATCAGAAGGCTGCCGAGGAGGCGAATGAGAAGGCTCGACAGCAGACCCAGGACCCCGATGGTGATCATGCCGAGCGCGATGTCGGCGTACTGCACCAGGGAGTAGGCCTCCCAGGTGAAATAGCCGATGCCGAACTGGCCGGAGATCATCTCCGCCGCGATCAGCGAGACCCACGCCACGCCCATGCCGATGGCGAGCCCCGTGAAGATCGAGGGCAGGCAGGCGGGGAAGTAGACCTTGCGGAAGATCTGGCGCTCGCTGGCGCCGAGGCTCTGGGCGGCGCGCACGAGGACGGGATCGACCGCGCTCATTCCGGCGATGGTGTTGAGCAGGATGGGGAAAAACGAGCCGAGGAAGGTGATGAACACGATGCTCTCCTCGTTGGAGGGCCAGAGCATGATGGACATCGGCACCCAGGCGATGGCCGGAATCGGGCGGATCACCTCGACGATCGGGGCGACGAGCTCGCGGACCAGCCGGTAACGTCCCATCAGCAGACCGGCCGGAATGGCGATCACGGCCGCGATGATGAACCCGAGGCCGATGCGCCGGCAGCTGATGCGGGCGTGCTCGAAGAACGCCGCGGACTTGAAGGCAGCCTCCGCCTTCTCGAGGACCTGCTTGGGCGACGGCACGTTGATGAAGCGCACGTGGAAGCTGACGCGGTTCTCGGTCAGCACGTGCCAGAGCGCGGCGAAGAGGAGAAGCGACAGCACGGCCAAGGCAAGCGCGCGGACCTGCGGCAGGTTGCGCTGCAGCCAGGGCTTGGGCGCCGGCTGCTCTCGCGGAGGATGGCGAGCGGGCGGCCCGGCGGGAGCGAGCGGCGCTGCCTCCGCCTGCGCCGCGGGCGGCGGCGCAGGCTCGATTGCGCGTTCGGCAAGGTTCATGCGTCAGGACCCCGAGGACACGAACTGCACGGCTGCGGCGAGATCGCCAACCCGGCCGTTGACCTTGGCGGCCGCCGCCTCGGCCTCGGTCTTCAGCATGAACGGCGTCACCTGCTGGCCGGCGGCGTCCTTCGAGAGGACGAAGTAGGCCTGGTCCGCGAACAGCTGGATCTGCCGCACGCTGTCGAAGACGTAGGCCTTGGTCACCTTCTTGCCGGCCTTGCTCGCGGCGTTGAGGGCCCCCAGCGTGCAGGCCGTGCTGGCGTGGGCCGTGATGCCGCCCTCCTCGGTCCAAAGCTGGCCGGACTTCCTCGGCTCGGTGACGGGCTTGTTGCAGAACGGATCGGTGCCGGAGACCTCGTAGTTCTCGAGGCTCTCCGTGGCCTTCTCGTAGTCGAGGCCCAGCTCCGCGTAGGCCTTACGGATGTAGCTGTCGTTGACCCAGGCCTTGACGTCGAACTCCTTCATGCGGCCGAGGTTCTGCAGGACCTTGGCGTCCTCCACGGCATCGGCCACGAGCTGCGGCTTGATGGTGGGGTCCATGGTCATGATGCCCGAGGGACCGAGGAAGATGTAGACCACCGACTTGTCGATGCCGGTCCACTCCGCGATCTTCTCGGAGGCGAGCTTGGGATCCTTCTTGATCCAGTTGGTCGCCTCGATGGTGGCCTTCAGGAAGCCGACCACGACCTCGGGATACTTCTCGGCGAAATCCGTGCGCACGACGACGCCGTGCCAGGTCGGCGCATTGGTCTCCACGCCGTCGAAGATCTTGCGGGCGAAGCCGCGATGGGGAAAGAGCTCGGCGAACGGCACGAAGTTGGCGTGACCGTCGATCTTCTTCTCCTGCAGGTTGGTGGCGCCGACCTCGGGGGTCTGGCTCACGAGCTTGATGACGTCGGGACCCCATTTGCGGTCCTGGAACGCCTTCAGCAGCATGCCGTGGGCGGCGGAGCCGAACGGCACGCTCACCACCTTGCCCTTCAGGTCGTCGATGGAGAAGAAGGCGCTGTCCTTGTGCACCATCAGGCCGTTGCCAGAGCCGAAGATGTTGTAGGCGGAGACGGCGATGAGCTGGCTCTTGCTCTCGGGGTTGGACTGGAAGGTGAAGCCGTTGACCACCAGCGGATAGTCGCCCATGGCGCCGAAGTGCAGCTTGTTGGCCATCATGCCGTTGGTGACCGGCGGGCCCGAGGTGAAGTTCTGCCAGTCGAACTTGTACTCGGCCTTCTCGTACTTGCCGGTCTTGGGCAGATGCTTGTCGAGCAGCTTGAGCTCGCGGATGACGGCGCCGACGTTGACGGTATTGGTCGTCGTATCCTGCGTGCCGATGCCGATGTTGATGGTCTGGGCCTGGCTCGCCGCGGAGGCCGCGAGGAACGCTGCCACCGCTACAGGGAGAAAATGCCTAGTCTCGCGTCGCATATCTGGCTCCGGCTCTTGCCTCTTTTCCGCGTCAGATCAGCGCAACAGCCGTGCCAGCCATCGGCCGCGGATCTCCGTAGGCGGCGCAAGTTGCGGGAATCGCAGCAAGTTTTGAACGATTCCAAGGAGCGGCCGGGACGCCGCTGCCTGCAATGCCTGCAACTTGTGCGAGCGCATTGGCTGGGGTTTGAGCACGGCCGCCGGAGCGCCTTGCGCAACTTGTCCAATACAAGTTGCTCCGACGGCTGCGTGGCGGCGCGCGCCCCTGCCGGCGCTGCCGGCCCAGCAAGCCTCAGGCGCGCGACCGCGTCCAAGATGAAGATCTGATAAGCTTATGACGAAGGCGTTCCCTGCGACGCCAATCGCGTCGGCTCAGGCCTACCAATCCTCGGGCTTGTCGCGAGGATCCAGCCTCCGCCAGCGTCGCAGCAAGAGGTTGGCTGGATGGTTGGGACAAACCCACGGCTGTCCGGTTCAGCTTTTCCAACCCGACGCGATCAAGGGCAAGCGTATCTGGATGCCCGCCTCCGCGGGCATGACGTTGAGGAATTGGCAAGCGGACGCCCCATCTCGTCCGTCATGCCCGCGCAGGCGGGCATCCACGTCACGTCGAGATCGAGC
>JANRIO010000060.1:0-2643 GCA_033764875.1 Hyphomicrobiaceae bacterium | reverse complement strand
CCCGACCAACACCGGCAAGAGCGTCGGGATTTCACTGCCGACAGGCCTTGTCTGGCGACATTCCTTTCTGGCGCTCGATCTCAAGGGCGAGGCCTGGGCCGTCACGTCAGGCCTCCGCGCAGCCTTTGGCCCCGTCTACCGGTTTGCGCCGACCCGGGCGGACACCCATCGCTACAACCCGCTGACGCAGATCCGCCGCGGCGATGCTGAGGTGCGCGATGCGCAGGTCCTGGCCGACATGCTGGTTGATCCCGATGGCACGCTCGGGGCACGCAGTCACTGGCAGCTGCGTGCGTTCGAGCTCCTGGTCACGGTCATCCTCTGGACGCTCTATGCCGAGCAGGAGAAGTCGCTGGCGCGCGTCGGGCAGCTGCTGGCCGACCCCGCGCGTCCTGTACTCGACCTGTTCGACGATATGCTGCATCGCCCGATCAAGGATGGGGCCCCTCACCCCGTTATTGCATCCGGAGCGCGCCAGCTCCTGGACATGGCCGAAGCCGAGCGCTCGGGCGTTGTCTCGACGGCGCTTGGATGTCTTGGGCTCTATCGTGACCCGCTCCTTGCCCGCGCGACCGAGGCGTCGGATTTCACGATTGAGGAGCTGATCAACGGCGAGCGACCCATCTCGCTTTATCTGGTTGTTCCACCTGAAGAGATGTCCCGCCTCAAGGCGCTGTTGCGGTTGATGATCAACCAGATCCTGAAGCGCCTGACCGAGGTCGCCTCGGAAAACCCCAACGGCCGGCGCGTCCTCCTGATGCTCGATGAGTTCCCACAGCTCGGAAGGCTCGACTTCTTCGAGCACGCCCTCGCCTATATCCGCGGCTACAGGATCAAGGCCTGCCTGATCGCCCAGTCGCTGAACCAGATCGTCCAGATCTATGGGCCGAATTCCTCCATTCTCGAGAATGCGCATGTGCGCGTCGCCTTCGCCTGCAATGACGAACGCACGGCGCGCCGCATCTCCGAGATGCTGGGCGTCACCACCGAAGTCCGCGCCCAGATGAACTATGCCGGCTCGCGCATGGCCCCCTGGCTCGGTCACACCATGGTCTCGCGTCAGGAAGTGCCGCGGCCCCTGCTGACGCCGGGCGAGGTGATGCAGCTGCCGCCGGCCGATGCGCTGATCCTCTCCGGTGGCGCACCCCCCATCCGCGCGAAAAAGTTACGCTATTTCGCCGAGCCGATCTTCAAGGCGCGGCTGCGGCCGGCCGCGCAAGTCGCGCCGATCCGCGGCCCTGGCATCCCGACCTGCTGGGACGGGCTGGTTGCAGCTCCACTGCCGGCTCAGGCGCAAAACTCTCAGAAGCCGGCGACAGGAACCCGCGCTTCAGCCAGACCTTCTCAATCGTCACCGCCCCGGGCGTCGCGTCCGCAGAGCTCAAAGGCGGCGGCTTCTCATCAACGCGCGTTTGAGTTCGGCGCCAGCCACGATGCTGAAGGACCGATGACGGCCCGCACAGCGTCGCCGACGCCACCGGCTGTTCCAACGACACCTGCCATCGACGAGAGCGATCCGGTCCGGCTGCAGTTCGGCATCGATGACGATCTCGGCGGCGCCCCCCCTCCTCGCAAATCCGAACGCTGAGGCACGCACATGGCCCGCACAAAGCTCTCTGTCTACGTAAGCCCTGATGTCGCCGACACGCTGAAGCGGCTCGCCACGGTCGAGAACCGCAGCCAGTCCGATCTGATCGATGAAGCGATTGCGCACTGCTTCACACGTACAGGGCATGAGGCCGAGCATGCGGTCCTCATCGCCCGGCTTGATGTCCTTGCGTGTCGGCTTGGCGTCATCGAGAGGGCCCAGGACCGGCAGTTCGAGTTTCTGGCGCACAGCGCGCGGTTCTTCCTCGGCGTGGTGCCCGACATTCCGGCGAGCGAGCGTGATACCGTCAATGCGCGCGGCGCCGAGCGGCTGCGCAACCTGCTCTCGGTCATTGCTGCAAAACTCGGCGCAGGCCGCTCCACCTGGCGCGAGACGCTGTTCGATCGCGAAACAGCGCACCAGGCCAGCTCCTCTCGAATGGAGCCGGCAGAATGAGCACCGCCCTTCCTCAACCGGATGCCTCGCGTGGTCATGATCCTTCACGTGGATTGGCGATGCTGACCACGGCGCTTGGGGCCGAGGTCGCCGCCATGCTGGAGGCGCCTGACACCATCGAGGTCATCGCCAACCCGGATGGCCGGCTCTGGCTTGAGCAGGCCGGCAGGGGACGGATCGCAACACCGCACCGGCTTGAAGCCTCAGAGGCCGAGCGCGTCATTCGTCTGGTCGCCACGCTGACCGGCGCCGAGGTCAATCGCGCCACGCCGATCGTGTCGGCGGAACTTCCGCCCCGTGGTGAGCGGTTTGAGGGCGTCCTGCCGCCGGTGTCGCGCGCGCCCTGCTTTGCGATCCGCAAGCCGGCGGGTCGGGTGTTCACGCTCAATGACTATGAAGCCTCGGGCGTCATCACCCCAGAACAGGCCGCCACGCTTCGACGCGCGATCCGCAGCCATGCCAACATCATGGTCGCGGGCGGTACAGGCTCGGGCAAGACGACGCTCGCCAATGCGCTCCTCCATGAGATCGCTCAGCTTGGCGAGCGCGTGGTCATTCTTGAAGACACACGCGAGCTCCAGTGCGCGGCAGAAGATGTC